>NZ_JASODI010000009.1 GCF_030211955.1 Corynebacterium frankenforstense | reverse complement strand
TGGCTCACAATGAACATCCTCTCCTACGGACACAACATCCGTACAAGTTGGGTGTCCACTAAACGAGGGTAACCTCACACGCCCGCCAACGCCCGGACATACGGCTCCTCGCCGCACCGGCCTCCGCCGGCGACATCGGCGGACAGGCCGGTCACCCCGAGATCGGCGAGCACCGGGTCCCGGTCCTCGACCCGACGCAGTGCGCACTCGACGCCGCGCGCCTCGACGGCTTCCTGCACGGCCTGGTCCCGCTGGAACACGCACTGCACCTCGGACTCGCGGGCCCGGAGTCCATCCGCACGGCCCTCGGCCGGCGCCTGCTCACGCGCGGCATCGCACGCGCGACGCGTGGCCGCCCTCGCGGGCCCGTGGAGCGAGTCCCCGCAGGAGCGAGGTTGCGTGTCCAGCTTCGTGAGCTGGGACTTCGCCCTGTGCAGCAGGCTGAGATGTACGACGAATGCGGGGTGTCGCTCGGGCGCGCCGACTTCCTGTTTCCGCACTCCGGGTTGATCGTCGAGTACGAGGGCGCGGCGAAGACCGCGGGGGCGGCGGGTGCGCGACGGGCGTCCCATGAGCTGGAACGCGCCCGACTCCTGACGAACGCGGGACTGACGCTGCGCCACGTGGACGCCGCGGCCTTCCGGCGGGGACAGACCTTCACCGAGATCGTGGATCTGCACCGGCGGTTGGCCGGGCGCGGGTTGGCGCTGGACCCGTCCCGGTGGTCGCTGCCGCCCAGCAGGGAGGAGTGGACGGCGGGGCTGCGGTACCGCTACGGGCGGGACCGGCACTTCACGCGGGTGCGCCCGGGTGACGACGGCCGCTTCTACGCCGACGTCCCGAAGCTCCCCTACGACCGCAGGCGGGACTACATGGATTCCTTCCCCGAGGAGTCCCCGGGTTATCAGCCGACGGTCGACGGGTCCGTGCCGGACCTCGGTCGCGGCCGCCGCCACGGATCGCGGGACCCCTGGTTCCCCGGCCCCTGACTCGGCAGACCCGACCTTCCGGACAGGTTGGCCCGGGCCTACACCAGCAGAGCCCAGTTGCCGGAACTTCCGGCCCGGCCCTGATCGGGTGACCGCGCCACACGCGCACCCCAGGCGCGCCCCGATCCCGCGGGCACGCCACACGCGCACCACCGGCACCAGGGTCGGTGTCCGACGGCATCCCCGTGGGCATTTTGGGTGGGTTTGTCCGCCGGCCTGAAATCTGACCTGCGGAAACGCGGAGGCGACCCGACAAACCTACGCAAAATGCCCACGGACCCGTCCCTCAGGAGCAGGACGGAGCACACGGGTCGGTCGGGGAGGCAGGACAGGGCCCGCGGCCCGATCGGGAGGACAGAAAGGCCCGGACCAGAGGAAACTGGCCCGGGCCCACCGGACAGAGAGGACAGGGAGCACCCGTCCGTCCCAGGTCAGACCAGGATCAGAGCGAGATGCGCCCCTCCAGGGCGGCCGCGCCGATGTCGTGGCGGTAGAACGAGCCCTTCAGCTCGATGCCCTCGAGCAGGGCGTAGGCACGCTCGCGGGCCTCGGCGAGGTCCGCGCCCTTGCCCACGACCGACAGCACCCGACCGCCGGCGGAGACGAACTCCGGCGCCGCAGAACCGACCCCAGAACCAGAACCAGCAGCAGCCGTCCCGGCGTGCAGCACGTACGCGTCCTCGGTGTCCTCGGGAAGCCCGCTGATCGCATCCCCCTTGCGCGGGCCGGCCGGGTACCCCTCGGCCGCGAGCACGACCGTGACCGCCGCGCCGTCCTCCCACTCCAGGGCCGGGTGCTCGGCGAGCGTCCCGCGCGCCACGGCATCCAGCAGCCCCGCCAGCGGGGTCTTGAGCAGCGAGAGCACCGCCTGGGTCTCCGGGTCACCGAAGCGGGCGTTGAACTCCACCACGGCCGGGCCCTCCGGACCCCACACCAGACCCGCGTAGAGCAGGCCGGAGTACGGCTCGCCGCGGCGCACCATCTCGGCGGCGACGGGTCGGCAGACCTCGTCGACGATGCGCTCCACACCGTCGGACGGCAGCCACGGCAGCGGGCAGTACGCGCCCATGCCGCCGGTGTTGGGTCCCTTGTCGTCGTCGTAGGCGCGCTTGTGGTCCTGCGCGGGCAGCAGCGGCACCACGGTCTCGCCGTCGACCAGGCAGAACAGGGAGACCTCGGGGCCGGTCAGGAAGGACTCGAAGAGCACGGGGTTGCCGGCGGCGAGCACCTCCTCGGCGTGCGCGCGGGCGACCGCACGATCGGGGGTGACCACCACACCCTTGCCGCCGGCGAGCCCGTCGTCCTTGACCACCCAGGTCGGCCCGAACTCGTCGAGCGCGGAATCGACCTCCGCCTCCGCGCCCGGGGCCAGCTGCCGGGCCCGCGCGGTGCGCACGCCCGCGGCCGCCATGACGTCCTTGGCGAAGGCCTTCGACCCCTCGAGCCGCGCCGCCTTCGCCGAGGGCCCGAAGACCGCGAAGCCCTCGGCACGCAGCTCATCGGCCACACCCGCCACGAGCGGCGCCTCCGGGCCGATGACCACCAGGTCCGCGGCGACCGAACGTGCCAGGGTGACGAGACCGCCTGCGTCGGTCACCGGGACGTCGTGAATCGTGGCGAGCCCGGCCATGCCGGCGTTGCCGGGGGCGACGTGGAGTTCGGGGCGGACGGGGTCCGCGGAAAGGCCCTTGAGCAGTGCGTGTTCGCGCGCGCCGGCGCCGATGACGAGGATTTTCATGACACTGAGTGTACGGCCCCGTAGGCTGAGGGCCATGAGTAGCGTGTTCACGAAGATCATCGAGGGCGACCTGCCGGGCCGCTTCGTCTACCGGGACGACCGCGCGGTCGCGTTCCTGAGCATTGAGCCGGTCGCCTACGGGCACGTGCTGGTGGTGCCGGTCGAGCAGGTCGACAAATGGACGGACATCGCCCCTGAGCTGTGGGCCCACCTCAACGACGTCGCCCAGACCGTCGGCCGCGCCGTCATCGAGGCGTTCGGCTCGGCGCGCGCGGGCTACCTGATCGCCGGTTTCGAGGTGCCCCACGCCCACATCCACGTCTTCCCGGCCGACGACATGTCCGGCTACGACCTCTCGGCCGCCATCCCCGCGGATAAGACGGACCCGGCCAAGATGGACGAGGCCGCCGAGAAGCTGCGCGCCGCCCTCGACACCGACTCTGAGGGTCGCCCGCGCTGAATCCCCTGCTGAGGCTGGTGCCCACCCGCGGGAGCGTGCCCGACCTGCCCGGGCCGGCCGTCTCGCGGGCCACCGGCGTGCGCCCGCTTCTGGTGCTGCACGGTTCGGTCGGCTCGCCGGGGAACTTCGGCCCGTTGCTTTCCTCGCTTGCCGACGTCGCGCAGCGCACCGTCTGCGCGCCCCCGTACGGCGGGCGCGGCACTGCGCCGCTGGGCGCGGCGCAGAACGAACTTCTTCCGGTGGCGCGGCGGTTGGCCGCGGGATCGCCCGACGGGTCCATCGACGTGGTGGGCCACTCGCTGGGCGGGCTGCACGGGCTGCTGCTGGCGGGCGCCGGGGTGCCGGTGCGCCGGCTGGTGGGGCTGGGGGCGTGTTTCAGGGGGCTGCCCGCGCACCTGGCCGACCCGTGGCTGCGCCGGGTGCCGGCCCGCGGGATCGTGCGGTTCTTCTCGGCGGGAGCGGCCGAGGTCATGACGGACCGGCCGGGCGAGGTGCCCGGGCTTAAGGGGCCGCTGGGCGCGGTCTTTGACGGGGGTTTGAGCGTCGTCTCGGTCGTCTCGGACGCCGATCGCGTGGTTCCCGAGGCCTCCTCGGACCTGCGGGGGTTGGCCGGGGTGCCGGAGGGGCCTTGCGCGGCTCCCGGCGCGGAGCCTGGCCCGGCAGCCGCCGCGGGCTCGGCGCTCGCCTTCCGCCTCGTGCGCGTGCACGGGGTGCGCCACGAGAACCTCCCGCAGCTGGTCGACGAGGTCCTCGCCGCGCTGCAGTGACTTACTGCGCTGCCGCCCCGGGCCCGCAGCGCCACACAGGCGCGCCCCCGCCGCAGGCCAAGGCCCGGGCGAGCCCTACTCCGGCAGCCGCGCCAGCCGGATCGTGAACACGGAGCCCACGCCCTGCTCGGACTCCACCGAGATGGAGCCGCCGTGCTTCTCCACCAGCGACTTGGTGATCGCCAGACCCAGCCCCGAGCCGCCCGAGGCCCGCGAGCGCGAGGTGTCCGCACGGTAGAAGCGCTCGAAGATGTGCGCGGCGTCCTCGGCCGACATGCCGCGGCCGTCGTCGGCGACCTGCACCAGCAGGTGATCGGGCCCGTCCTCGCGCAGCCGCAGGGTGACCTCGGCGGCGTCGCCGCCGTGGCGCAGCCCGTTGGTCACCAGGTTGAGCAGGCACTGGTGCAGGCGGTCCTTGTCGCCCTCGACCATGGGCACCTCGTCGACACGGTTGTCCACGCCGATGCGCCGCTCGGGGAACGCCGCCCGCGCGGAGCCGGCGACCGACAGGCACAACTCGAGCATGTCGACGGGCTTCATCTCGAGCTTCTGACCCTCGGCGCGCGTGAGCGCGAGCAGGTCCTCGACGAGCAGGCTCATGCGCTTGGACTCCTCGTCGATCTTGCCGAGCACCATGTCCACGTCGCCGACCGCGCCGCTGCGGTAGAGCTCGGCGTAGCCGCGCACGCTGGTCAGCGGGGTGCGCAGCTCGTGGGAGGCGTCGCCGACGAAGCGGCGCATCTGCTCCTCCTTGGCCTGCGACTCGCGGATCGAGGCCTGCAGGCGCTCCAGCATCGTGTTCAGCGATCGGGCCAGCTGGCCGACCTCGGTGTCGGTGTTCCACTTCGGCAGGCGCCGGTCGTGGTCGCCGGCGGCGATGGCGTTGGCGGTCTCCTTGACCTCACTGAGCGGGCGCAGGGCGCGCGTGGTCATCACGTAGCCCAGCCCGCCCATCATGGCGAGCGCGACGAGGCTGATCAGGCCCTGGATGTTGTTCAGGTTGGCCATGATCGAGTCCTCGGAGGCCAGCGACTTCGCCACGACCGTCGTCACGCCCTGCTGACTGTCGGTGATGGTGCGCCAGCGCACCTGGTCGCCGGTGTCGGGGTCGCTGCCGACGGTCTGGATGCCCACGCCGAGGCGCACCTGCCCCAGGTCGGGCCCGCCGCCGGCCTCGTTGTAGGTGACCATCGAGCCGTCCTGGAAGATCTTGATCACCACGTACTCGCTGGGCGGGCGCGCCCCGGCGCCGCCGGCGTGGAAGATCTCGGCGTTGTTGGCCCAGCCGCCGAGCGAGTCGTGCAGCTCCTCGTCGACGCGCCCGTAGACGGCGTCGCGCATGATCTGCGAGACCGCGATCGACGAGCCGAACAGCCCCGCCCCCGAGATCAGGATGATCAGCGTCAGGATCAGGAAACGCAGCGAGACGCTCGTGCTCAGCGCGGCGATCGGCCCGCGCCACGTGCGCCGCCGCCCGTACCGCGCCCTCTTCCGTTGCTTGCCGACGCCCCGTCGGCCCCACCGGTTGCCCCTCCGTGCGGTGTCCGGTTCCCCGGCGCCTGGGGCGCCGGTGGCGTCGGTGGCGTCAGTGGTGCCAGCGCCGGCCGTGGCCGACCAGGCGGTCGCGCCCGCGGAGCCCTGCCCGCCGGCGGAACCCGGGGCGCCGGCCTGCGGGCCGTGCGCCGCGTCCGTGGAGCCGGTCTGCGGGCCGTCCGTGGAGCCGGGCCCGCCTGTCGGGGCGGCCGGGGCGGCCCAGGCGCCGGCTGTGCCGGCGCTTTCGGGCACGCCGGAACCCGCGTCGGCGCTGGACGCCGCAGATGCGGCGCTCGCGGCGTCTGCGCGGGCGTCGGAAATCTGGCGCTTGGCGCGGTCGTCACCGTGCATACGTGGGCTCGCTCCGTCCCTACTCTCGATTCACCCGCGTGGTGCGCGGGCGCTGGCCCCCCGTCCCGGCGGCGCCGGGCGGGGTGTGGGTCAGGAGCGCGGGCGGCGCAGCACGTAGCCGACGCCGCGCACGGTGTGGATCAACGGCTGATCGCCCGTGTCGACCTTGCGGCGCAGGTAGGAGATGTAGGACTCGACGACGTTGCCGTCGCCGCCGAAGTCGTAGTGCCAGACGTTGTCGAGGATCTTTGACTTGCTGAGCACGACCTCCGCGTTGAGCATCAGGTAGCGCAGCAGGTTGAACTCGGTCGGCGAGAGCTCGACGATCTCGCCGGCCTTGGTGACCTCGTGGGTGTCGTCGTTGAGGGTGAGGTCCGCGTAGGTGACGGTCGCGTCGTCGCGGCCGCCGTCCTGGGCCGCGCCGCGGCGGAGGATCACGCGCAGGCGGGTGATGACCTCCTCCAGGGAGAACGGCTTGGTGACGTAATCGTCAGCGCCGATGGTCAGGCCGTGGATGCGGCTCTCGACGGCGTCCTTGGCGGTCAGGAAGAGCACCGGGCCCTCCATGCCGGCCTCGCGGAGCTTCGGCAGGAGCTCGAAGCCGTCCATGTCCGGCATCATCACGTCAAGGATGAAGGCGTCCGGGTGGAAGTCCTTGGCGACCTCGAGGGCCTCGTTACCGTTGCCCGCGGAGCGGACGTCGAAGCCCTGGAACTTCAGGCCGACGGTCAGCAGCTCGACGATGTTGGGCTCGTCGTCGACGACGAGGACCTTGATCTGGTTGGTGTCATTGATGTTGTCCATGGATCCTGCTCAATCTCTCTGCTCGGTCCGGCGGGGCTGGTTGCCGACGTCTGGGCCCGGTTGCCGGTGTTTCGTGGCCGGTCGGTCTCGGGTTGTCTGCCCGGTGTCGGGAGGCCATCCGGTTCCGGTTGGCCATCCGGTGCCGGGTGGTCGGCCGACCGATCCGTGTGCCCGGTGGGCCCGTGCCGGCGGCGCGATACCTTCCGCCGATTCACTGACATCCATTAGACACGTGCGTCATCGGTCGTGCCTGAACGGTTCCTGAATGTTTTCTGTACGTAGCGAATGGCGTTCATGCAGGTCATGGCGATTTAAGGGGGTGTGGGATCGGCGTACAGGGAGGCGCAATTAGGGCGAATTTCACAGCCCCCGGAGCACGTTACCGGGAACATGGGCGGAGCTGGCGCGCAGGAGCTCAGAGCACGAGGATCCGGGGTGTGGGATCCGGGGTGTGGGGCTCGGGGCGTGCCGGCCGCGGATCTGGAGCGCCGGCCGGGTTTTTGTGTCGTCCCGGCCGGGTTTTTGTGTCATCCCGGCCGGGGTTCCGGCGTGCCGACCGACTTTTTGTGTTATCGCAGGACGGAGCCTTCACCGTGACCTGGGAAAACGTCGGTCGTTGAATTCCCCCATGACACATTTTCCCGGTATCACGTCCCCCGGCATCACGACTACCCGGTATCTCAGGCCCGGCGCCCCTCCCGTGCAAGGCCCCGGGGCCCCGAGCAAGGTCTCCGGGACCCCGCGCAAGGTCTCCGGGACCCCCTGCAAGGCCCCGGTACCCCCTGCAAGGCCCCGGGACCCCCTGCAAGGCCCCGGCACCCCCCCCTGCAAGGCCCCGGCACCCCGAACAGGGTCTCCGGCACCCCGACCTCACAAGCTCAGCGCCACTGAACCCGATCGAGGTCGACCTCCTCGGCGACGGCGCGGGCCTCCACGATGTCGCGCAGGTATTCGCGGTAGCGGGCCCCGCCCCGGGACACAGCCTCATCAGCGGGCGAGTCGCCGGAGCGCGCAGCCTCATCAGAACCCACCGCCGCATCGGAACCCACCGCCACATCAGAACCGGCGGGATCCGTGGCAGCGTCGCCGTACGCGGGCGCGAAGCGGTCGTCGCTGAGGTACATCCGGGCCAGGATCACCTGCTTCTCGGGGCTCGCCGGGTAGTAGCGGTCGATGGAGGCGCGGTGGCGCAGCACCAGGTCATCGGCCTCGGCGCTGCCCGGCTCGACGCCACGGTCGCAGGCGTCGACCAGCGCGTCCCGGAAGGAGTCCATCTCCGCCTTCGCGTCCTCCCCGTCCGAGCGGCTCATCTTCTGCTGACGGCGTTCAGACTCCGCCCACTCCGGGGTGTCGCCCCAGCGTTGCCGCGCCTCGTCCTGCCACTGCGGCCAGTCCTTGCCGAACAGCTCGACCTTCTCCTCGATCGTCATGCGCTCGTCGTCCTTCATGTCATTCTCCTCCTCCAGCAGCCGGTCGACCGCCGCGATCATCCTGGTCAGGTGCGCCGCACGCTCGAGGAGCACGCCGCGCTGCCTGCGTAGCTGAGCGACCCGGGAGTCCCGCGCCTGCTCGTCCAGCAGGTCGGCGATCTCCCCGAGGGACAACCCCGCGCTCCGGTAGGCCAGGATCGTCAGCGCACGCTCGATGTCCGTCTCGGTGTAGAGGCGGTAATCGGCACTGGTTCGCCACGCGGGCTGCAACAGCCCGATCTCGTCCCAGTGCCGCAGCGTGCGGGTGCTCACGCCGAGCAGTCCGGCGGTCTCACCGATCGTCCGGTCTCCACCGTCGCGCGGGGTCATGTCCGTTTCGCTCATGCCGATCAGTCTGCTGGTTAACGCCGCGTCAAGGTCAACCCGGGCAGACGAAAACCCCGGTCAGGAACCCTTTCGGGAACCTGACCGGGAAACCGGCCGGACTATCCGGCCCTGCGACCGGGCCGTCCGACCCTACGACGAAGATCAGCCGGCCCTGCGACCAGGAACAGCCGGGCCGGAGCCCTCTCGGAGGCACCGACCACGGCCCGGAAACCCAGAGCCCGGGAAACCCGGAGCCCTGGAACCCGGGAACCCCAGCTCCTAGAACTGCGCGGTCGACTTCGGGATGTTGCGCAGGTTGGAACGCGCCATGTTGATCATGGAGCCGACGCCGCCGCCCATGACGGTGCGGGTCGCGGCCTTGGAGAAGCCCATCAGCATCTCCCAGGTGATGCTCGGCGGGATGGACAGCGCGTTCGGGTCGGTGACGATGTCCACCAGGACCGGGCCTCGGTAGTCGAGCGCCTCCTGGATGCCCTCGCGCAGCTTCTTCGGGTCCTCGATGCGGATGGCCTTGATGCCGGCGGCCTCCGCGATCTTGGCGTAGTTGACGTGCTCGTGGTCGGTCTCGTACTCCGGCATGCCCTGGACCAGCATCTCCAGCTTGACCATGCCGAGCGAGGAGTTGTTGAAGGTGAAGATCTTCACCGGCAGGTCGTGCAGCTTGACGGTGAGCAGCTCGCCCATGAGCATGCCCAGGCCGCCGTCGCCGGACATGCTGATGACCTGGCGGTTGCGGTCCTGCGCCTGGGCGCCGATGGCCTGCGGCAGGGCGTTGGCCATGGTGCCGTGGCGGTAGGAGCCCATGTCGATGCGCTTGCCGTTCGGGGTCAGGTAGCGCGCGGCCCACACGTTGCACATGCCGGTGTCGACGGTGAAGATCGCGTCGTCGGCGGCGAGCTCGTCGAGGATGTCGGCGGCGTACTCCGGGTGGATCGGCACGTGCTTGTCCACGTTCTTGGAGTAGGCGTCGACGACGCTCTCGAGCAGCTTGGCGTGCTTATTGAGCTGGCGGTCGAGGAAGGAGCGGTCCTTCTTCTCCTCGATCGAGGGCAGGATGTTCTCGATCACGGCGCCGGCGTCACCGACGACGGGGTGGCGCACGGTGGTGCGGTGGCCGATCTTGGCGCCGTCGACGTCGATCTGCGCGACGTTCTTCGAGGGCAGGAAGTCGTTGTACGGGAAGTCGGTGCCGATGAGGATCAGCAGGTCGGCCTCCTGGCAGGCGTCGTAGCAGGCGCCGTAGCCGAGCAGGCCGGACATGCCGACGTCGAAGGGGTTGTCGTACTGGATGAAGTGCTTGCCGCCGAAAGCGTGGCCGATCGGGGCCTTGATCTTCTCGGCGAGCTCGAGGACCTGCTCGCGGGCGTTGGCGATGCCGGCGCCGACGAAGAGCGTGACCGACTTGGCCTTGTTGATCGCGGCGACCAGGTCCGCGGCCTCGGCCGGGTCCGGGTAGGCGATCGGGCGGGCGGTGGAGAACGTGGAGTCCAGGAAGCGGGAGTCCTCGACCTCCTGGGTGGCCACGTCACCGGGCACGACCAGCACGGACACGCCCTTGCCGGAGAGGGTGGACTGGATGGCGTGGTGGGTGATCACGGCACCCTGCTCGCCGGAGTTGACCATCTCGCAGTAGCCGGAGCACTCCTGGAAGATCTGCTCGGGGTGGGTCTCCTGGAAGAACTCCGAGCCGATCTGGCGCGACGGGATGTGGCTGGCGATGGCCAGGACCTTGGCGCCGTTGCGGTTGGCGTCGTAAAGGCCCTGGATGAGGTGGGTGTTGCCGGGGCCGCAGGAGGCGGCGCACACGGCGAGCTCACCGGTGACGACGGACTCGGCGCCGGCGGCGAAGGCGCCGGCCTCCTCGTTGCGCACGTGGATCCACTCGATGTCGGAGTCGCGCACGGCGTCGACGATCGGGTTGAGGGAGTCGCCGACGACGCCGTAGATACGGCGCACCCCCAGCTTCTCCAGGGTCTTGACCAGTGCTTCAGCGTACGTGAGTGCCACTGTGGTGAATGCTCCTCTTGACTATCGCTGTCTTCTTTTTAAGTTGCACAGGCTATCGCCTATGGAGACAGCCTACGTCCAAGGGACAACAAAGAGGACACCAATGATGTGTGAGATCTCACGTTCCGCCGGTTGAACGTGTGCTCCGGCTCAACCGGAGCCAGGTTCCGCTTGCCGACGTCGCGCCCCACCGCCGCTTGCCGACGTCCCGCACCGTGCCCGGCGCGCGGGCGCGCGCGCTGTGGCATGGCCTCGCCACTCGGTGACCTGGTCGTGCTCGTCGCCGCGCGGGCGCGCGCGCTGTGGCATGGCTAGTGCCCCCGGTCCCACCGCCACCGTGCCTGGCGCGCGGGCGCGCGCGGGCGCGCCCGACACACGACAAAGACCGCGGAACGGGAAGGTTCCGCGGACGAGCGGCCGGCGGGTGCGTCGGCCGGGAGCGGTGCCCCGCCCCCGGCTACGGAGCAGGAGGCCGGAGGGGTCCGCCCGCCCCCGGGCTACGGGACGGGCCGACCGGCTCTACTTCGCCAGGGCGCCCATCGGGTCCCAGGCGGGCAGCACCGTGGGCTCCTCGTCGCGGGCGGCGAGCAGCTCCTCGGGCAGGTAGCGCGGGGGCACGGCGATCTCGAAGACGTAGGGGGCGAACCAGTTGTCGGCCATGGTCCAGAAGCCCTTGTCGGCTTTCTCGTCGCCCCAGGAGTTCTCCACGCGCCAGCGACGCGGCGCGATCTCCTCGGCGGTGGCCGGCAGGTCGGCGGAGCTTGAGACGTTCTCGTCGGGCAGGTCGACGCCGGTGAAGACCATCGCGTGCTCCATGAGCGACTCGCCGGTGCGCAGGCGGTCGGCCTTGTCCATCTCCATCTGCCCGGCGTCCAGGCCGTAGAAGCCGGCGCGGTCGTAGAGGTCGCTGGCCCAGTAGCCCTTCTCCCGGTCGGTGAAGGCGGTGGTCTGGCAGCCGAACCACACCGGGTGGCCGTCGACCACGGAGGCGATCGCGGCGCGCTTGAGCACGTCGATCTCCGCGTTCAGGTAAGTCACCTTCGGCGCGCCGACGACGTTGCCCAGCCGGTCGACGGTGTAGGCGTGGTTGTACTCGTTGCGCGGGTCGTTGACCACGCAGACGTAGTCGCCCAGGTCCTCCGGCAGGTAGGTCCTGCCGAACTCCTGCGGGGTGAACTCGCCGTCGCGGTGGAAGCCGCCGTCCTTGTCGCGGTACTGCCACACGAAGGACTCCGGCGGCACGCCCAAGTGCACGGTGAGCACGCGGTGCACGGCGCGCAACGTCTCCTCGCGCGCGGCGACCACCGCGGCGTCGTCACGCGAGGCGCCGGACTCGGGCGCACCGGCGGCGGCACGCACGCGCAGCGCACCGCGGCGCAGCACGGTGTGCAGGTCGCGGTTGAGGCTGGCGGTGTGCTCGGAGGACCAGGTCTCCGGCATGGCGTACTTCGGCACGACGCCATACTTCTCGATGACCGCGACGAACATGTTCCACTGCCCGCCGTCCTCGACGGGCTGGGAGAGCAGGCGCTGGACGGTGCGGTCGTCGAGCTCGCGGTCGGCGAGCTGGTCCATGGCGACGAGGAAGTGGTTGGCCTTCTCGAGCTTGTCGTAGAAGTGCACGAAACCCTGGGAGAACTGGAAGTCCTTGATGTTCTCCTTGCTCATCACGGCCGCACGCAGGGAGTTCAGGCCGGCGAAGATCCAGCAGCGCCCGGAGCGCTTCTGGTCGGCGACGGCCCAGTCGTCGACCTTGTGCGAGACCGAGGTGTCCAGCGCGGTGACGGCGCCGCGGTTGAGGGTGAGCTTGTCGACGTCCGTGACCGTCGCCGCGTTGGTGGCCACGCGCACCGCCGGCTCCGAGCCGACGGACTCGTTCCAGGTACGTACCTGGTCGACGGCGACGGCGCCGTCCGCGGGGGTGTTCTGGCCGGTGGTGCTCACTTTTCTGGGTCCTTTCGGGGTTTCGGGAGCGTTCCTGGAGATTTTCAGTGTCTCCCTCCCGTTCTACACCGGGCCGGTGGTGGTCTGGCCCGGGTGCGGCCGGTCCGCTACCGGTCCGCGGCCGGTCGGGCGGGATTTTCCGGCCCGGACACGGCCCGGCGGGTGCGGTTTTACCGACCCAGGGTCGGTAAGCGATTTCGGCCGATCCACTGACCTGCGGCGATGCGGGGCCGATTTCGGGATTACCGGGCCGGGGTCGGTAAACGCGGACACCGTGGGGCACACACGGACACCATGGGGCACACGCGGTCACCATGGGGCACACGCGGTCACGGTGGGGTCGCGCGGCCGCGGCGGGGCCGGGAAGGGCACATAGACTGGCCCGCCGGGCCCGCGGACGGATGGAAACCCGGGAACCGGCGACCCCGAAGACCGACGAACCGATGGACGGCAGACCGGGAGACCGGAAGAACAGGAGCACCTCGTGGACCAAGATCCGCAGGCCGGACAGGCCAGCCAGGAAGACCAAGCCCGGCAGCCAGGCCAGGCAGACCACGCCCGACAGCCAGGCCAGGCCGGGCGCACCGACGCCGAACCGCTGACCCTCGTCTGGCTCCACGACGACCTCCGCCTCGCCGACAACCCCGCTCTGACCTGGGCCGCCGCCCGCGGCGCGGTCATCGTCGTCCACGTCGACGAACCCGAGTCCGCGACCGGCGTGCGCGAGCCCGGCGAGGCCGCGGTGTGGTGGCTGGACCAGAGCCTCGGCAAGCTGGAGCGGCGCCTCGCCGCCCACCGCGTGCCGCTCATCCGGGCCCGCGGCGACGCCGCCACGCTCCTCCCCCGGCTGGCCCGGGTCACTGGTGCCGGCGCCACGACCTGGCAGCACCGCCACCACACCCCGCTGGCCGAGCACGACGCCACAGTCGCCGACGCCCTGCGCACCGCGGGCCTCACGGTCACCGAGCACCCCGGCCACCTGCTGACCGAACCGGCCGACGTGACCACCAGGCAGGGCGGCGCCTACCGCGTCTTCACCCCGTTCTCCCACCGCGCCGGCGAACTGATCGACACCCCCGGCGCGCTCGGCGCGCCGCTGCCCGAGCCCGCGCTGCAGGGACCCGGAACGGACATTGCCGACGCCGCGCGGCGCGACGTCGGCAATCGAGGGGACGTGGCGCGGCCACGCGACGTCTCCCTGGAACGCCACAACGCGCCAGGTGAGCAGGCCGCGCGGGCGCGACTGGACGAGTTCCTGCGCAAGCTCGTCGAGGGGCCCGGCTACGAGGAGGGCCACGACTTCCCGGCCGTGGACGCGACGAGCGGGCTCTCGGCGCACCTGCGGTTCGGGGAGGTCAGCCCACGGGAGGTGTGGGTGACGGCCGCGGAGCTCGCCGACCGGGAGCCCAAGGCCGCCGGCGACGCGCACGCGTTTCTGCGGCAGCTGCTGTGGCGCGACTTCGCGTGGCACCGGCTGCACCACCACCCGGACATCGCGTGGGCGAACATGCGCTCCCGCTTCGACGACTTCGGCTGGGAGTACTTCCCCGCCGACGGGCCGGCCGAGCACCGCGAGGACCTGGAGAGATGGCAGACCGGGCGCACCGGGATCCCGCTGGTGGACGCCGGGATGCGCGAGCTGGCCGAGACGGGGCGGATGCACAACCGGGTGCGGATGGTCGTCGGCAGTCTGCTGACCAAGAACCTCGGGATCCACTGGCGCCACGGCGAGGAGTGGTTCTGGGAGCGGCTCGTCGACGCCGACCACGCGGCCAACCCGTTCAACTGGCAGTGGGTCGCCGGGTGCGGGGACGACGCCGCGCCGTACTTCCGGATCTTCAACCCCGTCACGCAGGCCGAACGCTTCGACCCGGACGGGGAATACGTGGCGCGGTGGGTGCCGGAGCTGGGCACCGACGCCTACCCGGAGCCGATGCTGGACCTGAAGGCCTCGCGACGCCGCGCGCTGGCGGCCTACGAGCGCATCAAGGACCGGTGACCGGCCAAAACAGAGCTGGAGACGGGACTTGAACCCGCAACCTACGGTTTACAAGACCGTTGCGCTACCAATTGCGCCACTCCAGCGGACCACCCGCCGCGATGAAGCGGACGGGCGACGCAGAAAGCCTACCTTGTGGACTTCTTCGCGCACCACGTCCCCCGGCGCTAGAGTACGGGGCGTCGCCTGCGGGCGGCACGTCGCCGCCGCGTTCGACCACGCGGCGCGCCCCGTTGGTAGACGTTGGTAGAAAGGCCCGCTCACCGCCGTGTCCAGTCTCTTCGCGCGCCTGCGCAGCTGGAGCAAGCGGCCCGTGTCCCTCGCGACCGTCGACGTCGCGCACACCGCGCCGCCCTCCCCGTTCGCCCCGATCGACCTGACCGACCGCGCGCAGGTCGCCGCCGTGATGGACATCGCCGCACGCATCGGCGACATCCTGCTCAGCTCCGGGACGTCCAACGCGGACACCAAGGTGCAGATGCGCGCGGTGACCTCGGCCTACGGCCTGTACTGGTGCCACAGCGACATCACGATGAACAACATCACGATCTTCGCGCAGATCGGCACCGTACAGAAGCAGCCCGTCACCGTCTTCCGCGTCGTGCACGCGCTGACCACCGACTTCTCCAAGCTCTCCGCCGTCGACCGGCTCATCCGCTCGATCCAGGACGGCACCACCCCGCCCGAGGCCGCCGAGAAGGCCCTCGACGAGCTCGAACCCAAGCGCGGCGTCTACGGCCCGCTGACCGCCGTCTTCGGCTGGGGACTGCTCGGCGGTGCGGTCGCGATCATGCTCGGCGGCTCCTGGCTCGTCGGCCTGATCGCCTTCATCACCTCGATGCTGATCATGGGCGTGGGCAAGCTGCTCAACTGGTACGGGCTGCCCTACTTCTTCCAGTGCGTCGCCGGCGGCGTCATCGCCACCATCCCGGCCGCCGTCGTCTGGGCGCTGGTGGAGAACCACGCCGCGGAGATGAGACCGAGCCAGATCGTGGCCTCGGGGATCATCGTCCTGCTGGCCGGCCTGACACTCGTCCAGTCGATCCAGGACGCCATCACCGGCGCACCCGTGACCGCCGGCGCGCACTTCTTCGAGACCCTGCTGTTCACCGGCGCGATCATCGCCGGCGTCGGCATCGGCCTGCAGCTGGCGGACCTGGTCGGCGTGGACCTGCCGCCGCTGGAGTCCGCGGCCACCCGCAACCCGCAGACCTTCCCCGTCCGCGTGATCGCCGCGGCGCTGACCGTCATGGGCTTCGCCATCGGCTCCTACGCCGAGTGGTCCGCCGTGGCGCTCTCGGGCCTGGTCGGCGCGTTCGGTGCCGCGATGTACCACGGCATGGTCATGTTCCTCGGCATCGGCGACGTGACCGCCTCCTCCCTGGCCGCCGTCGCCATCGGCCTGACCGGCGGCCTGCTGGCCCGCCGCTTCCGCGTGCCCCCGCTGATCTCCGCGATCGCCGGCATCACCCCGCTGCTGCCGGGCCTGGCGGTCTACCGCGGCATGTACGCGGCGATGTCGGACCAGATGCTGCTCGGCTTCACCAACATCGTGCGCGCCCTGGCCATCGCCTGCGGCCTGGCCGCCGGTCTGGTCCTCGGCGAGTGGATCGCCCGCCGCATCCGCCGCCCGCACGTCTTCCGCCCCTACCGCGCCCTGCGCCGCGCCGGCCGCGTCACCTTCGCCCAGGCCAAGCGCGCCGCCGCCCGCCGCGACGCCCGCATCGCCGCCGAAGCCCGCGCCGTGCGCCCCCGCCAGCGCTGGCGCCCGCCGCGGCCCACCCGCCGCCACCGCCCCGAGGGGCCCGGCCAGCCCTAGAAGAGATTGCCGACGCCCCGCCCCACCCCGTCGGCGCGTCCCGCACCGTCGGCGCGCCCGCGCCGACGTCCACGCGCCGACGCCGCGCGGGACCGCCGCGGGCGGGGTGCGCGGCGTCGTCAATTGAGCGCTCTAACCAGGGCCGTCGGCCCGGCGCGGGGCCGGTGGCGTAGAATGGTGGCCCTGTCGGCCGGGCCCGTCCCGGCCTCTCACATGCCCGCGCCAGTTCCAGGAGGATCCGTGCCGCCCAAGGTCACCGAGAACCGTCCCAGCCCCGAGTCGCTGCACAAGGTCGAGGAGGAGACCGCCGCCTCCGCCCGCGGCGTCGTCGCCAGCTACGCCGAGGACGTCGTCGACGGGGTGACCCTGATGTGCATGCTCGGCGTCGAGCCCGAGGGCCTGGACTACCACAAGTTCGCCGAGGCCCACGGCCTGCCCGACCCGGCCGAGGAGGACAAGGGCAAGAAGTCCACCAAGAAGTCGTCGAAGAAGTCGACCAAGAAGTCCACCAAGAAGTCGTCGAAGAAGTCCACGAAGAAGACGACCAAGAAGTCGACGAAGAAGATGACGAAGAAGATGACGAAGAAGTCCACCAAGAAGTCCTAGGCGGTCCGCCCAGCATGGACAGCGCCGCCAACGACGCCCACGCCGGCTCCGGGCAGGAGGCCGGCTCCTTCGTCGTCGTGGCCAACCGCCTGCCCGTCGACCTGGGGCGCGCCGCCGACGGCACCCTCGAGGTCAAGCCCTCCCCCGGCGGGCTGGTCGCCGCCCTGTCCCCGGTGCTCGAGCAGCACCGCGGCTGCTGGGTCGGCTGGCCCGGCGTGGTCGGCGAGGTGCCCGAGCCCTTCCGCACGGAGACCGGCGTGCTGCTGCACCCGGTGGCGCTGAGCGAGGACGACTACCACGACTTCTACGAGGGCTTCTCCAACGCCACGCTGTGGCCGCTCTACCATGACCTGATCGCCGCCCCGACCTACGACCGCTCCTGGTGGGCGGCCTACCGCGAGGTCAACCTGCGCTTCGCCGAGGCCGCCGCGGAGGTCACCGCCGAGGGCGCGACGGTGTGGGTGCAGGACTACCAGCTCCAGCTCGTGCCGGGTATCCTGCGCCAGCTGCGCCCCGACGTCACCGTCGGCTTCTTCCTGCACATCCCCTTCCCCTCGCCGGACCTCTTCCGCCAGCTGCCCTGGCGCGAGGAGATCGTGCGCGGGCTGCTCGGCGCCGACCTGATCGGCTTCCACCTGGCCGGCTGCGCGCGCAACTTCCTCGAGCTGACCCGCCAAGTCGCCGGGCGCGCGGGCTCCCACACCGGCCTGCCGGACACCCTCGAGGTCTCGGGCACCCCCTCGGTGCGCGAGGTCACCGCCCACGTCACCGCGCCGGACGGGCGCCGCGTCGGGGTGGGCGCCTTCCCCATCTCGATCGACCTGGACTCCATCGCGCACCCGGACCCGGCCGAGGTCGCGGCCCTGCGCGCCGACCTGGGGCATCCGGACCTGCTGATGCTGGGCGTGGACCGCCTCGACTACACCAAGGGCATCCTGCAGCGCCTGCGCGCCGTCGAGGAGCTCCTCGAGTCCGGCGCGATGCCGCAGACCCGCTTCACCGTGCTGCAGGTGGCCACGCCCTCGCGCGAGCGCATCGAGCACTACCGCCAGGCGCGCTCCGAGGTCGAGGAGGCCGTCGGCCGCATCAACGGCCGCTTCGGCGAGCCCGGGCGCCCCGTGGTGGAGTACCTGCACCGCTCGGTGCCCAAGGCCAGGCTCGCGGTCTTCTACGCCGCCGCGGACATCATGCTGGTCACCCCGTTCAAGGACGGGATGAACCTGGTGGCCAAAGAGTACGTCGCCGCGCACCCGGACGGCTCGGGCGCGCTGGTGCTCAGCGAGTTCGCCGGCGCGGCCGAGGAGCTCGCCGAGGCGAACGTGTGCAACCCCTTCGACCTGGACTCGATCAAGCGCGCCATCCACCAGGCCGCCGCGGACCTGGCGTACCGTCCCGGGGAGGCCCGCGCGCGGATGCTCGCCATGCACCGCCAGGTCAGCGAGCACGACGTCGACCTGTGGGCGCGGTCCTTCCTGCACTGTCTGGAGGAGAGGCGATGACCTTCCGCTTTCCGACGTCGCGCCCGGGTGCGCGGGGCGGTTCCCGCACGGTTACGGGTGGAGCCCGCGCCGCCGGCGCGCTGGGCGCCGCGCTCGCCGTGGGCCTGCTGACCGCCTGCGCGCAGGAACCCCTGATAGGCGAGACGACCTGGCAGGTCACCGCGATCTACACCGAGCCCGGTGCCACCGCCGCCGTGCCGGGGCCGGCCGCGGGCCTGGCCCAGCTGGCCTTCGGCACCTCGACGGTCAGCGGCTCCACGGGCTGCGTGCCGCTGCAGGCCGAGACCGCCTACACCGACGCCACCGGCGAGCGGCGCGACCCGGAGGACGCCGAGCGCATCACGTTCTCGCGCGTGACCGTCGACGACGCCCCCGAGGACTGCGTGGGCGGGGCGCGCCACGTCCACGACGAGCTGGTCGCCCTGCTCGACGGCCCCTTCGAGGTCTCCCACCCCGGCGACTCCGAGATGGTGCTCACCCAGGTCTCCGACGCGATCGACGCGCCGGCGATCCGGCTCGTCGCCGGCTGACGGCCCGCCTGAGACCGGGCTCCACTTCCGCGCGCGGCGCGGGGTGCGCCACAGGCGGGGCCGACCGCTGGGTCCGCGGGGTGCGCTGCCGATAGCATGAGCGCCATGAACCACGACCAGGCTTCCACGCCCACCTCGTCAAAGCCCGCCCCCACCGTCGCCGAGCTCGCGGCCGTCGACCGCCTGCTGGTGGTCTGCGACTTCGACGGCACGCTGGCCTGGCACAGCTCGGACCGCCTCAACGTCCCGGTCGACGAGGACGCCATCGAGGCGCTGCGTCGCCTGTCGCTGATGCCGGACACCGACGTGGTGATCCTCTCCGGGCGCATGATGGCCGAGCTGTCGAAGATCGTGCCGCTGGATCCCCCGGTGCGCAAGGTCGGCTCCCACGGCGCCGAGCCGGAGGGCTCGGAGAACCTGCTGAGCGACGAGCAGCAGGCCGCCCTCGACGCGATCACCGAGCAGCTCGAGGCGCTGTGCGAGGGCAACCCCTGCTTCGTGGAGTTCAAGCCCTTCCAGCGCGGCCTGCACTACCGCCCGGTCGCCGGCACCCCGATGGCCGAGCAGATGCGCCAGGCGGCGCTGGCCATCGACCCCCACGGCGCGCACATCACCGACGGCCGCATGATCGTCGAGTTCTCCGTCTCGGATGCGACGAAGGGCACCTGGATCGCCGCCGAGCGCGAGCGCCTCAACCCCGATGCGACCGTCTTCCTCGGCGACGACACCACCGACGAGCGCGGCTTCGCGGTACTCGGCGACAACGACCTGGGCGTCAAGGTCGGCGAGGGCGAGACGAAGGCGGGGGCCCGCGTGGCGGACATCCCCGGCGTGGCCGCGTGGCTCACCGAGCTTGCCGACGCCCGCGCGGCGCGCGGCTAGGCGGTTCCCTTCCGCGGGGCGGCGACCGTCGTCCCGGGGGCGAAGGTCGTCTCGAGTACGACGCGTTCGTGTTCGCGGGCGCGGTCGGCCAGGCGAGCGTCGACGGCGTCGGCGAGCAGGCGCGCGGCCACCCGCCCCTTCTCCACGTTGGGCTGAACCACGGTGGTCAGGCCCGTCTCCAGGGCGCGGGCGACACCGTCGAAGCCGGTGACCGAGAGCTCGCCGGGCACGTCGATGCCGTGGTCGCGGGCGTAGGCGAGCACGCCGAAGGCCATCGAGTCGGTGGTGCAGGCCACGGCGGTGATCTCGGGGTGGGCCTCGAGCAGCTCGCGGGCGGCGTCGTAGGCGTTGCGGGGGTCGTTGATGTGCCGGGTGACCACGGGCACGGTGGCCGGGTCGACGCCGGCGGCGGCCAGCTCGTCGAGCACGCCGCGGATGCGGTCGCGCTGGATGTGCAGGGCGGCCCGGTCCAGCTCGTCGAGCCCGACCGCGCCCGAGGTCGGCTCGGCGAGCAGGCGGATGGCCAGCACGCCGACGCGGCGGTGCCCGGCGGCGACCAGGGCGCGGGCGGCCGGGGCGATGGCCGCGCGGTCGTCGATGCCGACGAAGTCCGCGCCGGCCACGTCCCCGGGCTGGCCGCAGACGACCACGGGCAGGCCGCGGCCCTGGGCGGCGGAGAGGTAGGGGTCGCCCTCGGCGACGGAGTAGACGAGGAAGCCGTCGACCACGGCGGCGGCCACCGGGGAGGTCGGCGAGGTCGCGTCGGGGCCGACGGGGATGAGGGTCAGCGAGGTCTGCGTACCGGCGGTGGCCTCGGCCACACCGGCGAGGAAGTCCACGGAGGCGCGGTCCTCGAAGGCGTAGGTGAGGTCCTCGGTGAGCACCACCCCGATCGCGCCGGTGCGCCTCGTGCGCAGAGAGCGGGCGGCCGGGTCGGGGCCCTGGTAGCCGCGGGCGACGGCGGCGGCGAGGATGCGTTCGCGCAGCTCGGCGGAGAGTTCCTCGGGGTGGTTGTAGGCGTTGGAGACCGTCGTGCGCGAGACCCCGAGGTCGGCGGCCAGGGAGGCCAGGGTGGGGTGACGCTGCGATCGGCGGGGCATGGCACCAGAGCCTACGCGCACCCGAGATATGCGTCGGGACGCTTTTTCAATACGTTTTCATGTTGACACCCGTTTTCATTAGTGGTTGCTTGGGGGTCATGCGAAAGACTTTCTCCCCGAAGCCGGCCACCCGCCGCGGTGGCCTGATCCGCACGGCCGCCGCCGTCGGCGCGGCCGTGACCCTGACCGCCGGGCTGGCGGCGTGCTCCTCGGACTCCGCCGGGGGCCCGAACGCCGGCGGTGACACCGACAACCCGGACGCCGAGATCAAGATCGTCGCCTCGACCTCCGTGTGGGGCGACGTGGCACGTGCGGTCACCGACGACGAGCGCGTGGCCGTCACCCCGGTGATCACCGGCGACGACGTCGACCCGCACCACTTCGAGCCGACCGCCGCCGACATGGCGCGCGCCGGGGAGGCCGACATCGTCGTCGTCGGCGGTGGCGGCTACGACGCCTGGCTCTACGAGCCGCTCGCCGAGAAGGGCGAGGGCGCGCCGCTGATCGTCCACGCCCTGGACCTGGCCGGTCACCACCACCACGACCACGGCGAGGGCGAGGCCGAGGGCCACGACCACGAGCACGAGCACAACCACGGCCACGCGGACGCCGAGGGCGACGCCTCCGACCGCGACGCCGAGGGCCACGTCGACGCCGAGGCCAACGAGCACGTCTGGTACGACCCGGAGTCCGTCGCCGAGGTCGCCGAGGACGTCGCCGAGGCGATCCACGAGATCGACCCGGACGTCGAGACGCACGCCGAGAAGGTCGAGGAGCGCCTCGACGGCCTACACGAGAAGCTGCACGGCATGCCGGCCGTCCGCGTCGCACAGACCGAGCCGATCGCCGACCACCTGCTCGCCCACTCGGACGTCAAGGAGGTGACCCCGGAGGGCTTCCGCCGCACCACGCTCAACGAGGGTGAGCCATCGGCCGCCGACGCCGCCGCCTTCCTCGACGCCGTCGAGAACGATCAGATCGACCTGCTGGTCTACAACCCGCAGACCGCCACGGACCTGACCGACCGCCTGCGCGACACCGCGGAGAAGAAGGGGATCACGATCGTCGAGATCCCGGAGACCCCGCCGAGCGACAAGAACTTCCTCGACTTCTTCACCGAGACCGTCGACAATCTCACACAGGCCGCGGACAGTTCCGAAGCTGCTAAATTGGCAGCCAGGTAATAGACTCGTCAGGTGCTCTCTTTTCTCGACGGTCAGGTACTTCTGACTCTTTTCATAGTCATCGCCGCGGGCGCGGCCTTCGGCGCGATCCCCTTCGGTCCCCTGCGTTTCGGCGCGGCCGGCTCCCTGTTCATCGGCCTGGCGGTCGGCGCCTTCGTCGACCTGCCGGAGGAGTCCCTGACCATCTTCCAGGACCTCGGGCTGGGCATGTTCGTCTACATGGTCGGCCTCGAGGCCGGTGAGACGTTCTTCAAGAACTTCCGCGAACAGCTCCTGCCCATGGGCGCGGCGATCCTCTCGGTCACCGCCGCCGCGGCCGCGTCCATCTTCGGCGCCCAGCTTCTGGGCATCACCCGCGAGGTCGCACTCGGTGTCTTCTCGGGTTCGCTGACCTCGACCCCGTCGCTGGCCCTGGCCACCGACCAGACCGGCTCCGAGGCGCCGGCCGTGGGTTACTCGTTGGGCTACCCCACCGGCGTGGCCCTGGCCATCCTCGTCGTCGCCTTCACCATCAACCGGGAGTGGAAGGCCCGCAACGACCAGATCGACCCGGACGAGAAGAAGATCCGCATGGCGCGGATCAAGGTCACCCAGAACGTCGCCGAGGCCGACATCGAGGCCCTCGAGGAGGAGTGGGGCGACCAGTTCCAGGCCGCGACCATCATCCGCGACGGTCACCGCAGCGTGCTCACCGAGTTCACGGACGTGCGGCAGGGCGACACCATCGCCGTGCTGGGCACCAAGGCGGCCCTGCCGGCAGTCATCCGGACCCTCGGCAAGCGCGTCGGCCAGCTGTCGATGCGCCGCGACAACCACCTGACCATCCAGAGCTTCCGCGTGTCCAACCAGGAAATCGCCGGCAAGTCCGTCGGCGACCTGCCCTTCCTGGCCTCCCGCAACGCGCAGGTCATCCGCCTGCGCCGCGGCGACGAGGTCATGCTCGCCCACGACGAGATCTACCTCGAGTACGGCGACATCGCCGAGGTCGTCATGCCGACCACGCGCACCGAGCAGGTCCGCCAGTACTTCGGCGACTCCGTGCAGGCCTTCTCCGAGCTCGACTGGATCGCCGCCGCCGGCGGCCTGGCCCTCGGCTTCCTGCTGGCCCTGCTGGAGATCCCGCTGCCCGGCGGCTCCTCCTTCGCCCTGGGTGCGGCGGCCGGCCCGCTGATCATCGGCATCATCCTCGGCGCCGTGCAGCGCACCGGGCGCACCGCCTGGCAGCTGCCGCGCACCGCGAACTACACCCTGCGCCAGCTGGGCCTGATGATGTTCCTCGCGGCAGTGGGCACCGCCTCCGGCCCCGCCTTCGTCAACACCGCCTTCACCCTCCAGGGCCTGGTCACCATCGGCCTGGCCGCCCTGACCGCGCTCGTCGGCTGCGGCGTCTACCTCGCCGTCAGCTGGGCCGCGGGCCAGTCGGCCACGCGCGCCAACGGCGGCCTGGCCGGCGTGCTCGGCCAGCCGGCCGTCCTCCAGTACGCCCTGGAGAACGAGAGCGACTCGCGCATCATGTCCGGCTACACCGCGACCTTCGCCCTGGCGCTGATATACAAGATCCTCGTCATCCCCGTCATGGTCATCGTCTGACCCGGACTCACCCCGACCGGAAAGCCGTATGCTCGCAACCCTCACCGACGCCGCCGTCGACCCGCTCTGGTCCGGCCTGGACCTGGAGATCGACCACGGTCAGTTCCTCACTGTCCTGGGCCCCAACGGGGTGGGCAAGTCGACGCTGCTCGGGGTGTTCACCGGCATCCGCCGGCTCACCGGCGGCACCGCGCGCGTGAACGCCCGCGTCGGGCTGATCCCGCAGCAGCGCATGTTCCCCGCGGGCCTGCCGCTGCGCGCCGGCGACCTGGTCTCCCTCTCCCTGGCCCACGGCGTCTTCCGCCGCCGCCGGGCCGGCCGTGCCCAGGTGGCCGAGCTGCTGCGCCGCGTCGGCGGCGAGGGCCTGGCCGGGCACCGGGTGGGCACGCTCTCCGGCGGCCAGCAGCAGCTGGTGCGCCAGGCGCAGGCGCTCGCGGACGATCCGGAGCTCCTGCTCGCCGACGAGCCGCTGCTCTCCCTCGACCCCGCCGCCGCCCAGCGCACCGTGGCGATGCTGCGCGCGCACTGCGACGCCGGCGGCGCGGTCGTCTGCGTCACCCACGACATCAACCCCGTCCTCGAGGCCACCGACCGGGTGCTCTACCTGACCCCCGGCGGGCACGTCTCCGGCACCGTCGCCGAGGTGATGGACCCGAAGGTCCTCTCCCGCCTCTACGACACCCGCGTCGACGTCGTCGAGGTCGACGGCCGCCTGGTGGTGGTCTAGGTGGGCCTCAGCCAGTTCCTCGCCGACACCGGCTACCTCCTCCAGGTCGACTTCGTGCGCCAGGCGCTTCTCGCCTCCGCGCTGCTGGGCCTGGTCTCCGGGGCGATCACCCCGCTGATCGTGCTGCGCAAGATGTCGTTCTCCGTGCACGCGACCAGCGAGCTGGCACTGATGGGCGCCTCGGCCGCGCTGCTGGCCGGCGTCGGCGTCGGCTTCGGCGCGGTCGCCGGCGCGGTGGCGGCCGCCGTCGTCCTCGCGCTGCTGGGCATGCGCGGCCAGCAGGACAGCGCCATCGGCGTGGTCATGAGCTTCGGCCTGGGCCTGTCGGTGCTGTTCATCCACCTCTACCCCGGCAACTCGCGCACCGCCTTCGCCCTTCTGACCGGCCAGATCGTCGGCGTGTCCGGGGCGAGCGTACGCGCGCTGGCCGCGGTGACCGTCGTGGTGTTCGTGCTGCTCGTGGTCTTCTGGCGCCCCATCCTCTTCGCCTCCGCCGACCCGGCGATGGCCCAGGCCGCGGGCCTCCCGGTGCGCCTGATCGCCGTCGGCTTCGCCGTGCTCGTCGGCCTGACCGCCGCGCAGTCGGTCCAGATCGTCGGCGCCCTGCTCGTCATGGCGCTGTTGATCACCCCGGGCGCGGCCGCCGTGCAGGTCACCGCCTCGCCGGTGCGCGCGGTGGTGCTCGCCGTCGTCTTCGCGGAGGTCTCCGCCGTCGGCGGCCTGGTCCTCTCCCTGGCCCCGGGCCTGCCCGTGAGCGTCTTCGTGACCTCGATCAGCTTCGCGATCTACCTCGTCTGCCGGCTCATCGGCTGGTGGCGCTCGCGCGGCGTACAGCGCGACGAGGCCGCCGTGGCCCGGCGCAGCACGGGCCCGATTGACCACGTCGCGCCCGGCGCCGTCGGCACCGACCCCGCCGTCCCGGGTGGCTCGGCCACCCCTGCCCACCACACCGGGGACTAGCGGCACCGTGCGCGCGCTGCTGAGGGCGGTGCTCGTGGCGTCCGCCGGCTGGCTCGCCGTCGCCGACCCGGCCGCGCTCGGGGAAGCGGCGGCGCGACTGGCCCCGGTCCTCGGCTTCGTCGCCGCCATCTCGGTGGTGGTCAACCTCTCTTCCCGCACCGGGGCCTTCGACACGGTGGTCGCCGCGCTCGGCAGGCTGCCCGGGATGTCCGGACGACTGGGCGCCTGGGCGCTGGTGACGGGGCTGGCAGCCGTCTCGACTGCCTTCTTCTCCCTGGACACCACCGTCATCCTGCTCACCCCCGTGGCCGTCGGGCTGGCCCGGGCGCGCGGCCTCGAGGTCCTCGCCCTGGCCCTGCCGGTGATCTGGACGGCCAACATCGCCTCGATGTGGCTGCCGGTGAGCAACCTGACCAACCTGCTCGCCGACGCCGCCGGACGCTTCGATACGGCCGGCGGCTTCACCGCGGCCGCCTGGCCGGTCTCCGGTGTCACCTTCTTCGTCGCACTCGCCGCCTCGGCCGTGGCGCTCGTCGTCTACCGGCGCTCCCCGGTGCCTGCGCCGGCCGCAACGGAACCGGGAGGGGTGGGGCGCGACGTCGGCAATTCAGGGACGCACCCGCTGCACGCGCTGAGCCTCGTGGTGCTCGCCTGCACGCTGCCTCTTTTGGCCACGCCGGTGCCCTACTGGCTGACGGCCGCGGGCGCCGCCGTCGTGCTCGCGGCGTGCTTCGCCGTCACAGAGCCCGGCGCGCTGCGGATGAACCTGGTGCCGTGGGGCGCGCTGCTCGTCGCGGCCGCGCTGTCGGTGGCCGCCGCGGCGGTGCACGCCTCGGGGATCAGCGCCGGCCTGGTCGCCGCCCCGGGCGGGCTCGGGGTGCCGGGCACGGCCGCCGCCGGCGCGGTGGCGGCGAACCTGGTCAACAACATCCCGGCCTACCTGGCCCTCGAGCCGGCCGCCGCGGCGGGGCCGGAGACGCTCGCGCTGCTCGTCGGGGTCAACGTCGGCCCGCTGGTCACCCCGTGGGCCTCGCTGGCCACGCTCTTGTGGTTCGACCAGCTGGCCCGCCGCGGCGAGCCCGTGCCCTGGCGGGCGTTCGTCCTGCCCGGCCTCGTGCTCGCGCCAGTGGCCGTGACGCTGTGCGCCCTGGCCGTGTGAGCCCGGCGTAGACTGCCTTGCCATGAGTTCCGCCGAATACTCCGTCGAGACCATGAACCTGACCCACGACGGGCTCGACCGCCGAGCCCGCGTCATCGTCCCCGAGCCCCTCGGTGATAACCCGGGGCTGCTGGTCTTCTTCCACGGCTCGCGCCAGTCCGGCAACGTGATGCGCAACTTCACCGCGAACACCTTCGACGAGCTGGCCTGCCGCCTCGGCTGCGTGCTCGCCTACCCCGACGGGGTGGGCCGCCACTTCAACGACGCCCGCCGCGCCCTGCCCGAGCAGGCCCGCCGCGACAATATCGACGACGTCGGCTTCACCCGCGCGCTGATCGACCAGCTGGCCGGGAGCCACGGCATCGACCGCGGCAACGTGACCGGCCTGGGCTACTCCAACGGCGGGCAGATGGTCATGCGCCTGCTGCGCGACGCCCCGGGGCTGCTGCACGCGGCCGTCGTCTTCGCGGCGACCTGGCCCGCGCCCGGCCACGAGCTGCCCGGCGTGGAGCTGCCCGGCGACCTGCTCTCCGAGGCCGTCGCTGCCGGGGAGACCGAGGGCGCACGCCCGGTCGAGGCGCCCGAGTGGGTGCCCACCCCGTGCCAGTTCATGCACGGCACGGCCGACCCGATGGCCGGCTACCAGGGCGGTGCCGTGGGCATCGATGAGCGCAGCTACCGCGGCCACGCGCTGTCCGCGCCGGAGTCGGCCGCCAAGTTCGCGGGCCTCAACGGCGTCGGCGGGGACCCGGAGCTGAGCGAACCGGTGCCCGGCGTGGAGGTCGAGCGCTGGGGTGGCGCGCCCGGCGACGCGGAGCACGCCGTGACCGAGCTGTGGACCCTGCTCGACGCCGGCCACGTCATCCCCTCCGGCACCGAGACCGCCGAGATGCTGGGGCCCGACTGCGACGCGGTCATCGCCGCCGACGTCGTCGGCGACTTCCTCGAGCGGCTGGGCTGAGCCCGGCCTCGCTGAGTCCCGGGCGGCGGGGCCCGGCTTCGCTGAGTCCCGGGCGGCGGGGCCCGGCCCCGCCGCCCCGGCCTACCTGTCGCGCGCGGCGACGCGGCGCTGGCGGGCGAACTCGCTGAGCACCACGCCGGCGGCCACCGACGCGTTGAGCGACTCGACCCACGCGGCCATCGGGATGCTCATCAGCACGTCGCAGTGCTCACGCACCAGCCGCGAGATGCCCTTGCCCTCCGAGCCGACGACGATGACCACCGGGTCGGTGCCGCCGTCGTAGGTGTCGAGGGTGTGCTCGCCGCCGGCCTCCAGGCCGACGACCTGGTAGCCGTTCCTCTTGAACTCCTCGACCGTGCGCGTCAGGTTGGTCGCCCGGGCCACCGGCACGCGCGCGGCGGTGCCCGCCGAGGTGCGCCAGGCCACGCCGGTCACCGAGGCGGAGCGGCGCTCCGGGATGACCACGCCGTGGCCGCCGAAGGCCGCCACCGAGCGGATGACCGCACCGAGATTACGCGGGTCGGTGATGTTGTCGAGCACGACGATCATGCCCGGCTCCTCGAGGTCGGCGACCCGGCCGATCAGGTCGTGGACGTCGACGTAGCGGTAGGGCTGGATCTGCAGGCCGATGCCCTGGTGCAGGCCGTTGCCGGTCATGCGGTCGAGCTGGTGGCGCTGGACCTCATCGACGGGCAGGTTGCGCGAGTGCGCGATGGCGACGGCCTCGGAGAGGCGGTCGTCGTTGCCCGTGCCGGCGGCGATGATCAGCCGCTCGGCCGGGACCTTGGCGTGCAGGCACTCGACGACGGGGTTGCGGCCGACGACCAGGTCGACCTCACGCTCGTGGCGCCCCGAGTCGCGGCGGGTGCGCTCCTGCTTGCGCTTGTACGCGGCGTGGTAGACGCGGTCCTCCGCCTTCGGCGTCGGGCCCTTGCCCCGCAGGCTGCGACGGCCCCGGCCGCCGGAGCCCTTCGTCGAGCCCTTCTTGTTGCCGCCGTTGCCCTTGACGTGTGGCTTCTTTCCTGCCATCAGGTCCCCTTCACGTGAATCCCCGGTCACGGGAGTCCCTGAGAGGAACCTCAGGCGCCCGCACCGGCCGTTTTCGCGGCGCGCGCGGGCGCCGATCTCCCCGGCAACCCTACCGCCCGCGCAGGTCAGGTAGAAACCGGGCGCGACAGGCTCCGCCCGCCGCACCAGTCAGCCGATCAGCCCAGGGACCACTGCGAGCCGTCGGGGGTGTCGGTGACGGTGACACCGGCGGCCGCCAGGCGGTCGCGCACCGCGTCGGCGGTGGCGAAGTCCTTCTCGGCGCGCGCCTGCGCGCGCCGGTCCAGCTCGGCGCGCACGAGCGTGTCCAGGGCGACGTGCGCGGTGTCGTCAGTCGAACCGCCCGCGTCCAGCCACTTCTCGGAGAGCGGGTCGACGCCGAGTACAGCGGTCATCGCGCGCACCTGGGCGGCGACGGCGGCGGCCTCGTCGGCCGAGCCGGCGGCCAGGGCGGTGTTGCCCGCGCGCACGGCCCGGTGGATCTCGGCGAGCGCACGGGGCACGCCGAGGTCGCCGTTCATCGCTTCGGCGAAGGCCGGGGTCCACTCGCCCGGCTCGATCTCACCGGCGGCCTCGACGGCGCGGTGCAGGAAGTCCTCGATGCGCCGGTATCCGGCGGCCGCCTCCGTCAGCGCGGACTCGGAGTACTCCAGCACGCTGCGGTAGTGGGCGCTGCCCAGGTAGTAGCGCAGCTCGACGGGGCGAACCAGGGTCAGGATGTGTGGCACGGAGAGCACGTTGCCCAGCGACTTCGACATCTTCTCGCCGGACATGGTCACCCAGTGGTTGTGCAGCCAGTAGCGGGCGAAGCCGTCGCCGACGGCGTGGGACTGCGCCTGCTCGTTCTCGTGGTGCGGGAACTGCAGGTCCAGCCCGCCGCAGTGGATGTCGAACTCGGAGCCGAGGTACCAGGTGGACATCGCCGAGCACTCCAGGTGCCAGCCGGGACGCCCCGGGCCCCAGGGGGTGGGCCAGGACGGCTCACCGGGCTTGGCGGCCTTCCACAGCGCGAAGTCGTGAGGGCCGCGTTTGCCGCGCGAGTCCGGCTCGCCCTGCTCCATCTCCTCGACGCGGTTGCCCGAAAGAGAGCCGTAGTCGGAGCCCTCGGCGGCGGTCCAGGCCGCGACGTCGAAGTAGACCGATCCTTCGGCGGCGTAGGCGAAGCCGTTGTCGATCAGCCGCTGCATGTAGTCGACCATCTGGGTGACGTGGCCGGTCGCACGCGGCTCGACGCTCGGCGGCAGCACGCCGAGGGTGTCGTAGGCGCGGGTGAACTCGCGCTCGTAGGTGGACACCCACTCCCACCAGGGCCGGTTGTGCTCGGCGGCCTTGTTGAGGATCTTGTCGTCGATGTCGGTGACGTTGCGCACGAAGGCGACGTCGAGGCCCTGGGCGGAAAGCCAGCGGCGCAGGATGTCGAAAGCCACGCCGCTGCGCACGTGCCCGATGTGGGGCTGCGACTGCGGGGTGGCGCCACACAGGTAGATCGAGGCGTGGCCCTCCCGCAGCGGCTCGAAGGGGCGGGTGGTGCGCGTCGCGGTGTCGTAGAGCCGCAACGTGCCGGTCTCGGGGGTCTCTCGCTGTGCAGTCACGGGCCCAATACTAAGCGACGCGCCCGCCGGGCCCCGGTGTGAGGGCCGACGGACGCGCCGTCAGTGGTTCAGTGCCACGGGATCACTCCGGCTTGTTCGCCTCCGCGAACTCGTAGTACTCCCGGTTGACTAGCCCGGCGGCGGCCTCCTCGTCGACGACGACGGTCGCGTGCGGGTGCCACTGCAGGATCGAGGCCGGGCAGGCCGCCGACAGCGGCCCCTCGACCAGCTTGGCCACGGCGTCGGCCTTGTTGGTGCCGATGGCGATCAGCAGCAGCCGCCCGGCACGCTGGATGGTGCCCAGCCCCTGCGTGAGCACGCGGCGGGGTACCTCCTCGGCCGAGTCGAAGAAGCGGGCGTTGTCCTTGACCGTCTGCGGGTGCAGGATCTTCAGGCGGGTCACGGAGTTCAGCGAGCTGGTCGGCTCGTTGAACCCGATGTGCCCGTTGACGCCCACGCCGAGCAGCTGGCAGTCGATGCCGCCGGCGGCGAGGATCTGCTCCTCGTAGGCGGCGCCGGCCGTGTGCGGGTCCGCCATGCCGTCCGGCACGTGCAGGTGCTCCGGGGCGACCTCCAGCGGGTCGATGAGCTCGTCGCGCAGGGTGCGGTAGTAGCTCTGCGGGTGGTCGTGGTCGAGGCCGACGTACTCGTCCAGGGCGAAGAACTCCACACCCTCGGCGGAGAGCTCGCCGCGGCCGTGCCGGGCGATCAGCTCGTGGTAGGTGGCGATCGGCGTCGAGCCGGTGGCCACGCCGAGGACCCCGCCCGGCCGGATGTAGCCGGCCAGGATGTCCGCGGCGACCTCGGCGACCTCTGCGGCGGTGTGACGGATGACAACTTCCATGATGCTCTCCTCAGTCTGTCTCGGACGCGGTCAGCCGCCGTCCGGCGGCGAAGACCTCGCTGACGTGGGCGGCGGCGTCGAGGACGACGAACTCGGCCGCGTTGCCCACGTGCAGCCCCTCGTTCTGGTCCAGGCCGAGCAACCGGCCCGGGCGCAGGGACGCGGCGCGCACCGCACGGGTGTAGCCGTGGCGCGCGGCGAAGCGGGTGACCTGCCGGGCCAGGGTGCTCGTCCCGCCGGCGATCGCGCCGGGGGTGCCGTCGGTGGTGGCCAGGCGGGCGACCCCGCCCTCGACGACCACCTCGAGCGGCCCGAGCACGTAGCTGCCGTCCGGCATGCCGGTGGCCTCCATGGCGTCGGTGACCAGCACCATGTTGTCGCCGGCGGCCGCGGCGCACAGGTCGACGGTGCCGTCGGCCAGGTGCACCCCGTCGCCGATGACCTCCACGACCGCGCGCCCGGCGCTGGCCGTGGCCAGAAGTGCCGCGACCGCACCCGGCTTGCGGTGGTGCAGCGGGGGCATGGCGTTGAACAGATGGGTGGCCGTGACGGTGGCGCCGCGCTCGACGGCGTAGTCGACGACCTCGGCGGTCGTCCCGTAGTCCGCCATCGTGTGGCCCAGCGAGACGATCACGCCGCGCTCGGCGCACAGGTCGACCAGCGCGCGGGCGTTCGGGGTCTCCGGGGCGAAGGTGATCGAGCGCACGATGCCCTCGCCGGCGTCGAGGACGCGCCGGAACATCTCCGGGTCGCCGTCCTGGATGCGGTCGGGCGCCTGGGCGCCGCACTTCTCGGTGTTGACGAAGGGCCCCTCGAGGTGGACGCCGGCGAGCGTGCCGTCGGCCACGAGCGGGGCGATCACGCCGAGCTGGTGGGTCAGTTCCTCCTCGGTGCCGGAGACGAAGCTGGCCAGAAGGCGCGTCGTGCCCTGGCTGCGGTGGTAGTCCGCGGCCCGGCGGCACTCCTCGAGCGTGCCCGTGGGGAAGGCTCCCCGCGCGCCGCCGTGGTTGTGCACGTCGACGTAGCCGGGCGTGATCACCGGGCCGGGCCCACCGGCCGGGGCCGGCGCCGGGTCGGCGGCGGGCTCGGCGAGGTCGACGCGGGCGACGGTGCCGTCGGCGTCGACGGCGACCTCACAGACGCGCGGCTCGTCGACGCCGTTGACCAGCGTTCCGCGATAGACGTGTGCGGACATCAGCGGTAGTCCACCTCCACGGCCTTCTCGCCGGCGACGGCCGCACCCGTGTGGGCGGCGCGCACCGCGGCGACCTTCTTCCTGCTGGTCACGACCACCGGGGTGGTCAGGTCGATGCCCTTCTCGCGCAGCTCGTCCGCGGCCACACGGACGATCGGGGCGCCGATCTCGACGGTGTCGCCCTTGGCGACGAGCACCTCGAGGCCCTCACCGCCGAGCTTGACGGTGTCCAGGCCGACGTGGACGAGGACGTCCAGGCCCTCGGCCGTGTGCAGCGCGACGGCGTGCCGCGTCTTGGGCACCATGACCACGGTGCCGGCGACCGGGGAGCCATAGACCAGCTCGTCGGTCTCGGCGGGCCTGACGGCGAAGCCCTCGCCGACCGCGCCGCCGGAGAACGCGGGGTCCTCGACCTTGTCGAGCCCGATGACCTCACCGGCCACCGGGCAGGCGAGCTCGGTGGTGCCGGCGACGGGCGCGGACACGCCCGCGTCGGCCGGCGCGGCGTCGGCAATCGGGGCGGAAGTCGCGGAGACGGCGACCGGGTGCTGCATCTGGCGGCGCACCTCGTCGTGCACGAACTGGACGTTCGGGCCGATGACGACCTGGACGGCCTTGTGCGAGGGGTGGATGACGCCGGGCACGTTGGCGGAGCGGATCACCGCGTCGTCGACGAGGCCCGGGTCCACCACGGTGGTGCGCAAGCGGGTGGCGCAGTACTCCATGGAGTCGATGTTGGCGGCACCGCCCAGGCCCTGGAGGATACGGGCGGACTTGGCCACCAGCGGGTCGTCGGAGGAGACGATCTCCTCGGTGGCCTCGGCCTGCTCCTCGTCGTCCTCGCGACCCGGGGTCTTGAGGCTGAGCCAGCCGATGACCAGGTAGAACACGCCGAAGTAGACGAAGAAGTAGATCACGCCGAGCAGCAGCAGCATCCACCACCTGCTGGCCAGCGGGTTCTGGGAGCTCAGCAGCATGTCGACCAGGCCGGCCGAGAAGCCGAAGCCCGCGGTCCAGTGGAAGAAGGAGGCGATGGCCAGCGAGATGCCGGTCAGCAGCGCGTGCAGGACGAACAGCAGCGGCGCGGCGAACATGAAGGAGAACTCGAGGGGCTCGGTGACGCCGGTCAGGAACGCGGCGAGCGCACCGGCGAGCATCAGGGAGCCGACGACCTTGCGGCGCGGGCCCTTGGCGCGCAGCGTGATGGCGAGCGCGGCGCCGGGCAGACCGAACATCATCACCGGGAAGAAGCCGGCCTGGTACTGGCCGATCACGCCGACGACGTCACAGGACGAGCCGTCCCAGACACCGGGGCAGGTCGCGGCACTGGTGGCCGCGTCGGCGGCGGCGATGGTGTCCGCGCCACCGAGGAACTTGCCGATGTCGTTGATGCCGACGACGTCGAACCAGAAGATCGAGTTCAGGGCGTGGTGCAGGCCGGTCGGGATGAGCAGGCGGTTGACCACGCCGTAGATGCCGGCGCCGAACGCACCCATGCCCTGGATCCACTGGCCGAAGTGGAACAGGCCGTTGTAGAGCAGCGGCCACAGCAGGTAGAAGACCCCGGCCAGGACGATCGAGAAGAAGGAGGTCAGGATCGGCACCAGGCGGCGGCCCGAGAAGAACGCCAGGGCGTCGGGCAGGCGGGTCTGGTGGAACCGGTTGTAGGTCCACGCCGCCAGGATGCCGACGACGATGCCGAGCAGCACGTTGGCGTTGCCGATCGCGTCCCAGCCCTGGGAGGCCCAGTCGAGGGCCTCCTGGCCGGTCAGCGCGGTCGGGTCCTCGATGCCACGGTAGCCCGCGACGGCCTCGGGGCCGACGATGAGGGTGACGGTGACGAATCCGAGGAAGCCGGACAGCGCCGCCGCGCCGTTGGAGTCCTTGGCCAGGCCGAAGGCGATCGCCACGGCGAAGAGGACACCGAGATTGCCCAGGACGGCGTTACCGGCCGCCTGGAAGACACTCGCGACGGTGGCGAGGTTGTCGCCGCCGTTCGACTCGAGGAAATAGCCGACACCCATCATGAGGGCGGCGACGGGCAGGACCGCCACCGCGCCCATGAGGGCTTTGCCTAGCTTCTGAAGAGGAGCCATGATCTTGTCCACGGCCGTTCTCCTTTAGTAGAGCCGGCGGGGGCGACCGGTCACGGAGGCCCCGTCGGGAAATGGCTGCACCCGGGTTGTTCCGGACTGAAACTCTTAGATGTCCGTCTTCGCCAGCGCGTCGAGCAGGCTACGGTAGTGGCGCCGCACCGCCGCGCGGTAGGCGCCGGAGTCCTCGGCGACGATGGCGTCGACCATCTCGTCGTGCGAGTCGACGCTGCTGGCCCACTCCTTCGACGTGGCCAGGCCCATGGCCGGGGCGACCTGCATCTGCACCCGCCACATCGCGTCCGAGAGCTCGCGCACCAGGTGGTTCTTGACGTGGCTCATCAGCATCGTGTGGAAGTGGTGGTCCTCCTCGAGGAAGGGCTCGCCCGCCTCGGCGTGGGCGCGCATCTGCGCGACGACCCCGTGCAGCTCCTCGGCCCGCTCGGGCGTCAGCGCACCCATCAGTCCGGTGGTCACGGCGGTGTCGAGGCCGTAGCGGACCTCGACGATGTTGCGCATGCGCTCCACGGCGCGTTCGGAGTCCACGAGCGTGCGGAAGACCAGGCCCTCCACCAGCGGGCTCAGCGACATCCCCGACACGAAGGTGCCGTACCCGTGGCGCACCTCGACGATGTCGAGGGTGGCCAGGGTGCGCACGGCCTCGCGGATCGAGGAGCGCGAGCACCCGAGGTCCTCGCACATGTCCGCCTCGGAGGGCAGCAGGTCGCCCTCGACGAGTCCGTGGTTGCGGATGTGGTCCTTGATGCCCTGGGCCGCCGCCTGGGCGGCCGAGCGGTGCCGGAGGCGTCCCCGGCCGGTGAAATCTGGCACTTTAGGTCTCCACCTGTCGTCCGTGGACCCGGGCGCCGGCCCGCTGGGTGTCCCGGGGGCGACGTCTGGAGTCAGAGGTCGAAATCAGACATCTGACCTAAGCATAGCCCGGAGGGTGTAGGTTGTCGGAAGTCCGGAGTACATAAACGGGGGTGAAAACGGGGGTGAGATAGCGCACGTGGCGCGTTGCGGCGCGGGGTGCTTGCCGACGCCGCGTCGGTCGCCGCCGGCGCGCGGTTGGCGCGTGGTGCGCCGCTTGCCGACGCCGCGCCTGCGTCAGCGCGTGCGCCAGACGACGGCCGTGGCCACGGCGGCACGACCCTCCTCGCGGCCGGTGAAGCCCAGGTGGTCGGTGGTCGTCGCCGAGACGCTGACCGGTGCGCCCAGCGCCGCGCTGAGCACGCGCTCGGCCTCGGCGCGGCGCGGGCCGACCTTCGGGGTCTGCCCGATCATCTGCACCGCGGCGTTGCCGACGGCGAAGCCCTCCCCCGCCAGCTTCTCCGCGGCGATCTCGAGCAGCCGCACACCGGAGACACCCGTGTACTCGGGGCGGCCGACGCCGACCAGGGAGCCCAGGTCGCCGAGGCCCGCCGCGGAGAGCACCGCGTCGACCACGGCGTGCGAGACGACGTCGCCGTCCGAGTGGCCCTCGCAGCCGTCGGCGTCCTCGAAGAGGAGCCCGGCGATCCAGCACTCGCGGCCGGCCTCGATGCGGTGGGCGTCGGTGGCCACGCCCACCCGGGGCACGGGCACGGTGCCGGCGACGCCGGCACCGGCTGCGATCTGAGTGTTGTTCTCGCGGGGCGTTTCGGTCACGGTCACTCCTGGTTCAGTCGGTCTCGGGGGCGGACGAGTTGGACCCCGGCGCCGCCTCCCCGGCCGCCCCGGCGTCGGCCGGCGCCGCCGAGTCCGGCACGTCGAAGACGGTCGGCTCGGCCTCGTCGACGATGGTCTGCGCCAGCTTCAGGTCCAGCGGGGTGGTGATCTTGAAGGCCATCGGGTCGCCTTGCACGCAGGTGACCTCGGCGCCGTGCCACTCCATCAGCGAGGCGTCGTCGGTGGCGGTGAAGCCCGGCTCGACCTCGGCGAAATAGGCCTCGTTCGCGGCGCGCAGCGCCGCCAGGTCGAAGCCCTGCGGGGTCTGCACCGCACGCAACGCCGAGCGGTCCGGGGTGCCCAGCACGCGGGCGCCGTCGACACGCTTGACGGTGTCCACCACGGGCAGCACGGGGATCACCGCGGGTGCGCCCTCGAGCACGGCGCGCGCCACGCGCGCGATCATGCCGGGCGGGGTGAGGGCGCGCGCGGCGTCGTGAATCAACACCACACCCTGAGTGACCTCGATGGCCTGCAGGCCGGCCCACACGCTGTCGGCACGCTCGCCGCCGCCGCGCACGATGCGCACGCGCGGCGCGCTCGAGGAAGCGCCCGCGTCGGGCAGGACGCCGCGGCGGGCGAGCAGGTCGGCGGCGTAGCCCTCCATGTCGGCGCTGGCCAGGACGATAATCTCGTCGACGACCTCGGCGGTGACCATCGCGGTCACCGAGCGCTCGAGCAGGGTGCGCCCGCGCAGGGGGACGAAGGCCTTGGGCACCCGCGCGCCCAGCCGGGTGCCGCGCCCGGCGGCGGCGACGAGCGCCGTGACGTGCCGGTCAGGCATCCTCGTCGTCGAAGCTGAGGTCGTCGAGGTCGACGTCGGTGCCGTCCGGCTTGACCTCGGCGTCGGTGGTGGGCAGGCCCGCCGCCTCGCGCTGGGCGCGCAGGTCCTTGTCGGCCTCCCCGAGGATCTTCTCGCCCTTCTTCTTGTCGCCGAGCTCGGCCAGGGCGATCTCGCCGACGAGCACCTGGCGCGCCTTGGAGAGCATGCGCTTCTCACCGGCGGACAGGCCACGGGACTGGTCGCGGCGCCACAGGTCGCGCACGACCTCGGCGACCTTGTTGACGTCCCCGGAGGCCAGCCGCTCCTGGTTGGCCTTGTAGCGGCGGGACCAGTTGCCGGCCTCCTCGACGTCGGTCAGCCGCATCACGTCGAACAGGGCGCGCAGGCCCTTGTCGTCGACGACGTCGCGCACGCCGACGAGCTCGGCGTTCTTGATGGGCACACGCACCACGAGGTCGGACTGGTTGACCTGGAGCACCAGGTAGTCCAGGGTCTCTCCCCCGATCTCCCGCTGCTCGATGTCCTTGATCACGGCGGCGCCGTGATGCGGGTAGACGACGACCGACCCGACCTTGTAATCCATGGGCTCCTCCTTGCGCTGCGGCAGACACACGGAGCGCCCATTCTACCACGGGCGTTTTCCGCGCCTACCTGCGCTCCCGGGGTGCCCGGTCCGATTGACGACGCCCCGCCTGCCGCGCCGCGGGCGCGCCCCGTGCGGGTGGCGGGGTGCGGGGCGGCGCGCGGCGCCGCCCGGGGTGCCGACCGGTGGGGCGCCGGGTGGGGCGCCGTGCCCACCCCCGGTTCCCCCTAAAGTCTGCCCCCGGTAGTCCGTCGAAAGCTTGACGTTTCTGTGACTCGCCCCCGTGTTTACTACAGTTAACCCCTGAGAAGCGTAGTCACCGCACCAATGGAGGACATGTTCGTGAAGGCCCTGAAGTCGACCGCCCGCCGCGGGGGCGTCATCTGCGCGACCGCCCTGACCGCGCTGGCGCTGGCATCCTGCTCGGCAGGCCAGATCACCCAGACGTCCAGCCAGGTCGCCGCCGTCGACGGCGCCTCCGCCGACGCCGAGGACGGCTCCGTGGCCGTCCGTGACGTCACCGTCGTCCTCGACGGTGCGGGCAACGCCAACCTGAAGTTCGTCGCGGTCAACCAGGACACCTCCCAGAAGGACCACCGCCTCGAGTCCGTCGAGGTCGACGGCCAGAAGGCGTCCGGCTTCCGCGCGGCCACCATCGACTACCCGTGCTCGCTGGTCTCCGACACCGAGGAGGCCCACGACCGCAACGCCCAGGCCGAAGACGCCGGCTGCATCGAGTACACCGAGACCGAGCTCGACGGCGACTACGCCGTCGCCGGCAACGTCGACGTGACCTTCAAGTTCGACTCCGGTGACATCACCGTGACCGCCACCGTCTCCGAGCAGCACCCGGAGGCCGGCCACTTCGAGCGCGGCACCGGCGACCCGGCCGACAACCACGAGTAGTCCTCTCAGACCCTCTGACCTGTAAGACCCCGGCCTATCGCCGGGGTCTTCCTGTGTATTCGGGTGCCGCTGCGGGGCGCCGGCGCCCGCGCGTACGCGCGCGTGTTCGAACCCCGCGGGCGCGGCTGTCGCGCCCCTGCGCCACAATCGGGTGCATGGTCAAGAAACCCCACGTCGAATACGTCTGCTCCGAGTGCGGTCACACCGCCCTGAAGTGGCTGGGCCGCTGCCCGGACTGCGGCTCCTGGGGCACCCTCGAGGAGCGCGCGCCCCGGCCCGCCGCCGGTTCCCGCAGCGGCGGCTCCGCGGGTCCGGCGGGCGCGGCGCTGACCCCGACCAGCCCCGCCAAGCCGATGAGCCGGATCTCGCCGACGGCCTCCTCGAGCGTGGCCACCGGCATCGGGGAGCTCGACCGGGTGCTCGGCAGCGGCATCGTGCCCGGCTCGGTGGTGCTGCTCGCCGGCGAGCCCGGCGTGGGCAAGTCCACCCTGCTGCTCGAGGTCGCCGCCCGCTGGGCCCGCCAGCCCGACGCGGACGGGAAGAAGCCGCGCACGGCCCTCTACGTCACCGCCGAGGAGTCCGCGGGGCAGGTCCGCCTGCGTGCCGAGCGCACCGGGGCGGTCGAGGAGAGCCTCTATTTGGCCGCCGAGTCCGACCTGGACACCATCTTCGGCCACGTCGAGCAGGTCAGGCCCTCGCTGCTCATCGTCGACTCGGTGCAGACGATGCAGGCCGGCGGCGTCGACGGCGTGGCCGGCGGCGTGGCCCAGTCGCGCGCGGTCACGGCCGCGCTGACCAGCCTGGCCAAGACCTCGGGCATCCCGGTGCTGCTCGTCGGCCACGTGACCAAGGACGGCAACGTCGCAGGCCCGCGCGTGCTCGAGCACCTCGTCGACGTCGTGCTCAGCTTCGAGGGCGACCGGCACTCCAGCCTGCGCATGCTGCGCGGGATGAAGAACCGCTTCGGGGCGACCGACGAGGTCGGCTGCTTCGAGCAGACCTCCGACGGCATCCGTGAGGTGCCCGACCCCTCCGGGCTCTTCCTCTCCCACCGCGGCTCCACCCCGGACGGCTCGGCAGTCACCGTGGCCATGGACGGGGTGCGCCCGATGCTCGCCGAGGTGCAGTCGCTGGCCGTGACCACCCCGGCGAAGAACCCGCGGCGCGTGGTCACCGGCCTGGACGCCAACCGCGTGCCGATGGTGCTCGCCGTGCTCGCCGCCCGCGTGGGGCTGCCGACCCAGGACAAGGACGTCTACGTCGCCACCGTCGGCGGCGTGCGCATCGGCGAGCCGGCCACCGACCTGGCCGTCGCACTGGCGACCGTCTCGACGATCCGGCGCACCGCGCTGCCCGAGCGCACCGTGGCCATCGGCGAGGTCGGCCTGGCCGGCGAGCTGCGCCGGGTGCCCAACCTGGCCCGCCGGCTGGCCGAGGCCGCCCGCCTCGGCTACCGCGCCGCCGTGGTGCCGGCCGGCGCGCTCGACGGGGAGCGCCGCCCCGAGGGCATCGCCGTGCGCGAGGCGGCCACCCTGGCCGAGGCGATCACGGCCGCGGGGCTGGCCCCGAAGGGCGAGAAAAAGAAATGAGGGCCGGACCGTCACGGTCCGACCCTCTGTGTGCGGCTGAGCCAGCCTGATGGCGCAGCCTGTCAGTTCCTCCGGCTAGCTCAGGTTGAACGGCTGGGCGGCCGAGGGGTTGTCGCCGAGCACCGCGTGCAGGTAGTAGCTGGCGGCCGGCACGGCCTGGCGGTCCGAGCACTTCTCCGGCTCGGAGGTGGTGCGCGACCAGACGGCCTCGAAGTGGCGCTCCTCGCCGGCCTTGAAGGTGGTGCGACCCTCCTGCATCGGCTTGTTGCAGTCGATGTCGGACCACACGCGCGCGTTGGTGGCCATGTCGTAGACCTCGAAGCGCAGCGGGGACTGGGTCAGGTCGATCTCGCAGTCGGCCTCGGTCGGGTTGGCCACCGTCATGTAGAAGGTCGGCTGGGTGCCGTCCGAGTAGCCGGGGCGGTCCGTCTGGGCGGTCACGCGCAGGTCGGCCGGCTCGCAGGTGCGCTTGCCGTTAGAGGCCACTGTCTCGGACTCCTTGGGCTCCTTCGAGGAGCTCGCGGACTCGGACTCCTTGTCCTTGTCCTTCTCCGAGGTCTTCTCGGACTCCTTGGCGGAGGTGGTCTCCGGGGCCGGTGCCTGCCAGGAGTTGGTCTCGGAGCTGAAGACCGGGTCGGTCTTCTCCTCGTCGCCGCCGCCGGAGCAGGACACGGCTAACCAGATCAAAAGCGCCACCACCACGAGCAGCGCGACGATCGCCGCGATGCGGCGGCGGAGGTAGATCTCTTGGGGCAGTCGCCGACGGTTCTGGGAGCTCACGCCCTCCAGTTTATGGCCCACCCGCCGCCGGGCCGGTCAGCCCATGTGCGGGCGTGTCCCCCGACCTGATCCGCCCGCACCCGGCGCGCCACGCGCACCGGAGGGGGCGTCGTCAATCGGTCAAGCCTCGACGCCGTGGGCCTCGACGACCTCGAGGTCGGAGTCGCTGAGCAGGTAGCGCAGGCCGACCACACCGAGGCGGTTCTCGGCGATCAGCTCGTCGAGCCCCTCGACGCGGTGGTGCAGCTGGTCGACGACGGCGGAGACGTGCGCGCGCTCGTAGTCGGCGGGCTCGGTCTTGCCCTGGGCGCGCGCGGTCATCAGCGCCGGGGCGACCTTCTCGACGAGCGTGCGCTGCCAGCCGCCGGGCACCTCGCCCTCCTCGACCGCGCCGCGGGCGGCCGCGACGGCCCCGCAGCTCTCGTGGCCGAGGACCACGAGCAGGTCGACGCCGAGGCCGCGGACGGCGAACTCGATGGAGCCGAGCACCGCGGAGTCGAGGATCTCGCCGGCGGTGCGCACGACGAACAGGTCGCCGAGGCCGCAGTCGAAGACGAGCTCGACGGGCACGCGCGAGTCGGAGCACGCGAGCACCACGGCGCGCGGGGCCTGGCCGGAGCGCAGCGCGTAGCGGCGCTCGGTGTCGGCGTGGGGGTGCTCGGAGATGTGGTCGCGGAAACGGGCGTTGCCCCTCTTGAGGGTCTCCCAGACGGCCTGGGGTTCGTGCGGGGTCTTGGTCATGTACATACCTCCATGATCCCACCGGGGGTGGGCGCCGATACACTCGAGCCGCGATGAACTGCCCCGACACCACCTCCCCCACCCCTGATCCGGCGGCGCTGCGCGCGCTGGTCGGCTGGTTCGCGGCCAACGGGCGGGACCTGCCGTGGCGCGCGTCGGGTACGAGCGCGTGGGGGGTGCTGCTCTCCGAGGTGATGAGCCAGCAGACCCCCGTCGCCCGGGTCGCCCCGATCTGGCGCGAGTGGATGGGGCGCTGGCCCACCCCGGAGGACTTCGCCGACGCGTCACGCGCCGAGGTGCTGCGCGCCTGGGGCAGGCTCGGCTACCCGCGCCGCGCGCTGCGCCTGCACGAGTGCGCCGCCGCGATCGTCGAACGCCACGGCGGGGAGGCCCCCGCGGACGTCGCCGAGCTCGAGGATCTTCCGGGCATCGGCACCTACACCGCACGCGCGGTGGCCTGCTTCCACTTTGGCGCCAACGTGCCGGTCGTCGACACCAACGTCCGCCGCGTGCACCGCCGCCTTGTCGAGGGCGCCTTCCTGCCCGGCCCGGCGCGCGCGGCCGACCTGCGCAAGGTCGCCGCGCTTTTGCCCGCCGACGGGGAGGACGGTGAGGACGGGGAGGACGGGGAGCGCGAGCTGCCTGCGGGGCCGGAGATCTCGGTGGCGCTGATGGAGCTCGGCGCCCTGGTGTGCACCGCCTCGTCGCCCGACTGCGACATCTGCCCCGTGCGCCCCTGGTGCGCCTGGGTTGCCGCCGGCTGCCCCGAGCCGAGCGCGGAGGAGCTGGCCGGGGCGAAGAAGCGGGTGCAGAAGTTCGCCGGCACCGACCGGCAGGTGCGCGGCAAGATCATGGCCGTGCTGCGCGCCGCCGAGCACCCGGTGGACAAGGCCGAGATCGACGCCGTGTGGCCCGACGCCGCGCAGCGCTCGCGCTGCCTGTTCTCGCTGATCGAGGACGGCCTGGCCGAGCAGGACGCCTCCGGGCGCTTCCACCTGCCGGCTTAAGCGGCGCGGGGCCGGCGGCGCGCCTGCGCGCCACCGCGCCTGGATCCGGGCCGGTGAAAGCCTGTGTGCGGGCCGTGAAGCGGCTAGTCTTTTCGGCATGTTCATGCGCCTACGTACTCTTCGGCGCGCGACGGTGACGCTCGCGGCGTCGGCAATCGCGGCCGCCTGCCTGACCGCGCCTGCCCACGCCCAGTCCTCCACGCCGGACGCGCTGATCTCGGACCCGGCCGACCCGTTCTACGCCGCGCCGGCCGAGGTGCCGCAGGCGCCGGGCACCGTCATCCGCGAGCAGCTCGCCCCGCACATGCTCAACCTCGCCGACCCGACCGCGCGCCAGCTCGGGCTTGACGAGCCGCGGCTGCCCGGGCGGGCGCACCGGATGATGTACTCCTCGACCGACCGCGACGGTAGGCCGGTCGCGGTGACCGGCGTGGTCATCGAGCCCTCCGTGCCGTGGACCGGGGCCGGGCCGACCCCGACGCTGGTCATGGCCGCCGGCACCCGCGGGCAGGGCGACGCGTGCGCGCCGTCGAAGGGGCCGTGGCTGCTCGGCGCGATCGACCCGCAACACGGGGCCGCCGGGATCAACTACGAGCTGCCCGCCATGTACGCCGCGGCGATGCGCGGGATGCGCGTGGTCATGACCGACTACATGGGGCTGGGCACCGAGGGGCTGCACCACTACGTCCACCGCACCAAGCAGGCGCACGCGGTGCTGGACTCGGCGCGCGCGGGGCTGGCGCTGGCCGGCGCGCCCGCCGACTCCCCGGTGGCCTTCTACGGCTACTCGCAGGGCGGCGGGGCCGCGGCGGCCGCCGCCGAGGAGGCCGCGGGCTACGCGCCCGGGCTGAACGTGGCCGGCTCCTACGTCGGCGCTCCCCCGGCCGAGCTGACCAGCGTGCTCGGCGGGGTGGACGGCTCGACGATCGCGGGCGTGCTCGGCTACGCGGTCAACACCGGCCGCGACATCGCCCCGGCCGTCGACGAGGCCTTCGACCGCCAGGCCGCCCCGCAGGCCTCTGCCAAGCTGCGCCGGCTCGCGGACGCCTGCATCGGTGACACCGCGCTGAGCTGGGCCTTCCGTAGCTCCGCCGAGCTGATCGAGAGCGGGCGGCCGCTCTCCGAGGTGCTGGAAGAGGAGCCCGCGATCCGCGAGTACCTCCGCGAGCAGGCGCTCGGGCTGCACCCGATCAGCGCGCCGATGCTCGTGCTCAGCGGGCGCCACGACGACGTGATCCCGCACGCGCAGGCCCGCGGGATGGCCGTCGGCTACTGCGCGGCCGGTGGCACGGTGGACTTCCGCAGTGACGGGCTGCCGGAGCTGCCGCACAAGACGGGGCTCAACCACGCGATCCCGGTGTTCTCGCACGCGGGTCCGGCCCTGGACTGGGTGCAGGACCGGTTCAACGGAGTGCCGGCGGCGAGCAACTGCGACGCGCTGTTGGCCGGTGGGCCCGAGCAGGTGCTCGGGGTGCCCGGGGTGAGTTCCTAGCGGGTGCCGGGGCTGGCCGGGCGGCCGAGAGTGGGCAAAATGTGCACCTTTGTCGGGGCAGTTCGCCGTTTCCCCAGGTCAATTTTCGGGGGCGGCGACAAAGGTGCACATTTTGCCCGGGCTCAGGCCCGGGAGGGCGCTATTTCTTCCAGCGGCCGCGGAAGTTCAGGCCACCGGGCAGCTTGACGTAGACGCCGCCGCGGGAGTTGAAGGTGACCGGGCCGATGCGCTTGGACATCGAGGCGCCCGAGCCCGAGTAGTTGATCCAGCTGTCCTTGCCCATCTTCTGGCGCTTGCGGAAGGTGATGCCCATGGCGGAACTCCTGTTCGTCGAGGCCGATTGATGCCCTGATTTTAGCGCGCGGGCCAGGCTGCCCGGGCGGGACCGGAGTGTTCGGGCCGGGTCCCGCCCGCTCAGCGCAGGCCGCGGAAGCGGTTGACCGCGGCCATGATCTCGTGGCGTCGCGGCCGGGCGAAAAGGCCCGGGTGACCACGATAGGGCGCCACGGCGTCCAAGCCGTCGCGGTCGATGGTCGACTCGACCTCGTCGACGGCCTCGGCCAGGGTCCGGGTGCCATCGAGAAGCGGCTCCAGCCTGTCGATGACGTGTGCGATGCCGGTGGTCTGCGCCGGGTCGACGAGCTGCTCGGCCGGGCCGAGGTCGACGGAGTCCTTGCCGAGCCGGATGGTGGTGCGCCCCTTCGCGCCCGCCGGCTTGCGCCCGCCGTGGCCACGGCCGCCTCTGCCGCCCTTGCCCCGGCCGCCCTTGCCGCGGGAGGGCTTGGCGGCGACCTTGAGCACGGGAGAGCGGTCGAGTGCGGCGGAGTCGGCGCCGAAGACCTGGTCAGCACCAGCACCGGCCCCGGTGGTCTGGCCGGTTGCGGCGGGGACTTCGGCCGCGGCAGCAGACTCACCGGCCGCGGCCCCGGCACCGCCGGCCGCACCAACCACCCCCTCCCCCGCCAGCTCGTGGGCGCGGTCGGTGACGTCCGAGACCCGGTAGGAGTCCAGGGCGATGACGTGGTTGGCCACGCCGAAGAAGGCGCCCGAGCCGCCGGCGACCAGCACCGTGGAGACCCCGAGGCGCTCGTAGAGGGCGCGCACACGCTCCACGAAGGGCGTGATCGGCTCCTTGTCCGAGCTGATCAGCGCGCGCATCCGGGCGTCGCGGAGCATGAAGTTCGTCGCCGAGGTGTCCTCGTCGATCAGCAGCGCCGTGGCACCGGCCTCGAGAGCCTCGACCAGGTTGGCCGCCTGCGAGGTCGACCCGGAGGCGTTGGCGGTGGAGAAGCTCACCGTGTCCTGGCCCGACGGCAGCCCGGAGATGAACGGCGAGATGTCCACGCCCGTCACGGCGCGTCCGTCCTCGGCACGCACGGAGACCGCGTCGGAGCGGGTGACCACCCACTCGCGCCCGTCGCCGGGGATGTGCGGGTAGACCCCGCGCTGGACGGCGCGCAAGAGCGTCGACTTGCCGTGGTAGCCGCCGCCGACGATCACGGTCACCCCGGCCGGTACACCCATCCCCGAGAGCCTGCGCCCCGAGGGCAGCGCGACCTCGCGGCGCAGGGTGGACGGGGCGGCGAAGGGGACGGCGTCGGACAGCGGCTCGTCGGAGTCGCCGGAGCGGCGCGGCAGCACCGCGCCGTCGCCGACGAAGGCGACCAGGTCCTCGTCTGCCAGCCACCGGCGCAGGAAGGCGACGTCGCGGCAGTGGGTGACCCACGCATCGAGCTCGTCGGCGGCGACGGGGCGCAGCGCGGCGTCGACAATCTCGGGCAGCGCACCGGTCAGGGTGCCGGCGGCGGCGCGGCCGAGGATGCGGCGACCGCGCGCGGGAAGTTGCACGGTCAGGCGCACCGTCGTCGACTCGGCGCCGAGGCGCACGGTGGTGCGCTCGAGGATCTCCTGGCCGGGGCGGCCGAGGGAGAGGTCGCGCTTGCGGGCGGCGGCGCGCACCAGCGCCCGGGTGAGGAAGTCCTCGGCGCCGATGAGGCCGGGGCGGTCCTCGGGAAGGGACAGCCCGGAAACGGAGTGCGGGATCTCGAGGTGGGCCAGCGAGGCCGGCGCGTAGGGGTCGGTCTGCGCGCGGTCGAGCACGAAGACGCAGCCTTCGCCCAGGTCGTAGGCGGTGCCGGTGAGGTCGCGGTAGGCGCCGTAGGGCTTTCCGTCGAGGCGGTGCAGGTCGCGGGAGAGATCGTCGAGGGTTCGCACGCCCCCGGTCTACCAGGAGCGTGCCCGCCGACGCCGCCGGGCCCCGCCCGGCGCCGACGCCGGGCGGAACCGCCCGCGCCGCGCACCGCGGGCGTCGGAAATTCTTAGGCGGTGAAATTTTTCCCCGAAAAGAACGAACGGCGATTCGTTCGGCGTTTAAACTTTCCCCAACGCGACCACTTTGTGCCTCAAGCCACACCCGTGGCCCGGCCGTTCCGCGTTGCCCGGGCGCGAGCCGCCCACCTCCCCTGACGAAAGGACCCCCATGCGAAAGACCTCGTCACGCGCGGGCGCGGCCGCGGTGATCACCGCCGGTCTGCTCGCCGCCTCCGTCTGCGCCGGCCCCGCCAACGCGCAGTCCAGCGCGCCCGAAGGCTCCTCGACGCCCAGCGGCGGCTCCTCGGCGCCCACCGGCTCGAGCGGCAACGAGATCCCCTCGGCGATCGGCGGCTCCTCCGACGCGCCCTGGGACATGGCCATCCGCACCGGCATCGCGGACCTGGCCGACCCGGACGACATCGACCCCGACGGCTTCTACTCCACGATCGACCCGCACCCGACCGGCGAGCCCGGCGAGGTGGTCAAGTCCCAACCCTCCAGCTGGAGCCTGCTGGTCGAGGGCGCGACCTGGGGCACCACCGCCGAGCGCATCGTCTACACCTCGCGCGACGCCAACGGCGAGCCCATCCCCGTCACCGGCACCCTGATCACCCCGGCCGTGCCGTGGAACGGCCCCGGCGAGCGGCCCGTGATGGTCCACGCCCCGGGCACCCAGGGCGCCGGCGACCAGTGCGCGCCCTCGAAGCTGCTGGCCAAGGGCAAGGAGTACGAGGCGATGGTGCAGGCCGCGATGCTCGGCCGCGGCTGGGCCGTCGCGATGCCCGACTACGAGGGCCTGGGCACGCCCGGCTCGCACACGTACATGAACCGCGTCTCCCAGGCGCACACCACCCTGGACATGGGACGGGCGGCCCGGGCCAAGGGCTTCACCGGTCCGATGGCCATGTGGGGCTTCTCCCAGGGCGGCGGGGCCGTCGCCGCGGCCGCCGAGCTGCACGCCGAGTACGCCCCGGAGCTCGAGATCGCCGGCGCCTTCGCCGGCGCGGTGCCCGCGGACCTGGGCGAGGTGGCCAAGCACATCGACGGCTCGGCGCTGACGGCCGGCATCGCCTACACGCTCAACGGCTTCACGCGCACCTACCCGGATACCCGCGAGGCCCGCGACAAGCTGGTCAGCGAGCAGGGCCAGAGCTTCCTCGAGCAGGCCGACCACGAGTGCGAGACGTCCTCGCTGTTCAAGTGGGGCTTCACCGACACCGAGGCCGCCACCCAGTCCGGCCGGCCGGTGAGCACCTACCTGGACCAGGAGCCGTGGAAGTCGGTGCTGGACAAGCAGCGCATCGGCACCATCGCCCCGGACATCCCCGTCTACGTCACCCACAACGTGCAGGACGACCTGGTCGGCATCGAGCAGGGCCGCCAAATGGTCCGCGACTGGTGCGCCAAGGGCGCGCGCGTGAACTACATCGAGCACAACGTCGGGCCCGTCGCGCCGGTGGTCGACCACTCGAGCCCGGACGCGCTCGAGCTGGGCACCGCCATCCCCTGGCTGGAGCAGGCCGTGCGCGGTGAGAACGTGGCGTTGACCTGCAACGCCTAGAAAAAAGACTGACGACGCCCGCGGGGCGCACGGTGGTCAGCTACCGTGCGCCCCGCGGGCGTCGTGAAGCGAACTACCGCTCGCGCTGCTGCTGGGCGCCGCCGGCGGGGCCGTCGCCCTCCTCGCCCTCGTCGCCGTTCAGGCGGCCGGGCTCGGGGGTCTCGGGCAGTCGCTCGCCGGACTCGCGCAGCTTGTCCAGTTCCTCGTCGCTGACGGTGTCGGACTCGGGCACGTCGCCGTCGGCGGCGTCCTCGACGTCCTTGACCGCCTCGGCGGTCTCGACGGCCATGTCACCGAAGTGCTCCTCGGGCAGCGGCTTCGGGTGCGGGGTGAAGGTGAAGGTCGCCTTGTCGGTGTCCTTCGACTCGCCGTCCCAGCCCTCGACGTCGACGTGCACGATCTCGCCGGCGCCGAGCTCGCCGAAGAGGATCTTCTCGCTCATCGCGTCCTCGATCTCGCGCTGGATGGTGCGACGCAGCGGGCGAGCGCCCAGGACCGGGTCGAAGCCGCGCTGGGCGAGCAGGTTCTTGGCCTTCTCGGACAGCTCGATGCCCATGTCCTTCTCCTCGAGGGCCTTCTCGACACGGCCGATGAGCAGCTCGACCATCTGCACGATCTGCTCGCGGGTCAGCTGGTGGAAGATGACCGTGTCGTCGATGCGGTTGAGGAACTCGGGGCGGAAGTGCTTCTTCAGCTCGTCGTTGACCTTCTGCTTCATCCGCTCGTAGCGGGCGGCGTCGTCGTCCTCGGTCTCGCCGGAGAAGCCCATGCCGACCGGCTTCGAGATGTCCTGGGTGCCCAGGTTCGAGGTGAAGATGAGCACCGTGTTCTTGAAGTCGACCACACGCCCCTGGCCGTCGGTCAGGCGGCCCTCCTCGAGGACCTGCAGCAGGGTGTTGTAGATCTCCTTGTGGGCCTTCTCGATCTCGTCGAAGAGGACCACGGAGAACGGCTTGCGGCGGACCTTCTCGGTGAGCTGGCCGCCCTCCTCGTAGCCGACGTATCCGGGGGGAGCGCCGAAGAGGCGGGAGGCGGTGAAGCGGTCGTGGAACTCGCCCATGTCGATCTGGATCAGGGCGTCCTCCTCGCCGAAGAGGAACTCGGCGAGCGCCTTCGACAGCTCGGTCTTGCCCACGCCGGAGGGGCCGGCGAAGATGAACGAGCCCGAGGGCCGCTTGGGATCCTTCAGGCCGGCACGGGTGCGGCGGATCGCCCTCGAGACGGTCTTGACCGCCTCGTCCTGGCCGATGATGCGCTTGTGCAGCTCGTCCTCCATGTGCAGCAGGCGGGAGGACTCCTTCTCGGTCAGCTTGAACACCGGGATGCCGGTCCAGGAGCCGAGCACCTCGGCGATCTGCTCCTCACCGACCTCGGCGATCTCCTCGAGGTCGCCGGAGCGCCACTGCTTCTCCTTCTCGGAGCGCTCCTCGGTCAGGGTGCGCTCGTTGTCGCGCAGGCCGGCGGCCTTCTCGAAGTCCTGCGCGTCGATGGCCGCCTCCTTCTCGCGGCGCACCTCGGCGATCTGCTCGTCGACCTTGCGGATGGACTCCGGGGCGGTCATGCGGCGGATGCGCATGCGGGCGCCGGCCTCGTCGATGAGGTCGACGGCCTTGTCCGGCAGGTAGCGGTCGTTGATGTAGCGGTCCGAGAGCCGGGCGGCGGCCTCCAGGGCGCCGTCGGTGATGGAGACGCGGTGGTGCGCCTCGTAGCGGTCGCGCAGGCCCTTGAGGATCTCGACGCTCAGCTCGACGCTGGGCTCGGGCACCTGGACGGGCTGGAAGCGGCGCTCCAGGGCGGCGTCCTTCTCGATGTGCTTGCGGTACTCGTCGAGCGTGGTGGCACCGATGGTCTGCAGCTCGCCGCGGGCCAGCTTCGGCTTGAGCAGGCTGGCCGCGTCGATCGCGCCCTCGGCGGCGCCGGCGCCGACGATGGTGTGGATCTCGTCGATGAACAGGATGATGTCGCCGCGCTGGTTGATCTCCTTGAGCACCTTCTTCAGGCGCTCCTCAAAGTCACCGCGGTAGCGGGAGCCGGCGACCAGGGAGCCGAGGTCCAGCGAGTAGAGCTGCTTGTCCTTCAGCGTCTCGGGGACCTTGCCGTTGACGATGTCGAGGGCCAGGCCCTCGGCGACGGCGGTCTTGCCCACGCCGGGCTCGCCGATGAGCACCGGGTTGTTCTTGGTGCGCCGCGAGAGAACCTGCATGACGCGCTCGATCTCCTTCTCACGCCCCACGACCGGATCCAGCTTGCCGTCCTTGGCGGCCTGGGTAAGGTTGCGGCCGAACTGGTCGAGCACCAGCGAGTTGGAGCGCTCGCCGGCCTGCCCGCCGCGGCCGCCCCCGCCGGGACCGCTGGCCGCGCCGGCGCCGGTCAGGCCCGGGGAGCCGCCGCCCTGCTGGCCGGAACCGCCGCCCTGCTGGCCGCCCTCGTAACCGGAGAGCAGCTGGATGACCTGCTGGCGCACGCGCGGCAGGTCGGCGCCCAGCTTGACCAGCACCTGGGCGGCCACGCCCTCGCCCTCGCGGATGAGGCCGAGCAGCAGGAACTCGGTGCCGATGTACTTGTGGCCCATCTGCAGGCCCTCACGCAGCGAGAGCTCGAGGACCTTCTTGGCGCGCGGGGTAAACGGAATGTGCCCGGTGTGCGGCTGGGAGCCATGGCCGATGATCTCCTCGACCTCGCGGCGGACGTCGTCCAGCGAGATCCCCATCGACTCGAGGGCCTTGGCGGCCACGCCCTCACCCTCGTGGATCAGGCCGAGCAGGATGTGCTCGGTGCCTATGTAGTTGTGGTTGAGCATCCGCGCCTCTTCCTGCGCGAGGACGATGACGCGGCGTGCGCGGTCGGTGAAACGCTCGAACATGTTGCCCCTAAACTTCTGCCGTAAATGTGTCATCCACTCTAACGCGCGGGCGGGACCGGATCTTGCACTCTCGCGCGCCCTCTGCCAGCCCGTGCTTGCCGACGTCCCGTCGGTGCAGGTGACAGCGCCCGCGCGGCGTTGTACGCCGCTAGCGAACAGGGCCCGCGGGAGGGGTCGGGGACCCCTTCCGCAGGCCCCGGCCGGAGGCCGCCCGCGCTGTCCGCTACCGGGCCTCAGGGCTCCTGCTCCTCAACGGTGTCGACGCCGGGGCGGATCGCGGAGACGAAGACGACCGCGACCAGCACGGCGGTGCCGGCCGCGCCGCCGAGCTGCTGGAGGGCGTTCATGATCGCCGAGCCATGCGAGTACAGCGACATCGGCAGCGAGGACAGCGAGACAGTCATCAGCGGGGTCATCACCAGGGCCATGCCGAGGTTGAAGACCATGATGATGACGATGACCAGGCCGACGGCGGTGTGCTCGGTAACGGTGAAGGACAGCCACCAGGAGGACAGCAGCATGATCAGCGCGCCCGACACGGCCAGCGGCTTGGGGCCGACGGAGTCGTAGACGCGCCCGATGTTCGGCGAGGCCACGCCCTGCAGCAGGCCGCCGGGCAGCATGGCCAGGCCGGTGACGATGGCGGAGACGCCGAGGCCGACCTGCAGGTAGATCGGCATGGTGCTCACGGTGCCGAGCATCATGGCCATCGCGCAGAAGACCGTGATCACGGAGAAGGTGAAGTTGCGGTGGCGGAAGGCGCTGAAGTCGAGCAGCGCGCGGCCGCGGCGGCCCAGGCGCAGCTGGCGGATGACGAAGACGGCCGTGATGACGGCGAGCACCGGGATCGGCACCATGATCCAGAAGATGTGGTGCCAGGTGAAGTTCTGCAGGATCGCGCCGGCGATGGTCGGCCCGAGTGCCGGGGCGACGGAGAAGCGCTGGATGAGGAAGCCGGTGGTGGGGATGACCACGGCCATGGTCAGCAGGAAGCCGGTGAGCAGCCACTGGACCACGTCGGCCGGCACGCCGAAGTCCGCCATGACGGCGGGCAGGGCGACCGAGACGGTCGTCTCGTTGAGGATCATCATCGCGGAGATGACGAGGACGGCCAGCAGCGCGAAGACGCGCCGGCCCTCCAGCTTTTCTTCGGTCGCCGCCAACGGCGTCGCGGCCGCCGTGGGACACGGCGGCCGCGAATCGAAACCTTTGGATTGAACCCGTTTGCGTTAGTCTCCTGCGGGTTTGTCAGGGTCGGTGATCTTTGTCACTTACGGCGGCGCAGGAGCCTGCCGAGGCGGTCGCGCTCGGGCTTGCGACGCTTTCCGCCGCCGCCCTCCTCCGGGGCGTCGACCGGGTCCAGCCGGCCCGTCGTCTCGGCGTCTGCGGTGTCTGCGGCGTCGCCGAAGCCTGCGGCGCTCGCGCCGCCGGTACCGGCGACGTCGTCACGCGGGGCGTCGTCAATCCCGGCGCCGACGGAGACGCGCTCGCGCTCGTGGGAGTCGACCTGCTCGGCGTAGAAGTCGTCCTCCTCGCGCAGCATCAGCTCGTCCTGCTCGCGGGCGAAGCCGTTGATGCGGGCGACGCGGATGATGATCGTCAGCGCCAGCGGCACCAGGATGAAGAAGAGCAGTCCGGCGATGCCGGCCCAGAAGGTCGCGTCCCAGCGGCCGTCGGTGGCGCGGATGAAGGCGTAGCGGGCGTAGGTCATCGGGCTCGTCGGGTGGAAGACGCGGAACAGCGGCGGGATGATCGGCTGCGGCCACACGCCGCCGAAGACGAGCACGCCGTAGCCGTACATGCCCAGCGAGAAGATGCCGCCGATCACGCGGCCGAACAGGGCACGGAAGAACTGGTAGCTGGCGGCACCGGCCATCGCGATCAGGGCGAAGACCGCGCCGGCGGCCAGCCAGCTGGCCGGCGACCAGCCCATGAAGCTGGAGATCAGGCCCATCGCGCAGACGGTGACGAAGTTGATCAGGCTCAGCGCGGCGAAGGCCTTGAGCACCGGGCCGACCGAGCGCGAGCGCGACCAGCGGCCGGTCACGTGCGGCACCAGCATGGCGGTCAGCGCCATGATCAAAAAGCCGATGACCACGACCAGGATCAGCGAGATACCGCTGGTGACCTCCTTGGCCGTCGGGTCGTTGACGTCGATGTTGGTGGTCACCGGGTGCAGGTTCGTCTCGTCGAAGGCGACCGGGGCGCTGGCCTGCTTGGCCGAGCCGTCGACGTTCTCGAAGGTCGGGGCTCGGCCGGCGCCGTCCTTGAGCTTCGTGCTCAGCTCGCCGGTGCCGTCCTTGAGCCGCGTGGTGCCGTCGTCGAGCTTCTGCGAGCCGTCCTTCAGGCGGGTCGTGCCGTCCTTGAGCCGGGTGGTGCCGTCGTGCAGCTGGGTAGCGCCGTCGGAGAGCTCCGTCGCACCCGAGTCGAGCTGGTTGATGCCGTCGGCCAGGCGGTTCATGCCGTTGAGGTAGGGCGCCGAGGGATCGTTGAGGTTGTAGCGCATCTCGGCGGTGCCGTTCTTCAGCTTGGTCAGCTGGGCGACCATGTTCTCGGGGTTGTTGGCGTTGAAGCGGCCGACGATGCCCTCGAGCTTGGCGGCCTGCTCGTGCTGGCCGACGCCGTGCAGCAGGTCGATGACCGGCTGCAGGGCGGGTGCCGCGGCCTGGACCTGCTGGAACAGCGGGATGAGCATGCCGGTCAGCTGGCCCACGCCGTCGTCGATCTGCGCCGCGCCGTCGCCGAGCTGCTTGGTGCCGCCCTGCAGCTGGCCGATGCCGTCGGTCAGCTGGGTGGTGCCGTCCTTGAGGCGGGCGGTGCCGTCGGTCAGGCGCGTGGTGCCGTCGTGCAGCTGGGTCGCGCCGTCGTCGAGCTGGCCCACGCCGTCCTTGGCCTGGGTGGTGCCGTCCTTGAGCTGGGTCGCACCCTCGTCGAGCTGGCCGGCGCCGTCGGCGGCGGCGCGCAGGCCGTCGCCGAGCTGGTTGATGCCGCCGATGATCTCCTGGCTGTAGCCCTCGGCGATGGAGCTGGCGACCTGCGCCTGGATCTGCGGGACCAGGCCCGAGGTCAGCAGAGCCTGGTTGGAGCCGTTGTAGTCGTTGTAGGCGATGGTCACCGTCGGCTGGACGGGTTCCTCGCTCATCACGGAAAGGACGTTGGTGGAGAAGTCCTCGGGGATGTTCATCACGAACAGGTACTCGCCGGTGACCAGGCCCTGGTCGGCGTCCTCGCGGCTGACCTCCTCGAAGGCGAGGTAGTCCGCGGCGGAGAGCCCCTCGACGACCTGGTCGCCGTAGTTGTTCGACTCGCCGTCGCGCTCGGCGCCGTTGTCCTCGTTGACCACGGCCAGCTTGGTCGAGTGCAGGTACTGGGAGGGGTCCCACATCGCCCACATGAAGGTGATCGCGCCGATCAGCGGGGTCACCAGGAGGAAGACGATGAGGGTGCGCGCCAGCATGGTCTTCGGGCGCCAGTCGAGTGCGGAGAAGAGGCCGCGGCGCGGACCACGGGTCGCTGTCGCTTCTGAGCTCGGCATGGATGTCCTCCGGTTCAGGGCACCGCCCTCGCGGCGGCGCCGAGGTGAAGTCCGGTGGCGCCCGGGAGGCGACCCGGACGACACCTATATGTCGTGGGCCACATCGTCGCATACCTAATAACTCATGTCATGTGTTTGGGAAACATATTTTTCCGGGCCGCACGCTGGCCGTCGGCCGCCGCCCCGCTAACCGCCGTTCGCAACATGCGCCTCACCAGTCACAACGGCGCGGGTGCCCGTTCCCCCGCCGCGCCACCCCCGAGGCGAAAAAATTTCCGCCGCCACCCGTCCCCGCGCACGCAGAAGCGCGCCACCCGGAGGTGGCGCGCCGAGGGGGACCGACGGGACGTCGTCAATCGGACGGCGCCCGCGGGACCGGAACTTAAGCCTCCGGCTTGACCAGCGGGAAGAGCACGGTCTCGCGGATGCCCAGGCCGGTCAGGGCCATCAGCAGGCGGTCGATGCCCATGCCGTTGCCGGAGGTCGGCGGCATGCCCTGCTCCATGGCGGCCAGGAAGTCCTCGTCGAGGCGCATCGCCTCGTCGTCGCCGGCGGCGGCCAGGCGGGCCTGGTCCTCGAAGCGCTCGCGCTGGATGACCGGGTCGACCAGCTCGGAGTAGCCGGTGGCCAGCTCGAAACCGCGGACGTAGAGGTCCCACTTCTCGGTCACACGCGGCTTGGAGCGGTGGTCGCGGGTCAGCGGGGAGGTCTCGACCGGGAAGTCCTTGACGAAGGTCGGCTCGTAGAGCTGGTCGGAGCACAGGTGCTCCCAGATCTCCTCGACGAACTTGCCGTGGCCCCAGCCGCCGTTCTCCGGCCACTCCAGGCCGATCGCGTCGGCGATCGCGCGCAGCTCCCCGACGGTGGAGTCGATCGTGACCTCGGGCTGGCCGGGGAACTTGCGGGCCAGCGCCTCGTTGAGCGAGGGGTACATCTCGAGGACCTTCCACTCGCCGCCGAAGTCGTACTCGGTGCCGTCGGCGAGCGTGACCTTCTCGGTGCCGAAGACGGCACGGGCCACGGACTGGATCAGGCCCTTGATCAGCTTCGCCCCGGTCTCGTAGGTGCCGTAGGCCTGATAGGTCTCCAGCATGGCGAACTCCGGGGAGTGCGAGGAGTCCACGCCCTCGTTGCGGAAGTTGCGGTTGACCTCGAAGACGCGCTCGATGCCGCCGACCACGCAGCGCTTGAGGTAGAGCTCCGGGGCGATGCGCAGGTAGAGGTCGATGTCCAGCGCGTTGGAGTGGGTGACGAAGGGGCGGGCGGCCGCGCCGCCGTGCAGGGTCTGCAGCATCGGGGTCTCGACCTCGAGGAAGCCCTCGCCCTCGAGGTAGTCGCGCAGCGCGCGCATGACCTTGATGCGGGTCAGGGCGTTCTTGCGGGCGGCCTCGCGCATGATCAGGTCGGTGTAGCGGTGGCGCACGCGGGTATCCTCGGCCATCTCGGCGAAGGAGACCGGCAGCGGGCGCAGCGCCTTGGAGGCCATCTGCCAGGCGGTGGCCATCACGGACAGCTCGCCGCGGCGGGAGGCGACCACACGCCCGGTCACGGAGATGAAGTCGCCGAGGTCCGCGTCGGCCTTCCAGGCGTCGAGGGCGTCCTTGCCCACCTCGGCCAGCGAGAGCATGGCCTGGATCTGGGTGCCGTCGCCCTCCTGGAGGGTGGCGAAGCACAGCTTGCCGGTGTTGCGCATAAACATCAGGCGCCCGACCAGGGAGACGACCTCGTCGGTCTCCTCGCCGGGGGCGAGTTCGACGACACCCTCGGCGCCGGTCTTCTCCTCGTCGGCCCCCAGCACGCGGTAGCGCTCGCGCACCTCGCGGATGCTGCCGGTGCGGGCGACCTCCACCGGGTAGGCCTCGGTCCCCTCGGCCAGCAGGCGGGCGCGCTTCTCCCGGCGGACTCGCTGCTGCTCGGGCAGGTCAGAGCCGCCCTCGGCGGCGACGTTCTTGGGGTCCTTTGCGTCAGTCACGTCTCCACAGCGTAGTGGACCGCCCCGCCGGACTCGCAGCCGGACTCTCGCGCGCGCCGGTGGGGGGCCGGTGGGACGCCGCGGGTGCCGGCGCCGTGGGGCCCGCGACGGCGGCTAGCCGGACTGCTCGGCCAGGCCGCGGAAGCCCACGCCGAGCGGCACGCCGACGTTGTCGGTCAGGCGCACCTCGCCGAAGCGCGCGGCGACCAGCAGGCGCGCGTCGCCCTCGGCCGGCGGCTCGCCGAGCAGGTGGGAGCGCAGCTCGAGGTACTCCGGGGCCACCCCGGCGGCCTCAAGGACCGCCCCCGCCGTCTCGAGCACGGCCTCGGCGCCGTCCTCGGCGACGTGCGCACCGGCGGTCAGCGCGGCCGACAGGGCGATGGCGCGCTCGCGCATTTCCGGCGGGACCTGCGCGTTGCGCAGGGAGAGCGCCAGGCCGTCGGGCATGCGCACCGTCGGGAACCCGTGCACGTGCACGGGCAGGTGCAGATCGGTCACGGCGTGCTGGACGTCGACGAGCAGCTCATAGTCCTTCTCGCCGAGGAAGACGTCGGTGGCCTGGCTGGCACCCAGCAGCGCGAGGATGCGGGTCAGCTGACGGGCGCGCTCCCCGACCGGCTCGAGCCCCCGGTCGACGGGCAGCACGCGGGTGCGCCCGGTAAGCGCCGGGTCGTCGGCGGGCAGGTGGAAGACGGCGTCGGCCCCGCAGGCGGCCAGGCGTGCGCGCAGGTCCGGCGTCTGCGATTCAATTTCCGACGTCCCGGGCTCGGCGTCGAGCGCCGCCTCGCCGTCGACTGCGACGACGGTGACGGCGCCGCGCAGGCGGTGGGCGGCCTCGGTCAGGGCGAGGTGGCCGCCGTGGACGTCGGGCCCCAGGGGCACGAGCACCACGGGGCGGCCGGTGCGCCGCATCGCGTGGCTGAGCCGGGCGAGCAGCGTGGCGTCCGCCTCGGCGGCGGTGCCGAACTCGAAAGGCATCTGGTCCTCCTAGTCGTTCTTGTCGTCGGTGTCTTCTGTGTCGCCGATGTCGCCGGCGTTGCCGAGGTGCAGCAGCGCCCACAGCTCGACGTCGTGGTCGCCGCGCAGCTCGGCGGCCCGGCGCACCAGGTCGACGAAGGCGCGGGCCCGGGGCCGCCCACCGTCGGCGAGCTGGCGGGCCAGCTGGTCGTCCAGTTCGTCCGGCAGCGGCAGGGAGTCGTCCGGGGCGGGGTCGGTGAACAGCTTCTCGGTGACCCGGTCGGCGTTTGCGCCGAGGGCCTCGTCGAGCAGGGCGCGGGCCTCCCCGCGCACCACCCCGGTGGCGGTGGCCCAGGTCAGCGCCGGGGCCAGGTCCGCGCGTGCGGCAAGCGGCAGGCGCACGGGGTTGCCGCCGAGTTCGGCGACGAGCAGCTGGACGACGGCCTCGCCGGCCTCGTCGACGTAGTTGACCACCCACTCGGAGATTCCGAAGGGGTGCAGGGCGCCGACGACGGCACCCTCGATCTCCAGGGCGTCGAGGGCGGTGGCGTCGTGGGCCAGGGCGGTGTGCAGCACGATCTGGCCGCGGTGGACGTGCAGGGCGAGGTCGTTGACGGCGTCGGCGAGGTGGTGGTCGCCGGCGACGATGATCACGGCGGCGAAACCCTCGGTCTCCGCGGGGTCGGTGTACTCGACCACGGCGTGCCCGGCGCGCGCCAGGCGGTCGAAGGTGCCGTGGTAGGCGCGGTGCGGGCGCCCGAGGTAGACCCCGATGCGGATGCGGGGTCCGGGCACTACTTGTTCCTCCGGGCCAGCAGCTCGGCGACGGTCAGGGCCCCGGAGCGCTCGTCGGCGCGGCGGCGGCCGCGCGGCTCGGCGGGCGCCTCGTGGTGGCCGCGGGCGGTCTCCTCGGACTGGGTCTCGGTGCGCCAGGCGTCGGCGGCGTCCTTGCCGTCCTTCCGGGCGGACCGGGACTGGGCCTGGGTCGTGGCCTCGGTCGCGGCGGTGTCGGCCTCGGGGGCGCGGTGCTGGCCGCGGCGGGTCTTCGGGGCCTCGGCGGCAGGCTCGGTGTGCACCGTCGGCGCGGTGGTGGCCGTGGCGGCGGGCTTGTCGGCCTGCTGCGTCGGCTGCTGCGTCGGCTGGGCAGACTGGGCGGGCTTGGACTGCTGCGTCGCGGCCTGATCCGGCTTGGGCTGCTGCGCGGCCTGCGCCGGCTTCGCGGCGCGGGTCGAGGTCGACGTGGTCGAGGTGGCGGCGTCAGTGTGCTGCGGCTCCGGCTTCTGCGCGGGCTTCGGCGCCTGCTTCCACTCCGACTTGGCCTGTGCCTGCTGCGCGGCGCTCTGCTGCGCGGCGGCCGGCCCCATCTGCGCCTGGCGCACGGTCGCGCGGTTGGCGGCGAGGGAGTCGTTCTCCTCGCGCAGCAGCTCGGCGAGCTCCGGGGAGATCGTCGGCGCGCCGGACGACTGGCCGTCCTCGGTGCCGAGGTGCCCGGCCACGGCGTCGACCGACGGGGCGCCGGAGACGTGCCCGGCCTTCTCGCGGTGCTGGGTCTCGGCGGACTGGGCCGAGGCGGCCGAGCCCCAGGGGCCCAGGCCGGAGTCCTGGGCGCGGGTCTCCAGCTCCTGCAGGCGCCACGCCTGGGCGCGCAGGGCGGCGGGCTCGTACTCGAAGGCCTGGCCGCGCAGGTCCTCGATCTGGTGGCGCAGCTCGGCGAGGCTGTCGCGGATCTCCGCGAGCAGCTGCATGTCCTCCTCGCGGAGGTTGACCTCCTTGGCCGGCGCGGGCGCCCCGCCGCGGGCGCGCACGGCGTCGGCCTCGGCGGCGCTGCGGGCCTTCTCGGCCTCGCGCAGGTTCTGGGTGTACTCGAGCTCCTTGCGGGCGGTCTCGGCCGCACGGCGGTAGCGCACCACCAGGAAGAAGCCGATCACGGCGGCCCACAGGGCGGCCAGCAGCGCCAGGCGCAGCGCGACGCTGCTGTCGGTCAACAGCATCACGACGCTGGCGATGAGCGCCAGGGCGACCAGGGCGATGAGCAGCCAGTTGCCCGCACGACCCTCCGCCGAGCCCTCGCCGGAGTCGGCCCCCTCGCCGGAGCCCGCACCGGTGTCGGCGGGCGCCTGCGCGCCCGCCTGATACGCGCGCTCGCCTGCGGGGTCCGCCGCGCCACGCCGGCGGGGACCGCGGGCGGCGTCGGACACGGCGTCGTCAGGCACCCGGTTGATGCGCGCGGTGTCCGCGGCGGCGGGTCCGTGGGTGGCAGCGGAGCCGGTGTCCGGCCCCGGGGTGCCCCATCGCCCGGCCGATCCGGCGGGCGCGTACTCCGTGTCTTCGTGGGCGTTCGGGCGGGTCATGCATCCCAACCTACCGAATGCCCCGGTGGCTTCCCGGGGCGACGCGCCCCGCGGCGGCGCTAGGCGGGCTCGCCGTCGGCGGGCGGGGGTACCGCGCAGGAGCGCTCGAGGAAGACCCCGGTACCGCAGAGCACCACCCCGCCCAGCGCGCTGGCGACCACGCCCGGGATGTCGGAGGCGGCGGCCACCAGGTCCCCGGCGCGCGGGATGACCCAGGCGGCCATGCCGGTGTAGAGCCCGCCGATGACCGCGCCGGTCCACGCCGAGGCCTTGCCGATGACCAGGAACTGCGCCGCGGTGATCGGGTTGAGCTGCGAGCGGTCCTGACCGATACGCCCGTCCTTGCGCCGGGCGCGCACCTTGGCCGCGATGACCAGGCAGACCACGGCCATCACCCACAGCGTGACGGAGACGGCCACGGGCACCGAGGCCATGGAGCCGTAGAAGCGCCAGGTGGCGATCAAGGTCAGCGCGGCGATGAAGCCGCCGACGGCGATCAGCGCGGGGATCGAGGTGCGTTTCACGGGTGCTCACCGCCGTCCGGGCCGGCGGCCCCGTTCTCCTCCAGCGCCCCGCGCCGGTGCACCCCGTCGATCTCGGCGGCGTCGAGCTCGCCGACCCACTTGCGCACCGCGCGGCCGGCCAGCTCAGCGTCGGGCTCGATCTCGAGCCAGGGCACGAGCACGAAGGCGCGGTGGTAGGCGTGCGGGTGCGGCAGGGTGAGCACCGGGTCGTCGGAGCGGACCTCGGCGCCGTCGCGGATGACCTGCACGACGTCGACGTCCAGGGTGCGCGGGCCCCAGCGGCGCACCCGCACCCGCTCGGCGTCGGCCTCGAGGCCCTGGCCGAAGGCGAGCAGCTCCTCCGGGCTGCGCGTGGTCTCGACGATCAGCGTGGCGTTGAGGAACTCGTCCTGGTCCTCCACGCCCCACGGCGCGGTGGAGTAGATCGAGGAGGCCGCGAGCAGCCCGATGTCCCCGCTGGCGCGGATCGCGGCGGGCACCGTGCGCAGCAGCGCCAGGCGGTCGTCCATGTTCGAGCCGATGGAGAGCACCGCGCGGATCATCGGCCCGCCCCCTCCGGCGTGCTTTCCGACGTCGCGCTTGCCGACGTCGCGCTTTCCTGCGTCCCGTGCGCCGGCGCCGCGCGCAGCGCGGCGTCGTGGGCCTTGCGGGAGCGGCGGGCGACCACCGCGACGTCGTCAAACGTCAGTGGAATGGGCGCGGCGGGCTTGTGAATGGTCACCTCGACGGCGTGCAGCTCGGCGAAGTGCTCCATGGCCGCCGAGGCGATGCGCCCGGCGACGGCCTCGATGAGGTTGAGCGGCTCGCCGGCGACGACGTCGTGGGCGATCTGGGCGAGCTCGGCGTAGTTGACCGTGTCGTTCAGGTCATCGCTGTCGGCGGCGGCCGTGAGGTCCAGCCAGCAGACGAGGTCGACGATGAAGTCCTGGCCCAGGCGGCGCTCCTCGGGCAGCACGCCGTGGCGGCCGCGCACGCGCAGCCCGGTCAGTTCGATGCGGTCGGCCATTGCGGGGTCCTTTCAGGCGCGGGCGTCGGGAAGCGTCAGGCCACCGGCGACGGGGCGGCGGGCGTGCCAGTTGGCGGCGACGTCGACGGCGTCGCGCGAGACGACGACGTCGTGGACGCGCACGCCCCAGGCACCCAGCTGCGCGGAGATCGCGGTGACGGCGGCGGTGGCCGGGTCGGCGTCGAGCGGGGTGTGGGCCAGGCCGCGGTCGGCGCGCACACCGCTGAGGAAGCGCTTGCGGCTCGCGCCGACGAGCACCGGGAACTCGCCGCCGATGAACTCAGGCAGCGCGCCGAGCAGCGCCCAGTTGTCCTCGGCGGACTTGGCGAAGCCGAGGCCCGGGTCGAGCACGATGTTGTCGTGGTCCACTCCGGCGGCCAGCGCCTTGTCCACCAGGCGCTCCAGCGTGGCATGCACGTCGGCGACCACGTCGCCGCCGTGGTCGGCCTGGCCGGCGGCGTCGCCGAACTGCACGGTCTTCCAGTGCATCAGGCACACCGGCAGGTCGGTCTCGGCCATGACCTTAAACATCTCCGGGTCGGCCAGGCCGCCGGAGACGTCGTTGATCATGTCAACGCCGGCCTCGGCCGCGGCCCGCGCGGTCGAGGCGCGCATGGTGTCCACGGAGGTGCGGATGCCCTCCTCCGAGAGCGCCTTGATCACCGGGGCCACGCGGTCGCGCTCGACCTCGGCGGGCACACGGTGGGCGCCGGGGCGGGTGGACTCGCCGCCGACGTCGATCATGTCGGCGCCCTCGGCGACCAGGCGGTGGGCCTGGTCGAGGGCGGCCTGCGGGTCGAGGTAGCGCCCGCCGTCGGAGAACGAGTCCTCGGTGACGTTGACGATGCCCATCACGACGCAGCGGTCGGGGACGGTGAGGTCGGAGACACGGACCATGGGGGCTGGGGGTTCCTTTCGCAGAGGGCCGGACGTCTTCGCCCCCGAGCCTAGGCCGCCGGGCGCGCCGGTCCGGGCGGCGGGGCCGGGCCGGGGCTTCGCCCCGACCCCGCGCGGGCCAGGCGTCTCGGGCCTAGCCGCGGATGAGGCTGAGCGCCTCGGCGCGCGAGGCGGGGTTGCGCTGGAAGCCGCCGCGCACGGCGGAGGTGGTGGTCACCGCCCCCGGCTTGCGGATGCCGCGCATGGCCATGCACAGGTGCTCGCACTCGATGACCACGATGACCGACTGCGCGTGCAGCCGCTCGACCAGGGCGTCGGCGACCTGGGAGGTCAGCCGCTCCTGGACCTGCGGGCGCTTGGCGTACATGTCGACCAGGCGGGCCAGTTTGCTCAGGCCCGTGACCTTGCCGTCGACCGAGGGGATGTAGCCCACGTGCGCCTTGCCCAGAAAGGGCAGCAGGTGGTGCTCGCAGGTGGAGTAGACGGGGATGTCGCGCACGAGCACGAGCTCCTGGTGGCCCTCGTTGAAGACCTTCTCGAGCACGTCGGCCGGGTCGCAGAAGAGCCCGGCGAGGGTCTCCTTGTAGGCGCGCGCCACGCGGGCGGGCGTCTCGCGCAGCCCCTCGCGGTCGGGGTCCTCGCCCACCGCGATGAGCAGCTCGCGCACCGCGGCCTCGGCGCGCTCCTGGTCGAAGTGGCGCCCGCCGTTCGCGGTGCCGTCGATGTCTGTCACTTACTGGTCCTTCCCGTCGGTGCCGGCGCTGCCGTCGGCGCTGCCCTCGGGGTCTCCGGGGGCCTCAGGTTTGGCGTGTCGGCCGCCCGCGTCGCCGTCCGGGCGCGCGGAGCGGGGGCCCCAGTCGTCGGTGAGCTTCTCGGAGGGGGTGTCCGGGCGCTCGCGCTCGGGCAGGCGGAAGCCGATGAGGGCATCGTCGCCGTCGCCGTAGTACTTCACACCGGGGTGCTCCTCCGGGGAGCCGGGGTGCGCGACCGGGTGCGCACCCGCGTCCTTCGGTTCGTCGTGCTTGACGACGCCCCGCCGATCACCGCCGCCGGTTCCGGCGCCGTCGGTGCCGGGCGCGGCGTCGGAGTCCGTGGCCGGGCCGGCCGGGCCGGCGGGACTGGTTGGAGTGCCCCAGGCGTCGCCGCCCCGCGGGGCGGGCGCGGGCCGGTTGCCCTGCGCGCCCTGGTTGCCCTGGCCGCGCGGGGGCCAGCCCGGGGCGTGCCAGTCAGCCGGTGGCGGGGTGCCCGCGTAGCGCGGGCCCTCACCGGCGGCGTCGGAGCTCCAGCCGCCACCCTGACCTGGCTGACCGGGCAGCGGGGCCGGGGCCTGGTTGCCGGGCCGGCCGGGCTGGCCGGGCTGCGGGCCGTGGCCGCCGTGCGGGGCGGGCTGCTGCTCGCGGCGGGCGCGCTCGGCCTCGCGGCGGGCACGCGCGGCGCGGGAGGCCTCGAGGATGCTGAAGCGCTTCGGCGGCTCCTCGCCGCGCTCGTGGGCCAGCTCCACCGGGGTCTTGACGGGCTCGCGGCCGGCTTGGCGCGGGAAGCGCAGGTCCTCGCCGGGGAAGACGTCCTCAGCGGCGCGCGGCTCGATGCCGGCGAAGATGTTCTCCAGGTCGGGCCGGCGCAGGGTCTCCTTCTCCAGGAGCTTCTCCGCCAGGCGGTCGAGGTAGTCGCGGTGCTCGGCGAGGATGGCGTAGCTGGCCTCGTGGGCGCGGTCGATCAGCCCGTGGACCTCCTCGTCGATGCGGGCGGCCACCTCCGGCGAGTAGTCGAGCTGGCTGCCGCCGCCGCGGCCGACGAACGGGTCGCCCTGCTCCTCGCCGTACTTGACCGTGCCGAGCGAAGGCGACATGCCGTACTCGGTGACCATCGCACGCGCGATCTTGGTGGCCTGCTCGATGTCGGCCGAGGCACCGGTGGTCGGCTCGCCGAAGACGAGCTCCTCGGCGGAGCGGCCGCCCATGGCGAAGACGAGGCGGGCGAAGAGCTCGTCGCGGTTGTACATGCCCTTGTCGTCCTCGGCGGCGGTCATGGCGTGGCCGCCGGTGTTGCCGCGGGCGAGGATGGTCACCTTGTAGACGCGCTCGATGTCCTTGAGCGCCCAGGCGGACAGGGTGTGGCCGCCCTCGTGGTAGGCGGTGACCTTCTTCTCCTTCTCGGAGATGACCTTGGAGCTGCGCCGGGGCCCGCCGATCACTCGGTCGGTGGCCTCCTCCAGGGCGTCGGCGGTGATGACGTTGCCGCCGATGCGGGCGGTCAGAAGCGCGGCCTCGTTGAGCACGTTGGCCAGGTCGGCGCCGGACATGCCGGCGGTGCGCTTGGCCAGCGCGTCGAGGTCGGCGTCGGGGGCGAAGGGCTTGCCCTCGGCGTGGACCTTGAGAATCTGGGCGCGACCGGCCAGGTCCGGGTTGGTCACCGGGATCTGGCGGTCAAAGCGGCCCGGGCGCAGCAACGCCGGGTCGAGGATGTCGGGGCGGTTGGTGGCGGCCATGAGGATGACACCCTCGCGGTCGCCGAAGCCGTCCATCTCGACGAGCAGCTGGTTGAGGGTCTGCTCGCGCTCGTCGTGGCCGCCGCCCATGCCGGCGCCACGTTGGCGGCCCACCGCGTCGATCTCGTCGATGAAGATGATGCAGGGGCTGTTCTCGCGGGCCTGCTTGAACAGGTCGCGCACGCGCGAGGCGCCCACGCCGACGAACATCTCGACGAAGTCGGAGCCGGAGATGGAGTAGAAGGGCACCCCGGCCTCGCCGGCGACGGCGCGGGCCATCAGGGTCTTACCGGTGCCGGGCGGGCCGTAGAGCAGCACGCCGCGGGGGATCTTCGCGCCGAGGTTCTCGTAGACCGTCGGGTCCTGCAGGAAGTCCTTGATCTCCTGCAGCTCGTCGAGGGCGTCGTCGGCGCCGGCGACGTCGGCGAAGGTGTTGGTCGGCATGTCCTTGGTCAGCTGCTTGGCCTTGTTGGAGCCGAAGCCGAACATGCCGCCGGACTGCATGCGCACCAGGAAGAACATGAGCAGGCCGAAGAGCAGCAGCATCGGCAGCAGGAACTGCAGCATGCTGACCAGGAAGCTGTCCTGGCTGACCTCGGTGTCGAACTTCTCGGTCTCGGAGGCCTCGACGGCCTTGAAGATCTCGGGGCTGGTGCGCGCGGGGTACTGCGTGAGCATCTCCTCGACGCCCTCGCGTTCCTCGACGTTGACCGGCTCCTTGAGCTTGAGCCGCAGGCGCTGTTCGCGGTCGTCGATCTGGGCCTCGGCGACGTTGTTGTCGGCGAGCTGCTTCATCGCGACCGAGGTCTCGACCTTCTGGAATCCCCTGGTGTCGTCTGTGAGCAGGGAGAAGACGTAGAAGAGCACGAGGACGACGGCAGCGATGACGCCGATCTGCAGGATGCGCTTGTTTTTCATGTGGTCATTCTTCGCGGGGTCGCAGGGGGTCGCGGCCGTGCGGAGTCCGCCCGCGGGCCGGCGACGGGGTGGAAGGCCGCGGTTGTCGCGTCCACGGCCTCGGACAGAGCAACGATACCCGCTCGCGCACCGGACGCGTCTGCGGTGGCGTCAGTCCTCGTAGACGCTGCGGCTCAGGGTGCCCAGCCAGGGCAGGTCGCGGTAGTGCTCGGCGTAGTCGAGGCCGTAGCCGACGACGAACTCGTTGGGCAGGTCGAAGCCGACGTCGAGCAGGTCGACCTCGGCGGTCTGGGCCTCGGGCTTGCGGAAGAGGCTGATGACGTTCAGGGAGTTGGGGTTGCGGTGGCGCAGGTTGCGGATCAGCCAGGACAGCGTCAGGCCGGAGTCGATGATGTCCTCGACGATGAGGACGTCGCGCCCGGCGATGTCGCGGTCGAGGTCCTTGAGGATGCGCACCACGCCCGAGGAGGTGGTCGAGGAGCCGTAGGAGCTGACGGCCATGAACTCCATCTCGGAGGGGATGCTCAGCGCGCGGGCGAAGTCGGTCATGAAGAACACCGCGCCCTTGAGCACGCCGACCAGCAGGAGGTCCTGCTCGCTGTCGCGGTAGCGCTCGGAGACGGCGTCGGCCATCTCCCGGACGCGCGCGGCGAGCTCGTCCTCGTGGACGAGGACGGCCTCGACGTCGTCTCCGTAGGGGTTCTCGGGGACGTCGTAGTCTTTCTTGTCGTGCATGTCGCTCGCTTTCGGCCTGGGGGTTCGCGGTGTGCGGGTGGCCCGGGGCGCCGCGCCCTGGTCTCCCGCCTGCGGCGGGCCGGCACCGGCGCTTCCCGGGTCCGCGCACCGCACAGTCTGCCATGCCCGCGCGGGCGGCCACAATGACCGGGTGGTGCCACCCCCGGGGCTCAGACCTCCGTGATGCGCCCGGCGCGCCGTGCCAGGCGCAGCCCGCCGCCGCAGTCGACGGGGCCCTGACCGTGCCAGTCGGTGACCAGGCGGGCCAGGTCGCTTAACGACGCCGCGGTGACCCGCCCTCCCCGGTTCCGTACCAGGTGTGCGAGTGCGCGCGTGCGCACGGCCGCCGGCACCGCAGCCAGGGCGGCGACGTCCGTGGCGTCAATGCCGCGCGCCCAGTCCTCGAGAGCGGCGGAGTCCGCGGCCACGCGCGCGGCCGCGGCGGCCAGGGGGCCGGCGGCCGTCCCGCCGACGAGGTCGTCGAGGAGCGGCAGGACCTCGCCGCGCACGCGCACCCGGCGGAAGGCTGGGTCGCTGTTCTGCGGGTCGGTCCAGGGTTCCAGGCCGAGCTCCGCGCAGGCGGCGGCGGTGTCGGCGCGCGCGACGTCCAGGAGCGGGCGGCGCAGCTCGTGGGCCGGGTCGGCGGGGTCGGGGCCGCACTCGGGCATGCCGGCGGGGTTTCCGCGCAGGGCGCCGAGCAGGTAGGTCTCGGCCTGGTCCTCGCGGGTGTGGGCGATGAAGCAGGGGCGACCGGCCGAGGCCTGCGCCAGCGCCCGGTAGCGGGCGTCGCGGGCGGCGGCCTCGGCGCCCGCTCCCCCGGGCCCGGCGCCGGTGCGGGCGTCGACGCGCACCACCTGGGCGGTCGCCCCCAGGCGGCGGGCGGTGGCGGCGGCGCGCTCGGCGACCTCGGCGGAGCCGGCCTGCAGGCCGTGGTCGACGACGATGGCCTCCACGGCCAGCCCCTCGGCCAGCAGGGCGGCGAGCAGCGCGGTGGAGTCGGGGCCGCCCGAAACGCCGCACGTCGCGGGCTTCGCCCGCGCCGCGGGCTTCGCAGGCTCAGCCCGCGACCCGGAACGGGACCGGGACGTCTCACGCGCGACGTCGTCAATCGGGTGGGCGCGCAGATGCCTGCGCACGGCCACGCGCAGGCGGCCGAAGGCGGGCGGGTCGTGCGGCAGGGGCACCTCGCCGAGGGCGCGGGGCACGGGCTCAGGCCTCGCGCAGCAGGGACGCCAGGCGGTCCGCGCCCGCGCGGGCGGCGAGCACGTCGGCGTCGTTGGAGATGAAGGCGAAGGTGAACTGGTGTCCGTTCTCGCTGGTCACCACGCCGGCCAGGGCCGAGGTCCGGTCCAGGGTGCCGGTCTTGGCGCGCACCCAGCCGCGCCCGGGCAGGTCGCCGTAGCGCTCGGCCAGCGTGCCGGAGGCGCCGCCGACGGGCAGGGCCGTCAGCAGGGGGCGCAGCTCGCTGTCGGTGGCGGCGTAGTGCAGGACCTGGTCGAGAAGCCGCGGGGTGATGCGGTTGTCCACCGAGAGCCCGGAGTTGTCGTGGATCTCGGTGCCTTTGGTGTCGAAGCCGCGCTCGGTGAGCACGTCGAGGGTCGCCTTGGTCGCGCCGCCGGCGTCGCCGGTCTCGCCGCGGGCCAGCGCGACCTCGCGGCCGATGGCCTCGGCCATGACGTTGTCGGAGTCGAGCATCATCGCGTCGATGCGCTCGGTGAGCGTCGGCGAGTCGACCTCGGCGATCTTCTCGGCGCCCTCGGGGACCTCCGCGGCGGTCGGCTCGGCGGTGGGATCGGCGTCCAGGCGGCCAGCCAGGGCGGCGGCGACGTCGGCGGCCGGGGTGTGGCTGCGCGGCACGTCGCCCTCGGTGGCGTCGATGCGCGCGCCGTTGATCATCACCGGGTCCAGGGGCGCCACGAAGCCGGCGTCGACGTCGACGGGGTCCCAGCCGGCCAGGATGCGCTCGCCGGACCAGGCACTGACGTCCACGGCGACCTCCTCGACCGGGGTGCCGGACGCGCGCACGGCGGCGGCCAGCTCGTCAAGCGAGTCGGAGTTCAGCCAGACGTCGCCGGTGGCCTTGAGCACGATCTGGCCGGGGTTCTCGCCGCGGTAGACGGCGGTGGTGATGCGGTCCTCGGCGCCGAGCTCGGCGACGGCCGCCGCGGCGGTGAGCACCTTCGTCGAGGAGGCCGGGCGCAGCGCGGTGTCCGGATCGACCTGCCACACGGTCTCGCCGCTGGCGGCGTCGGTGACGATCGCGCCGAAGTGGCCGAGCTCGGCGCCGTCGGCCACGCCCTGCAGGCCAGCGGCGAGCCGGTCGCGGGCCGCCTGGTCGAGGGCGACCGGGTCGACGGGCTCCATGAGGTCTGCGGGATCGGCCAGCTCGAAGGCCGGTCCGTGCTCGAGGTCGCCGTAGGAGCGGTCGTAGGCCACGCCCGCCGCGGCCACGCCACCGACGAGGACGGCGGTGACCGCGGCCGCCGTGATCCACCATGCCTTCTGTGACTTCACGCGGTTCACCGTACCGCCCGCATGTGTCCGCCACCGCCCGCGGCCCCGGGCGTGGCTCCGGCGGCGGCCCCGGGTGTGGCTTCCCGGGCCCTCCCGGCGCGCGCCCGACGTGCCGCGGCGGGCGGGTAGGATGACGGGAAAGTCAACCGAGAAAGGACCAACTGGCATGAGCGTCGAAGTCACCGTCGAGATCCCGAAGGGTTCGCGCAACAAGTACGAGGTCGACCACGAGAGCGGCAAGGTCTACCTGGACCGCTACCTGTTCACCCCGATGGCGTACCCGGCCGACTACGGCTTCATCGACGGCACCCTCGGCGAGGACGGCGATCCGCTGGACGCCCTCGTGATCCTGCCCGAGCCCGTCTTTCCCGGCGTCGTGGTCGAGGCCCGCCCGGTCGGCGTGTTCAAGATGACCGACGAGGCCGGCGGCGACGACAAGCTGCTCTGCGTCATCGACGACGTCCGCTACGAGGGCTACCAGGACATCGACGACGTCGCGCAGAACGTCAAGGACGAGATCGAGCACTTCTTCGTCCACTACAAGGACCTGGAGCCCAACAAGGAGGTCCAGGGTTCCGGCTGGGGCGACAAGGCCGAGGCCGAGAAGATCCTGGCCGAGGCCGTGGAGCGCGCCAAGAAGTAAGGCACTCCGGCCCGGAACGGGGCCTCTGACCCGACCCGCCGTGGGTGACGTGACCACAATCTCGTCGCCGACGGCGGGTTCTCCCATGTCAGCGACGAAAACACGGTAGATTCGGGGTATGTCCGAAAAGCGCGCCGCCGATCCGCTGCCCCCGCCCGCGGAGCTCCTGAGCTCCCCGTCCTTCCAGCTCGAACGCCTGCGACGCCGCACCCGGGACGAGGTGGAGTCCCGCCTGGCCGCGGAGGACACCACGCTGCGCGAGTTCTGGGTGCTCGCCTGCCTGGTCGAGGTCGGCGGCGACGGCGAGAACCAGTCGCGGCTGGCCGCCACGCTGCTCATCGACCCCTCGGACGTGGTGCGCATCATCGACCGGCTCGAGGAGAAGAGCTGGGCCAGCCGCACTCGCGACCCGCAGGACCGGCGCCGTCAGCTGGTCACGGCCACGAAGAAGGGCCGCAAGGCCCACGGCCGGCTCGCCGAGCTGATCGCCGAGGGCGAGGACGCTGCGCTCGACGAGTCGACCTCCAAGCAGCTCAAGCACCTGCGCAAGCTGGCCCGCGCGATCATCGTCGAGGACACCCCCGCACAGCAGGCGTAGGCGGCAGCAGAGGCAGAGAAGAAGTCGGGCGCGGACCTCTCGAGGTCCGCGCCCGGCTTTCGGCTGCTTAGCGACGGTGCGCGTCGCACCCGCGGCGCGGGTGCCCGGTGCCGTCCGGTACTACCGGATCAGTCGCCGATCTGGTCGCGGCCGCGCATCACGATCTTCGGGTCGGGCTCGCCGACGAGCTCGTGGTCCTTGTCCGAGTACTCGAACTTGCTGAGGATGTAGCGCATCGCGTTGATGCGGGCACGCTTCTTGTCGTTGGACTTGATCGTGATCCAGGGCGACTCGTCGGTGTCCGTGTAGCGAAACTGCTCCTCCTTGGCCCGGGTGTAGTCGTCCCACTTGTCCAGGCTGGCGAGGTCCATCGGCGAGAGCTTCCACTGGCGCACCGGGTCGACCTGACGGATGGCGAAGCGGGTGCGCTGCTCCTTCTGGGTCACGGAGAACCAGAACTTGGTCAGCGAAATACCCGAGCCGAGGATCATGTTCTCCAGCATCGGAACCTCGCGGAGGAACTCGGCGTGCTGGGACTCGGTGCAGAAGCCCATCACTCGCTCGACGCCGGAGCGGTTGTACCAGGAGCGGTCGAAGAAGACGATCTCGCCGGCAGAGGGGAAATGCTCGATGTAGCGCTGGAAGTACCAGGAGGTCGACTCGCGCGGGCTGGGCTTCTCCAGGGCGACGGTGCGGGCGCCACGGGGGTTGAGGTGCTCATTGAAGCGCTTGATGGTACCGCCCTTGCCGGCGGCGTCGCGCCCCTCGAAGAGGATGATGTGCTTCTGGCCGGTGTCCTTGGTCCAGTTCTGCCACTTCAGCAGCTCGATCTGCAGGGCGCGCTTGACGTGCTCGTACTCGTCACGGGACATGCGCTCGTCGTACGGGTAGTTCTCACGCCAGGTCTGCACCGGGGTGCCGTCCGGGCGGATGAGGGCCGGATCGTCCTCGTCCGAGTCATCGACCACGTAACCTTCGGTCTTCGTGAGGTCGATGATCGGCAGATCGTCGTCACTGTGCTCAGCCATGTGAATCATTCTACCCGCATGCGGTGGTGCTGCCTGACAGCAAACCCGAGAGGTGACGTCGGCGACTCCCGCCCGGGGTGATCAGGCGTTGCATCACACCCCCGGAGACCACATTCCCGAGGCGTGCGTGACGTGCCCGGAGATCGCGACAACCAGCCCCAGTTAGCGACGGCCCTGGTTGTCGGCATGGTCGTTGGCAGCCTTCCATAGGGGAAAGTTGCAACGACCCTCTGAAGCCAAGCGACCCCGGCATGCGAAAGCGCCCCGTCACCCGAAGGTGCGGGGCGCTCGAGGCTCCGGAGTCTCTCAGAGACTCAATGCCGGACGTACCTTAGCGGTACAGACCGAACAGCTTGGAGAGGGCCTCGGCAACGTCAGCGAAGACGCCACCGAAGGTGTTCAGCAGAGCGGAGATGACGGTGTCGTGGTGCACAGCGTCGTCGCCCTTGCCGGTCTCCCAACCGGAGGACAGGAAGCCCCAGTTCTGCAGGTTGGTCCAGGCGTCGGTGTCGTAGGACTTGTCGTATTCGATCTGATCCATGAGATCCCTTTCTCGAAGAATGATGGCCAGTGGATGCTGTCATCCACCGGTTGGTTCAGGTTGAGGATTAGTTCCCGGCGGTAGGGACTACTCGCCCTCGGGGCGAAGACCCTCGAAGAAGTCGTCGGTGTTGCCGCGATTCTCAGGGGAGAAGGCCTTACCAAGGTTGAAGAAGAACTCCGGGACGCCCTGGAAGAAGACCTTGATGTTCTCAGCGAAGGTGGCCAGCTCGTCGAACTGCTGCGACCAGATCTGGGAAAGGACGGAGAAGTCCATGCTCTGCTCCTTGTCGTGCGGACCGCAATCTGCGACCGTGTATGTACATGACGCGAAGCTCGGCCGCTGCGATGCCCGTAGGTTACCCCTACACACGCGCAGGCGCCGTGCTTACAGCCCTCTATGATGCCACAAAGGATCCTCACGTCAACTGAAAAAAATGTGATCTCTACCCCTCCCAGGTTCCGGTAAGGAAGTCCGACACGCCACATTATTTCCCCTATGGAATGGAAAGATGGCTCTGACCTGGGGAAATGTATTATGAATGAATTTGTAACACTCGGACCCGCCCACATAAGTGGGGAATATTCCTCACTTTACCGGCATGTGATTCACCTAGAATTAAACTTTTCAGCCCCCTCACAGAAAGAGAGCCGCCCCCTCATTCGGGGGCGGCTCTCGCCGTCAGCGGCCCGTTCAGAACCGCTCAGCGGCGGCGGCCACGTGGCCTAGGGGCGGATCAGAAGCCGCCCATGCCGCCCATCGCGGCCGCGGCGTCGGCGTCGGCACCGGCGCCCGCGGGCTCCGGCTTGTCGGCGACGACGGCCTCGGTGGTCAGGAAGAGCGCGGCGATGGAGGCCGCGTTCTGCAGCGCGGAACGGGTGACCTTGACCGGGTCGGAGACACCGGCGGCCATCAGGTCGATGTACTCGCCCGTGGCGGCGTTCAGACCCTCACCGGCCGGCAGGGACTCGACCTTGGCGGTGACCACGCCGGGCTCCAGGCCCGCGTTGTGCGCGATCTGCTTCAGCGGGGCGGACAGGGACTCGCGGACGATCTTCACGCCCGTGGCCTCGTCGCCCTTCAGGCCCAGGTCGTCCTCCAGGACGTGGGAGGCCTGCAACAGGGCGACGCCGCCACCGGCGACCAGGCCCTCCTCGACCGCGGCCTTGGCGTTGCGCACGGCGTCCTCGATGCGGTGCTTGCGCTCCTTGAGCTCCACCTCGGTGGCGGCACCGACCTTGAGCACGGCCACGCCGCCGGCCAGCTTGGCCAGGCGCTCCTGCAGCTTCTCGCGGTCGTAGTCGGAGTCGGAGTTCTCGATCTCGGCGCGGATCTGCTTGATGCGGCCCTCGATCTGCTCCTGGGAGCCGGCGCCCTGGACGATGGTGGTCTCGTCCTTGTTGACGACGACCTTGCGGGCGGTGCCCAGCATCGGCAGGTCGGCGGTCTCGAGCGAGAGGCCGACCTCCTCGGAGATGACCTGGCCGCCGGTGAGGATGGCCATGTCCTGCAGCTGCGCCTTGCGGCGGTCGCCGAAGCCCGGGGCCTTGACGGCGACGGACTTGAAGGTACCGCGGATCTTGTTTACCACGAGGGTGGACAGGGCCTCGCCCTCGACGTCCTCGGCGATGATCAGCAGCGGCTTGCCGGACTGCATGACCTTCTCGAGCAGCGGCAGCAGGTCCTTGACGTTGGAGACCTTCGCGGAGACCAGGAGGATGTAGGGATCCTCGAGCACAGCCTCCTGACGCTCCATGTCGGTGGCGAAGTAACCGGAGATGAATCCCTTGTCGAAGCGCATGCCCTCGGTGACCTCGAGGTCCACACCGAAGGTGTTGGACTCCTCGACGGTGATGACGGAGTCCTTGTTGACCTCGCCGTTGCCCACGGCGTACATGGCACGGGCGATCTGCTTGCCGATCTCGGGGTCGGCGGCGGAGATGCCGGCGGTCGCGGCGATCTGCTCCTCGGTCTCGACCTCCTTGGCCTGCTCGAAGAGCTTCTTGGTCACGGCCTCGACGGCGGCCTCGATGCCGCGCTTGATGCCCATCGGGGAGGAACCGGCCGCGACGTTACGCAGGCCCTCGCGCACGAGCGCCTGGGCCAGCACGGTGGCGGTGGTGGTGCCGTCGCCGGCGACGTCGTCGGTCTTCTTGGCGACCTCCTTGACCAGCTCGGCGCCGATCTTCTCGTAGGGGTCCTCAAGGTCGATCTCACGGGCGATGGAGACGCCGTCGTTGGTAATGGTCGGCGCGCCCCAGGACTTCTCGAGCACGACGTTGCGGCCCTTGGGCCCCAGGGTGACCTTCACGGCGTCGGCGAGCGTGTTCAGGCCCTTCTCCAGGCCGCGGCGCGCTTCCTCGTTGAAGGAGATGATCTTTGCCATGTGGTTGCTACTCCTTTAAAGATTTGTCGGGGACGACACTCACGTCTGTTCATCGGCCAGCAGGCGCCCGCGACGGCACGGTCGGTCGAGTGTTGGCCAACCTCACCCGCTGTCTGGCACTCATCGGTGTGAAGTGCTAGATCCCGTTCTAGCAGTCGACCCGCCCGAGTGCAAGAACGCGACGGCCCTCTCCGGGGCCTTCCCGACGGATCCCGCGCCTGCTCTCACGCACGCCACGAGTAGTTACAGTGGACCCATGAGCAACGACACCCAGACCCAGGCCGTGCGCGAGTCCGTCGCCGGCGACCGCGAGACCGTCTTCCGCGAACTCTCCGAGCTCGTCTCCTTCAACTCCGTGCACGGGGACCCGGAGTTGACCGACCAGACCGCCGCCGCGGCGGACTGGGTCGCCGAGGCCTTCACCGCCGCCGGGCTCGACGTCGACAAGCTCGAGACCACCGACGGCTCCCTCGCCGTCGTCGGCCGCCGCGCCGCCAAGGGCGACGCGCCCACCGTCCTCCTCTACTGCCACTACGACGTCGTCGCCGCCGGCGCGCGCGAGGCGTGGGAGACCGACCCGTTCACCCTGACCGAGCGCGACGGCCGCTGGTACGGCCGCGGCTCCGCGGACTGCAAGGGCAATGTCGCCATGCACCTGGCCGCCCTGCGCGCCGTCGAGGCCGCCGGCGGCACCGACCTCGGGCTCATCCTCGTGGCCGAGGGCTCCGAGGAGCAGGGCGGCGCCGGCCTCGACGACCTCGTCGCCCAGCGCCCGGAGCTCACCGACGCCGACGCGATCCTCGTCGCCGACACCGGCAATGCCGCCGTGGGCACCCCGACGCTGACGACCTCGCTGCGCGGCGGCGCCCAGGTCACCGTCACCGTGCGCACCCTCGAGGCCGCCATGCACTCCGGCATGTTCGGCGGCGCGGCCCCGGACGCCGCCTTCGCCCTGGTGCGCATGCTCAACTCGCTTCGCGACGTCTCGGGACGCACCGTCATCGAGGGCGTGGACACCTCGGCGACCTGGCCGGGCGAGCCCTACGCCGAGGAGGCCTTCCGCGCCGACGCCGGCGTGCTCGACGGCGTGAACGTCATGGGCACCCGCGGCGACCGGCCCTCCGACCTGGTCTGGGCCCGCCCCGCGGTGACCCTGACCGGCTGGACCTCCACCCCGGTCGAGCAGGCCGTCAACGCCGTGCCCGCCACGGCCAGCGCCCGGCTGAACCTGCGCGTGGCCGCCTCCGACGACCCGGCCGATATCGCCGGGAAGCTCGCCGAGCACCTGCGCAACCACGCCCCGTGGGGCGCCAAGGTCGAGATCTCCATCGACGACGTCAACGAGGGCTTCGACTGCGACACCTCGCGGCCGGCCGTGCACCTGCTCGGCGACTGCCTCGCCGAGGCCTACGGCGCTGACGAGTGCTCCGCCATCGGCTCCGGTGGGTCCATCCCGCTGACCAAGGTGCTCCAGGACGCCCACCCGGACGCGGAGATCGCCCTGTTCGGCGTCGAGGAGCCGCGCACCGGCATCCACGCACCCAACGAGTCGGTCGACCCGACCGAGATCGAGAACCTCGCCGTCGCCGAGGCCCTCTTCCTGCTGCGTTACGGCAAGTAGGCGACGCCGGGCGAAATTTCCGCCGAAACGCTTGCGCGGTGAGCGCTGTGCGATATACACTCACCGATGTGACTCACCTCATCGATCTTCTTCAGCGAGTAGCCGAGGCTACGCACCCCAGCGCGGGATAGGGACTGACCCCCGCGCATGGGGGTTCAGCCATCGCACCACTTCGCCGAAGAGTCGGTCCACCAACTGCACCTACGCGCTTTCACGAGGACCGAACGATGAACACCTTCTCCGTCACCACCGCCGACACCACCCGCACCCGGACCGCCACCCGTCGCACCACCACCGCGCCGCGGACCACGGACACACCCGGCCATCATGACGACGGGGACGACCCCTTCTTCCGCCGCTACGGCACCCGCCGCCTGCCCCGCGGGCTGCGCGAGGAGGCCGCCGGCATGGACTGGCAGCTGTTCCTGACCATCTACTCCCCCGAGGCGCGCCTGGCGGTCAACCACGTCACCAGCACCCGCAGGGACAACTGCACCTACCGCTTCGGCATCTCGGCCACCCGTCGCTCCAAGACCCACGCCCCGCGCGAGGAGTTCCACGAGATCGACGCCTCCGGCCCCGCGGCGGCCTGCTCGCAGCTGCTGGCCGACGCGGGCCGCGCCGTCGAGATCCTGGACTTCCACCAGTACCCGCTCTTCGAGGCCACGGTCACCTTCATCCGCGGCTCCTGGAACAACCGCACCGCCTGGGCGATGGGCTTCGGCCCCGACCCGCAGACATCCGTCGTCCACGCGCTGACCTGCGCCGCCGAGCGCATCCACGGCTGAGCTCCGCCACGGGTCCGGGGCGAGGCTGCCACGGGCCGGGACCGACGCCGGAGCGGGTGTGACAGCCCCGGCTCGGAGCGACGGGCCAGGAAATATATAGGTACACTCTGGCGTGTTGGCCGTGTCCCATAGATCCCCGTCCCCTCAGCGCGCCGCGGCAGCGATCCGCCTGCGGGTTCAGCAGCGCCCCCGCCGACCCGCGGCTCGGGTGTCTTACCGGTCCGGTTTCCTGGCCCTGCCCGACCGAAGTGAAAAGGGGAGTTTCACCGCGTGCTGATCCTGCTCTGTGCCCTCGCCGTCACCTCGGCGGCCGCGCCACCGCTGATCCGGGCCATGGGCCGGGCCGGCTTCGGGCTCCTCGCCCTCGTGCCGGCCGCGGGATTCGTCTGGACGGCACGGCACTTCCTCGACGGCACCTTCGCCGACGGCGGCGCCCTGACCGCCACCTACCGCTGGCTCGACCCGCTGCACCTCAACCTCGAGTTCCGCATGGACGGGCTCAGCGCCCTGTTCAGCCTGATCATCCTCGGCGTCGGCGCCCTGGTGCTGCTCTACTGCTGGGGCTACTTCGACTCCGCCCCACACCGCCTGGCCAAGTTCGGCGGCGAGATGGTGCTCTTCGCCACCGCCATGTACGGCCTGGTCATCTCCGACGCGATGCTTCTGATGTACGTGTTCTGGGAGATCACCTCCGTGCTCTCCTTCCTGCTCGTCGGCTACTACGGCGAGCGCGCCTCCTCGCGACGCGCCGCCGGCCAGGCGCTGATGGTGACCACGCTGGGCGGGCTCGCCATGCTCGTCGGCATCATCCTCTTCGGCTCCACGACCGGGGTGTGGAACCTCTCGGAAATCCCCGGCATCGAGGATCTCGCCGGGCAGCCCTACATCGTCGTCTCCGTCATCCTCATCCTCGCCGGCGCGCTGTCGAAGTCCGCGATTTTCCCCTTCCACTTCTGGCTGCCCGGCGCCATGGCCGCCCCGACGCCCGTGTCGGCGTACCTGCACTCCGCGGCGATGGTCAAGGCCGGCATCTACCTGGTCGCCCGCCTGGCCCCCGGCTTCAACGTCGTCGGCGCCTGGTACCTGGTCATCATCCCGATGGGCCTGATGACCATGCTGGTGGCCGGCTGGATGGCGCTGCGCCAGAAGGACCTCAAGCTCATCCTGGCCTACGGCACCGTCTCCCAGCTCGGCTTCATCATCTCGGTGGTCTCCATCGGCTCCCGGGAGGCCCAGCTGGCCGGCCTCGCGCTGACCTTCGGCCACGCGCTGTTCAAGGCGACGTTGTTCATGATCGTCGGCGCCATCGACCACACCTCCGGCACCCGGGACGTCGAGGAGATCTCCGGACTCGGCCGCAAGCGGCCCTTCATGTTCGCCCTCGCCGTCATCGCCGCGGCCTCCATGGCCGGCATCCCGCCGCTCTTCGGCTTCGTGGCCAAGGAGACCGCCCTCGACAAGGTCATGGACGAGCCGCTCCTGGTCGGCATGCCCAGCTCGCTGATGATCGTCGGCCTGGTGCTCGGCAGCATCCTGACCATGGCCTACAGCCTGTTCTTCCTCTACGGCGCCTTCGCCACCAAGCCCGAGCACCACCCCTCCGGCGGCGGCACCTCCGAGGCGATCGCCAACATGCACCCCTACGGGCCCAAGCTGTGGCTCTCGCCGGTGGTGCTCACCGTCTTCACCATCGGGCTGGGCCTGTGGCCCGCCCCACTCGACGGCGCGATCGCCCAGTACCTCGGCTCCCGCTTCCCCGGCACCGAGGCCTCGCACCTGGCGCTCTGGCACGGCCTGACCCCGGCCCTGGGGCTCTCCGCGATCATCATCGCCGGCGGTGCGGTGATGTTCTGGCAGCGCGGCGTGGTCCACCGCCTGCAGCTCGACGAGCCCGCGCTCGGTGACGCCAACGCCGCCTACGACGCCGTCATCAGCTTCCTGCGCACCCTCTCGCTGCGCCTGACCGCCTCCACCCAGCGCGGCTCCCTGATGATCAACCTCGGCGTCATCTTCGCCGTGCTCGCCGCCACGCCGCTGACCGCCCTGATCTTCGGCGAGCGCGACGACGTGCGCATGGAGGTCTGGGCCAGCCCCTGGCAGGCCATGGCCGCAACGATCATCATCTTCGCCGCGCTCGGTGCCACCCGCACCCACAACCGCCTGTCCGGCGTGATCATGGTCGGCGTGACCGGCTACGGCCTGGCCATGATCTTCGCCCTGCACGGCGCGCCGGACCTGGCGCTGACCCAGGTGCTCGTCGAGACCATCCAGATGGTCATCTTCATGCTGGTGCTGCGCAAGATGCCCACCACCACCGAGTGGAAGGGCACCCCGAAGGGCAACCGGGCACGCGCCTGGCTGTCGGCGGCGACCGGCCTGTCGGTGACCATCGTGGCGCTCTTCGCCATGAACGCCCGCTCCGAGCGGCCCATCTCCGAGCTCATGCCCGCCCTGGCCAAGGAGATCGGCCACGGCGCCAACACCGTCAACGTGCTGCTCGTCGACCTGCGCGCCTGGGACACCATGGGCGAGGTCTCCGTGATCGTCATCGCCGCCGTCGGCGTGGCCTCCCTGATCTACGGCACCCGCTCCTTCTCCCGCTCCTCGCACCGCCCGACGCTGCGCGCCGTGGGCCGCCGCTGGCTCTCCGCGGACATCGAGACCGAGAAGGCGCAGAACCGCTCCCTGATGGTCGACGTGGTCACCCGCCTGGCCTTCCCGGCGATGATGCTCGTCTCCCTGTACTTCTTCTTCGCCGGCCACAACGCCCCCGGCGGCGGCTTCGCCGGCGGCCTGGTCGCCGCGCTCGCGCTGTGCCTGCGCTACCTCGCCGGCGGCCGCCCCGAGCTCGAGGCGACCCTGCCGGTCGACCCCTCGCGCATCCTGGGCACCGGCCTGATCGCCGCGGTGGCCGGCGCCACCTGGCCGATGTTCATCGGTCGCCCGCCGCTGTCCTCCGAGGTCTGGGACCTGACCGTCCCGCTCATCGGCGACATGCACGTGCCCTCGGCCCTGCTCTTCGACGCCGGCGTCTACGTCATCGTCGTCGGCCTGGCCATGCACATCCTGACCTCGCTGGGCGGGCGCATCGACCTCGACGAGGAGCGCCGCCGCCAGCGCGCCCGCGACCGCGCCCGCTCCGTGGCCCGCGCCACCGAGCGCCGCCGCGCCAGTGCGCGCGCCCGGGCGAACGCCAACGCCGAGAAGATGCCGCGCAAGATCGCCGCCTCGCCGCCGATACCGGTGCCGGTGCCCGCCGGTGGATCCGGTGCGGCGGAGACGGCCGCGGCCGACAGACCCAAACCCGACTGGACCGCCCACGCCCGCACCGCCGCCGACGAGGCCGCCGAGGGGGCAGCCGCGGACGCGGCCGGCGGTTCGGACGCCACCGGCAAGGGCGAGGCACTCGCCCACGGCACCCCACGCGGCGTCGGCAAGCACGACACCGACAACGACACCGACGGAAAGGAGCGCTGAGATGGTCGCCAACCTCTTCCTGCTGCTCGCCGCCGGCACCATGGTCGCCGCCGGGGTCTACCTGGTGCTCGACCGCGCCATGACGAAGATGATGCTGGGGCTGCTGCTGATCGGCAACGGCGCCAACCTGCTTATCCTGCAGGCCGGCGGCGGCGCCGGCGCCCCGCCCATCGAGGGCCGCAACAGCGAGGTCCACGAGGGGCTGATCGCCGACCCGCTGGCGCAGGCGATGATCCTGACCGCCATCGTCATCTCCATGGCGATGACCGCGTTCATCCTCACCCTGGCCTACCGCCAGTACCGCTACCGCACCGCGGACGTCATCGAGGACGACGTCGAGGACGCCGCCATCGCCGCGCGGCCCACCACCGCCGCCGCGGCCCCCGACCACGACGCCTCCGACGACCCGAAGACCGGCAGCCCCACCTCCGAGGGCGACACCTTCGGCCCCCGCTCCTTCGAGGCGCCGGTGAAGGGGGAGGACAATGAGTGAGTACTTCTCCGGGCTCGTCGGCACCGTCGGCCCCGTGATCGCCTACCTGATCCCCCTGCCGATCCTGATCCCCGCGCTGGCCGCCGCGCTCGCGCTGGTCTTCTCCCGGCATCCGATGATCCAGCGCACCATCGCCTTCATCGCGCTGCTGGCCACCATCACGCTCTCGGCCGTCATGGTCATCGTCGTCGACTCGCTCGGCGTGCAGACCCTGCAGATCGGCGGCTGGCAGGCCCCGGTGGGCATCACGCTGGTGGCCGACCGGCTCTCGACGGTGATGCTCACAGTCTCCGGCCTCGTCCTGTTCGCGGTCATGTGGTACGGCATCTCGCAGGGCATCCGCGACGGCGACGAGCACGACCCCGTCGCCGTCTTCGTGCCGACCTACCTGCTGCTGTCGATGGGCGTGAACATCTCGTTCCTCGCCGGCGACCTGTTCAACCTCTACGTCGGCTTCGAGGTCTTCCTCGTCGCCTCGTATGTCCTGCTGACGCTGTCCGGCTCCGCGTCACGTGTGCGCGCCGGAGTCAGCTACGTGATGGTCTCCATGGCCTCCTCGATGGTCTTCCTCTTCGGCCTGGCCATGGTCTACGCCGCCGTGGGCACGGTCAACATGGCCCAGGTCGGCATCCGCATGGAGTACGTGCCGTCCGGCACGCGCGCGGCCATCTTCGGCGTGCTGCTGGTCGCCTTCGGCATCAAGGCCGCCATCTTCCCGCTGGACGCCTGGCTGCCGGACTCCTACCCCACCGCCCCCTCGCTGGTCACCGCCGTCTTCGCGGGCCTGCTGACCAAGGTCGGCGTCTACTCGATCATCCGCGTGCAGACGGTCATCTTCTCCGACGGCTCGCTGCAGACGATGCTCATGGTCGTGGCCCTGGCGACGATGCTCGTGGGCATCCTCGGCGCCATGGCACAGAACGACATGAAACGACTTTTGTCGTTCACCCTGGTCAGCCACATCGGCTACATGATCTTCGGCGTGGCCCTCGGCACCGCCCACGGCCTGAACGGAGCGATCTTCTACGCCGTGCACCACATCCTGGTGCAGACCACGCTCTTCCTGGTCGTCGGCCTGATCGAGCGCCAGGCCGGCACCTCCTCGCTGCGCCGGCTGGGCTCGCTGCTCTACGTCACCCCGGTCATCGCGGTGCTCTATTTCATCCCGGCGATCAACCTGGGCGGCATCCCGCCGTTCTCCGGGTTCATCGGCAAGGTGCTGCTCATGCAGGCCGGCGCCGAGGTCGGCGGGTTCTGGGCCTGGCTGCTCATCGGCGGTGCCGTGGTCACCTCGCTGCTGACCCTCTACGTGATGGTGCTGGTCTGGTCCAAGGGCTTCTGGCGCTCCCGCAAGGACGCCCCGGAGGGCAACCTGGCCATGGCCCGGCCCTCCCCGCTGGCCGACGTCACCGACGAGGTCGAGATCGCCGACCGCGAGGACGTCGGGCGCGTGCCCTTCGGCATGGTCGCCTCCACCGCGCTGCTGGTGGCCGCCTCGTGCGCCATCACGGTTTTCGCCGGCCCGCTGGTCTCCGTGACCGAGCGCGCCGCCGAGTCCTCGGCCAACGTCGCGGTCTACCGTGAGGCTGTGCTGGGCACCTCGTCCGACGACCCGGGCCGCGACCTGGACCCGACCACCCGCGAGGACACCGGTGCAGACCACCGCCACGACGACGAGCCCGGCACCGACGGCGCCCGTAAGGCCGGCTCCGACTGCCTGGACTCCGCCGAGCGCGGGCACTCGCCGGTGCAGCGCCCCGAGGGCGGCCCGGCCGACGTCAACGCCGGCACCAACGGCGACAGCGCCGACGCCTACACCGACGCCGGCGGTGACGAGGACGCGGACAAGGAGGAGACCCGATGATCTACCACGGGCTGCGCAACCGCTTCCGCCCCCTGGCCATCATCCTGCTGGCCCTGGTGTGGATCTTCCTGATGGGCGAGTTCACCTGGGCCAACGTCATCGGCGGGCTGGCCGTGGCCGCCTTCGTGGTGGTCCTGCTGCCGCTACCGAAGCTGCCGATCAGCAACATCTCGATGAACTGGCCGGCCGCCTTCGGCTTCGTGGTGCGCTGGTTCGGCCAGCTGGCCCAGGCCTCCGTCCAGGTCGCCTGGCTGGCCATCCGCCCGCAGGCCCCGCCGCGCACCGCCGTGGTGCGGGTGCCCATGCGCGTGGCCAACGAGCTGGTGCTCACCCTGGCCACCGCGGCGTACAACCTGCAGCCGGGCGGCTCGGTCTCCGACATCGACATCGCCAACCGCATGTGGACGGTCCACCTGCTCAACGCGGACGACGAGGAGCACCTCAACGCCGAGATCGAGAACATCCGCCGCCTCGAGCGCGACATGATCAGAATCTTCGAGAGGAGCTGACCGTGGACCCCACCATCTACAACGGCGTGCTCACCGTCGCCGCCGCCGCGTTCTGCGTGGCCTTCGTGCTGACGACGTACCAGATCCTCGCCGGCCCGAACTCCCTGGACCGCGTGCTCGGCCTCGACGGGCTGGTCGCCATGATCCAGTGCGCGCTGGCGGTCTACATCTGCTGGACGCTGGACACCACCGTCTCCAACGCGATGCTCGTCGTCGCGCTGCTCGGCTTCATCTCCTCGGTGTCCGTCGCCCGCTTCCGCAAGAGGGACGGTTCCTGATGCACCTGCAGTTCTTCACCGACCTCATCTCGCTGCTCCTCATCTGCTGCGGCGCCTTCCTGGTGCTCTCCGCGGCGATCGGGCTGCACCGCTTCGGCGACACGATGTCGCGCGTGCACGCGATCACCAAGCCGCAGACCACGGGCCTGATCCTGACCGTCACCGGTGCGATCGTCCGTGTGCTCGGCTCCGAGCACTTCTCCGTCGCCGAGCGCGGCGACCTGGGCGTGCTCGTGCTCCTGCTGTTGTTCACCTTCATGACCAACCCGGTCACCGCCCAGCGCCTGGGCCGTGTGGCCCGCCGCGAGGGGCTCTACGGCGACCCCGAGCACATGTCGCGTAACGACGCCCCCGCGGAGCGTTCCCTGCGCACCAAGTCCGGCAAGGCGTCCAAGTCCAGCAAGGCCGCCAAGACGGCCAAGACCGGCAAGATCGCCCGACCCGACCGGGACGGGCGGGTCTAGGGACTTGTAGTTCCGGCGGCCCCGGGGGCGGGCCCGCCGGGGCCGCGCCGCTACTCGCCGTGGGTGGGCGGGGTGAGCTCGTCCATCTCCGCGATCGTCGCGTCGACGGCCGGCAGCCACGAGCCGTGCTTCTCGAAGAGCCGGCGCTGGCGGGCATACCCGGCGCCGCGCTCGAGGATCTCCGGGATGAGCGCCAGCTCCTCGGCGCAGCCGATCTCCCCGGCCAGCGGGGCGAGCGTGTCTGCCAGCTCGGAGAGCTCCTCGGAGACCCACCGCTCGTCGGTGGCCTGCGAGGTGATCACCAGCGCCTCGAGCCCGTAGCGGGCGGCGCGCCACTTGTTCTCCTCGACGTGCCAGGGCTGCAGGATCGGCAGGTCCTCGCCGCGGTCGATCATCCGGTCGTAGTGGACGACCAGGCAGTGGGTCAGCGCCACCACGGCGGCCAGCTCGCGCAGGTTGCTCGTGGCGTCGGAGACGCGGACCTCGATGGTGCCCCACTTCGGCGCGGGGCGGATGTCGAAGTGCATCGAGCCGGTGTGGTTGATCACCCCGGAGATGTCCTGGTCGTGCATGTAGCCCTCCCACTCGGCCCAGGTGCTGAACTGGTGGGGAAGGCCGGCGGTGGGCAGCTGCTGGTAGAGCATCGTGCGGTTGGAGGCGTAGCCGGTGTCGATGCCGTCCCAGCCCGGCGAGGAGGCCGTAAGGGCCAGCAGGTGCGGGAACTTGGTCATCATCGCGTTGATGATCGGCCACACGCGGTCCTCGTGGCTGATTCCGACGTGGACGTGGATGCCCCAGATGAGCATCTGGCTGCCCCAGTAGCGGGTGCGCTCGATGATCTCGTTGTAGGAGCCCTTCTCGCTGACCGGGTTCTCGCGGAAGTCGGAGAAGGGGTGCGAGCCGGAGCCCCACAGCTTCAGGCCCAGCTTGCCGGCGGACTCGCGCACGGCGGCCAGGTCGTGGCCGAGCTCGGCGACGATCTGCGGCACAGAATCGCACACCCCGGTGACCAGCTCGACGGTGTTCTGCAGGAACTCGCGCTCGAGGTGGATCTCCGGGTGGTTGGCCTTGACGTCCGCGATGACCTCCGCGGCGCGCGGGGCCAGGTCGCGGGTCTCCGGGTCGATCAGGGCGACCTCCCACTCGACACCGATGGTGTGGCGGGGGCTGCGCTTGAACGGGATCGGGGTGACCTCGGAGCGGGTGCCGGGGTGCTCCCAGCCGCGGGGCTGTGCCGGAGGTGTCATCGCTTCTGGGCCCGGCCTTTCGGGGTTGCGGGTGTGGTCCTCGGGCGTTTTCACGCCGTCACCTGGAGATTACCGGGCGGGCAGGCGCGGAAGGAATCCGGCGGGCCCGACCCGGGCCGCGGTGAATGAAAAGGCCCACGAATGGACGGGCGTCGGGCACACCGCCGCCGGGCACACCGACGCCGCGGCGCTACAGCGCAACGTCGGTGGCGAGCACCAGCGTCAGGTCGTTGGCGCCGGCGGTGTCGTCGGGCAGCGCCTGGTCGTACTCGCGGGCCACGCCGCCGACGCGGTCGGCCAGCTCGCGGGCGCGCTTCTCGGCGTCGGCGTTGCCGGGCTGGAAGAACACGGTGTTCTCCGGGACCTGGAGGACCTCGCCGGGCAGGTTGCCCACGGAGCCGACCTCGGTGCCCTGGCCCTTGAGCTCGTCGGAGAGGCGGGCGGCCAGGTCCGGCACGGTAGAGTTGTTCAGCACGTTGACCTTGGCCGGGGCGGCGTCGCCGCGGCCGGCCGCACCGTTCGCGCCGCCCTGGTCCTCGGCGGCCGGGCCGTCAGCCTCACCGTCCTTGTGCTCCTTGTCCTTGGCGTCCTGCCCGGCGCGCTCGGCGGCGTCCTTGCCGTCGGCGCCGTCCTTGCCGTCCTTGCCGTCGGCGCCGTTCTGGCCCTGGCTGTTCGCACCGTTCTGGCCGTTCTGGCCCTGCTCGGCGCCCGGCTCGGCCGAGCCGCTCATGGCGGCGGAGTCGGAGCCCTCGTCGTCCCCGCCGGAGGTCAGGGCGTAGACGCCCCAGAGCCCGAGCAGCACGGCGACGGCGATGAGCACCATCGCCAGGCCGCGCAGCGGCAGCCCGGAGCCGGCCGCCGCACCGGAACCGGCACCCGCGCCGGCACCGGCCGCACCAGCACCCGCGGCGCGGGCTTTACCGCCCTCGCCGCCCTCGCCGCCCTCGCCGCCCTCGCCGCGCTCGGGCGCCTCGTGCGCGCCGGCCGCCGCCTCGGGCTGCCCCTCGTAAGCGTCCTCGTACACGTCGTCGTAGCCGCCGTTGCCGCCGCGGCGTCCACCGTTGCCATTCACATTAGTCACACGCGTAACACTAATACATTTGCTCACCAGCCGTCCGCCGCCATGCCGGAGCGGCCGCACAGAAGATCCCCCGCACCCCGGAACCACGGACCCCGCACCCCGGCGCGCACCCCGCACGCCCACCCCGCAGCGCCCCGCTCACAACCCCCGGTCGCGCAGCCGCTCCAGGCGCGCCATCAGCAACGGGTGCGCCGCGCGCGCGTCGGCATCGTCAATCAGTCTGTTCAACCGCTGGTAGTAGCGCACCGGCGAGATCCCCAGCCGCTCCCGGATCGCCTCGTCGCGCGCGCCCGGCGAGCGCGGGGCGTGTTCGGCGAACTCGAGGAGGTCCGCATCGGTGGCCGGGGTGGACATGCCTAAACTGTATGCCATGACTGTCCGGCCCATCGTCATCTACGGCGACCCCGTCCTGCACAACCCCACGCGCCCCGCCGAGGAGCCGTTCTCGCAGTACCGCGAGCTCATCGACGACATGTTCGAGACCATGAAGGTGGCCCACGGCGTCGGCCTGGCCGCCAACCAGATCGGCCTCGACCTGCGCATCTTCGTCTACAAGTGCCCCGACGACGAGGGCCACTGGCACGAGGGCTACTTCCTCAACCCCACCCTGGAGACCTCCGAGATCCCGCAGACCATGCCGGCTGTCGACGGCTCCGACGACGAGGGCTGTCTGTCCGTGCCCGGCGAGGGCTTCCCCACCGGCCGCGCCCACTGGGCCAAGGTCACCGGCTTCGACCTCGACGGCAACGAGGTCACCGCCGAGGGCGAGGGCTTCCTCGCGCGCTGCTTCCAGCACGAGGTCGGCCACCTCGACGGCTTCGTCTACCTGGACGTGCTGGTCGGGCGCAACAAGCGCGCGGCGAAGAAGGTCGTCAAGGCCCACGGCTGGGACCACGCGGGCAACACCTGGATGCCGGGCGTGGACCGCGACCCCTTCGGCCACGACGACGAGCCCGAGGCCTGATCCCCCAGACATGAGTCCGCGTCCGCGCTCCGGGATCCGCCGCGTCTTCCGCACCGAGACCCCCGGCCTCGGCGACCGGGTCACCGTGCGCCGCCGCGTGCCGGGCACCCGCCAGGTCACCGACGTCATCGGCCACATCGTCGCCCTCGAGCCGCTGACGGTGCGCCCGCAGGAGGTCGGCGGCCTGCCGTCGAACGCCGAGGCCGTGGTCATCGACCCCGCCCAGCTGGTCACCGTGCGCCTGCTTCCCGAGCGCACCGTGCGCAACGGCGACATCCGCGCCGTCGAGGTCGCCACCGCGCGCGCTTTCCCCGGCATCGAGCACGCCACCAGCTCCGACGGGCAGTGGCTGCTGCGCGCCGGCGATAGCGTGACCGAGCGCTCCAACTCCGCCGCCCCTTTGGGCCCGCAGGCCGGCTTCGGCGCGGTGCCGCTCGACGAGATCCTCGCCTTCTACGCCCGCCACTCCATGCCCGCGATCATCCAGGTGCCCGAGCGCATCGCCCGCCCGGCCGAGCGCCTCGCCGCCGGGCCGGAGTGGGAGTGGGGCCCGGAGATCCTGGTGATGACGCGCCCGCTTGACGACGCCGCGCCTGCCGCGACGGTGCCGGACGGGTTCACGTTCGAGGTCGACGACGCCCCGGACGAGGAGTGGTACTCGCTCTACCACTTCCGGGGCCAGGCCCTGCCCCGGCACGCACTCGAGCTGTTGCGCGGCGACATCGACGGCACCATGAGCTTCGGGCGCATCCGCGCCGCCGACGGGCGCACCGCGGCGATCACCCGCGGCACCGTCACCGCCGACGACGCCGGCCGGTCCTGGCTGGGTCTGTCTGCCGTAGAGGTCTCCCCGGACTTCCAGCGCCACGGACTGGGCAAGGCGATCACCGCCGGGATGCTCGCCTGGGGTACCGCCGCCGGCGCCGGGCAGGCGTTTTTGCAGGTGGTGCACACCAACACCGCCGGCATCCGCCTCTACCGCTCCGCCGGCTTCGCCGAGCACCACCGCCACCGCTACGCGCACCACCTGCCGAGCTCGGGATAGGGTGGTGGCCATGCGCATCGCCACCTGGAACGTCAACTCGGCGCGCACCCGCGCCGACCGTATGGCGGAGTTCCTGACCCGCCACGACGTCGACGTCCTCGCGGTCCAGGAGACCAAGTGCACCGACGAGAACTTCCCGGTCTCACGCTTCGAGGACCTCGGCTACGAGGTCGCCCACGTCGGCTACAACCAGTGGAACGGCGTGGCGATCCTCTCCCGGGTCGGGCTCGAGGACGTCGCCGACCACTTCGACGGCCAGCCCGGCTTCACCAAGACCGGCGGCGTCGACGAGGAGCGCGTCGAGGCGCGCGCGGTGGGCGCCACCTGCGGCGGCGTGCGCGTCTGGAGCCTGTACGTGCCCAACGGGCGCGCCATCGCCGACCCGCACTACCAGTACAAGGTGCGCTGGCTGTGGCGGCTGCGAGACCGCGTCAAGCAGCGCCTGGAGTCCCACCCGGAGGCGCGCCTGGCGCTGATGGGTGACTTCAACATCGCGCCGCAGGACCACGACGTGTGGGACCGCGCCTTCTTCGAGGGCCGCACGCACGTCACCGAGCCGGAGCGCGCCGCCTTCGAGGGCCTGTGCGAGGCCGGCCTCGAGGAGGTCACCCGCGCGCGCACCGGGGAGACCCCGTACACCTACTGGGACTACACGGCCGGGCGCTTCCCGCGCAACGAGGGCATGCGCATCGACTTCCAGCTGGCCAGCGCCCCGCTGGCCCGCCGGATCACCGGCGCCTTCATCGACGTCGACGAGCGCTCCGGCAAGGGTGCCTCCGACCACGCCCCGGTGGTGGTCGACTACGACGTCGCCGACTTCGACGCGGTGCGCTGACACCGGGGCCTCGGACACTCGCGCATGGGCCTCTCCTTCAGCGTCGACCTAGACACTTGGCAGCTCGTCGGGTTGATCATCGACTACGCCATCAAGATCATCGCCATCGGCTACGTGCCCGAGGGCCGCCGGCCGAGCTCCTCGACCGCCTGGCTGCTGGCCATTCTGCTGCTGCCGTTCGTCGGCCTGCCGCTCTTTTTGCTCTTCGGCTCGCCCTACATCAACCGCCGCCGCCACCGCATCCAGCAGGAGGCCAACGCGATGATCGAGGACATCCAGGCCGACACCCCGGACCACCCGGAGGGCATGGACCTCTCCGACGACCTCGACGCGATGATCCGGCTCAACCGGAAGCTGACCAACCTGCCGGCCGTCGTCGGCGAGGACCGCGCGCTGCACACCGACTACGAGGAGTCCATCGCCGCGATGGCCGCCGCCATCGACCGCGCCCGCGACTACGTCCACGTGCAGATCTACATCATGGCCTGGGACAAGACCACCGACGTCTTCTTCGAGGCGCTGGGCCGGGCCGCCGACCGCGGGGTGCGCGTGCGCCTGCTCTTCGACCAGCTGGGCTCGTTGAAGTACCCCGGCTACCTGAAGCTGGGCCGGCGCCTGGACAAACTCGGCGTGGACTGGCACCTGACGCTGCCGCTGCAGCCCTGGCAGCTGCGCTTCCGCCGACCGGACCTGCGCAACCACCGCAAGATCGTCATCGTCGACGGCGAGGTCGCCTTCCTCGGCTCGCAGAACATGATCGACCGCAGTTACCTGGTGCGCGGCAACGTCAAGGCCGGCAGGCGCTGGGTGGACGTGATGCTGGAGCTCGCCGGGCCGATCGTGGACTCGATGGAGATGGTCTTCGCCACCGACTGGTACAGCGAGTCCGGCGAGGAGATCCCCCTGCACGGCCGCGAGCAGCCGGCCGGCGCCCCGCCGCGCGACTCGAGCGCGAACGTCGTCCAGCTGGTGCCCTCCGGACCGGGCTACACCACCGAGCCGGCGCTGCGCATGTTCAACTCCGTGGTCTACCACGCCAAGGAGAAGCTGATCATCTGCTCGCCGTACTTCGTGCCGGACGAGTCGCTGCTCGAGGCCGTGATCACCGCCTGCCACCGCGGGGTGGACGTGGAGCTGATGGTCTCGGAGAAGGCGGACCAGTTCATGGTCCACCACGCCCAGTCCAGCTACTACCAGGCCCTGCTCGAGGCCGGGGTGCGCATCCACCAGTTCCCCGCGCCCTACATCCTGCACACCAAGTTCGTGCTCGCCGACCCGGGCGAGGGCGGCGACGAGACGGTCGCCGTGGTCGGCTCCGCCAACCTGGACATGCGCAGCCTGGGTCTGAACTACGAGGTCTCGCTGCTGGTGGCCCGCGGCGACCTGCTGCTCAAGCTCCACGACCTCGCCGAGGCCTACCGGCGCACCTCCAAGGAGCTGACCCTGGCCGAATGGCGCCACCGCGGCGTCATGCGCCGCTACGTCGACAACGTCATGCGCCTGACCTCGGCGCTCCAGTAGGGCGGGGCTGCGCGGGCCGCCGCCGCGGGGCCTCCCGGCCCCTCCCAAAATTTTTCCTGGGACCGTGCACGTCGGTGATAGATTAAGAGCAGCTGAACAGTAGAGGAACACCGGTCCCGGACGAGCGGGAGGAGGAGGCGGCAAGTGGTGCCCAGCCCCGCCGAGAAGCGGCGTCCGCGACCCGTCCCGCCGGTGGTCGACCTCCCCGGGTCCCGCGTGAACCGCCGCCACGGCCTCGACCACGGCGGGGTGCCCGCTCCCCCGCGGCGCGGCTCCGCCACCGCCGCCAGTGCGCGCGCGGCCCGGATGGCACGCAGCACCGCCGGCCCCCTCGGCGTCGAGCACTTCATGAACCCCAAGCAGATCCCCGAGGCCGAGGACATGGTCATGCTCTCCGGCTGGGGCCGCCTGGCACGCTGGCCGGCCGTCATCGGCTGCCTGGCGCTGGCGTTCCTGGGGCTCTACCTGCTCATTGACGGCGTCTACACGCTCGGCTCCGGCCCTCTCGAGGGCCTGCTGCAGCGCGCGATGCACCCGCTGGCAGGTCTTCTGCTGGGCATCCTGATCACCGCCGTCGCCCAGTCCTCCACGGCGACCACCGCGCTGACCATCGCGGCGGTGGCCACCGGCTCGGTCAGCGTCCCGGTGGCGGTGCCCGTGATCATCGGCGCGAACATCGGCACCACGGTCACCCCGCTGCTGGCCTCGTTTTCCTACGCCGACGACCGCGGCGCGTTCCGCCGCGCGTTCTCCACCGCCTCGCTGCACGCCTGGTTCAACGCCTCGGCGGCGCTGCTGCTGTTCATCCTCGAGGCCGCCTTCCACCCGCTGGAGCGGATCTCCGAGGTCACCGCCGAGGCCGTCGGCGGCGGCCGCACCGAGGCCTTCGACGACGCGCGCGTGACCTTCGTCGGCTTCTTCCAGCCGGCCGTCGACGCGCTGGGCGCACGCGGCCTCGCCGGGCAATTGCCCGGCGAGATTACCGACGGCGTCGTGTGCATCGCCCTGGGTGCGATCCTCGCCCTGGTGGCGTTGCGGGTGATGGCCCGCCAGCTGCGGGTGCTCTTCGCGGCGACGACGCGCTCGCTCTTCGAGCGGCTCTTCGGGATGAACCCGCTGGGCGGCTTCAGCGTCGGGCTCTTCGGCACCGCCACCGTGCAGGCCTCGGCGGTGACGGTCTCGGCTCTCTTGCCCTTCGCCGCCACGCGCATACTGCGGCTGACCGAGGCGCTGTGGGTGATCCTGGGCGCGAACCTGGGCACCACGATCAGCGGCCTGGTCGCCGCACTGACGGTGCCGGGCGCCTACGGTGTCTTCGGCCTGCAGGCGGCCCTGGTGCACGTCTTCTTCAACGTCGCGGCGGTGCTGGTGGTGACGCTGGTGCCGGGGCTGCGCCGGCTGCTGTACCGACTGTGCGGGACGAGCGCCCGGCGCGCCCGCCGCAGCCGGCTGACCGCGCTGGGCGTGGTGCTCTCGGCGTTCTACGTGCTGCCGCTCCTCGCCTTCGGCGCATTCCTCCTCTTCGCCTAGGTCGCGACGCGTCAGGCGCCCGGGTGTGAGGCGTCAGCCTCACACGTCGCGCTGGTAGAGCACCCCGACGCCGATGATGAACAGGCCCACGGCCCACAGGAGGAAGTAGGCCAGCGAGGCGCTCTGCGTCCAGTCCATGCCGGTGGCGTTGCCGCCGGCGATGAAGTTGTTGAGGTGCCTGAACGGCAGCCACTCGCCGATGCGCTGGCCGACCTTGGGCAGGAAGGCCAGGATGTCCTCGAGGGCGAGGATCCAGGCCAGCAGCAGGGCCACGGCCCCGGCGGTGTGGCGCAGCAGCAGGCCCACGCCCTGGGCGAGGCAGATGACCAGGAAGACCGCCAGGGGCAGCACCCACAGCACGCGCAGCACGGCGGGGTCCGTCATCGAGTAGATCGGGGCGGAGTCGCCGACGCGGATCTTGGCCACGCCCAGGCACAGCAGGGCGGTCAGGAAGGTCAGCGCGGCGGCGAAGGCCCCGTAGACGAGCAGCTTGGCCACCGGTACGGTCCAGCGCCGGGGGCTCGCCAGGTAAGCGGTGGCCTGGATGCGGTAGCGGTACTCGGTGGTCACCACCATCACGGCCTGCACGATGAGCACGGGCAGTCCGATCGAGGGGATGCCGTAGACGACGGTGTAGGGCTCGATCTGGAAGACGAACAGTCCCATCGGCTGCTGCGGGGCGACGGTCAGCAGCAGGGAGATGCCGAAGCTGAGCAGCACGAACAGCGCGCTGGTCCACCACACCGAGCGCGTGGTGAACAGTTTGATGATCTCGGCCCGGACGGTGTTGAGCAGGTTCATCGGTCCGCCTTTCCGTTCTGCGTCGGCCCGTTCTGTACCGGCCCGTTCTGTACCGGCCCGTTCTGCGCCGACAGCCCCGGCGCCGCGGCGTGGTACTCCACGGCGTGGCCGGTGGTCTCCATGAAGGCGTCCTCCAGCGAGGCGCGCCGCTCGGCGAGCTCGGCGAGGGGCACGCCGGCCTCAAAGGCCAGCGCGCCGATCTCGTCGGGGGTGCGGTCGGCGATCTCGAGGCGCTCGCGGCCCTCGGGATCCCTGCCGGGGGTGACCGCCAGGCCGCGCTGCCCGAGCGCGGCGGTGAGCTCGGCCAGGCGCGGCGAGCGCACCAGGGTCGTCGTCGCCGAGTGCCCGGAGATGAACTCGTGGGTGGTGGTGTCGGCGATGAGCCTGCCGCGGCCGATGACGATGAGCCGCTCGGCGGTCTGCGCCATCTCGGAGAGCAGGTGGGAGCTGACCAGCACGGTGCGCCCCTCGGCGGCGAGTGCCTGCATCAGCCCGCGCACCCAGCGGATGCCCTCGGGGTCCAGGCCGTTGACCGGCTCGTCGAGGAGCAGCACCTCCGGGTCGCCCAAGAGGGCGGCGGCCAGGCCGAGGCGCTGGTGCATGCCGAGCGAGAACCCGCCGGTGCGCCGACCGGCGACATCCGAGAGCCCGACAAGCCCCAGGACCTCGTCGACGCGGGAGCGGGGGACGCCGCCGGCGGCGGCGATCCAGCGCAGGTGGTTGGCCGCGGAGCGGTTCGGGTGGGTCGCGCGCGCCTCGAGCAGGGCGCCGACGGTGTGCAGCGGGCGCTCGAGGCCGGAGTAGGGCACGCCGTTGATCGTGGCGGTGCCCTCGGTGGGGTGGTCCAAACCGACGATCATGCGCATCGTCGTCGACTTGCCCGCCCCGTTCGGCCCGAGGAAGCCCGTGACGGCGCCCGGCTCGACCTGGAAGGTCAAGTCGTCGACCGCGCAGGTGGACCCGAAGCGCTTGGTCAGGTTGGCTACTTCAATCACGGCAACAAGACTGCCACACCTTGCTTGCGGCTTCCCGTGCTCACGCACACAATCCCGCGGAAATCCCCCGACGCACTCCCCCGCGCCCCCGCGGACCCCCGGCCTACTGCCCCGCGAACCAGGCGGGCAGCACCCCGGGAAGGGCCGCCCGGATGCCGGGCAGCGCGGCGGCGAAGGCGGGCATCAGCGGCAGCTGATCGACCTCGTCGAGCGGCACCCAGCGCAGCTCGAGGGACTCGTTGTTGGCCTCGGTGGCCAGCGCCGCGCCGGTGACCGTGGCGGCCACGACGGTCGTGTAGGTCCAGCCCCCGGCCAGCTCGGGGCGGGCCGGGTCGGCGTCGAAGGGCCCGGCGGTCACCCGCTCGCCAGCCACCGAGACGTCGCCCGGGGCGATGCCGGTCTCCTCGTGGGCCTCGCGCAGGGCGGCCTCGACGGCGGTCTCGTGCGAGTCGCGGGCACCCCCGGGCAGCGCCCAGGTGCCGCCGATGTTGGTCCACAGGGCACGGTGCTGCATCAGCAGCCGGGGCGCGTGCGGGTCCGCGAGCAGGAAGAGTCCGGCCGCCCCGAAGCGGCCCCACTGCCTGCCGCCCGCGGGTCCCGCGGCCCAGCCGTTGCCGTCGCCGTCCATGGCCCCCAGGGTAGCCGCCTCCTTCCGGGGCAGAAAGGTGTGCCCGCCGGCGCGCAGACGATACAGTGAAGGAATGAGCCGCGAGACCAAGACCGGCCGGTCGGGCCGGCAGTCGCGCCGCTCCCGGGAGATCCGGGTCGACCGCTCCGAGCTGCCCGTGGGCACCCAGGACCACTGGCTCGACGAGGTCTCCGAGGACACCGACGAGCGGCCCTCCGGGCTGCGCTCGTGGCTGCACACCGGCTTCTCGGTGCCCACCTACTACCTGCGCAAGATCGGCTCCTACGTCCTGACCACCCCGGGCCGGATGATCACGCTGACCATCGTGCTGGCCCTGGCCATCTTCGCCGCCGGCTACTCGATGTCGCAGTCCTCCGCCGCGCGCCAGGACAACCTCGACGAGCTGCTCACCGTCACCGAGCCGACCAGCTACGCCGCGCACAACCTGTACACGCAGCTCTCGCTGGCGGACACGGTGACCACGAACTCGCTGGTGCGCTCCGGCGCGCAGCCAGCCCACGAGCTGCGTTCCTACTACTCGGCCATCGACGGCGCCTCGCTGGCCGCCTCCGAGGTCGCCGCCGGCATCCGCGACGAGGACAGCCGCGCCGCCGAGCTGATCGCCACCATCCAGCGCGAGCTGCCCGTCTACACCGGACTCGTCGAGACGGCACGGGCGAACAACCGCCAGGGCAACCCCGTGGCCTTCTCGTACGCCGCCACGGCCTCGGCGCTGCTGCGCGACGAGATCCTGCCCACCGCCGCCGAGCTCTTCGACCACACCAGCGCCGAGGTCGCCCGCGCCCAGGCCGAGCTGACCCGCCCGCAGTTCGTGCCCCTGTCCGGCCTGCTGGCCGCTGTCGCCTTCCTCACCGCCGCCCAGTGGTGGCTGTGGCGGCGCACCCGCCGCCGTTTCAACAAGGGCTTCCTGGCGGCCACCGCGATGATCGTCGTGGCGATCCTGTGGGTCAGCGCCTCCAACCTGGCCAGCTGGCAGGCCAGCTCGCGCGGCTTCGACCAGGCGGCCACCCCCTGGGACTCGCTGACCACCTCGCGCATCGAGGCCCAGCAGGCCCGCACCGCCGAGACGCTGGCCCTGGTGCGCCGCCAGCCGCTCGGCGAGGGCGGCACCGACCCCTTCAACGAGGCCACCCTGCGCATCACCCGCGCCCTCGACGACGTCGAGAAGGGTGACTCCGCCGTCGGCGACTCCCCCGACTCCGCTGCCCTGGTCCACGAGGCGCGCACCGCCCTGCAGGAGTGGCGCACCGCCCACGGCGAGCTGACCCGCGCGCTCAACGCCGGCGACTTCGCCGCCAGCGAGCGGCTGACCACGGACACCACCCGCGAGTCCGACAGCGCGCCGACCACGGCCACCGCCTTCAACGACCTTGACCGCGCGCTGGCCGAACTGATCGCCGAGTCGCGCACGACGATGCGCTCCTACATCGCCGACGGCCTGGCCGCGACCACGCTGGTCGCCGCCTCGGTGCTGCTGCTCTCCCTGGGGGCGGTCATCGCCGTGGTCGTCGGCATCCGCCCCCGTTTCCAGGAGTACCTGTGACGCGCAGAGAGATTTCCGACGCCGCGCGGCGCGCCGTCGCCGCCGGCCTCACCGTCGCCGTGGCCTTCGGCGCCGCGGCCTGCGGCCACGACGCCGGGGGCCCACCCGCCCTGGTCGAGCGCCACGCCCCGGCACGCGACGACGGCCCGCCGCTGCCGGCCGGCGCCAGCGTCGAGCACTACGGCGAGCACGCCGCCAACCCGCAGAGCACCGAGAACCTCGTCGGCTCGCTGCGCCCCGACGGGCGCACCGCCCGCGAGCGCATCCCGACCATCGTGCAGCGCGGCCGGCTGATCGTGGGCGTGGACCAGTCGCTGTTCCTGCTCAGCTTCCGCGACCCGCAGTCCGGCGAGCTGCGCGGCTTCGAGGTGGAGCTGGCCCGCGAGTTCGCCCGCGACATCTTCGGCGACCCGGACCGGGTGGAGTTCCGCTTCCTCGAGTCCGCCCAGCGCCGCGAGGCGATCGCCGCCGGCCAGGTGGACATGGTGCTGCGCTCGACCTCGATCACCGAGGAGCGCCAGGAGACCATGGCCTTCTCCGTGCCCTACCTGCGCGCCCAGATGCGGCTGCTGGTGCAGAAGGAGCCCGGCATCTCGGGCCCGGCGGACCTGGGCGGGCGCACGGTGTGCGTGGCCGACGGCTCCACCGGACTCGAGCACGCCCGCGCCGACGCCGAGGGCGCGACCCTGCTCAAGACCCGCAACTGGTCGGACTGCCTGGTCGCCCTGCAGCAGAACCAGGCCGACGCGATCCTGGCCGACGACACGATGCTCTCCGGCATCGCCGCCCAGGACGACTTCACCGAGATCGTCGGCGAGCCGCTGACCCGCGAGTACTACGGGGCGGCCATGGCCCAGCCCGAGGACCCGGCCGATGAGTCCGACGAGGCGGCCGGGCTGATCCGCCAGGTCAACGAGACGCTGCGCCGGGTGACCACCGACGGGACCTGGCAGCGCCTCTACGACCGCTGGTTCGGGCCCTACCTGCCCGCCCAGTCGCCCCCGCCCGCCATCTACCGCGAGGAGGAAGCCCAGTGACCGAGCCGCGCAACCGCTCCGAGCAGGACGACGAGGGCCCGGCGACCGAGGCCGTCGCCTTCGACCCCTTCGCCGCCGAGGACGAGGAGGGCCCGGCCACCGAGGCCGTGCCCTATGACCCGTTCACCGACGAGGACAACGGGCGCGACGCGCCCGCCCCCGGCACCGAGGCCGTCGCCTTCGACCCCTTCGCCGCCGAGGACGAGGACGACGAGGACGAGTTCCAGGTCGACCCGGCGAACCTCGCCGGGCTCTTCGCAGACCTGGACAAGATGCGCGACAACCGCGGTGCCGGGGCGCCGCGGCCACGCACCGACGCCGAGCGCAGGCGCGATGCGTCGGAACGCGCGCGTCGGAAAGCACTGGACACCTTCCGCTCGCGGCGCGGGCGGCGCCGGCAGGACTGGGTGGTCGCCGACGGCATGGTCACCCTGCCGTTCATCGACCTCGTCCCTCCCGAGGCCGCGCTGAAGGACCCCGAGGCCGCCGGCGCCAAGGTCGACCCGCCGCAGCTGAGGCCCGGCGACGTCGTCGCCGGGCAGTACGAGATCCTCGGCGTGATCGGCCACGGCGGCATGGGCTGGATCTACCTGGCCGGCGACCGCAACGTCTCCGAGCGCCTGGTGGTGCTCAAGGGCATGCAGTCGGCGGCCGGCGACAAGGACGCCGGCGTGGCCGCCGCGGAGCGGGAGTTCCTCGCGGACATCACGCACCCGGGCGTGGTGAAGATCTTCAACTTCATCGACGACCCGCGCGTGCCCGGCGGCTTCATCGTCATGGAGTACGTCGGCGGGCCGAGCCTGAAGGACCGGATGCGCGACTACCCCGGCGGGCTGATGCCCGTCGACGTCGCCATCGCCTACATCCTGCAGGTGCTGCCCGCCCTGGAGTACCTGCACGTGCGCGGGGTGGTCTACAACGACATGAAGCCCGAGAACATCATCGCCACCGAGGACCAGGTCACGCTGATCGACCTGGGGGCCGTGACCGGCATCGGCTCCTACGGCTACATCTACGGCACCCGCGGCTTCCAGGCCCCCGAGGTCGCCGCCGAGGGCCCGTCGGTGGCCAGCGACATCTACACCATCGGGCGCACCCTCGCCGCGCTCACCCTCGACCTGCCCGTCGAGGACGGCGCCTTCGCCCCGGGCATCCCCTCGCCCTCGGAGGAGCCGCTGCTGCGCGGCTACCTCAGCTACTACCGGCTGCTCGAGCGGGCCACTCGCCCGGACCCGAAGAAGCGCTTCTCCGACATCCGCGCGCTGCGCAGCCAGCTCTACGGGGTGCTGCGCGAGATCATCGCCCTGCGCGACGGGGTGCAGCACCCCAACCAGCACTCGCTGTTCTCCCCGCAGCGGCGCACCTTCGGCACCAAGCACGTCGTCTTCCGCACCGACCAGCTGCTCGACGGCACCGAACGCTCCGCGGCGATCACCGCCCCGGAGGTCGTGGGTGCCCTGGCCGTCCCGCTGGTCGACCGCCACGACGTCGGCGCGCCACTGCTGTCCGGGTTCTCCTACACCGAGCCCGAGGAGGCGCTGGAGACCCTGCGCCAGGCGATGCACACCGAGGAGTACACCCGGTCCGCGGAGATCCCGCTGGGCGTGGTGCGCGCGATGCTGGACCTCGGCTTCACCGGACAGGCCCGCGAGTGGCTGGCCAGCCTCGAGGAGTCCCTGGGCAACGACTGGCGCTTCCACTGGTACTCCGGGGTGACCTCGCTGCTGCTCGACGACCTGATGACCGCGCAGAAGCACTTCTTCGAGGTGCTGACCATCCTGCCCGGCGAGTCCGCGCCGAAGCTGGCGCTGGCGGCCGTCGACGAGCTGATCCTGCAGAACCTCGGCTACTCGGGCGTGGCCCTTCTCGACCCGCACGACGCCCGCGCGATCGCCGGCGTGCACGCCACCCTGGAGGAGCTCAACGGCGGCTTCGTCTCCCGGCTGCCGCACGACTGGTCGCACGTGAGCACCGACCCGCAGGTGCTGCGCTTCCACACCATCCGCCTCTACGGGCTGGTGTGGGCGGCCAACCCGACCACGGTGTCCAGCGCCTTCGGCCTGGCCCGCCAGCTGATGGCGGAGAACCAGCTGGAGACCGCCGTGCGGGCACTGGACCGGCTGCCGCAGGCCTCGAGGCACCACCGCATGGCGCAGCTGACCACGATCCTGCACCTGATCGGCGGGCAGCTGACCGAGTCGCGCGTGCGCCGGGCCGCCCGCCGGCTCTCGGAGATCCCCACCAACGAGCCGCGCTTCCTGCAGATCCAGGCCGCGGTGCTCTCGGCGGGGCTGAACTTCCTGCGCGACGCCGACGTCGAGGCGGCCGCCAGCCCCAACGACCTCTTCGAGTTCCCCTTCACCCAGCGCGGGCTGCGCGCCGGGCTGGCCGACACGCTGCGGCGCCTGGCGCGCAACGCCCCCTTCGCCCGGCACCGCTACGCGCTGGTGGACATGGCCAACCAGGTCCGCCCCGAGACCTGGTTCTAGTGGCGCGGCTGACGCCGCGCCACCGGGAACAGGGCCTGCGCCGGCGGGTTACTGCGCGAAGGCCACCGCGTAGCGGGCGATGGCCAGCTCCTCGTTGGTGGGCACCACGAAGACCTTGACCGCGGAGTCGTCCGTGGAGATCTCGCGCGGGCCGTCGTTCGGGCCGGCGTTGCGGTCCGGGTCGATCTTGACGCCGTAGGTCTCCATGCCGGCCAGCGCGTCGGCGCGCACGTGCGAGTCGTTCTCGCCCACGCCGGCGGTGAACGTGATCGCGTTGACCCGGCCGAGCGAGACCATGTAGGCGCCGATGTAGCGGCGCAGCTGGTGGATGTAGACGTTGTAGGCCGTCCAGGCGTCCTCGTCCTCGTCGCGGATCATGTCGCGCAAGGCGCGGAAGTCGTTGACCCCGGCCAGGCCCTTGACACCGGACTTCTTGTTGAGCAGGTTGTCGATCTCGTCGATCGACATGCCGTTGCGGTAGAGGTGGAAGACGATGCCCGGGTCGATGTCGCCGGAGCGGGTGCCCATGGCCAGACCGGCCAGCGGGGTCAGCCCCATCGAGGTGTCGACGGCCAGCCCGCCGCGGATGGCGGCGGCCGAGGCGCCGTTGCCCAGGTGCAGGGTGATCTGGTTGACCGCGGCCGGCGGCAGGCCGAGCAGCCCGGGGACCTGCTGGGAGACGTACTCGTGGCTGGTGCCGTGGAAGCCGTAGCGGCGCAGCGAGTATTCCGCGGCGACGTCCTTGTTGATCGGGTAGATCGCGGCGGCCGGCGGCAGGGTGTGGAAGAAGCCGGTGTCGAAGACGGCCACGTGCGGGATGTCCGGCAGGATCTCGCGGGCGACCTCGATGCCGGCGATATTGGCCGGATTGTGCAGCGGCGCCAGCGGGATGAGGTCCCGGATCATGTCCAGGATCTGGTCGTTGATCAGCTCGGGCGCGGAGAAGAGGATGCCGCCGTGGACCACGCGGTGCCCGCAGGCGATCACGTCGACCTGCCCCGGGCCGCAGTGGTGCTTGTCCATCAGCTCGAAGGCGAGCTGCAGGCCGGCGGTGTGGTCCGGGATCTCCTGCTCGACGGCGAAGGTGCCCTCCTGCGTCTTGAGGGTCACCGCGCCCTGCGGCTCGCCGATCTGCTCGACGACGCCGACGACGAAGGGCTTCTCGGTGGCCGAGGCCAACGGGTTGACCAGCTGGAACTTGATCGAGGAGGAGCCGGAGTTGAGGACGAGTGCGTACGACATGGCTAGCGGTTCCCTCCCGCCTGGATCGCGGTGATGGCCACGGTGTTGACAATGTCCGGCACCGTCGCCCCGCGCGAGAGGTCGTTGACCGGCTTGTTGAGCCCCTGCAGGATCGGGCCGACGGCCAGCGCGCCGGCGGTGCGCTGCACGGCCTTGTAGCCGATGTTGCCGGCCTCGAGGTCCGGGAAGACGAAGACGTTCGCCTGGCCCGCGACCGGGGAGTCGGGCATCTTCTTGGCGGCCACGCCCGGGTCGCAGGCGGCGTCGAACTGCAGCGGGCCGTCGACGGCGAGCTGCGGGTCGGCCTTCCGCGCGGTCTCGACGGCCGTGACGGCGCGCTCGACGTCGGCGCCGGAACCGGAGGCGCCGGAGGAGTAGGACAGCACGGCGACCTTCGGGTCGATGCCGAAGCCGGCGGCGGTGCGCGCGGAGACGACGGCGATCTCGCCGAGCTGCTCGGCGGTCGGGTTGGGGTTGACCGCGCAGTCGCCGAAGGCCCACAACTTGCCCGGCAGCACCATCAGGAAGATCGAGGAGACCACGGAGGCCTCCGGGGAGGTGCGGATGATCTGCAGGGCCGGGCGGATCGTCTCGGCGGTGGTGTGCGCCGCACCGGAGACCATGCCGTCGGCGGCGCCGGTGTGCACGAGCATGGTGCCGAAGTAGGAGACGTCGTCCATCTGCTCGCGCGCCTGCTCGAGGGTGACACCCTTCTTCTCACGCAGGCGGGCGAACTCGGTGGCGAACTCCTCGCGGCGCGGGTCGGTGCGGTGGTCGACGACCTCGGCGTCCGAAAGGTCCAGCCCGGCGTCCTTCGCCCGCTTGGCGACGTCCTGGGGGTCACCCAGGATGGTCAGGCGCGCCACGCCGGCCTTGAGCAACTGGTCGGCGGCGGCCAGGATGCGGTCGTCGTCGCCCTCCGGCAGCACGATGCGCGCGCCGACCTCGGCGGCCTGGGCGGCCAGGCGGCGCTCGAAGACCTCCGGCGACATGACCGGCTTCGCGTCGTCAGCGACCGCGGCCAGCGCCGCGCGCACGTGGCCGGCGTCGGCGAGCTCGGTGGCCGTCAGGGTCGCGGCGACCACCGCACCGGCCGCCTCAGCCTCGGCGACGGCGAGGCGGCCGACGCCGGCGGCGTCGTCAATCACCAGCAGCAACGGCACGCCGAGGGCGGCGGCGACGCGGACGTCGTGCGCCAGGGCGCCGGTCCCCCGGATCAGGGTGGCACCGGAGTCGGTCAGCCCGGCCGCGAGCGCGGCGCCGACGGTGGGCTCCACACGGGCCAGGTCGGCGTGGGCGAGGTCCAGGGACTCGGCCAGGGCGGCGGTGTCCAGGCCGTCGAAGGTGCGGTTGACCAGGGTGAGGAGTGCCGAGGGGGCCGCGGAGGGCGCCGGGTTAGTCATGCGGGAAGCAACCTTTCTGTGGGCGTCTGCTGCGGACGTGAGCCGTCAGGCGCGGGGCACCGGACATAATAGTGTGGCGCAGCGCACCGCGGGCTCTTTTCGTGATTGGTTTTTCTTTTCGCTCCGGCCGCGCGGCGGGGGCACCGCGACCGCACCTCGGCGGGAAACATTCACGCGACAACCCCCGAGGGTACCCTCGCCACACCGGCCCAACATCCGCAGCGGCGTCGACCCCGCGCATGCGCCCCACGCTGGTGTCACACCCCGGTGCGGCGGCGCGCGGGCCCACATGCGGCGGGGGTTTCCCCACCGCGCCGCGGCGGTTAGACTGGGCGCCGTTATAGACAGCTCGGTGCAAACTCCGCCCACCAACGGGTATGGTGCAGCACACGTACCGAAGCGGGCGCGCCAGCTGCGCCCCGGAAACTGACCCAAGAAGTAAAGGAACCCACGTCACGATGTCTCGCCCCCTGCGCGTCGCCGTCGTCGGTGCCGGCCCTGCCGGCATCTACGCCTCCGATCTCCTCATCAAGTCCGGCCAGGAGGTCTCCATCGACCTCTACGAGCGCATGCCCACCCCGTTCGGCCTGATCCGCTACGGCGTCGCACCGGACCACCCGCGCATCAAGGGCATCGTCAAGTCGCTGCACAACGTGATGGAGAAGCCGGAGATCCGCTTCCTGGGCAACATCAACGTCGGCGTCGACGTGAGCGTCGAGGAGCTGCAGCGCTACTACGACGCCGTGGTCTTCTCCACCGGCGCGACCGGCGACCGCGTGCTCGACATCCCGGGCGCGGACCTGGAGGGCGTGCACGGCGCCGGCGAGTTCGTCGGCTTCTACGACGGCAACCCGAACTTCTCGCGCGACTGGGACCTCTCCGCCGAGCAGGTCGCCGTGATCGGCGTGGGCAACGTCGGCCTGGACATCTCCCGCGTGCTGGCCAAGACCGCCGACGAGCTGCACGTCACCGAGATCCCGGACAACGTCTACGACAACCTCAACGCCAGCGCCGCCCGCGAGGTGCACATCTTCGGCCGCCGCGGCCCGGCCCAGGCGAAGTTCACCCCGCTCGAGCTCAAGGAGCTGGACTACTCCGACACCATCGAGGTCACCGTCGACCCGGAGGACATCGACTACGACGAGGCCAGCGAGAAGGCCCGCCGCGAGTCGAAGTCCCAGGACCTGGTCTGCCAGACCCTCGAGCACTACGCCATCCGCGAACCGAAGGGCGCCCCGCACACCCTGCAGATCCACTTCTTCGAGTCGCCCGTCGAGATCCTCGGCGAGAACGGCAAGGTCACCGGGCTCAAGACCGAGCGCACCGAGCTCGACGGCAACGGCGGAGTCACCCGCACCGGCAAGTTCACCGTCTGGCCCGTCCAGGCCGTCTACCGCGCGGTGGGCTACCGCTCCGACGCCGTCGAGGGCGTGCCCTTCGACGACAAGCGCGCCGTGATCCCCAACGACGGCGGCCACGTCGTCGACGAGGACGGCGCCGCCGTGCCGGGCCTCTACACCACCGGCTGGATCAAGCGCGGCCCGGTGGGGCTGATCGGCAACACCAAGTCCGACGCCAAGGAGACCACCGGCATGCTGCTGGAGGACTACAACGCCGGCAAGCTCGCCGAGCCGGAGTCCACCGACCCGGCCGAGGTGCTCGCCTTTCTCGAGGGCAAGGGCCTGGCGGTGACCACCTGGGAGGGCTGGCACCGCCTGGACGCCGCCGAGCGCGCCCTGGGCGAGGCCGAGGGCCGCGAACGCAAGAAGATCGTCGAGTGGGACGAGATGGTCGCCCACGCCGGTCCGCAGGACAAGTAGCCCGGCCGCGGGGCGTGCGCCCCGCGCCCCTCAGCCCCTGACCGAGGTCACGGACTCCCGCTCCACCAGCGGCATGTCCACCAGGTAGGCCTCCCCGACCGGGCCGGGGAAGGCCGCCGCGGCGGCCCGGGCCTCCGCCATCTGCACGCCGGTGCGGGTGTGCTTGCGTCCGCGCAGCTTGCGCGGCTCGAGCACCAGCTCCGTGGCCGCCCGCCCCATCTCGAGGTACGGGATGGCCACCGTGCTCAGACCCGGGTCCAGGTAGGAGGCCAGCACCTCGTCGTCGAAGGAGATCACGGAGATCTCCTCGGGGATGCGCACCCCGGCGTGCGCGGCGGCCTGGAAGAAACCGAAGGCGATGCGGTCGTTGCCCGCGATCACCGCGGTGACCGGCGCCTGCGGGTGCTCCACGTTGTAGGCCTGTACCCGCTCGAAGGCCCGCGCGCCCAGCGGCGGCTCCCAGACCGAACCCTGGACCTCCATGGTCAGGTCGAGTCCGGCCTCGGCCATCGCGGAGTCGACGGCCGCCATGCGCACCGGGACGCACACCGAGACGGAAGGGTCGAGCATCTCGTCATTGCGGCCGACGAGGGCGATGCGGCGGTGACCACGCGCCAGCAGGCACTCCGCCGCCCTACGTCCGGCCACGGGCTCGTCGGGAAGCACAGCGGGCAGCTGCCAGTCGGTGCCGGCGACGGTCGCTGTGCCGTTGACGATCACGGCCTTCAGCGAATCCGGCAGGCGCGGCACCGTGACGTGCCGCGAGCGCATGAGCGCGAAGATGATGCCGTCGACGCGGCGGGAGACCAGCCCGCCGACGGCGCGCTCGAGGCGCTCGGCGTCGAAGGGGCACTCGTTGATGAGCACCAGGTTGCCGCTGCGCTCGGCGACGTCGATGCTGCCGCGGATCAGCGCGGAGGCGAAACGGGTGGTGGCCACCTCGTCGGAGACGAAGCCGACCGTCAGCGAGCGGCCGGTGCGCAGGGAGCGGGCCGTGGGGTCGGGCCGGTAGCCGAGCTTGTCGGCGGCGGCGCGCACCCGGCGCGCGGTCGCCTCGGAGATGCGCGTGCCCGGCCGCTTGTTGAGCACCAGGCTCACGGTCGCCGGCGAGACCCCGGCCTCCTTGGCGACCTGGGCGAGCGTCGGGCGGCGGGAGTTCATTCTCCCCAGGTTAGTCCGCGCCCATATGCCCCGGGGACGCATCCACGCCGATCGGCGCGGAGGGAGCGCGGGCGACACCGCCGACCCCTTGAGAGGCGTGGCATAGCGGCGCGGAGGCCAAATAATCGGTCACAGCGATTTCCGGGCGGGCACGCGCCGGGGTTATGCTTCCCCGCCATGACCAACTACTTCGCGGTTTCCGCGCTCCGGGAGATGTCTCCCGTCGAGCTGCACCAGCTCTACAAGCTCCGCGTCGACGTCTTCGTGCACGAGCAGCAGACCCCGTACGCCGAGATCGACGACACCGACGCCATGGACACCACCTTTCACGTCCTGGCCTGGACCCGGAAGTCCGAGGACGGCCACGCCGCCCTCGTCGGCTGCGCCCGCCTCTACCCCGGCGCCGACGGCGACGAGACGGTCCACCTGGGCCGGCTGACCACCGCCGCCGACCACCGCGGCGAGGGCCTGGGCTCCGAGCTGCTGCTGCAGACCCTGCGCCTGGCAGCCGAGCGTTTCCCGGGCCGCACCGTGCGCCTGGACGCCCAGAGCCACCTGCGCGGCTTCTACGAGCGCTTCGGCTTCACCGCCGGCGGCGCGGAGTTCGACGACTCCGGTGTCGCCCACCTGCCGATGACGGCCACCCCGGCCACCATCGCCGAGGCCGTCAAGGCCCTCGACGCCGCGGCCTAGGCTCGCGGCCCAGTCCCCCCTTCGGGCAGGCGCTAGAGCCTGCCGCCCTCCTGCGGCACGATGCGCACCGCCTGCGCCGCCGCACGCGCCCGGTCCAGGGCCGTGGCGACGTCCTCGGCGGTGGCCAGCGCCACCCCCATCGCCCGGCCGACGGTCGCGCCGCGCTTGCCGAAGAGCTCGACGGTCGACTCCGGCACCGCCACCGCCTCCGCGAGGCCCTCGAAGCGCACCGCCTCGGCCTCGACCGGCGAGAGGATCGCGCTCGAGGCGCCCGGGGAGACCAGCGTGGCGTCCACCGGCAGGCCCAGCGTGGCGCGCGCCTGCAGGTCGAACTGCGAGAAGCGCTGGGTCGCCAGCGTGACCAGGCCCGTGGTGTGCGCCCGCGGCACCACCTCGGAGAAGTAGACGTCCTCGCCCTCGACGAAGAGCTTGACGTTGAACACCCCGCGCCCGCCGAGCGCGCCCGTCACCCGGGCCGCGACCGAGCGGGCGTTGTCCAGTGCGGCGGGGTTGACGGCCATCGGCTGCCAGGACTCGACGAAGGCCCCGTCGCGGTAGAGGTGGCCCAGCGGCTCGCAGAACCAGGTGGCCATCCGCCCGGTCTCCGGGTCCACCGAGCGCACGGCGATGATGGTGATCTCCGCGTCGAAGTCCACCAGGCGCTCCACGATCACGCGGGAGTCCCCCGCGCCCTCGGTCAGCGCGCGCCAGGCCGACTCGACGTCCTCGGGCGCCTCGATGCGCTGATTCGGACGCGCGTCCGGCCCGTCCACGTTCGGCTTGGCCACGCACGGGTACCCCACGGAGCCGACGGCGACCTCGAACTCGGTCAGATCCGAGGCGAACTGGTAGGTAGTGGTGGGCAGCCCCAGCTCCTCGGAGGCCATGCGGCGCAGGCCCTCGCGGTTGGTGGCCAGGCGCACGGCCTTCGGGCTGGGCACCACGCCGGCGGCACCGGCGGCCTCGGCGGCCTCGAGCACGTCGACGGCGATGGTCTCGATCTCCGGGATGATGAAGTCCGGGTCCACGCGGCGGATCAGGTCCGCCACGGCCTGCGGGTCGGTGACGTCGACGGTGTGGGCGACGTGGGCGACCTGCTGGGCGGGCGCGCCCTCGCGGCGGTCGACGGCGTGCACCTCCACCCCGAGGCGGTGGAAGGAGACGGCCAGTTCCTTGCTCAGCTCCCCGGACCCCAGCAGCATCACGCGGGTGGCGCCGGGACTCAGCGGCGTGCCGATCGACTCAGGTGCACTCATGCCCGCAAGTCTAACCCGGCGACCACCCCGCCCCGAGGGGTAGCGTCGCGGCCATGGACACCGCCACTTCGCCCACCGAACCAGACGCCGGGGACAACCGCGGTCTGGCCGCCCTCTTCGACGCCCTCGAGTCCATCCGCGCGGACCGCGAGGAGCTCTACAAGTGGTTCCACCGCCACCCGGAGGTGGCCATGGAGGAGCACGAGACCTCCACGCGCATCGCGCAGGAGCTCGAGGCGCTCGGCCTGGAGCCGCTGCACATCGGCGGCACCGGCGTGGTCGCCGTGGTGGAGAACCCGGAGAACCCCGACGGCGGCTCGGTGCTCGTGCGCGCCGACTTCGACGGCCTGCCGGTCCCGGAGGACTCCGGCAAGGACTACGCGGCCGACCCGGAGCGCGGCCGCTCGCACGCCTGCGGCCACGACGTGCACGCCACTGCGCTGCTGGGCGCGGTGCGCGCCCTGGTGGAGCACCCGGAGGCCTGGCACGGCCGTATGGTCGCCGTCTTCCAGCCCGGCGAGGAGCGCGCCGCCGGAGCCCGCGCCATGGTCGAGGACGGCCTGGCGGAGAAGATCCCGGACGTGGAGGTGGCGCTGGCCCAGCACGTGCTGACCACGCTGCCGGGCGGGGCCGTCGGCGCGGCGGCCGGCCCGGTGCTCTCCACGGCGACCACGGTCACGGTGACGATCCCGGGCGCGGGCAGCCACGGCTCGATGCCGCACCTGGCCAAGGACCCGGTGGTCACGGCGTGCGCGGCGGTGACGCGCCTGCAGACGATCGTCTCGCGCGAGCTGGCCCCGGGCACCTTCGCGGTGGTCACCGTGGGCTCGGTGCAGGCCGGCGACTCGGCGAACGTGATCCCGGACCACGCCACGCTGAAGCTGAACACCCGCGCCTACGACGAGGACGTCGCCAAGCACCTGCACGAGGCCATCGAGCGCATCGTGCGCGCCGAGTGCGCGGCGGCGGGCATGCCCGGCGAGCCGACCTTCGAGTACTCGGACGTCTACCCGCTCACGGACAACGACGCGCAGACGGCCGCCACGGTGCAGGAGGCGTTCGCCGCGCACCTGCCGACCGTGGAGTTCGACCCGGCGACGGCCAGCGAGGACTTCTCGGTGATCCCGGACGCCCTCGGCGTGCCGTACTGCTACTGGGGCCTGGGCGGCTTCGCGGAGCCGGAGAAGGCCCCCGCGAACCACAACCCCGGCTTCGCCCCCGATCTCCAGCCGACGCTGGACCGCGGCTCCCAGGCCATCCTGGTCGCCGCGTCCCCCTGGCTGCTGAGCTGACCCCCTAGCCCCCGAGCCCCCGGCAGAGCCGGCCCGAGCTAGCTCTGCATCACGTCGTTGATGACGATGGTCTCGTCGCGGCCCGGGCCGACGCCGACGTACGAGATACGGCAGCCGGAGAGCTCCTCGATGCGGTGCAGGTAGTCCTGGGCGCGCTGGGGCAGCTCCTCGAAGGTGCGGCAGCCGGTGATGTCCTCCTCCCAGGCGGGCATCGTCTCGTAGATCGGCTCGGCGTGGTGGAACTCGGACTGGGTCAGCGGCATCTCGTCGTGGCGCACGCCGTCGACGTCGTAGGCCACACAGATCGGGATCTCGCCGATGCCGGTGAGCACGTCGAGCTTGGTGATGAACAGGTCGGTGAAGCCGTTGACGCGGGTGGCGTAGCGGGCGACCACGGAGTCGTACCAGCCGCAGCGGCGCTTACGGCCGGTGTTCACGCCGACCTCGCCGCCGGTGACCTGCAGGTACTCGCCCCACTTGTCGAAGAGCTCGGTGGGGAACGGGCCGGCGCCCACGCGCGTGGTGTACGCCTTGGCGATGCCCAGCGAGGAGGTGATGCGCGTCGGGCCGATGCCGGAGCCGACGCAGGCGCCGCCGGCGGTCGGGTTCGAGGAGGTCACGAAGGGGTAGGTGCCGTGGTCGACGTCGAGCATGGTGGCCTGGCCGCCCTCCATGAGCACGCTCTTGCCCTCGTCGAGGCCCTTGTTGACCTCGTACTCGGCCTCGATGACCATCGGGCGCAGGCGGTCGGCGTAGCTGAGGAAGTACTGCACGATCTCCTCGGCCTCGATGGCGCGGCGGTTGTACAGCTTGACCAGGATCTGGTTCTTCACGTCGAGCGCGGAGGTGATCTTCTGGCGCAGGATCGACTCGTCGAAGACGTCCTGGACGCGCAGGCCGACGCGGGCGACCTTGTCGGAGTAGGTCGGGCCGATGCCGCGGCCGGTGGTGCCGATGGCGCGCTTGCCCAGGAAGCGCTCCTGGACCCGGTCGAGGGTGCGGTGGTACGGCGCGACGAGGTGGGCGTTGGCGGAGATGCGCAGGCGGGAGGCGTCCGCGCCGCGGGCCTCCAGGCCGTCGATCTCCTCGAAGAGGGCCTCGAGGTTGATCACGGTGCCGTTGCCCAGGATGGGCATGGCGTTCTCGGAGAGCAGGCCGGCCGGCAGCAGCTTGAGCTGGTACTTCTCGCCGTTCACGACGACGGTGTGGCCGGCGTTGTTGCCGCCGTTGGGCTTGACCACGTAGTCGACCTGGCTGCCCAGGATGTCGGTGGCCTTGCCCTTTCCTTCGTCGCCCCACTGGGCGCCGACGATCACGATCGCTGCCATGGCGGAATGTCCACTTCCTCGGGTCTGGGTTCTGGGTGCTTGCTCACGGTGGCGTGAGTGCGGCGCGGCACGCGGTTCCCGCGCCCGTCCAGGCGATTATTCTACCCGTCCGACGTCCAGCTCTAGAATGCTGTCCATGCGTGTGCTCATCCTCCGTTGCGGCCCGGCCGCCCAGGGGCTCAACGCCCCGGCGGGTGCCGAGGTACTCGACCTGCCGCAGGTGCCCGCCCGCGGCGACCTGCGCGTGCTTGACGCCGCCGCCCGCGCCGTGCTCCCGGAGGATCCCACCCCGTCGCTCGATGAGATCGCCGCGCGTCCCGACGTCCGCCACCTCGGCGCCCCGGGGCCGGCACCCCAGGCGCCTTTCATCGACGACGCCCTGCGGGTGGTCGTCGTGGGTTCCGACGCCGCCCTGTCGGCGGTGCTCACCCGTGCCATGCGGGCGGACTTTCTGTGGGTGGAGTTCGGCTACGTGCCGGTCGAGCCGTCGCCCGCGGCGACGAACTGGGCGCTGCCGGTGGGCGCGGGCGCGTTCCCGCTGGCGGTGCACGGGGCGGTCAACCCGGCGCCCCTGATCCGCTCGGACCGGGGCCTGGCGGTGGCTGGCTCGGCGCTGCTGGAGGACTTCGCCCACGGCGAGTACACCGGCGAGATCATCGTCGACAACGCGACGATCCTCTTCCGCAAGGGCGAGGATCCCGTTTCCCGGCCGCGGACTTCCTCTTCCCGGGCGCGGACTTCCTCTTCCCGGCCGCGGGTGGCGAAGCCCCCGCGGCGTGGCCTGTTCGGTGCCCGCCTGGTGCCCATGACCGACGCCCCGGGCATCGTCGCCGCCGTGCTGACCACGCCCTACTCCCCCGCCGAGACGGGCCGTGGGCCGCTGGCGAGGCTGCGCGGGGCGCTGCGCCCGCACGGCGAGGTCGACGAGGCGAGCCTGCGCACCGGCCGGGCGGTGCAGTCCGGCGGGCGCGACATCCTGGTCACCGTCGACGGGGTACCGGCCAAGCGACCGGTCAAGCGCGCGACGTTCTACCGCCACATGCGCGACCTGCAGATCGTCAGGCCTTAAGCCGACGGGACGCGAGCCCCGCGCCCTACTCGTCCCAGACCTCCGGCGGGTAGGCCGGGGTGCGCGAGGTCGGCGCGAGCACGGCCAGCGAGGAGGGCCGCGACATCCCGCAGATCTCGAGCAGGTCCACGATGATCGAGCGGGTCTGGGCCAGCACCACGTGCGCCGAGAGGACCCGTCCCTTCACCAGCGACATGTTGGCCCGCGCGCCGAGCCGGCGCAGCTGGTTGACGATGTTGGGGATCTCGACGGCCTCGGAGACCTCGGCGCCACGCTCGTAGAGCTCGGAGAAGCTGAGCAGGATGCCGGAGAGCTCGGAGATGATCTCGATCTGCTCGTCGGAGACGGTGTCGCCGTCCTCGGTGAGCACACGCGAGCGCCGGGCGAGCACGCGCACGTTGCGCACGGCGTTGTCGACGGGCCCGAGGATGCGCTCGAGCGACCGCACCCGCCGGCGCGAGCCCCACATCAGCGGCGAGAGCGTCGAGGCCTCGCGGCCGACCTTCGCCGAGTCGAGCATCGAATTGATGTCGCCCTGGGTGTCACGCACGGCCTGCAGGGCGTTGGCCAGGCTGCGGGCGTCGCGGCTGCGCAGCGCCTCGGCGACGTCGTCGAGGACTGAGGAGGCGATCGCCATGACCTTGGAGATCTCCTGGCGCCCGGCGTTCAAGGGATTGTCCGGCAGGATCGCGATGACGAGGATGCCCACCGTCGAGCCGATCACCGCGTCGATCATGCGGTCCGGTCCGCCGGTGCCGGCCGGGGTGATCCCGCCGGGCGGCATGATCGTGGCGATCAGGATGGCGCCGATGGCGATCTGGTTGTTGACCAGCGGCGACTTCGAGATGAAGGAGCCGAAGACCAGCGCGCAGGCCACGGCCACGGCGATCTGCCAGGGCCCGGAGCCGAGCAGCGGGACGAGCAGGTCGCCGAGCCCCACGCCGACGATGCAGCCGAGCGACATCTCGACGGCGCGGCGCAGGCGGTCGCCGCCGGTCATGCCGAGGATGATGATCGCGGCGATCGGTGCGAAGAACGGGAAGCGGTGGCCGAAGACCTCCTGGGCCGCCCAGTAGGAGGTGCCGGCGGCCACGGCCTGCTGGGTGATCGCCCAGGAGCGCTTGCACACCCGGCCCATCCGGCTGGCCAGGGACTTGTCCACGGTGCGCAGCCGGTCGAGGGTGTTGAGACGCTCCTTTGCCATGTACCCCAGGATAGGCCCCTCGCGTTACCGTCATCACACGGGCACGAAGACGCCCCCGCGCACCGCACGAAGGTGCGGGACGCGGGGGCGGGGCGCTGGCGCGATCAAGCGACGCTCGGCGCGGGACTTACTTGCTCAGGGTGGTGCCCACCGAGTGCAGGTCCTGGCACGCCTCGATGACGCGCTCGGACATGCCCTGCTCGGCCTTCTTCATGTAGGAACGCGGGTCGTAGACCTTCTTGTTGCCCACCTCGCCGTCGATCTTGAAGACGCCGTCGTAGTTGGCGAACATGTGGCGCGCGACCGGGTTGGTGAAGGCGTACTGGGTGTCGGTGTCGACGTTCATCTTGATGACGCCGTAGTCGAGGGCCTCCTCGATCTTCTCCTTCTCGGAGCCGGAGCCGCCGTGGAAGACGAAGTCGAAGGGCTGGGCGTCGGCGTCGAGGCCGAGCTTCTTGGCGGCGACGCGCTGGCCCTCCTTGAGGACCTCCGGACGCAGCTCGACGTTGCCCGGCTTGTAGACGCCGTGGACGTTGCCGAAGGTGGCGGCCAGCAGGTAGCGGCCCTTGTCACCGTGGCCGATGGCGTCGATGGTCTTCTCGAAGTCCTCCGGGGAGGTGTAGAGGTTCGCGCCGTGCTTGGCCTCGACGCCGTCCTCCTCGCCGCCGACGACACCGATCTCGACCTCGAGGATGATGTTGGCCTTGTGGGCCTTCTCCAGCAGCTCCTGGGCGATCACGAGGTTCTCGTCGATCGGGATGGCCGAGCCGTCCCACATGTGCGACTGGAACAGGGGCAGCTCGCCGCGGTCGACGCGCTCCTGGGAGATCGCGATCAGGGGGCGCACGTACTCGTCGAGCACCTCCTTCTGGCAGTGGTCGGTGTGCAGGGCGACGTTGACGCCGTAGTTCTCGGCGGCCTCGTGCGCGAAGGCGGCGAGGGCCAGGGCGCCCTTGACCTTGTTCTGCACCGCCAGGCCGGAGCCGAACGAGGCACCGCCGGTGGAGAACTGGATGATGCCGTCGGACTCCGCCTCGGCGAAGCCCTTCAGGGCGGCGTTGATCGTCTCCGAGGAGGTGCAGTTGATCGCCGGGTAGGCGAAGCCCTCCTTCTTGGCCCGGTCGAGCATCTCGTTGTAGATCTCAGGGGTTGCGATGGGCATTGAAGCTTCCTCCCAAAAGGTGCCTCTGGACGGTGGTCTTTTTCCGCACGGGCCCCGACGGTTGTCCGGTCCCGTTCGCTGCTCCCAGTATGCCAGGTCTCGCGCGTTTTCGCCGCCCGACCACACAGCAAATGCCACACGGTCGGGCATATCCGGGCATTCCGGTACAGGCAGGGGGCTTGCCGACGTCGCGCCACGCCCGGCTGTGGTGTTCGTCATACCCGACCGTGTCCGCCCCGGTCGGCCGCTTTTGACCGTGCTGCGCTGGGGAAAAGAGGGCTTGCGGGCGTACTGTTCTTGCCATGCATGACGCCCTCGTCACCACCGTGGCCCTCGGACCGACCTGGATGGACCCCATGTACCTGCTCAGCGGTTCGGGCCCCTTCGGGAGTCTGATCCTGCCCGGAATCGCCCTGATCGTCTTCATCGAGTCCGGTCTGCTCTTCCCGCTGCTGCCGGGCGACTCGCTGCTGTTCACCGGCGGCATGCTCGCCGTGCAGCCCGACTCCTTCGCCCCGCTGTGGGCCGTGATCGCCGCCTGCATGTGCGCGGCGTTGCTCGGCGACCAGTCCGGCTACTGGATCGGCCGCAAGTTCGGCGAGGCGCTCTCGAAGCGCCCGGACGGGCGGATCTTCAAGCAGGCCTACCTGGCCCAGTCCCACGAGTTCTTCGCCAAGCACGGCCCCATCACCGTGATCATCTGCCGCTTCGTGCCCGTCGTGCGCACCTTGAGGTTACCCTCGTTTAGTGGACACCCAACTTGTACGGATGTTGTGTCCGTAGGAGAGGATGTTCATTGTGAGC
>NZ_JASODI010000099.1 GCF_030211955.1 Corynebacterium frankenforstense | reverse complement strand
ACTGTGAAGGCCACGCTCGCACCGGTCGCCGACAACATGCAGACCATCGCGACCACCTTCTACTCCAAGATGTTCGCGGCGCACCCGGAGCTCATCTCCGACCTGTTCAACCGCGGCAACCAGAAGCAGAACGCACAGCAGAAGGCGCTGGCCGCGTCGGTGGTGAAGTTCGCGGCGCATCTTGTCGACGACTCCCAGCCCGACCCCGTGATGATGCTCGACCGCATCGCGCACAAGC
>NZ_JASODI010000098.1 GCF_030211955.1 Corynebacterium frankenforstense | reverse complement strand
TTCTAATATCAGATTCAAAAGAAACGTTTTTAACATAATCTAGCACTTTATTTTTCAATTTTGAATTAAACATTGTAATATTATTTTCGATACTATCAGGAAATAAAATCGGATATTGTGGGATATATCCTATCTTATCCTTATCGATGTTAATATCGTCACCATATTTATTTTTAAAATTGATCATACCGGTATGAAGTTTAATCTTACCAAGAAGTACTTTAAATAAAGTAGTTTT
>NZ_JASODI010000097.1 GCF_030211955.1 Corynebacterium frankenforstense | reverse complement strand
CCTCACCACAATGATTGCGGCCATGGGTGGCAAGTCTTTGGAGGGAGAAGGAACGGTTTCCCACCGCCAAGCTGTACAGAAGGCCCATGAGGAATACGAGAAGTACAAAACTGTGATGGATACCCAACCCAGTGGCGTGGAACGGGATTATCTCAAGGAAATCACTGCAGTTCAGAAACAGATTCAGCAACCACCGAAGGAGCAGAAGTGAACCAGATCGAAAAGCTCATCGAGGAAC
>NZ_JASODI010000096.1 GCF_030211955.1 Corynebacterium frankenforstense | reverse complement strand
TCTTGGCGTTCACCGCCAGCTTCTTCGCGCTGCACTCCACGGCATCCGGTTGGGTTGGGCTCATCGCCGAGCGCGACCGTGCGGAGGCCTCCAGCATGTACGTGTTCTGCTACTACATGGGCTCGTCGATCCTGGGTGCTGCCACCGGGCGTGCGTACGAGGCGTTGCCGTGGGCAGGCTTCGTCGGTGTGCTCGCCGGACTACTTGCTGCCCTCGTGGCCACGGGTGCGGCGCTGTGG
>NZ_JASODI010000095.1 GCF_030211955.1 Corynebacterium frankenforstense | reverse complement strand
GTCTAAATCTATTGTGTCTGTTACAAACCAAATTGATATGATTCCTACAGATTGGACATTATCTTTATGGATTGGTGCTGTAGAAAAAGTTAGTCGGGTTAAACGTAATATTCTATTACCACAAATGCTTTCAAAATTAAAACAAAATTACGATTATATTTTTATTGACGTACCACCAACAATAAATGTCTTTACTAATAATGCAATCATGGCTTCAGATTTCATCTCAATTGTCTTACAA
>NZ_JASODI010000094.1 GCF_030211955.1 Corynebacterium frankenforstense | reverse complement strand
CGGCGTCAAATTGTTGATGTTGGTCAACCCGCCACGCACCCAGGCGGTGTCGTGGTCGGCCTGGCAGAACTCCGCCGGCTGGTTGCACTCCGGATGAGCACACACCCCGAAAGCCGCCCCCAGCATCGTGCGCTGCTTGCCGTTGGCGAAGCGGCTTGCCCGGTACAGGTTGCTCGGGCCCTGAAGCGGGTGGACCAGCATGATCATCGAGTTTTGGTCGAAGACCATCTCCGGGATCGTGT
>NZ_JASODI010000093.1 GCF_030211955.1 Corynebacterium frankenforstense | reverse complement strand
GCCCAAGTTATTTTGAAAGACCCGTATGCGCGCAGTGCCGGTGAGGTGTGGGGCTTAGCACGCTATTTGAATGATTTCAGTGACTTCTCTGATAGAGGCATAGCAGATATGCATCTGTGGGATCGCTACCTCGTATATGCTGCAGCCTTCGGTATGAGTTCGAAAGTAGCAAAGTCAATGCGCACACTGGCAATGCAACAATCTGCTACTGAAGAAGATATGAATATGTTGCCATATACGTCA
>NZ_JASODI010000091.1 GCF_030211955.1 Corynebacterium frankenforstense | reverse complement strand
CGAAGACCAACGCCATCCAGGCCGCCCGGAAAAACGGCCACTCGATCGTCACCCTCGACATGATCGAGTCGTTTACCGCCAAACTGAACAACCAACGCCGCGCCTGGGGCTTCCGAACACGCGCCTGCCGTGTGACCGGCTTGCATGACGAGGTACGCAAGGCCTGCCAAAGGCTCCTCGACGAGTACAACGGGCCGGACACACCCGCCCCGCAGACCCGTAGCCTGCAGTTCATCAACTCCAGGAC
>NZ_JASODI010000090.1 GCF_030211955.1 Corynebacterium frankenforstense | reverse complement strand
ATAATGGTGGAGGCTTATTGTTAGAGCCAGGAGATTATATTTTTGAAGTAGTTAAATTCGAAAGATCTCGTTATACACCTAGAAGTGGGGATGCAAAACTTCCAGCTTGTAATATGGCTAAATTAGAATTGAAAATCCAAACAGCTCAAGGGACAGCCATCGTCTTCAATAATTTATATTTGCACACTTCTACAGAAGGGTTATTGTCCGCTTTCTTTGCTTCAATTGGCCAAAAGAAAAAAGGAGAG
>NZ_JASODI010000008.1 GCF_030211955.1 Corynebacterium frankenforstense | reverse complement strand
TTCACATCTTTCGGAGTCCAACGACCAGCCACAACAACCTCCAAGTCGAGGTGGCGCATTCACCCACTGACAACTCCATGTATCCCCACTATCTATTTTTTCCGTTTTTCGGAGTACATCGGGAGCTACAACTGCGGACCAGCTCTGTGTGAACTAGATGAGAAGGCGCAGCAGCGAATCATCGACGCTGGACAGTTGGTGCTGCGGGCACGCGAGCGGCACCCCCAGCGGTCACTCGCGGAGCACTACAACCCGTTATCGATGGACCCAATTCTGCTCAAGGCCCACAACAACTTGGACCGGGAAGTCGATAAGGCTTTCGATGTGGCACGCAAACTCACCAACGAGCGCCAGCGCCAGGAGCTACTGTTCGCCAGCTACGGGGAGTTGGCGAGGGGCTATGTCTCCTCGCTTTCATCAAAATCGAAACCACCAGCAGGGTCGTTCCCCGTGCGGGTGATTTTGATCGGTCCCGCTGCTGGGTGTAGAACCCTGTCGCTGGCAACGCCGGGAACTATGACTGTGCCCGACGAGAACACGTCACTGCCATAACGCGGCTCACGGTAGACGAACATGGGTCGTTCACTACTACTGGTGGATTTCGGTTTTGGTGGTGGGGGGATTACCGCCGCCGGCCTCGATTTTTCCGTTGAGGAGGGCGTTGACTACTTCCCGATTGTGAAATGGGCCGATGGCGCGGTGAAGAGGAACCAGTCACCTGGAAGAGATCGATCCAGTCGCTGGTGTGCAATCTGGGAGGTAGGGTTGCGGGGTCGATTCCTCGCGAGCGCAACCATGATTGTGTCTCTGAACGTGATGAAAACAACCCTGCCCTTCGGAGAATTTCCCCTATCCCGCGTCCCCGGGCGGTGAAAACGGTGTGCACCATCGCCTGAAAGGCTTTGCGTTGCTCTATCGGGATCTTCGGGTCACCCACCCGGCGGATCACTAAGATCCCCCCGTCAACGTTTGGCTGTGGCCGGAAAGCAGACCTTGGTACTCGGGAACCAAGGTGAAACGTGAACCATGGGGACCACTGAGCTGTCATCATCGTGCTTGCACCTACCCCGGCCCGGCGGCGAGCGACTTCCCACTGCATGAGGAGTACAGCGGCAGTCCATGCCGGCGCATGCAACAACTTTCGAAGAATGGCAGTGGTGAGGTGAAAGGGAATGTTTCCCACAATGACGCAGGGAGTGGCGGGTAACGGGAAGTTGAGGAAATCATCATGGACCACTTCGACCGACGCCGAGGCGGTCTTTTTTGTGAGTTTGGCAGCTAGTTTTGCGTCTACCTCAACTGCCGTTATTGCCCTCCCCAAGTGGGATATCGGGTGAGTGAGGGCACCGCTTCCTGGCCCGATCTCAATGATGGGGCCGGAGGTTTGTTTTACAAGATCGACGATGGAGTTGATGATCTTGTGGTCTGTGAGAAAATTTTGGCCATGTTCGTGACGGCCGTATCCGTATGTAGACATCAGGTGTGCTCCGTGGAGTTGAAACGGAGCCGGGCATGGCAAATGGCCGCCCGGCTAAAGGACCGGAGCGGTTTCTAACCTGCGGGAGGGAGAAAACCGCCTTAGCGGCTGGTGAGCGGCCGCATGAAAACGGAACCTAAAATCAACATGGGCCTATCGTATCCAATTAATTTCGCAGGGTCCAATACGGTGAGAAAGAAGACAACCGCACCGCAACAGTGCAAGACCTCTCTGGATTGGAATTTGCCGGAGCCGGTCGCCCCGATGCACAGCCCGTGCGGGCCCATGCCTCCCTCGGCGGACTCGCGCAGGTCCAGGGTGACCGGCACCGCCGGCCCGCCCGCCCCGCGGGTGACGCCGACGGGCACGGTGAGCCGTTCGGCGGGCGGGGTCCGCCACAGCTCGGGCGGGTGTGCCCCGCCCAGGCCGTCCGGCCCGTCGAGGCCCAGCAGCGCCGGCAGGTCGTTGGCCACCGCGCCGCGGCCGTGGCCGGGCCGGCGGCACGACGCCGTGGCCCGGGCCAGGGTGGCCGCCGCGCGCGGGGACATCGCGTCGGGCACGCCGAGGTCCTCGCGCCCGTTGTCGGTGTGGGCGATCAGCCGGTCGGCGGCCGTGAGCGCCAGGCCCTCGTCGCGCGCCCGGGTGCGCAGCGCCGTCGGCGCCCCGGTGCCGACCTCGATGACGCAGGTCAGCGAGTCGTCGTCGAGGAAGTCCTCGGTACCGGTGGTCGTGACCCCGTCGACGACGAGCACCCGGTAGGCCGCCGCGTGCGGGGCGCGGGCGTGCGGCAGCCACTTCACCCACGCCCATCCGGTGGTGTCGCCGCGGACCTCGACGCCGACGGCCTCCGGGCCGTGGTGGAAGACGAGCTGGGCGATCATCGCGCGCACCTGGTCGCCCGCGCCCGGGCCGGCCACCGAGAGGTGCCCGAAGGCGGCGAGGTTGAGCACCACCGGCAGGTCCGGCACGGTGCCCACCGAGCGCACCGTGTGGCGCAGCGCCACCGCGCACACCGGGTCGAGGTCCTCGGGCGCGCCCTGCTCACCGACCTCGAGCGGGGTGCACAGCGGCGCCGGCCCGGTGCCCAGGCGCACGTGCAGGGCGTCCGCGTCCTCGGCGCCGCGCTCCCAGAGCCGGTCGGTGGGCACCAGGGCCCACAGGTCGCCGGGCGCGGGGTGGCGGTGCTCCTCGTGGGCGCGCTGGGCGGCGGCGTTGTCGAGCGCGGTGCGCCGCAGCTCGTTGAGGTGGCGCAGGTAGGTCCGCCGCGTCTCGTCCGGGTCGCGGTTCTGCGGCGGGGCGAACATGCCCATCATCCCCATGGCCAACATGACGGGCAGGATGAGCATCATCGGGTGCACCGTGCCGGCCATGCGCACCATCAGCAGCACCATGCCGATCATCGCCGCGACCATGACCAGCGGCAAAAGGATGCGGATCAGCGCGATGGGCCGCGGGGTGTCGGCGGCGGGCACCGCCTCGGCGGAGAGGCTGCCCTCCGGGCGCGGCGGCGCGGGCTCGCGCGCGCCGGGTGTCAGCGGATGGACGGTGCGCCGGCGCGGGCGCTCCGGTGGCGCGAACGGTGCGGCCGGCGCGACCGGCGCATACCGGTCGCGCGGTGCGATTGCGGTGGTCATGCGGAATATTCCCCCTCTGTTCTCCCCCGTCGCACGCGGGGTTCCCGCGGCACCCCTCGCGCCGCGCCCCCACGCGGGTCCCACCTCTCGGGTGGACACGGGCGCAAGTGTAGGTCACGATGAGCGCACACACAGGGGGAAGAACATATCGAGGGGGATTTTTCACCGTGGAGATCGAACACGTTCTCCGGCTGTGCGTGCGCGTCCACACGGGCGGCTTCCACCGGGAGACCGACCTGAGCGTGCCCGTGAGCAGCTCCGTGGCCGACATCGCCGAGGAGGTCGCCTGGCTGGTCGGCGCGCCGCACCCGCAGACGCCGTGGCGGGCGACCACCGCCGCCGGCGCACCCGTACCGTCCGAGGAGCCGCTCGGCGCGGTCGGCCCGCCCGACGGCGGGGTGCTGGTGCTGGCACCCGGGCACCCGAGCCCGCGCCCGGTGCCGCGCGACGCCGCCGAGGCGCTTGCCGACGCCGCGCTGGCCGGCCGTGCGCATCCCGGCGGGTTGGCGCAGACCACCGCAGCCGCCGGCGTGGTGATGCTCGCCGTGCTCGTCGCCCACGCCGCCCCGGCGTGGCTGGTGGCGGCCGTGGCGGGGGCCGCCTGCCTGGTGCTTTTGGCCTGGCGCCGCGAGCTGACGCTGGCCGCCGTCGCACTGCCTCCGCTGTGCGGGGTGGCCGCCGCCGGCTGGGTGCTCGGCGACGCGGTGCCGGACGAGGCCTCCGGGTGGGCGGCCGCGACCGGTGCGGGGCTCGCCGCCGCCGGGGTGGGGCTGGCCGGGGTGGCCGCCCTTCGCCCGCACCGCCCGGGGGCGGGCTGCCTGGCCGCCGGGGTGGTGATGCTCGTCGTGTGCGCCTTTGCCACCGGCGCGGGTGCGCTCGCCGGGGCGACGGGTGCGGCGACGGTCGCCGTGGCGGTCGCCCTGGCCTGCGGGTGGGCCGCCCCGGCGATCGCGCAGACGGCCGCGGGGCTCTCGGTTCCGCGCCTGCCCACCGCCGGCGAGGAGGTCACCCTGGCCGGCGTCGAGGTCCCGGACGCCGCCGCGCGCGCCGAGCGGGCCCGGCGGGTGCACGCCGGGGTGGTCTGCGGCGCCGCGGCGGTGGCCGTGGTGGCACTGCCCTGGCTCGCCTGGACCACCCGGGGCAGCTCGCTGGCGTGGTTCGCGCTGGCCTTCGCGCTGTGCGTGGCCGCCGCCTGCGGTCTGCACGCCCTGCGCCACGCCGACCCGGTGGCCCTCTGGGCGAACCTGGCCGTGGCGCTTGCGGGCTTTGTCGCCGCCGCGCCCGCGGCCACCGGTGTCCCGGGGGCCGTGCCGGTGGCCCTCGGTATCACCGGCACCGTGGCCGCCGCGGCGCTGTCCGCCCCGCTGTGGGCGGGAAAGCTCAGCGACCCGGAGCCGACGACGCTGGTGTGGTGGGAGCGCGCCGAGTCCACCGCGCTGGCCGCCGCGGTCCCGCTGGCGGTACACCTCGCCGGCGTGTTCACCTGGCTGCGGGGCCTGGGATGAGGGCCCGCACACCCGCGGCCTGCGCCGCCGCCGGGGCACTGCTCGTCCTGTCCGCCCCGCCGGTCCAGCCGGCCGCGGTGGGCGCCGAGCCCGACCGCGCCTGCGTGGTGGGCACCCCGCCGCCGGAGCTCGAGGTCCCGCCGGTGGCCGACCGGGGCCACGGCCTGGCCACCGGGTCCGGGGTGATCGTCGCCGTCATCGACACCGGGGTCGCCGACCATCCGCGCCTGGGCGGAGTGGTGCCGGGTGCGGACCTGGTCACCCCGGGCACGCCGGACCCGCTGCGCGACTGCGACGGGCACGGCACCGTTGTCGCGGGGGTCATCGCCGCCAGGCCCTCCGAGCAGGACGCGCTGGTCGGGGTGGCCCCCGGCGCGCGGATCGTCAGCGTGCGCCAGTCCAGCGCGCACTACCGCTCCCCCGCAGGTCCCGGTGCCACGGGTGTGGAGCGGGAGGGCTCGGGCACCCTCGGCGGGCTGGCCCGGGCGATCCATGAGGCCCTGGACCACGGCGCGCGGGTGATCAACGCCTCCGTGGTCGCCTGCGTCGAGCCCCGGCGCGCGGCAGTCATGGACACCTCCAGCCTGGATGAGGCGCTCGCCCGCGCCGAGGCCGAGGGCGCCGTGGTGGTCGCCGCCGCCGGCAACGCCTCGGCCGACTGCCCGGAGGGCTCGGTGGTCTACCCCGGCCACGCCGGGACGGTGCTCACCGTCGCCGCACTGGCCGACGAGCACCGGCTGGCCGACTACTCGGTGGCCGCCGGGCCCGGCTCGCTCGCCGCGCCCGGGCAGGTGGCCGTGGGACTGGACCCGGGCGGGGCGGGGCTGGCCACCGGGGTGACCGACCCGGAGAGCGGGGCGAGCCGCGGCTTCGAGGGCACCAGCTTCGCCGCCCCCGTGGTCAGCGGGCTGGCCGCCGCGCTCATCGAACGCCACCCGCAGGCCCCGCCGGCGCTCCTGCGCGCGCACCTGCGCCAGGCGGCCCAGCCGCCGCACGGGGCCGTCGACGCGCACCAGGTGCTCGGCCACCTGCACGTGCCGGCGGACGGCGCTCCCGGACACCGCGCCGGCGGCGCCGCAGGCGCAGGCTCGGGTGCGGGAACCGGCGACGGGGGCCACGGGGCGTCGTCAAACGGGGGCACCGCGGAACGCATCGCCGCGCCGGTGGCCGCAGACACCTCGGTGACCGGGCGCGCGGCGGCCGTCGGTGTCGGTGTCCTGGCGATCCTGGCGCTGTCCGGCCTGGTCGTCGGCCTGGCCGTGGGCGGGTCTAGCCGACGTTGATGATGTCCTGGCGGACCACGAAGGGCTTGTGGCCGGAGAGGGCGATGGTCACCTGGACCGACTGCGGCCCGATCGCGTCCTCGGGCCGGTCGACCACGTAGGTCCTGCACGACGTGTTCTCGAAGCCCTCAGAGGGGTCGGGAGTCGAGATGCTCACGCCGCCCCGTCGAAGATCTCGTACTTGAAGGAGCACCGCATGTCCTCGACGTTGTCGCCGTCGGTCGTTTCACCGCGGACGTTGATCCACAACCCGTTGGACTGCTTGGCACCCTCGTACTGGAGGAAGGCGTTGGCGTAGTCGTCCTCGAACATCACCGTCAGCCGCTTGAAGCCCTCGTCGTCGAGGTTGCTGAAGGTCGCCGAGACGTCCTCCGGCGGGCGGTCAGGGTCCGGGGCGTCGTCCGTGAGCCGGTAGGTGCCGTCACCGTTGGCGAGCTTCTCGTTGGGGCCACCCGCCGCCTTCGGCGTGGTCGACGACGAGGTCGCGCTCGAGGTGCCCGAGGCGCTCGAGGCCGCCGAGCTCGACTGCGCGGTCGAGGTCTGCGGCTGGGTGGTCAGCACCGGCGCATCCGGCTCCGGGTCCCCGATCGTGCAGGCCCCGAGGGTCAGGGCGGCGGTGCCGAGGGCCGCGGCGAGAGTAAGGCGGGCGGGGCGGGACGGGGACACGGTGGGGCTCCTGGGCCGGTCAAGTTCATCTGCGGTGCGCACCTCACTCTAAAGGCGCGCGCCCGGTGGCGCCGGGACCAGGTGGCGCCAGGACCGGGTCAGGCGTTGCCGGCGAGCACGATCGGCTGGGCGATCACGAGCGGCTCGAAACCGGACATCTCCACCGTGACGCGCAGCTGGGCCGGGCCGGCCTGCTCCGGCAGCGGGGCGATCACCCACCCGTTGCAGGTCTGGCGGTGGACCGTGCCCGCCGAGGGGATCGCCGCCCCGGCAGGGTCGCGGAACTCGAGGTCGACCGCGCAGTCGCGCTCGCCGAAGACCTCACCGTCAACGTCCCGGCTGCTCAGGTAGACCGCGGCGGTGTCGGTGCCGTCATCGAAGACCCGCAGCCCGCCGGTGGTCCCGGGACCGGGCGGCGCCGCACTGGTCTCGGGGCCCGCGGGCGGCGCCGCGCCGTACCCCGCGGTCTCCACGACGGTCCCCGCGGAACTCTCTGCGGCGGCGTCCCGGGCGGTGGCCGCCACGGTGCCCGGCGCGGGCTCGGGCCCGTACGCCGCCCCGTTTCCGGCGCCGGCCTGGCCGGCGCAGGCGGACGCGCCCACGCCGAGGGCCGTCACGCAGACGGCGAGCACCGCGCGGCGTCGGAAATCGACGCCCACTCGGGTGAGGCGACGGCGCAGTGCGGCACGGGACATGGCGGTGCTCCTGGGAGGTCGGGGCGGCGCACCATGATCCGTGCGTCGCGGTACGGCCTCAACCTAGAAAGCCCGCAGGGTCCGCGGCCAGTGCCGCGGGGAGCGTTCCCCGTGCTAGGGGCGCCACCACATGCGCTCGGGCACCCCGCAACGCGAACCGCGCTCGTCCAGCTTGACGCCGAGCACCTGGTGCAGCTGCACGACGTTGTGCTCGAAGCCCCACTCGGAGCCTGCCATGTACATCCCCCACAGCTTCGCGGTGGGCAGGCCCACCAGCTCGACGGCGCGGTCCCAGTTGGCCTTGAGGTTCTCGCACCAGTCGCGCAGCGTGCGCATGTAGTCGAAGCGCAGGTTCTCCTCGTGGAGCACCTCGAAGCCGTGGTCCTGCATCTTGCGCACCACGGTGCCGGAGCCGGTCAGCTCGCCGTCCGGGAAGATGTAGCGGTCGATGAACTCGCCCTTGCGGGTCTTGTGGTTGTCCGGGTAGGTGATGCAGTGGTTGAGCATCAGCCCGCCCGGGCGCAGCTTGCCGGAGAGGAACTCGAAGTAGTCCGCGTAGTTCTTCACGCCGACGTGCTCGAGCAGCCCGATGGAGCTGACGGCGTCGAAGCCGGACTCGGGCACGTCGCGGTAGTCCTGGTAGCGGATCTCGGCGAGGTCGCCCAGGCGGTCGGCCTCGACGGCGGCGCGGCCCCACTCGGCCTGCTCCTGGGAGAGCGTCACGGCGATGACGTGCACGCCGCGCTTGGCGGCGTAGCGGGCCATCCCGCCCCAGCCGCAGCCGATGTCGAGCAGGCGGTCGCCCTCCTTGAGGCGCAGCTTCTCGAAGACGAGGCGGTACTTGTTGATCTGCGCGTCGTCGAGGCCGGCGTCCTCGGTCGGGTAGTAGGCGCAGGTGTAGGTCATCGTGTCGCCGAGGAAGAGCTCGTAGAACTCGTTGCCCACGTCGTAGTGGGCGGAGATGACGTCCGCGTCGCGCTCCTTGGAGTGGCGCGACAGGCCCTGGCGCAGGGAGCGCTCCAGGAAGGAGGAGCGCTCGACCTCGGGCAGCGGCTGGATCTGCAGCGCGCCCATGCGGCGCAGCTCGGCGTAGATCTTGAGCAGGTCGCCCGCCGAGGGCCTGCGGAACTGCCCGTAGAGGTCACGCAGAGTGTCGAAGATGCCGTAGGGGTGGGCCAGGTGCTCGCCCTCGACCTCCATGCCGCCGGTGACCCAGGCGCGGGCGAAGCCGACGTCGCCCGGGCTGGTCGCGATGTAGGAAAGGCCCTCCGGGCTGAGGATGCGCACCGTGTACCTCGCGTCCGCGGGACCGGCGGTCGAACCGTCGAAGGCCTCCCAGCGGAAGGGGTTCGGCGCCTCGACGAGCATGTCGATGATCTCACCGACGGTCATCGTGGAGTTTTTCTCGGAGGAGGCGGTCATAGCGTTCACTGTCCTTTCTCAACCGACTGACACGCCAGTCTAATCGTCTGCGCCTAATTCGCCCGTTGAATCAGTGGGCCGTCCCGGCGGGTGCGCTGAGGCGGCCGGGACGTCCTTCCCGGCGCCGGCTCAGGCGCCCTCGACGGTCTTCTCGTAGAGGCCCGGGAAGCGCCCGTCCGGGTCGAAGACCCGCTTGAGCTGGGCGGGAAGCGACCCGCCGTAGAGCGCCTCGAACTGCTCGCGGGTGTAGAAGGCCTCCGAGTACAGCGACTTGTGCCCGCCGAGCTCGTGGACCTTCGCCTCGATCGCGCGGTTGAAGGCGCCCTCCCCGGCGTCCGGGCCCATCAGGTCACCGGGCACCGCCGACCAGAACCCGGCGTTGATCCAGGTGGTGCCCGGCTGGAGCGGGTAGAGCGGCCAGGGCGCCTCTGCCCCGGCGGTCAGCTCGCCGGTGCCGACCAGCTTCTCGGAGCCGGCGCGCAGCCGGATCGGGCACAGCCACATCGGCTGGATGTCGCAGGAGGAGAAGAACCAGCGCAGCCACTCGGCGAGCCGGTCGGTGGTCACCTCGACGTCCTGGACAACCCGCTCGCGGTGCGGCTCGCCGGTGCGCGCCCGGGTCAGCCGGTGCTCGATGTCGAAACGGCGGTCCAGGCCGACCAGCTTCCAGTAGAAGCTGGAGCGGCGCAGGCTGCGCGGCCACAGGCGGCGCACCGTCGGGTCCTGCGCGCCGAAGGCCCGCGAGCACCAGAACCAGTCGATGTCCCAGCGCCACAGGTAGTCGCGGAAGGCCAGCCGGTCGCGCAGCACGCCCTCGGGGTGCTGGATGGAGCGGTAGTAGACCCGCTCGCGGGTGTAGTCGCTGACCGGGCCCTCCTCCTGCGTTCCGGTGCCGAGCACCAGGTAGAGCTCCTCCGGGGAGAAGACCACCGCGTCCAGGTAGTCGACGCGGACGTCGGCGTACTCGGCCGTCTCGGCGGCCGCACCGAGCGCGGCGGCGAAGCTGTCCGGGTCGTTGAAGCGCACGTGGCGCAGCTCGACGGCGGCCGGGGCGTCCTCGAGCAGCACGCGCAGGCGCACCGCGTAGCCCAGCGAGCCGTAGGAGTTGGGGAAGCCGCGGTAGAGGTCGACGTTCTCCTCCGGCGAGCAGGTGACGATCTCGCCGGTGCCGGTGAGGATGTCCATCTCGGTGACCGACTCGTGCGGCAGGCCGTTGCGGAAGCAGGTCGACTCGACCCCCATGCCGCTGACCGCCCCGCCGAGCGTGATCGTCTTCAGCTGCGGGACGACCAGCGGTACCAGGCCGTGCGGCAGGGTGGCGTCGACGAGGTCCTCATAGGTGCACATGCCCTGCACGTCGGCCGTCTTGGCCACCGGGTCGACGGCGATGACCCCGTGCAGCCCGGAGACGTCCAGGCCCGCGGCGTCGCCGGAGCGGCCGCGGAAGAGGTTCGAGGTCTTCTTCGCCAGCCGGGCGCGTGTGCCTGCGGGGATGGCGCGGAAGCTCTCCGTGAGCTTGTCGACGCCGCGTTGGTGCGCCCACCAGCCCACAGGTTCCACGTCGACGGGGTCGACCCCGCGCCCGATCGCAAGCGACTGTGTGGCCCTGGCCGCCAGCCCGACGGCCGCATCGCGAATACCCATGCCCGTCACCCTAACTCCGATCCCGGGCACCGCGCCCGCGGAGAAATCCCGCGCCCGGGGAGAACCCGGGGCAGATTTCAGGGCCTGACGGGGTCTTCGACCTCGAGGGCGGCCTCGGCCGAGAGCGCCGCGCCCTCCGGCAGCAGGCGCAGCACCGGCCACCAGCCCGGGTGCGGCTCGGGCAGGCCGAGTACGGCGGCCGCCTCCGGGTCCGGCAGCCGGTGGCGCATCCCGTTGTCGGAGACGACCTGCACGCCGTGACCGGTGTCGACGGCGAAGGCGCCCGCACCTGGCCCGGCGAAGCGCTCCGCGGTGCCCTCCCCGGGAAGCTCCACGGCCGTTCCGTAAGGCCGGGCGGTGTGCAGGCTCAGCGCGGCGTCCGGCCCGCCGGTGCACACCTCGGCGTCGGTGGGGTCGGCCAGCTCGAGTGCGCCCACGCCGTCCGTACCCGCGGCGTCGAGGTCGGCGGCCGTCAGCTCGGGCAGCTCCGGGGCGGCGGCGAGCACCTCCGTCGGCGGGCGCCACACCCTCGTGGCCTGGTCGACGCCGAGCGCGGCGCGCACCCGGTCGCCGTCGGCCGTGCCCTCCTCGGGCAGCGCCCGACGGCCCTCCGCGGTGACCAGCCAGTCACGCACGGTGCCGGAACGCGCGCCGGCCGCGCGCGGCCGGGCGATGAGCCCCGCGGCGTCGTCAAGCGGACGCGGCGCGGTCAGCGCCACGGTGACCGCGCCGTCGGGGGCCACGCAGGCGGCCCAGCGCGCCTCGGGCGCGGGCGCCTCCTCGGCGACGGTGCCCGGCGCGCCCGGGATGCCCACCGGACGGCCGAGCGGGCGGGCGGACAGCGCGTCCGGGGAGGCCTCGGCGGGCTCCTCCGGTCCGCCGGCGATCAGGCGGGCGGAGGCGAGGTTGGCCACGGGGTGGACCGTCTCGTCGACGCGGACGAAGAGGGCCCCGGACTCGGCGCGCAGGACGGCGGCCTCGCCCGGGTCCGGGGCGGGGTCGATGACGGCGAGCAGGCCGGCGCCGGCGGCGACCAGGCCGGCGGCCGCCGCACCGATCAGCCCGGCGCGCCGGCGGCGGGCCAGCGGGTCGTGGATCATGCGGATGTCGCCGAAGACCAGCCCGTGGCGCAGGCGGCGGGTGAGGAAGCGGTGGCCGGAGACCTGCGCGCGCGTGGTCGGTGCCGGCCCCGGCGCCGGTCCGCGCCCGGGCGTGCCCGCGGCTGCGGCGCCGGCTGCGCCGCGCGCGGCTGAGTGGTCGTGCCTTTGTGACATGGTCCTCCCCCGTCTAACCGTGGTGTTCCCCCTCGGCTGCGGGCCCGGGTCAGCTCCGGTCCGCGCCGCCTTTGGCGCACACCCTAGCGCGGGGCGGGCGGGCGCGCCCGGTGAGCGGGTCCGGGCCCCGCGGCCTGCGGGCCGGTCCCCCAAAGGCGCACCCACGGCTCAGCCCGGGTAGGGCAGGTCGATCAGCTCGGGGCCCAGCCCCGCGGCCGCCGCCCCCGGGGCGAGCCGGCCGCCCAGGTACCCATGCGCGGGCGTGACCAGCCCGCCGGGGGTCCCCTTGAGCCGCTCCGGGCGCGGCACCGTGGGGCGGTGGTGGCGCGGCGCCTGCGCGTCCTGCGCCTCCGGGTCCTCGAGCACCTGCGGCTGCGGGCGCGGCGAGGCGGGCGACTCGGCGCGCAGCCGGTCGAGCTCGGTGTCGGTGAAGGCCTGGTTGACCGCGTAGACGACGGTCCCGCCGTCCTCGAAGACCGGGGTGAGCCCGGGCGAGCGGCGCAGCACCGGGGAGATGAAGTCCGAGGCGGCCTGGAAGGCCCAGAATCGCGGCGGGGAGTCGATGATGAAGCGCACGTCGAGGCGCTCGGCGGCCTCGTCGACGGCGTTGGCCATCCGCGGGTCGCCGAAGTCGCCGGCGCCGAGCAGGTTGGCGCGGAAGGCGACGAGATCACTGTCGGAGCCCAGCCGGGCGACCGGCCAGTTGTAGTGGCGGAACAGCGTGGGCACCCCGGCGTACGGGTAGGCCCAGGCGTGCCCGTCGGCCGGTTCGCCGGAGACCAGACCGCCGCGGACCTCGGGGCGGGTGGCCAGCCACTCGAAGGCGCGCTGGTCGGCCGCCGAGACCATGCGCTGGTTCGCGTGGTTCTCGGCGACTGCCCAGCGGGCCCCGCGCGCGGTGCCGGCGACCGACCACCACAGGCAGCCGGCGCCGACGGCGACGGCCAGCACCACGGTGACCACGCCGCGCGGCCCGCGGCCCCGCGTGAGAAGCGCACCGAGCCCCGCGACCACGGCGCCCAGCCCGGCGGCGGCGAAGGCGACGGTGAGCATCGCCACCGGCATGACCAGTCGGGTGTCGGAGGAGTAGTGCATCGAGGCCACCGCGCCCAGCACGCCGCCGGGGACCCCGGCCCAGGGGCTCAGCGCGTGGGCCAGCAGCGCAGCCTGGAACGCCCAGAGGGCCAGCGCCCACAGCCCGCGGCGACGCAGCACCGACCACACCGCGCCCACGGCGGCGACGACCAGCAGCGGCACCGGGTTGAAGTCGGGGAACTCCTCACTGTGGGTGACCGCCATGGTCACCGCGTCGTGCCAGGACTCGGCGTGGCCGATGCCGCGCTCGAAGTTGTAGCCGGCGATCTCGCCGACCTGCCCGACCGCGGAGAGGACCTGCGGGGCGACCGCCGCCGCGGCCACCACACCGGGGCCGGCCAACCAAGCGAGGTCGCGCAGGCGGCGACGCCACCCGGGAAGCGTCGGGCGCCACAGGCCGGCCAGCAGCCACCAGAGTGCGACGCCGAGGACGACGACGGTGACCGGGCCGGGCTGCAGCTGCAGCACGCCGGCGAGCCCGAGGGCGGCCGGCAGCGCGGCGCGGGGCCGGGCGGGCACCGCAACGAAGAGCGCGAGCACCGCCCCGAACGCGGTCATGGCGACCAGGTACGGCCAGGCGCCGATGAAGTAGCCGACCCACATGACGGCGGGCACCCAGGTGACGCACGCCCCACCCAGGGCGGCGGCGACGCGGGCCGGCCAGCCGCGCGAGCCGGCGATGCGCCAGGCCAGCGCCGCCGTCGAGACGGGGAGCGCCAGCGCGGGCAGCACCACGGCGGCGTGCTGGACGGCGGGCACCACCCCGGAGCCGGTCAGCCGGGCGGCCAGGGCGACGGCGGCGTGCCAGGCCGTCGGGTAGTAGAGGTAGGCGCCGGTCTCGATGTTCTGCAGCTCGCCCATCCGCGTCGGCGTAGCGACGCCGGTCTCCAGGATGAAGCGGACCACGCTGGCGTGCCAGAGGGGGTCCCAGCCCTGGTCGACGGTGGCCATGCCGTCGCGCAGCGGGGCGCGCCAGCCCACGGCGGCGCCGACCGCGCCGACGACCCCGACGAAGACGCCGAGGGCCGGCAGCGGCCAGTCCCACCGGCGCGTGACGGCGCGGGCGCCCGCACCGGGTGTGCGGGCCTGAGGCCGGGTCCCGCGGCGCGTTTCGACCCGCGCCTCAGCCCGCTCCTCAGCCCGCGACCGGCGCCGCGGGCGCGGCAGCGGCGGGCGTCGCCAACCCTCGGCACCGACGACCCAGCGCCAGACCAGTGCGACCGCCAGGGCGATGGCCCAGGCGACGAGCGCGGTCACCGGGCCGAAGCCGACGCCGAGCAGCCCGCAGACCCAGGCGGCCAGCCCGTAGACGCCGAAGCTGACAGGCAATGAGACGACCGCCGCCCACGGCAGTCGCAGGCCGGCGGCCAGCCCGACGAGGCCGCCGGGCAGCGTCGCGGTGAGCGCGAGGACGACGATCAGCGTCCAGGAGACGCTCATCGGAGGGTGTCTTCGGGATCGCCGCCGGCGGTGCGGTCGCCGTCGGCGCGGGCATCGCCCGGGTGCGCGGGCGGTGCGGGCACCGTGCGCCTGGTGCGGGTGGTCGCGGCGCGGGCGGCCAGTTCCCCGGGGGCCGGATAGTCGACGCCGACGAGGCTGAGTCCGCAGGCCGGGGCGACCGGCACGGCGGAGCTGCGCGAGGTCTCGGACAGAAGTGCGTGGGCGAAGTCGGGCTCGCGGCGGCCCTCCCCCACCGCCAGGCAGCAGCCGACCAGCGAGCGCACCATCGACCAGCAGAAGGCGTCGGCGCTCACCCGTGCCTCGTAGAGCTGCGGCTCGGCCGGGGTGGAGACGTCGTGCCAGGTGAAGGTCTGCAGGTCGCGCACCGTGGTGGCGTGCTCCCGGGGCTTGCAGAAGGCGGCGAAGTCGTTGAGGCCGACGAGCCTGGCGGCCGTGGCGTTGAGCCGGTCGAGCTCGACGGGCTTGGGCCACACGGCGGTGTCGCGCGCCCGGGTCGGCAGCGCTCCCGAGGGCGAGGTGGTCACCCGGTAACGGTAGTGGCGGCGCAGCGCGGAGAACCGGGCGTCGAAGCCCGCCGGGGCGAAGCTGCAGGCGCGCACGATCACGTCGGGCTCGAGCAGCTTGCGCAGCCGCGGCACCAGGCGTGCCGGGTCCCCGGCGATGGAGCGCTGCCCGAGCACCGCCGCGGGCACGTCGACGTGGGCGACCTGCCCGGAGGCGTGCACGCCGGCGTCGGTGCGCCCGGCGACGGTCAGGGTGACCGGCTCGCGGAAGATCAGCGAGAGCCGGTCGGTGATCTCGCCCTCCACGGTGCGGATGTCGGGGTCCTTCTGCCTGGCCCACCCGTGGAAGTCGGTGCCGTCGTAGGCGATGTCGAGGCGCAGCCGGACGTGTCCGGCCGCCTCCTCGTGGTCGGTGCTCCCCGTCTCCGGGCTCATCGGCTTCCGTGGCCTCTCTTTCCGCGTTAGCGTCCGTACGCAGGGGTGAAACAGATTAACGGTACCAACCGACACAGACGACCGCCGCGCCTCCCTCGACGGGTGACGCGGCGGTCGGTTCAGGCGGGTGGGAAGGTGCTTTACTTGCCGGCCTTCGGGTCGGTGACGCCCTCGGTGTCGAACTGCTCCTTGCGGACGGTCTCGGAGACGGTCTCGGTGTCCTGGACCTGCTCCTTGTTCAGGGCGATCTTCTCGACCGGGACGGTGTCCTTGGAGACGTTCACGCGCTCCTCGTGGAGGGTGACCGAGGCCTCCTCCTCGCCGATCTTGCCGGTGAAGTTCTTGGCGTCCTCCTCAGAGATCGGGGTGCGCTCGACGCGGACCTCCTCGCGGGTGACCGGGACCTCGACCTGCTCGGTGTCCTCGACGACGTACTTGCGCAGGCGGGCCTCGCCGGAGGCGACGCGTTCCTTGCCCACGTTCAGGCGCTCCTCGGATCGGATGATCTCGTCGGCGTTGCCTGCCGCCTGACGCTGGGCGTCGACATCGGCGGCGGCGCGACGCTCGGCGTCGACGTCGTCCTCGGCGTGGTGCTTGCCGTCAGCGGCGGCACCGACACCGGCACCCGCGCCCGCACCGGCCGCGGCGTAACCGGCCTTGTCGCCGGCGACCTCGCGCTCACCGGCGGCGGCCTCGCGGCGGTCGGAGCCCACACCGGTGATGCCGGGGGCGTCCTGCACGCCGTAGTGGCGGTAGAGCTCGTCCTGCTGCTCCGAGGTCAGGTTGCGGTCGGAGTCCAGTTCCGGGGCGTCCTTGACGCGGTCCTTGGAGAAGGCCAGGTTCAGGGCGTCGCCCTCGAAGTTGGCGCCGCGCAGCGGCACCAGGCTGGAGCTCATGCCGAACAGACCGTGGCCGACCTCGACGAAGGTCGGGGCACCGGTCTCGTCGTCGACGAAGATCTCCTTGATGTCGCCGAGCTTGTCGCCGGTGTTGTCGTACGCGGTCGCCTCGAAGAGCTCCTTGAGATCGCGCTCGTTGGCCATTGTTCGTTCCTTTCGCTCGGCGCCGTCCAGCGGCGCCCGGTCGGTGATGCGTCTGAAAAAGAAAGGTTGCGGGCAAGCCCCGCTTCCTGCCCGCCAGGCTATGGACATCGCAACCGACATGTCCGCCCCACCGCGGCCCTCCGGGGCCCAGAGACCCCGAAATTGAACAGAAAATGAACAGCCCGGTCCGCTTTCGCCACCAAACGCGCCGCCGGTGCCAGCCCATTCATCACGCCCGCTGAATGGTTTGAGCCCGCGACACCCCGTCACGGGCCGAGAAATGAAGATTTGGTAACACTTGGAACCAACTGCGGTGATGACCTTTCTCCAGTCGTCTTACGTGTCGCCCGACCGCCGTCGCGATTGCCGACGTCGCGCCCCGCGCCGTCGGTGGTCCGCCTCACCGCCGGTGTCCCTCACCGTCGACGCCCCTCCCCCGTGCGCGGGCTCCCCCACGCATGACGAAACCCCGCGCATGAGTTGCGCGGGGTTCGGGCGCCCGGTGGGCGCCGGCTCATACCGGGTCAGTCCGGTACGGGAGAACTACTTCTCCTCGGCCTCAGCCTCAGCGGCCTCGGTCTCCTCAGCCTCAGCCTCGGTGGCCTCGTCGGCCTTGCCCTCGGCGTCGGCCTCGGCGGCCTTCTCCTCCTCGGCCTTCTGCGAGGCGGCCACGCGGTCGGCGCGGGAGGCGTCCTTGCCGGCGACCTCCTCGAGGACCAGGGAGATCTGGGACATCGGCGCGTTGTCGCCGGTGCGGTTCTCCAGCTTGATGATGCGGGTGTAGCCACCCTCACGGCCCTCGAACTGCGGGGCGAGATCATCGAAGAGGTGCTTGACCACGGCCTTGTTGGTGACCTTGGCCAGGGCCTCGCGGCGGTCGGCGAGCGTGCCGGCCTTGGCCTTGGTGATCAGCTTCTCGGCGTACGGGCGCAGGGCCTTGGCCTTGGCGTCCGTGGTCTTGATGGCGCCGTGCTCGAACAGCGACGAGGCGAGGTTCGCGAGAACCTTGCGCTGGTTGGTCGCCGATCCGCCGAGGCGGGCGCCCTTCTTCGGGGTAGGCATTGATTACTCCTCGTGTGAAAGTTGGTGAGCGGGCGTTCTACTCTTCGTCCTCGGCCTCGTCGTCCACGAATCCACCGGTCTCGGCGTCGTAGCCCTCCAGCTGCGTGGGGTCGAAGTCCTCCGGCGCGTCCTTGAGCGTGAGCCCGAGGCCGGCCAGCTTGATCTTGACCTCGTTGATCGACTTCTGCCCGAAGTTGCGGATGTCCAGCAGGTCCGACTCGGTGCACTCAGCGAGCTCACCGACGGTGTGGATCTCCTGGCGCTTCAGGCAGTTGTAGGACCGGACGGAGAAGTTCAGGTCCTCGATCGGCATGCTGTAGGCGGCCAGCGACTCGGACTCCTGCGGAGAGGGCCCGATCTCGATGCCCTCGGCCTGCTCGTTGAGCTCGCGGGCGAGCCCGAACAGCTCGACGAGGGTGCCGCCGGCGGACGCCATGGCGTCGCGAGCGGTGATGGAGTTCTTCGTCTCCACGTCGATGACCAGCTTGTCGAAGTCGGTGCGCTGCTCGACGCGGGTCGCCTCGACCTTGTAGCTGACCTTGAGCACCGGCGAGTAGATCTGGTCGACCGGGATGCGGCCGATCTCGCCGGCGGTCTGAGCCGCTGGGACGTAGCCGCGGCCGCGCTCGACCACGAACTCGATGTCCAGGCTGCCCTGCTCGTTGAGCGAGGCGATGTGCAGGTCCGGGTTGTGGATCTCGACACCGGCCGGCGGCTCAATGTCGCCGGCGGTGACCTCGCCCGGGCCCTGCTTGCTCAGGTACATCACGACGGGCTCGTCGGAGTCCGAGGACAGCACCATCGACTTGATGTTCAGGATGACGTCGGAGACGTCCTCCTTGACACCGGCGATGGTGGTGAACTCGTGGAGCACACCCTCGATCTTGACGCTGGTCACGGCCGCGCCCGGGATGGACGACAGCAGGGTGCGACGCAGCGAGTTGCCGAGGGTGTACCCGAAGCCGGGCTCCAGCGGCTCGATGACGAACCGGGAGCGCGACTCGTCGATGTACTCCTCGGTGAGGGACGGTCGCTGAGAAATGAGCATGATTCTCTCCTTTGGCGCCCGCTATATGACGCCGGTAGGTGGAAAGGTGGAGGACGGGACTCGGAGGATTACTTCGAGTAGAGCTCGACGATGAGCTGCTCCTGCAGCGGGATGTCGATCTGGGCGCGCTCGGGCAGCTGGTGCACGAGGATGCGCAGGGTGTCGGGGACGACCTGGAGCCAGGCCGGGACGACGGAGTCGTTCAGGTTCTCCTGGGCCTCCTCGAACCAGACCATCTTCTTGGAGCGGTCACGCACGTCGATGATGTCGTACTGCGAGACCTGGAACGACGGAACGTTGGTGTTCTTGCCGTTCACGGTGAAGTGGCCGTGGGAGACCAGCTGGCGGGCCTGGCGGCGGGTGCGGGCCAGACCGGCGCGGTAGACGACGTTGTCGAGACGGGACTCGAGCAGGATCAACAGGTTGTCACCGGTCTTGCCGGGAAGGCGGTTGGCCTTCTCGTAGTAGCGGTGGAACTGCTTCTCCATGACGCCGTAGGTGAAGCGGGCCTTCTGCTTCTCCTGCAGCTGGAGGAGGTACTCGGACTCCTTGATACGGGCGCGGCCGGCCTGACCCGGCGGGTAGGGGCGACGCTCGAAGTAGCGGTCTCCGCCGACGAGGTCGACGCGGAGACGGCGGGACTTACGGGTTGCGGGACCGGTGTAACGGGCCATTTCTTCCTAACCTTTCCTTTCCCTTAGACGCGGCGACGCTTCGGCGGACGGCAGCCGTTGTGCGGCTGCGGGGTCACGTCGGAGATCGAGTTGACCTCGAGGCCGGAGGCCTGGAGGGAGCGGATGGCGGTCTCGCGGCCGGAGCCCGGCCCCTTGACGAACACGTCGACCTTCTTCATGCCGTGGTCCATCGCCTTGCGGGCGGCGTTCTCGGCGGCCATCTGCGCGGCGAACGGGGTGGACTTGCGGGAGCCCTTGAACCCGACGTGGCCGGAGGAGGCCCAGGAGATCACGTCACCGTTCGGGCCCGTGATGGACACGATGGTGTTGTTGAAGGTGGACTTGATGTACGCGTGGCCGGCGGCCACGTTCTTCTTCGGAGTGCGGCGCCCGCTGCGGCGTGCGCCAGAGCGTGTCTTCGGAGGCATGTGTTACTTCTTCTTTCCGGCGATCGTCTTCTTCGGGCCCTTGCGGGTCCGGGCGTTGGTCTTGGTGCGCTGACCGTGCACGGGCAGGCCGCGACGGTGGCGGCGACCCTGGTAGCTACCGATCTCGATCTTGCGACGGATGTCGGCCTGGACCTCGCGGCGCAGGTCACCCTCGACCTTCCAGGACGCCTCGATGACGTCGCGGAGGGCGGAGACCTGCTCGTCGGTCAGGTTGTCGGTGCGCAGATCGGGAGAGATGCCGGTCTCCTCGAGCAGCTTGGCGGCACGGGCGGGGCCGATGCCGTAGATGTAGGTGAGCGCGACCTCCATGCGCTTGTTGCGCGGGAGGTCGACGCCGGCTAGACGTGCCATGTGGCAGTACCTTTCCGGTTGTTACGGTGGTTTGCTCCTCTTCCGTCCACGCCAACCGGCGTCCCGTCCGGACCGTTACCCGGAGAGGTACGCCGTGGTGCGCGCGGCTCCAGCCACCGTGGCCGGAGGTGTGCAGCGCCCCGCGCCCGTCGTACGGGAGCGGGGTACCTGGGAAAAGAGGAGGCGAAAATGTCCTACTTGTAGCGGTAGACGATGCGACCGCGGCTGAGGTCATAGGGCGACAGCTCGATGACCACGCGGTCCTCGGGGAGGATGCGGATGTAGTGCTGACGCATCTTTCCGCTGATGTGCGCGAGAACCTGGTGTCCGTTGTCCAGCTCGACCTTGAACATCGCGTTCGGCAGGGGCTCGATGACGCGGCCCTCGACCTCGATGGCGCCTTCCTTAGCCATATCCTCCACATTCCCGGACGGCCGTGGCCGCCCTCGTCGTTTGCACTGCAAGTCAGGCGTGCGCGTATGCCGCACACGCCGTCGGGTAACTCTACCCAGGTAGCAGGGAAAACGCAAAAACACCCCGGTCGCGGGACCGGGGTGCTTGACGACGCCGCGCGGGGCGGCGCGTGCGGGTCTAGTAGACGTAGACCATGTCGCCGACCTGGAGCTGGTCGAAGTACGTCACCGCGTCGTCGTGGTTGAGGTGGATGCAGCCGTGCGAGAGCAGGTTGACGTTGCCCTGGTGGAAGGCCACACCGGTGTTGGTGAAGTACACCGAGTACGGCATCGGGGCGTTGCCGAACTCGTGCGAGATCTCGTCCTTGACCTTGCGGTTGACGAAGTGGGTGCCCTTCGGGGTCGCGGTGGCCGGCGAGGGCGCGCCGGCGGACATCGGCACGGGGCCGTAGGAGACGCGACCGCCGTCCTGCAGCCAGGTGCGGCCGCCGTCGATGTCGATGCAGGCGCGGGCCTGGGCCGGGCAGGGGCCGGTGTCCACGCCGGTGTTAGCGGCGGGCGGGGCCGGGCGGGCGGCCGCCTCGGCGGCGGCGACGCGCGCGGCCTCCTCGGCGTTCTTCTGGGCGATCAGGCCGGGGAAGAGCCCCTCGACGACCTGGTCGACGAACTGGCGGGCCGGCTCCTGCATCTCGGGCGGCAGGGCGGCGGCCTGCTGGTGCAGCCAGACGCGCGAGTCCCAGGCCTGCTCACGGGCCTGGTCGGCGAGGTCGTCGATCTGGGCCTGGAAGTCGGCGGGCAGCTGCATGGCGGACGAGCCGACCTGCGGGAGCTCGGCGGAACCGGGTCCGGAAAGGGTCTGGGCGTTGGCGTTCACCGGGCCGGCCACGAGCGTCGCGGCGGCCGCGCCACCGGCGAGCAGGGCGCCGACGCGGCGACGGGCGCGCGACGGCTTGGCGTGTCGGGGCTTGTAAGTCATGCGGCGAGTATAACGTCTCCCCTACTCAACCGCGCGCGACGCCCGCGCCGGACGCCGAATCGCCCCGCGCTCGGGGCGCGGGGCGGCGTCGGAAATCGGATTCAGTCCGGGCGCGTCACTCAGCCCGCGGGGTGAGGATCCGGGGACCGTCGGCCGTGGCGGCGACGGTGTGCTCCCAGTGGGCGGCACGGGTACCGTCGGCGGTGATGACCGTCCAGTCGTCGTCGAGGATCTCAGAGTCCCAGGTGCCCAGGGTCAGCATGGGCTCGACGCACAGCGTGGTTCCGTCCTGGATGACCGGGCCGTGGCCGGCACGGCCCTCGTTGGCCAGGTACGGGTCCTCGTGCATCTCGTGGCCGATGCCGTGCCCGCCGAAGCCATCGACGATGCCGAAGGCCAGGCCGTGGCGCTCCTCGGCGGCGCGGGTGGCCACCTCGAGGGCGTGCGAGACGTCGGAGAGCCGGGCGCCGGGCACCATGGCGGCGACCCCGGCGAGCATGACCTCCTCGCAGGCCTCGTTGAGCGCCTGCGAGTCCGCGTTGAGCTCGCCGACGCCGAAGGTGAAGGCCGAGTCGCCGACCCAGCCGTCGAGCGTCGCACCGCAGTCGATGCTGACCAGGTCGCCCTCGGCGAGCACGGTGTCCTCGTTCGGGATGCCGTGGACGATGACGTCGTTGACGGAGGCGCAGATGGAGCCCGGGAACCCCTGGTAGCCCAGGAACGTCGGGTAGGCTCCCGCGTCACGGATGGTCTGCTCGGCGACCGCGTCGAGCTCCTTGGTGCTCACCCCGGGACGGGCCGCGGCGCGCACGGCGAGGAGGGCCGCGCCGACCACGCGGCCGGCGGCCTCCATCGCGTCGAGCTCGCCGGGGTCTTCGCCGGGATGCGCTTACGCCGGAAGATCAACTTCGCTTAGCCCTCGACGTGATCGTTGATGGCGGCCAGGGCGCGGGCGTTGATCTCCTCGATCTCGCCCTCGGCCTCGACGTTGATCAGCTGGCCCTCGTAGTGCTCGATCAGCGGGGCGGTCTCGTCGCGGTAGACCTGCAGACGGGTACGGATGGTCTCCTCCGTGTCGTCGGCGCGACCGCGGGCTAGCATGCGCTCGACCACGACGTCCTCGGAGACGCGGAAGTTCAGCACGCCGTCGAGCTTGAGGCCCTTCTTGGACAGCAGGTCGGTCAGGATCTCGGCCTGCTCGACCGTGCGCGGGAAGCCGTCGAGCAGGAAGCCGTCGGCGGCGTCCGCCTCGTCGAGGCGGGACTCGACCATGCGGGCGGTGACGTCGGTCGGCACGAGCTTGCCGGCGTCGATGTACTGCTTGGCCTCCACGCCCAGCGGGGTGCCCTCGCCGATGTTGGCGCGGAACAGGTCGCCGGTGGAGATGTGGGGGACGTTGAGCTTCTCGGAGAGAATGGCGGCCTGGGTGCCCTTGCCGGCACCGGGGGGCCCGAGGAGAACGAGTCTCATTTGAGGAGTCCTTCGTAGTTGGATTGCAGGAGCTGGCTCTCGATCTGCTTGACCGTGGTCAGGGCGACCGAGACGAGAATCAGGATGGCGGTGCCGCCGAAGGCGGTCATGCCCGATCCTTGCTGGCTGCCGACGCCCAGGTCCAGGGCGATGTTCGGCAGCACGGCGATGATGCCCAGGTAGATCGAGCCCACGAACAGCAGGCGGTTCATCACGTACCCGAGGTACTGGGCCGTGGGACGCCCCGGACGGATGCCCGGGATGAAGCCACCGTACTTCTTCATGTTCTCCGCCTGATCATTCGGGTCGTACTGGACCGAGACGTAGAAGTAGGAGAAGAAGATGATGAGCACGAAGTAGATCAGGATGTAGATCCACGACGAGGGCGTCATCAGGTGCGAGATGACGTTGCGCTGCCACCAGTTGTCCGGCGCGCCCGCCTGGCCCGAGTTGACGATCTCGGTGATGAGCACCGGCATGTAGATCAGGGACGAGGCGAAGATGACCGGGATGACGCCGGCCTGGTTGACCTTCAGCGGCAGGTAGGTCGAGGAGCCGCCGTACTGGCGGCGCCCGACCATGCGCTTGGCGTACTGGACCGGGATGCGGCGCTGGCCCTGCTCGACGAAGACGACGCCGACGACGAGCACGATGACCGCGGCGATGACGATGCCGAAGACGAGGCCGCCGGAGTTGTTGAGCACGCTCATGCCGTCGTTGGGCAGGCGGGTGGCGATGCCGGCGAAGATCAGCAGCGACATGCCGTTGCCGATGCCCTTCTCGGTGATCAGCTCACCGAGCCACATGACGATGATCGCGCCGGCGGTCATGGTCACCACGAGCACGATGAGGTCCCAGAGGTTGCGGTCGGCGACGAGGACCTGGACACCCTGGCCGAGCAGCTGCTCGCGGTCCGCCAGGGCGACGATGCCCGCGGACTGCAGCAGCGCCAGCGCCACCGTCAGGTAACGGGTGTACTGGGTCATCTTCGTCTGACCGGACTGCCCCTCCTTCTTCAGCTGCTCGAAGTGGGGGATGACCACGGTCAGCAGCTGCACGATGATGGAGGCCGTGATGTAGGGCATGATGCCGATCGCGAAGACCGACAGCTGCAGCAGCGCCCCACCGGAGAACAGGTTGATGAGCGAGTAGACGCCCGACTGTCCATCGGTGAGGTCGCGGAGTCGCCCGGCGATGGACTGGTAGTCCACTCCCGGGGACGGGATCTGCGCGCCGACGCGATAAAGGATGATCATCGCGAGGGTGAAGAGAATCTTCTTACGCAGATCGGCGTCCCTGAATGCCTGGATGATGGCGGACACGAACCCTCCTGGCTTCCCGCCGGCTGAGCACGAGGCTCGCCCTCCCGGTTCGGGAACGGGCACAAAATATAGCCGCTCAGCTGCGGGAAGTGTTCTCATGGCCCCGCCGCTTACCAGGCGTGCGGGACTGGTGGACACAATTGACTCTCCTACCCTACCAGCAGCACCGCGTTCAGCCACCAAACCCGGAAGGGTTAAGCATCACCAGAGTGCACCCGCAGGCGCATTGGGTTAACATTTGGTTAACCCCCGGTTAAAGGAGAGATCACCGTGTCGAACAACGACCTTGCCCCCGAGCACTTCGACAACGTGCGCCGCGATCTGCACCGCCGCTTCGGCCACCGGATCGACGCCGAGACCGTCGACCGCGTCCTCGACGAGGCCATCGCCGCCTCCTCGGACGCCGCGGTCTCCACCTTCCTGCCCACGCTCGTCGACCGCGAGGCCTCCGACCGCCTCAGCGAGATGCTCACCGCCGACGACCCCGACGCCGCCTGCCGCCAGGAGATCGTCTACGTCTCCCGCCGCAACGCCGGCCGCACCCAGCTGGCCGCGTCCATCACCCGCGCGCTCGCCGACGAGGACGTCGTCGTGCGCGAGATCGGCCTCGAGCCCGTCGACGGCATCAACCCGCATGTGGTCCCCGTCCTCGAGGAGAAGGGGCTTCCCACCGACATCCTCGGCCAGATCCACCTGGTGCCGCGCACCGTGCACCGCGCCGACGTGGTGGTGCTCATGGGCGTCGACGTCGACGAGATCCCGGACGTGCCCGGCGACCGCTACGTGCACTGGGACGTGCAGAACCCCGACGGCCGCTCGCTCGAGGACGTGCGCGCCACCCGCGACCGCCTGCTGGAGCTGATCCCGGGCCTGCTGAACGACATGGGCGTGCGCACCTCCGCCACCGTCGCGTAAGCAATAACGCCGACGCCGCACACCGCGGCGTCGGCAATTTCTTTTTCAACGCGCAAAAAGGACCCCGTCGGTCGCACTCAAGCGACCGACGGGGTCCTTCTCTCACCTCCGCGGCTCCCGCGTGCGCGGGGCCGGGACGAGGCGCCTTAGTCCTCCGTGTTGACGGAGCCGCCGGCGGCCTCGATCTTCTCCTTGGCGGAGCGGGAGAACTTGGCGGCGGTGACGTTCAGGGCGACGTCGATGTCCCCCTGACCGAGCACCTTGACCGGCGCCTTCGGGCGCACGAGGCCCTTGGCGGCGATCTCGGCGGCGGTGACGTCGCCGCCCTCCGGGAAGGCCTTGGCCAGGTCGCCGACGTTGACCACCTGGTAGTAGACCTTGTTCGGGTTGCGGAAGCCCTTCAGCTTCGGCAGGCGCATGTGGATGGGCATCTGGCCACCCTCGAAGCCCGCCGGAACGTTCTTCCGGGCGCCGGTGCCCTTGGTGCCGCGGCCGGCGGTCTTGCCCTTGGAAGCCTCACCGCGGCCCTTGCGGGTCTTGGGCTTGTTCGCGCCCTTGGCCGGGCGCAGATCGTGGAGCTTGATGATGTCGCTCATGGTTTACCTACTCCCCTGCCACTTCTTCGACGGCGACGAGGTGGCGCACCTTCTGGATCATGCCGCGCGTGGCACCGTTGTCCGGCTGGACGACGGTGTGGTGCGGGCGCTTCAGGCCGAGGGCCTCCAGGTTGGCGCGCTGGATCGGGTTGAGCCCGACCCGGCCGCGGGTCTGCGTGATCTTCAGAGCCATGGTTTAGGCCTCCTGTCCAGCGCGAGCGCGCAGCATACGGGCCGGGACGACCTCTTCCAGGGACTTGCCGCGGCGGGCCGCGACCTCCTCCGGACGCACGAGGGCCTTCAGGCCCGCGACGGTGGCGCGGACCACGTTGATGGCGTTGCCCGAGCCCAGGGACTTGGACAGCACGTCCTGCACGCCGGCGCACTCGAGCACCGGGCGGGCGGCGCCACCGGCGATGACACCGGTACCGGGGGCGGCGGGCTTCAGCATGACGCGGCCCGCGGAGTCCTCACCGATGACCGGGTGGGTGATGGTGCCACCGACCATGGGCACGCGGAAGAAGTTCTTGCGAGCCTCCTCGGCACCCTTCTGGATGGCGGCCGGCACCTCCTTGGCCTTGCCGTAGCCGACACCGACCATGCCCTGGCCGTCGCCCACGATGACGAGGGCGGTGAAGCTGAAGCGGCGGCCGCCCTTGACCACCTTGGACACGCGGTTGATGGTGACGACGCGCTCGATGTACTTGTCGCGCTCGTCCTGCTGGCGGCGGTTGTTGCGGCCGCCGCGGCGGTCGCGGCGCTCGCCGCGCTGCTCGTTGTTCTTCTTGTTCTCGTCGGCGGAGCGTCCGCCGTCACGCCGTTCACGTCCCGGCATTACGCGATCCTTCCGTAGATGTTCGTCTTGGCTGCGGTCATCAGAACTTCAACCCACCTTCGCGGGCGGCGTCGGCCAGAGCGGCGACGCGGCCGTGGTACTGGTAGCCGGCGCGGTCGAAGACGACGCGCTCGACACCGGCCTCCTTGGCGCGGGCGGCGAGCAGCTCGCCGACCTTGGCGGCCTTGGCCTTCTTGTCGCCGTCCAGATTGCGCAGCTCCGCCTCGGTGGTGGAGGCCGCGGCCAGGGTGTGGCCGACGGTGTCGTCGATGATCTGGGCGTGCATGTGACGCGAGGAACGGTGGACGACGAGGCGCGGGGCCTCGGCGGTGCCGCGCAGGTTGCGACGCACGCGGGCGTGACGCCGGCTGCGGGCCAGACGACGACGCGTCGAGATGTCCTTGCCCACCGGGACGCGCTTCTTGCTGTTCTCTGCGGTGTTGCTCATCTTTACTTACCCGTCTTTCCGACCTTGCGGCGGACCTGCTCGCCCTCGTAGCGGATGCCCTTGCCCTTGTAGGGGTCGTGGCGGCGCAGACGACGAATGTTGGCGGCGAGCTGGCCGACCTGCTGCTTGTCAATGCCAGTGATCGAGAACTTCGTGGTGCCGTCGACGGCGAAGGTGATACCCTCCGGCGCCTCGACGGTGATCGTGTGGGAGTAGCCCAGGGAGAACTCGAGGTCCTTGCCCTTGGCGACGACGCGGTAGCCCACGCCGAAGATCTCCATGTTGATCGTGTAGCCCTCGGTGACACCGACCACGCAGTTGTTGATCAGCGAACGGGACAGGCCGTGCAGGGCACGGTTCTTGCGGTCGTCGTCGGGACGGGCGACCTTGATCTGGTCGTCCTCGACGGCGGCGGTGATGGGCGCAGGCAGCGCGACGTGCAGGGCACCCTTGGGGCCCTTCACGTCGACGTCCTGGCCGTCGATGTTGATCTCGACACCGCTCGGGATGGTGATCGGGGCGTTACCGACACGCGACATTAGTTAATCACCCTTCCCTTACCAGACGTAGGCGAGGACTTCCCCGCCCACACCCTTCTCGTTGGCCTGTCGATCGGTCATGAGGCCGTGGGACGTGGAGATGATGGCCACGCCCAGGCCGCCCAGGACCTTCGGCAGTTCGGTGGACTTGGCGTAGACGCGCAGGCCCGGCTTCGACACGCGGCGCAGACCGGCGATCGAGGCCTCGCGCTGCGGGCCGTACTTGAGGTCGAGCGACAGGGTCTTGCCGACCCGGGCGTCCTCGACGGAGTAGTCGGAGATGTAGCCCTCCTGCTTGAGGATCTCGGCGATGTTCACCTTGATCTTGGAGGACGGCATCGACACGCGCTCGTGGTGCGCGCCGGAGGCGTTGCGCACACGCGAGAGCATGTCGGCAATAGGATCAGTCATGGTCATGGATGTGACCGTTGCCTTTCTCGTTGCGGTTCCTTGAGGATGCCCCACCGAATGCGTTCTCCGGGTGCTGTCTCGGGCCACTTGTGCCGGTCGGACTCAGTAGTCCGCCTGCTCGCTGCCCTTCGTCCACCACGGTCCGCGTGACCGGCGGGGGGCCTACAACAAAGTAGGAAGTACTTACGGTTGGACCCCGCCCACCGGGCAGAGGTCCGTCGACCGAGGCTACAGGCCCGCACACCCTCGTGGCAAATCCCGATTTCCGACGTCGCGCCCTCCCCCGTGCGCGCCCGCAGCAGGCGCCGGGCGCCGGGTCACCGCGGGCGCACCGCCCGCCGCGACGGGCACGGGCCTAGAGTGGGCCGTGCCGATGCGGCGGCGCCCCGCCCCGCCGCCAGTGAGAGCAGGAAGGAACCCAGCGTGAACGACCCGACCCGGGACAACACCGCCAACCAGTGGCTGCTCGAGGCCTGCGAGGTCCTCGACATCGACTACGAGGGCTTCAAGGCCGTCATCCCCGATCTCCTCGACCTGACCCGCGACGTCGCCCACGGCCCCTCCCGTCCCGCCGCGCCGCTGACGGCGTTTCTGGTCGGCGTGGCCGCCGGCCGCGACGGCGCACAGCTGCCCGAGCACGGCCACGACCGCGTCGCCCAGATCACCGAACGCCTGCGCGCCGACGGCTACCTGGACTGATCGCCCCACCCGCAGACCCGCCGAAAGGAACCCGCACGTTGTCCCGCATCACCCCGTCCTTCGCGGTGAAGAAGGTCCGCCTCGACGAGGCGGGCGCCGTGGAGACCGACACGCGCGCCGACGTCGTCGCCGGTGAGGAGCCCCTCGAGATCCGCGTCGGCGGGAAGACGCTGACGACGACGATGCGCACCCCCGGCGCGGACATCGATCTCGTCCACGGGCTGCTCTACTCCGAGGGGCTGATCAGCTCCGCCGACGAGGTCACCGAGGCCCGCTACTGCGCCGGGGCCTGCGGGCCGGACGGGGTGAACACCTACAACGTCCTGGAGTTCGAGCTGGCCGGCGGGCGCGCCCCGGCCCCGGAGTTCATCCGCACGCTGCCGACCTCCTCGGCGTGCGGGGTGTGCGGCTCGACCTCCATCGAGCAGATCATGTCGAAGGCGCGCCACCCCATCGTGCCGCTGGCCCTCGACCCGCAGCTGGTAGTCAGCCTGCCGGAGAAGCTGCGCACCGGGCAGAAGGCGTTCCGACGCACCGGCGGCATCCACGCCGCCGGCGCCTTCACCGCCGACGGGGATCTGGTCAGCGTGCGCGAGGACATCGGCCGGCACAACGCGGCCGACAAGGTCATCGGCGACCTGCTGCGCACGGGCAGGATGCCGGCGGAGAAGATGATCCTCGTGATGAGCTCGCGCGCCAGCTTCGAGCTGGTGCAGAAGGCCGTCACCGCGGGCTTCTCCGCGCTTGTCGCCGTCTCGGCGGCCAGCTCCCTGGCCGTCGAGCTCGCCCGCGAGGCGGGCCTGGCGCTGACCGGCTTCACCCGCCCGGGCCGCTTCAACCTCTACTCCGGCGAGCTCGCCTGAGCCCCCGCCCCACCGACGAGAGCGGCCCCGCCTCAACAAGAGGCGGGGCCGCGGTGTCTCACGGGTGTGGGATCAGTCCCGGTAGACCTCGTTCTTGGACATGTTCAGGTAGGCGTAGACGCCGCCGATGAGCAGGCCGCCGCCGACGAAGTTGCCCAGCCAGACCATCAGCCAGTTGATCCCGACCGCCCCGATAGTGAAGTTCTCGGGCATCAGCGCCGGGTCGAAGCCGGCGTTGAAGAAGGTCAGGGTGAACAGCGAGAAGTTGGCGATGATGTGCTCGAGGCCGAGGCCGACGAAGATGGCGATGAACGGCACGATCACGAAGAACTTGCTCACCAGGTCCTTGGCGAACAGCGCGCCGACGATGCCCATGTTGACCACGAAGTTCGCGCCCATGCCCTCGACGAAGGCTTGCCAGGGCCCCTTGTCCAGCTTGCCCTCGGACAGGGTGGCGATCAGGTGGCTGGAGTCGAAGTCGTTGAACTTGGCGGAGTAGCCGAGCAGGGCGGCGATCAGGGCCGCGCCGATGAGGTTGAAGAACGTGGTGACCACGAGCAGCCAGACGGCCTTGCCCCAGCCGATCTTCTTCTGCACCGCGCCGTAGGACATGAACATCATGTCGCCGGTGGCCAGCTCGGCGTTGAGGATCACGATGGCGAAGAGCCCCAGGCCGAAGAACAGGGCGAAGAAGACCGCGCCCAGGGCGGTGTTGTCCAGCGCCGTGTTCACGCCCTGGCCGACGACGGCGGCGAAGGCCGTGGCGACGGTCAGGTAGACGCCGGCCAGCGTGGCGCGCGTGGCGAAGCGCAGGAAGTCGTGGGTGAGCAGTTCGTCCTTCTTCTTGACCGCTCCCGCGACGGTCTCGTTCAGGGACATGGGCAAAGCCTTCCTCTTCAGCGTCCGGTCGAACCGGGGTGACGTCCCCGGCACGCCCGGGGCGATTGTCCCGGCCGAACCGGGTGAAACATCGACGTGCCCGGCACCGCGCTTCGGTACCGGGGCGACGCGGGACACCTTACTCCCCGCCTGACCTGCGGCCCACATGGAGGTGCGAGATCCTGGACACAACAGCATTGTCCCGGACCGAATCTCGGAAAACCCGGGCATGCAGAAGACCCCCGCCCGAAGGCGGGGGTCTGTGCGCTACGCGGCGCTCACGCGGGGACGTCGCCCCGACGCGGCGTCGGAAAGCGGAAGGCTCTTAGGCCTCCTTGGCCTGCATGCGGCCGTCCTTGCCGGCGAAGGGGAAGCCCAGCAGACGCAGCAGCGAGCGGCCCTCCTCGTCGCCACCGGCGGTGGTGACCAGCGTGATGTCCATGCCGCGCGGACGGTCGATCTTGTCCACGTCGATCTCGTAGAACATCGTCTGCTCGGTCAGACCGAAGGTGTAGTTGCCGTTGCCGTCGAACTGCTTGTCCGACAGGCCGCGGAAGTCACGGATGCGGGGCAGCGCGACCGTCAGCAGACGGTCGAGGAACTCCCACATGCGGTCGCCACGCAGGGTGACCTTGGCGCCGATCGGCATGCCCTCGCGCAGCTTGAAGTTCGCGATGGACTTGCGCGCGCGGCGGATCTGCGGCTTCTGACCGGTGATCGCGGTCAGGTCCTCGATCGCGCCGTTGATCAGCTTGGAGTCGCGGGCGGCGTCGCCGATGCCCATGTTGACCACGATCTTGGTCAGGCCGGGCACCTGCATGACGTTGTCGAAGTTGTACTTCTCCTGCAGCTTGCCGCGGATCTCGTCGCGGTAGACGGTCTTGAGCCGCGGGGTGTAGTTCTCAGCCATTTAGATGTCCTTCCCGTTGCGCTTCGAGATGCGGACCTTCCGGCCGTTCTCGTCGAAGCGGTACCCCACGCGGGTGGGGTTGCCGTCCGAGTCGAGGACCGCCACGTTCGAGACGTGGATGGGCGCCTCCTGGGTGACGATGCCGCCGGACTCGGCGCCACGCTCCTGGGCGGAGTCGGCGACGTGCTTCTTGATGCGGTTGACACCTTCGACCAGGACCTTGTCGCGCGCGGGGTAGGCCTCGATGACCTTGCCGCGGGCGCCCTTGTCCGGCCCGGAGATGACGAGGACCGTATCGCCCTTGTGGATCTTCACCTAGATCACCTCCGGTGCGAGGGAAACAATCTTCATGAACTTCTTCTCACGCAGCTCACGGGCGACGGGCCCGAAGATGCGGGTACCGCGCGGCTCGTTGTCGTTGCGGATGAGCACGGCGGCGTTCTCGTCGAACGCGATGTAGGAGCCGTCCTTGCGGCGGGTCTCCTTCTTCGCACGGACGATGACGGCCTTGACGATCTCGCCGGCCTTGACGTTGCCGCCGGGAGTCGCCTCCTTGACAGTCGCCACGACCGTGTCGCCGATGCCAGCGAAGCGTCGGGTGGAGCCACCGAGCACGCGGATGACCAGGATCTCCCGGGCACCCGTGTTGTCGGCGACCTTCAGACGCGATTCCTGCTGAATCACTGGGGTCTCCTTGACCTGGTTGCATGTGCGTCAGATTTCCGTCCTGTACGCACGCGGTCTCTTGCTTCTTTGCCTCGACGGCGCCGCGCATCACCTGCGCCGGCGTCCCGCGGGACGTCGGGCGGCTCGGAAACGCACCGCCGCGCCCGCCCGTCGGGGCAACCCGAACATTAAACCACCCGGTCACCGCGCCGGTCAAACCCCGTGTCGGGGCGCACACGGGCCCGATTTCCGACGCCCCGCCACGCGCCCGTGGGCGCGCGTGCTAACGGTCCGTCGGGTCCCCCGGCGCGGAGCCCTCCGCGTCCGCGTAGGCGTCCGCCGCGGTGGTGCCGGCGTCCGTTCCTGGCCCCGCCGGTTCCTCGCCCACGGCGGTGGGCTCGGTCTCGGCGACGATGCGCACCTCTCCGGGGATGAGCGGGCGGTTCTTCGCGTCCGCCCAGAACTCCTCGCTGTCGAAGGAGTCCGCGTCGAAGTCGGCGTCCGGGTCGCCGGCGAGCTCGTCGACGACGTCGGCGGTGATCACGTCGCGCAGCCCCTCCCCCTCGACGCTGGCGGCGCGCTCGTGGCGGGCGAGGTCCACCCAGTCCTCCCGGGAGAAGCGGCCCTTGCGGTCGATGCGGCGCAGGATCAGCGCGCGGATCTTGTCGCGGCGGCGCGACTCCGCGGTGATGCGGCGGCGCCCCTTGGACAGCCAGGTGATCAGCAGCACCGCGATGAGCACGATGCCCAGCCAGCCGAGCCACGGGAAGACGTTGGCCACCAGCAGGGTGAAGTCGAAGAAGCTCAGGGCGAAGCCGGCCAGCGTGACCACGGTGAAGATGATCCGGTAACGGTTCGGGGCGGCCACGGAGACGCGCTTGCCCAACGAGTAGAAGACGCCCAGGGCGGTGGAGAAGATCATCAGGTAGGTCGCCACGGAGGCGAAGATGCCCAGCGCCGGGTTCATCTCGGTGATCAGAGCCAGGGTCGGCAGGTCCGCGTCGTGGACGGAGTCGATCTGGAAGATCAGCGCGACGGCCATCACGATCAGGATCGCGCCGAAGAGCCAGCCGCCGATGAAGCCGCCGCGGCCGGCGGTGCGCGGGTGCCAGTTGTTGCCGCCGATGATCAGGGCCATGGCGATGCCGGAGAACACCGACAGGCCGATGTAGTTGAAGGTCGACAGCCACCAGTTCGGCAACGGGGACTCGACGGACTCGCGGGCGAAGGCCTCGGCCGCGGCGATGTCGTCCGGCGGGTTGGCCACGCCGTAGAGGGCCGCGGCGAGCAGCACGAGGATCATCACCGGGGTGATCGTGCCGATCATGTTGGTGACCTTGTCCACGTTGAACATCCCGGCGGCGAGCACGAGGGCGACCATCAGCGCGGAGCCGCCCCACAGCGGCAGGCCGAACTGCTGGTTGAGGTGGATCCCGCACCGGCGAGCATGACGAAGCCGATGCAGAACTGTGAGATCGACAGGGAGTAGTCGAGGAACTTCGCCATCAGCGCCGAGGTGATCGACTCGAAGACCATGCCGTGCGACTGGGCGCGGAAGTAGCTGCCGTACTGCAGGATCACCATCGCGGTGAGCGGCATGAGCAGCAGGGCCACCGCGCCGCCGGCGATGCCCCACCATCCGTAGGAGACGTAGTATTGCAGCATCTCCTGGCCGGAGGCGAATCCGGCGCCGACGGTGACGCCGAAGTAGGCCAGGGCGATCACGAGGATCTTCTTCAGGGTGGCGGTCCCTCTCCTTTTCTTCAGTTCGGTGTCGTGTACCGATCTTGGTGGTCGCAGACGGTCGTGCCAAACCGAAGCGCGAGATTTCTCCCCTGCGCACACGGCTGACACACGCCTGCGGCCCCGTCCCGGAGGGGGCGGGGGCCGCGGGGTTCAGGCCGGTCTACCGGGGCGTCAGGCCTTGGTGGCCGTGCCCGTCGCGCCGGAGGCAGCGGGCGCCTCGGCCTTTGTGGAATCGACGGTGTAGAACGCGTCGCCGGCGGCGACCGGACCGGGCGCCGCGAGCCCCTCGGCAGGCAGGACCGGGCCGAGCTTCTTGGCGTTGGAGACGACGACCGGGGTGGTCACCGGGTAGCCGGCGGCGTTGATCGCCTCGATGTCGAACTCGCACAGCTTCTGGCCGCGGGTGACCTCGTCGCCCTTGTTGACCAGGGAGGTGAAGTGCTCGCCCTTGAGGTTGACGGTGTCGAAGCCGATGTGCATCAGGATGTCGACCTTGGCGCCGTCGGCGGCGGTGGTGCGCACGGCGTAGGCGTGCTTGCTCGGGAAGGTGACCACGACCTTGCCGTCGACCGGGGAGACCAGCTCGCCGACCTCGGGCTCGACGGCCAGGCCGTGGCCCAGCTTGCCCTCGGCGAACATTGGGTCGTCCACGGCCGGCAAGGCGACGACCTCACCGGTCAGCGGGCTGGTCACGGCCGTGGCGTCGGCGGCGGCGACGGCACCGGCGGCCGCGGTGGAACCCGTGGCGGCGGCACCGGTCAGCGCGGCACCCGTGGCGGGGTCGCCGCCCTCGGTGCCCACGGCGTCGGGGTCGATGGAGCCGTTGCGGGCGATGAGGCGGCGGCCGTAGATCCAGTTCGCCGCGAAGGAGAGGACGAAGACGATCACGGCGCACAGCAGGAAGCGGCCCCAGTCGCCGGCGCGCATGGAGACGACACCGATGAAGCCGGCCGCGCCCAGGGCGGTGGCCTTGACGTCGAAGAGGGCGATCATCGCGCCGCCGATGGAGGCGCAGCCCATGCCGATGAAGAACGGCCAGCGCAGGCGCAGGTTCACACCGAAGATGGCGGGCTCGGTGATGCCGAAGATGGCGGAGAAGCCGGAGGCGCCGGCCAGGCCCTTGAGCTTCTCTGACTTGGCCTGGGTCCACACGGCCAGCGTGGCCGCGCCCTGGGCGATGTTGGCCATCGAGGCGATGGCGAAGATGAAGGAGCCGCCCGCGGTGGCCCACAGCTGGATCTCGATCGGCGGGAAGGACTGGTGCAGGCCGGTGATCACGATCGGCGAGTAGACCAGGCCGAAGACGAAGCCGCCGACGGGGCCGGCGAAGTCGTAGAGCCAGGACAGGCCCTCACCGAGCCAGTCGCCCGCGGTACGCATGACCGGGCCGACGGCGATGAAGGTGATGAAGCCGGTGACCAGCAGGGTCAGCACCGGGGTGACCAGGAAGTCGACGGTGCCCTTGAGGTGCTTGTGCAGGAACTTCTCGATGGTCGCCAGTATCCAGGAGACCACCAGCACCGGCAGCACGGTGCCCTGGTAGCCGGCCTGGGCGACGTTGAGACCGAAGATGTCCCAGTAGAGCATATCGCCGGAGGCCATGGTGGCCGCCACGTCGTAGCCGTTGACCAGGCTCGGCATGACCATCGCCATGCCCATGCCGGCGCCGAGGAACTCGTTGCCGCCGAAGCGCTTGGTCGCGGTGAAGCCGACGAGGATCGGCAGGAAGGCGAACGGGGCGCTGGCCAGCAGGTTGATCAGGCCCGAGACGTCCTCGAGGGCGGGCACCATCTGGATCAGCGACTGCTCGCCGAAGACGCCCTCCGCCACGAAGACGTTGTTGAGGGCCATCAGCAGACCGCCGCCGACCAGGATCGGGATCAGCGGGACGAAGATGTCCGCGAGCATCTTGACCGCGCGGGTGAACCAGTTGCCCGACTGGGCGACGACGTCCTTGAGCTCCTCGGTCGACACGGCGATCGACTTCGAGGTCTGGCGGTCCAGCTCGTCGAAGACGTAGTCGACGTCGCCCGGGCCGACGATGACCTGGAACATGCCGCCGGACTCGAAGGTGCCCTTCAGGTCCGGGTCGTTGTCCAGCTTCTCGCGGTTGACCTTGGAGTCGTCCTTGAGCACCATGCGCAGTCGCGTGGCGCAGTGCGCGGCGGCGACGATGTTGTCCTCGCCGCCGATGTCGGCCAGCACCCTGCTGGCCACGTCTTTGTAGTCCACTGCCTTGTGGCCCTTTCTCCCCGCCTGCGGCGGGGTCCGGTACGTATTCTCCCGGCCGGTCGTACGGGGGTTCACTCTGGTTTGTCTGTCTGTCGCTTCGGTTGACTGTCTGTCCCGGTCAGCCCGCGGCCCGGGGCGGCGACCCGGCGCGCACGGGCGCCCAGCGCTCCCCCGCCGTCGGCCATGCAGTCAGCGCGGCCGCCACGGCCCCGTCGCCGGCGAAGACCTCCACGGCCGCGGCGTCGACGATCACGCGGCAGCGCCCGGGCGGGCACCGGAAGACGCGGGTGTCGGCGGCGTTGCCGTCGCCGGCGTCCGTGCGCGTGCCGGCCCCGGCGCGCGTGAGTGCCACGCTTTCCGACGCCGCGTCCCAGGTCACCGTCACAGCGACCGTCCCGGCCGTGTCCACCAGTTCCACTTCGGCGTCCGTGCCCGCGACGAAGTCCACGGTGACGTCCTGCACCCCGGCGACCGACGCGGCGTCGGCGAGCACGGGCTCCTGGATGAGACGCCCGGCCTCGAAGCGCACGCGGCGCGGCAGGGTCAGCGTGTGCACCCAGCCGTCGGCGAGCGTGGGCGCCTCGTCGGCGCCGGGCAGGCCCATCCAGCCGAGCATCAGCGCGTCGCCGTCCGGGTGCGCGATCAGCTGCGGGGCGTAGAAATCGTGGCCGAGATCCAGCTCGCTGAAGCCGCGGGTGACCTCGAAGGTCAGCGCGCCCGGCTCACCGGTCAGGTGGCCGACGAGGTAGCCGCACTGGTCGGAGCTGGCGTAGTGGGTCACCGCGACGTCGGGGTGCTCGGGGTCCATCTCCTCGACCTCGTCGAGGCCCTGCGGGCAGACGACCAGGACGTCGTAGTCGCGGCCGTCGGCATGGTCGGTCAGGGTGATGAGGTTCGGGCACTCCCACATGTAGCCGCCGGGCACGAGGTCCGGGGCGTCGCCGGGGGCGGTATGGGTGGTGTCGAAGACCGGCTCACCGGCGAAGTCCCAGTGCTCCAGGTCGGTCGAGGTGTAGACGACGACGGTGCCGGTCTCGTTGGCGCGCTGGGCGCCGAGGACCATCCGCCAGCCGCCGTCGGCGACGCGGGTGACGTGCGGGTCGCGCACATGCCCGGTGTAGCCCTCCGGCGAGCCGTCGATGAGGGGGTTGGCCTCGTCCGGGCGGTGGATGCCGCCGGCGGGGCCGTCCGGGTCGGTGACGAAGACGCGGTTGACCGACGGGGTGCGCACCCCGTCCTCCTTGAGGTTGCCCGTGTAGAAGAGCTGGACCCGGCCGATATCGTCGATGACCGCGGAGCCGGAGTAACAGCCGTCGCGGTCGTAGGCCTGGCCCGGGTGCAGGGCGTCCGGCAGGTGGTGCGGCTCGCCGCCGGAAAGCGGCAACGTGGTGTGCGCCCAGCCGGTGCGCTTGTGCGCGAAGGGGAAGACCGGGTCGTGCTGGTAGTAGACGTGCAGGGTCTCCCCGGAGACGAAGAGTCCGTTGGGGTCGTTGAGACGACCGGCCGGGGGCGCGACGTGCAGCCGGGGGCGCGGGTGGTTCAGGCCACCCTCCGCCCCGGGGGCGGGGTCTGCGGCGTGCTCGATGGCCATGGACCTGATGGTATCGACCGGAAGTTGCTAAATCCATTTATCAGATTGTGATTCCGCTCCCACCTCCCGGTTCCGGGGCTTGACAGGCTGCGGCGGCTGCCGACGGTACGGCGGACCGGACCGCGCCCGGGATTGACCCAGGCCCGCCCCGGGGCGCACGCGGTGGATGCGCGGTGCTTTCGCTAGCCTGGAGAACATGATCACCGTCTACGGCGAGGGCCTGGTCGACCTGGTCCCCAGCCAGAACAACCCGCTCTCCCCGCTCGTGCCCGCCCTCGGCGGCGGCCCCTTCAACGTCGCCGTCGTCCTGGCCCGCCAGGGCGCCAAGGTCGCCTTCCAGTCCCGCGTCTCCGAGGACAACTACGGCGACGCGCTCATGCGCCGCCTCGAGGAGGAGGGCGTGGACACCTCCGGCGTCCAGCGCGGCCCCGAGCCGACCACGCTCGCGGTGACCACCATCGATCAAGAGGGCTCGGCCTCCTACAACTTCTACTGCGAGGGCACCGCCGACCGCCTCGTGGAGCCGGCTGCCGTCGACTGCGACATCGCCTGCTTCGGCACCTGCTCGCTGGCCTGGGAGCCCGGCGCCTCGCGCTACATCGAGGTGCTGCACCGCCACGCCGCCGCCGGCCGCCTGGTCGCCCTCGACCCGAACATCCGCCCCGACTTCGCCACCGACGCCCACCGCGAGCGCCTGCTGGGACTCCTCGACGACGTCAACCTGCTCAAGCTCTCCGAGGAGGAGGTCGAGTTCTTCGGCGGCATCGACCGGCTACGCGTCAGCTCCGTCGAGGCGATCGTGACCACCCGCGGCGGCGCGGGGCTCAGCCTCGACTGCGGCGAGCTCCACCTCGACGTGCCCGCCCACCACACCGAGGTCTCCGACACCATCGGCGCCGGCGACACCATCATGGGCTCGCTGCTCGCCGCCATCGAGCGCGCCGGCCTCAACGCCGGCCAGCTGGGTCAGGCCACCGAGTCGCAGTGGCACGAGATCCTGACCCTGGCCGCCGCGGCCGCCGCGATCACCTGCTCGCGCACCGGCGCCCAGCCGCCGACCCTCGACGAGGTCGCCGCCGAGCTCGGGCGCTGACCCTCCCCCACCCCGGGCCGGCCTACTTCTCGGCGCCGGCCAGGGGCTTGTCCAGGTCGATGTAGCGGCCGAGCACCCAGTCGCGGTCGGTGAGCATGCGGGCGGTGACCAGGCCCGCGCCGATGGCCAGCACGGTCATCACCGCCGTGGCCGCCGCGTCCACGCCGAGCTCGATGTTGCCCGAGGTCAGCGCGTAGACCGAACCGAACATCGCCGGGCCCGGGATCATGATCACCGAGGCCGGCACCGTGGTGGTGATGCGGGGGATGTCCGCCTTCTTGGAGGCCACCGCGCCCAGCAGCCCGATGGCCAGGCCGCCGAGGAAGGCCGCCGCGTACGCGCTCGCCCCGGCCTGTACGAGCACCAGGCGCAGCACGTTGGCGGCCATGCCGACCACCGCGGCCACGAGCACCATCCGCCGCGAGGAGTTGAACAGCAGGGCGAAGCCCGCGATGCCCACGAACGAGGCCGCCGCCGCCAGCAGGAACCAGCGCGGGTCGTCCACCACCGCCGGCCGCGGCGGCGGGGCCATCCCCGTCACCCCGCTGACCAGTGCGACTGAGAAGGTCGCCGCCACGATCACCGTCGCCGCGTACGTCAGGCGCGACAGGCCGGCGATGAAGTCGAAGCGGGAGAGGTCGATGATCGCGGAGAACAGCGGAAATCCCGGCACCACGAAGAGCACCGAGGCGACGAAGCCGGGGGCGGCGGCCGCGGGCTCGACCAGACCGGCCAGGCCCAAAAGCTCGATGACCGCCCAGAAGACCAGGCAGGCCGTCACCGCGGCCGCCGCCACGGCGCCCAACTGGCGCACGTGGCGGTGCAGCAGCAGGCCGCGCACCGCCTGGCCGCACCCGGCGGCGACGGCGACCACCAGGACGTCGGCAAGCGAGAAGTGGTTGAGCACGGCGAACCCGGCGCACGCCAGGCCGGCGGCGGGCACCAGCACCGGCAGCGTCCAGCGCTTGACCACGCCGGACTCGATGCGGTCGAGGCGGGCGTTGAGCCACTCGGCGGAGATGTGGCGGTCCAGGTTGTGGGTCAGGGTCTCGAGCGCCTCGATGCGCGAGGCGTCGACCCCGGGGCTGTCCTGGCCGGCGACCACGGTGCGGAACTGGTCGCCCTGGTGGAACGTGCAGGTGATGGTGGTCACCGAGATCTGCGCCTCCAGGCGGTCGAAGCCGAGCGCTCGCCCGGCCCGCTTCATGCCGCGGATGATGCGGTAGCCGCCGGTGCCGGCGGCCATGAACATCAGGCCCAGGCGCAGCACCGCGTCGGCGGCCACCCCCATGCGGTGCTGACGCTCCGCGTCCCAGCCCCCGTTGTCGCCGGCCACGCCGGCTGAACTCTCGCTCAACGAACAAGTCCTCCTGTCGCGGCGATCTTTCCGCCGCGAGAAACTCACTCGTAGCGTAGCGCGTCGATCGGGTCGAGCTTCGCGGCCTTGCCTGCCGGGTAGTAGCCGAAGAAGAGCCCGACGCCGAGCGCGAAGAGCAGCGAGACGGCCACCCCGGAGAGCGGCGGCAGCACGAAGGTGCCCAGCGCGGCGGAGCCGATCATGCCCGCGACACCGCCGATAACCACGCCCAACAGGCCGCCGAGCAGGCAGACGATCATCGCCTCGATGACGAACTGGACGCGGATGTCGCGCCGGCGGGCGCCGAGCGCCTTGCGCACGCCGATCTCGCGGGTGCGCTCGGTGACGGTGACCAGCATGATGTTCATCACGCCGATGCCGCCGACGAGCAGGGAGATGCCGCCGATGGCCGAGAGCACGATCGACATGGTGCTGAACAGCTGGTTGAGCGCGTCGAGGCTCTCCTGCAGGTCGATGACCTTGGCGTGGTTGTCCGTGTTGTCGCGGTAGAACCCGTCCGCCCAGGTCTGCACGTCGCGGCCTAAGGTCTTGGAGTCCTCGCCCTCGGCGGCGCGCACGCGGATCTGCGAGAAGCCGTCCGTGGCCTGCGCGCCCGCCTGGCCGGAGCCGGCGGGGCCGACACTGACGCCCGTGCCGCCGCCCGCGGCGCCGGAGCCGGCGGCGGCGAGCTCGCGGTCGCCGCCGAGCGGCAGGTAGATCTGCGGGTCCGGGCCGTTGCCGTCGCCGACGAGCAGGCCGCCGCGCGCGGTGTTCTCGTAGACACCGACGATCACCGCGTCCGTCGCGGCCTCCCGGTGGCTCAGCTGGATCTGCTGGCCGAGCGCGGCGTGGGCGTCGCCTCCGAAGAGGTCGTCGACGGTCTGCTGCGGCACCACCGCCACCGGGCGGCGCCCGGCGACGTCCTCGGCGGTGATCAGGCGCCCGGCGACCGCCTCCATCTTGCTCAGCGGCATGACGTCCTGGTTGACGGTGTGCACGTCGGCCGTGCCGCGGCTGAAGCCGCGGGTGACCTCGACGCCGGTGGTGGTCTGTCCCTCCACGGCCACGCCGGCGACGCGGCCCTCGAAGCGGGTGCGCAGGTCGTCGACCATCTCGGGCGTGATCAGGTCCTGCGGCGGCACGGGCCCGGAGACGTAGCCGGAGTCCTCCTCCTTGGTGTCGCGCGGCTCGACGACGAGCGTGACGTCGTTGGCGCCGATGTCGTCGAGGGAGTTCATGGTCTGCACCTGCAGCGAGCGGCCCAGGGTCAGGATGGCGATGACGGCGGCGATGCCGACGACCACGCCGAGCAGGGTCAGCGCCGAGCGCATCTTGTTGGTGCGCAGACTGGTCACCGCGAGGGTGACGGCCTCGGAGACGTTCACGAGATCACCCCGTCGCGCATCGTGAGCACCCGCTCGGTCTCCTCGGCCAGCTCCGGGTTGTGGGTGATGAATGCGATGGTCATCCCCTGCTCCTCGTGCAGGCCGTGGAAGAGGTCCATGACCTGGCGCCCGGTGGCGGTGTCCAGGGCGCCGGTCGGCTCGTCGGCGAGCAGCAGCGCCGGGCCGTTGGCCAGGGCACGGGCGATGGCCACGCGCTGCTTCTGGCCGCCCGAGAGCTCGTTGGGCCGGTGGTGGGCGCGGTCGGCCATGCCGACCTGCTCGAGCAGCGCCATGGCCCGCTCGCGGCGCTCGCCGCGCGGCACCCCGGCATACGTCATGGGCATCTCGACGTTGCGCACGGCGTCGATGCGGCCGACGAGGTTGAAGTTCTGGAAGACGAAGCCGATCTCGTCGGCGCGGTAACGGGCCAGCTCGTCGTCGTCGACGGCGAGCACGTCCACGCCGCCGAGCTCGTAGGTGCCCGAGGTCGGCCGGTCGAGCAGCCCGATGATGTTCATCAGCGTCGATTTGCCGGAGCCGGAGGTGCCCACCACGGAAAGGAACTCGCCGCGGGCGACGTCGACGTCGCAGCCGTGGAGCACGGTGATCTCGGCCTCGGTGCCCTCGTTGAAGCGCTTGACGACGCCGCGCATCTCGATCAGGTGGGGCTGGCTCGGCGTCGGCGTGGGTTCCGGCGCCTGCGGCGCCTGGGCCGCCGCCAGCTCCTCAGTCGGCTGATCGTTCGGTCGGGGCCGGTTCACTGCCCCTCCCCCGGCTGATCGGCGGGCTCCTCGACGGCGACGGTCTCGCCGACGGCGTCGCGGTAGTCCGCCGCGCGGTTGACCACGAGATCGCCGCGGCGCAGCGGGCCGCCGGTGACCTCGACCTGGAAGTCGGTGACCAGGCCCGGGGTCACGCCGCGCTCCTCGATGCGGCGCTGGCCGTCCTCGCCTTCGGCGAGCACGAGCACGGCCTGGGTGCCCTTGGCGGTGTCGAAGACGGCGTCGCGCGGCACGCTGAGCACGCCCTGCGCCTTGTCGGTGAGCACGCGGGCCTTGGCGGTGGCGCCGACGGGCAGTCCCTCGGGGCTGCCGGAGATCTCGATCTCCACCGGGTAGGTGGGCTTGGTCTGGGCGCCGGCGGCCGCGGCCTCGGCGGGCACGGGCTCGGCGACCGGGGAGATCTTGGACACGGTGCCCTTGAGCTCCATGTCTCCGGTGGCCGGGGTGGTCAGCGAGACCTCGTCGCCGGTGTGGATGCGACCGGCGTCGGCCTCGTTGACGGTGCCGCGCACGACCAGGCGGGCCGGGTCGCCGATGGTGACCACGGGGCCCTGGGCGGGGGCGCCCTCCTTGACGCCGACGGAGACGACCACGCCGTTGGCGGGCGCGCGCAGGGTCGCGGCGTAGATGTCGTCCTGCAGGGCGGAGATCTGGCTCTGCAGCTGGCGGCGGGTGGTGGCCAGGCTCTGGCGGGCCTGCCCGACGGCGGCGGCCCCGCTCTGCGGGTCGGCACCGGCCGCGCCGGCGCCCTCGCCGGTCGCGTCCTCCTCGCCGGTGCCGGCGTAGCCCGCCGCACCTCCGGCCTGGACGGCGGCGTAGGCGCTCTCGGCCTGGTTGATCTGCTCGGCGCCGCCGGCCTCGGCGTCGACCAACTGACCGCGCAGGGAGTCGAGCTGGCGCTGCATGTCGGTGGTGTCCATCTCGGCGACGACCTGGCCCTCCTGGACCTCGTCGCCGAGCCCGACGTGCAGGCTCGCCACGTTGCCGGTCGCCCGGGTGGTGATGTTGGTGGTCTCGGCCGGCTCGACGCGGCCGGTCACCGCCACCCGGGTCTCCAGGTCGCCCGGTTCGACCTTGGTGTAGTCCTCGGCGCTCATCGCGCGCGACGGGCCCATGGCGGCCAGCGCGAAGCCGGCGATCAGGGCGATGACGACGAGTGCAAGCAGGACGGCGCCGGCGATCCAGAGGCCGCGGCGCTGCTCGGGGAATCTCAGTTTCACGAGGACAGGTTACTTCACGGTGACCGTGAAAAGAATCGGGGGTTTCCCTGAATTCGCCACGGATCGATCCCCCATACGGCGCCGCCGGCGCGGCACACCGTCGCCGCGCCGGCGGCGCGGCCACGCGCCGGTCCGTAGGCCTGCCGCGCGCCGGTCCGTAGGCCTGCCGCGCACGGGCGAGGGGCGCGGCGTCGGCAATCTCTCTGACGCACACGAAAGGGCCCGTCCCGGACGAATCCGGGGCGGGCCCTTGAACCCGTGACCGTCAGACGGTCACCGGGGCGGACAAACTACTTGGCCTTCTCGAGGATCTCGACGAGGCGGAAGTGCTTGTTCTTCGACAGCGGGCGGGTCTCCTCGATGAGGACGCGGTCGCCGACGCCGGCTTCCTCGTTCTCGTCGTGGGCCTTCACGCGCGAAGAGGTGCGCATGATCTTGCCGTAGAGGGCGTGCTGCTTGCGGTCCTCGACCTCGACGACGATGGTCTTCTGCATCTTGTCGGAGACGACGTAGCCCATGCGGCGCTTCTGCGCGGTCTTCTCGAGGGTCACGTTCTCAGCGTTCTCGGTCATTTAGCCTTCAGCCTCCTCGTCACCCGGAACCACGGACAGGCCCAGCTCACGCTCACGGATGACCGTGTAGATGCGGGCGATGTCGCGCTTGACGGTGCGCAGACGGTTGTTGTTGGTCAGCTGCCCGGTGGCGGCCTGGAAGCGGAGGTTGAACAGCTCCTCCTTGGCCTCGGACAGACGCTCGGTGAGTTCCTCGGCGTTCAGCGCGCGGAACTCGTGGGCGGGGGTACCGGTAGCCATCAGAACTGGTCCTCCTTCTTGATGATGCGCACCTTGCACGGGAGCTTCTGCGCGGCACGGCGCAGAGCCTCGATGGCGGTGGCCTCGTTCGGGTAGCTCATCTCGAAGAGGATGCGGCCCGGCTTGACGTTGGCGATCCACTTCTCGACGGGGCCCTTACCGGAACCCATGCGCACGCCGAGCGGCTTCTGGGTCAGCGGACGGTCCGGGAAGATGTTGATCCAGACCTTGCCGCCACGCTTGATGTGGCGGTTGATCGCGATACGACCGGCCTCGATCTGACGGTTGGTGATGTACGCCGGCTCGAGAGCCTGGATGGCGTAGTCACCGAAGGTGATGCGGTTACCGCCCTTGGACAGCCCGGAACGCCCCGGACGGTGCTGGCGGCGGTACTTCACGCGCTTCGGGATAAGCATCGCTTAGTCCTCCTGCTTCTTCTCGGCGCGGGGACGGCGCTGGCCACCGCGGCGCGGACGGCCACGGCCGCCACGGCCACCGCGACGGTCGTTCGACGGCGCGGCCAGGTCGCTCTCGCGACGGCCACCGACGACGTCGCCCTTGTAGATCCACACCTTGACGCCGATGCGCCCGAAGGTGGTGTGGGCCTCACGCAGGCCGTAGTCGATCTCGGCACGGAGCGTGTGCAGCGGCACACGACCCTCGTGGTAGCGCTCGGTGCGGGACATCTCGGCACCGCCCAGACGGCCGGAGCACTGGATCTTGATGCCCTTGACCTGCGGCTGACGCATGGCCGACTGAATGGCCTTGCGCATGGCGCGGCGGAACGCGACGCGGCCGGCGAGCTGGTCGGCGATGTTCTGCGCGACCAGGGCGGCGTTGGCGTCGATGTTCTTGACCTCGAGGATGTTCAGCGCCACCTGCTTGCCGGTGAGCTTCTCCAGCTCGCGGCGGATGCGGTCGGCCTCCGAACCGCGGCGGCCGATGACGATGCCCGGCCGGGCGGTGTGGATGTCGACGCGCACACGGTCACGGGTGCGCTCGATCACAACGTCGGCGATGCCGGCGCGCTCCAGCCCGTGGGACAGGAACTCGCGGATCTTGATGTCCTCGGCGACGTAGTTCTTGTATTCCTTCTTGTCGGCGTACCAGTGGGTCTTCCAGTCGGAAGTGATACCCAGCCGGAGGCCGTGGGGGTGAATCTTCTGGCCCACTACTTGGCCCCTTCCTTCTGGCTCTCGACAACCACGGTGATGTGGCTGGTGCGCTTGCGGATCATGAACGCGCGTCCCTGGGCGCGCGGCTGGAACCGACGCATGGTCGGGCCCTCGTCGGCGTAGGCCTCGGCGATGACCAGCGAGCGCGGGTCCAGGCCGAAGTTGTTCTCGGCGTTGGCGGCGGCCGAGGCGACGACCTTGGCCACCGGCTTCGCGGCACCCTGCGGGGCGTACTTCAGGATCGCGAGGGCCTCGGACACGGACTTGCCGCGGACGAGGTCGATGACGCGACGGGCCTTCATCGGGGTGACGCGGACGTAGCGCGCGGTGGCGCGGGCGGAGGTGATGGTTTCACTCATCGCTTATCGACGTCCCTTCTTGTCGTCCTTCTGGTGACCGCGGAAGGTCCTGGTCGGGGCGAACTCGCCCAGCTTGTGACCGACCATGGACTCGTCGACGAACACCGGCACGTGCTTCCGGCCGTCGTGGACGGCGAAGGTGTGGCCGATGAAGTCGGGCAGGATGGTCGAACGGCGCGACCAGGTCTTGATGACCTGCTTCGTGCCCTTGTCGTTCTGAGCGTCCACCTTGTTGAGGAGGTGCTCATCGACGAACGGCCCCTTCTTCAGGCTGCGTGGCATTGTGACTTACCTCCTCTTATCGCTTGTTGGAACGCGACCGGCGACGACGCACGATCATGTTGTTGGAGTAGCGGTTCGGGTTGCGGGTGCGGCCTTCCTTCTGGCCCCACGGGCTGACCGGGTGGCGGCCGCCCGAGGTACGACCCTCACCACCACCGTGCGGGTGGTCGACCGGGTTCATGACGACACCACGGACGGTCGGGCGCACGCCCTTCCAGCGCATGCGGCCGGCCTTGCCCCAGCGGATGTTGATCTGCTCGGCGTTGCCGACCTCGCCGACGGTGGCGCGGCAGCGGATGTCGACGCGACGGATCTCGCTGGAGGGCATACGCAGGACGGCGTAGTTGCCTTCCTTACCCAGCAGCTGGATCGAGGCGCCGGCCGAGCGGGCCAGCTTGGCGCCGGCACCCGGCTTCAGCTCCACCGCGTGGACGGTGGTACCGGTCGGGATGTTGCGCAGCGGCAGGTTGTTGCCCACCTTGATGTCCGAGTTCGGACCGGCCTCAACGACGGTGCCCTGCTTCAGGCCCTTCGGGGCGATGATGTAGCGCTTCTCGCCGTCGAAGTAGTGCAGCAGCGCGATGTTCGCGGTGCGGTTCGGGTCGTACTCGATGTGCGCGACCTTGGCCGGCACGCCGTCCTTGTCGGCGCGACGGAAGTCGATGACACGGTACTGACGCTTGTGTCCTCCACCCTTGTGGCGGGTGGTGATGTGGCCGTGGACGTTACGGCCGCCGGTCTTGCTCAGGGGGCGCAGCAGGCTCTTCTCCGGCTTCGAACGAGTGATCTCGTCGAACTTGGAGACGGAGCTGGCGCGGCGACCCGGAGTTGTCGGCTTGTATTTGCGAATAGCCATAATGGTTCCTTTACTTCTCGACCTTCTTTAAGCGGTCGCGCCGCCGAAGATGTCGATGGAGTCGCTGCCCTCGCGGAGGGTGACGTAGGCGCGCTTGGTCGCCTTGCGGCGGCCGAACCCGGTGCGGGTGCGCTTACGCTTGCCCTCGCGGTTGACGGTGTTCACCGAGGCCACCTTGACGCCGAAGATCTCCTCGACGGCCTGGCGGATCTGGGTCTTGTGGGCGTCGGGGCGCACGAAGAACGTGTAGGTGCCCTGCTCCATGAGACCGTAGGACTTCTCGGAGACGACCGGGGCGATGATGATGTCGCGGGGGTTGACGGTCTTGGCCATTACTTGCTCTCCTCCTTGTCCGCGCCGGTGACGCGGTTGATGAAGGTGTGCAGCGCGGCGACCGAGAACACGACGTCGTCGGAGTTGAGCACGTCGTAGGTGTTCAGCTGCTCCGGGACGAGGACGTTCACGTTCGGCAGGTTGTTGGCGCTGCGACGGGCGTTGAGGTCCTCACGGCCGACGACGAGCAGCACCTGCTTGCGGTCGGTGATGCGCTCGATGAACGCACGTGCCGACTTGGTCGAGGGCTTCTGGCCCGGGACCAGCTCGTCGATGACGTGGATGCGGTCGCCGGCGGCCCGGTTGGACAGGGCGCCGTTCAGGGCGGCGGCCTTCATCTTCTTCGGGGTCCGCTGGGTGTAGTCGCGCGGCTGCGGGCCGTGGACGGTGCCGCCGCCGGTGAACTGCGGCGCACGGGTCGAGCCCTGGCGGGCGCGGCCGGTGCCCTTCTGACGGTAGGGCTTGCGGCCACCGCCGCGGACCATGCCGCGGGTCTTGGTGGCGTGGGTGCCCTGTCGCTTCGCGGCGAGCTGCGCGGTCACGACCTGGTGCAGCAGAGCCGTGGAGACCTCACGGTCGAAGATCTCCGCCGGCAGCTCCACCTGGCCGTCGGTGCCGCCCGCGGCGGTCTGGACGTCCAGAGTCAGGTTGGTCATGCGTGAGCACCGCCCTTCACTGCGGTCTTAACGGTCACGATGCCGCCGCGCACGCCGGGGATGGCCCCCTTGATGAGCAGCAGGTTGGCATCGGCGTCAATCTTCTGAACCTTCAGGTTCTGGGTGGTGACGCGGTCATTACCCATGCGGCCCGCCATACGCTTGCCCTTGAAGATGCGGCCCGGGGTGGCGCAGGCGCCGATGCCGCCGACGCGGCGGTGGGCGGCCTGGTTACCGTGGGCGGCACCCTGGCCGGCGAAGCCGTGGCGCTTCATGCCGCCGGCGAAGCCCTTGCCCTTGGAGGTGCCGGTGACGTCGACGAACTCGATGCCGTCGAAGACCTCGACGGTGACGTCCTGGCCGACCTCGTAGGCGGAGACGTCGTCCATGCGGATCTCCGTCAGGTGACGCCGCGGGGTGACGCCCGCCTTGGCGAAGTGGCCGGTCTGCGGCTTCTTCACCTTGCGGGGGTCGATCTCGCCGTAGGCGATCTGGATGGCGTTGTAGCCGTCGGTCTCGGTGGTACGGATCTGGGTGACCACGCACGGCCCGGCCTCGACGACGGTCACCGGAACGACCCGGTTCTCCTCGTCGAAGACCTGGGTCATGCCGAGCTTGGTGCCCAGAATGCCCTTGATCTCGTTTTCACTCATTGTCTGTTCTCCGCAGTAGTTTCAGGCGATCACTGGATGTTCACGTCGACACTGGCCGGAAGGTCGATGCGCATGAGAGCGTCGACGGTCTTCGGCGTCGGGTCGAGGATGTCGATGAGGCGCTTGTGGGTGCGCATCTCGAAGTGCTCGCGAGAGTCCTTGTACTTGTGGGGAGAACGAATAACGGCGTACACGTTCTTTTCGGTGGGCAGTGGCACGGGCCCGACGACGCGTGCGCCGGTACGGGTCACGGTCTCGACGATCTTGCGCGCAGACGCGTCGATCGCCTCGTGGTCGTAGGCCTTGAGCCGAATGCGGATCTTCTGTCCCGCCACGCTTATCCTCTTCCTCGCTCGGTCCCACTTGCTCTCCCGGTCGCCCGGGGGCGCAGAGGTGGGAACTCGCTTCCTGATGTCTCTATAACGTTGTCCGGTCCTCTACAGGGCACGGGCGCAACGCCAGTTCATGGTTCTTGACCGTTCGGTGCCGGCCGGGGGTCTCGACGGGGCGTGACCGATAAACACGCCACAGGGACCTCGCCGTCCGGCTGGGTCAAGTCCGAGGGGGATCACGCGCCACCGGGACGCGTAAGCGTGGCCCTCGTGTACTGCCGCTGTTTATTTGCCATGCCCCTCCTCCGGTCTCCACGCTCGGGACTGCCACGTCTTGATCGACTGACCTACCCCGATTGCGGAGCCTTCCACGGGTCCGAAGACCCGAGCGAAGGTGTCATGTTCGCTCCACCAGCGGCGCCACCGGGCATGCGGACATGCGGCGGGGACGCCGTGTTAAAGCAACCCAAACATTAAAGCACGCCGACCACGCAGAGCGCAAACCACGGACTTTCAAGGCCCCCTCCCCGATTGCCGACGTCGCGTGGGTCACCGTCGCCTCGCCCCTGCGCCGTTACAAGATTGCAACGCGCGCGAAAGAAATCAGCTCTAGACTTGGTAGCGCAACACATGTCACCTATCCGAAGGGATCCACACCATGGCCGACCAGAACAAGAACGCCGCCAAGAACGACGACAAGGACGTCGCCGTCCCGGCCGTCGCCGAGAACAAGGCCGACGACCACGGCCGTACCACCATCGAGGACGTCGTCGTCGGTAAGATCGCCGGCCTGGCGGCCCGCGAGGTCACCGGTGTCCACGCCCTGGGTGGCGGCGGTGCGCGCACCGTCGGCGCCATCCGCGAGGCCTTCGGCGCCTCCGAGAACGTCCAGCAGGGCGTCTCGGTCGAGGTCGGCGAGACCCAGGCCGCGGTGGATCTGTCCATCGTCGCCGAGTACGGCGTGGCCATCCACGAGCTGGCCGAGGCCATCCGCCGCAACATCATCCGCGCCATCGAGCGGATGACCGGCCTGGAGGTCACCGAGGTCAACGTGACCGTCACCGACGTCCACCTGCCCAACCAGGACGACGACCGCGACGACGAGCAGCACGAGCTGTCCGCCGCCGAGCAGGAGCAGGCCGCCCCGCGCGTCCAGTAGCCGATGACCGCCGCTGATCTCATCGAATACCCGCAGGCCGCCGAGCTGGCCGAGCGGGTCCTGGCGGTCGACGGCGTGGCGGATCTCCACTCGGGCTCCTTCGGCGAGGTCGCGCTCCTCTACCCTGGCCACCGTGTGCCGGGGCTGCGCCTCGACCGGTCCGGCCGCCTGGAGGTCCACGTGGTCGCCGACCTCGCCCGCGCCACCGACCTGCGCTCCCTGAGCGAGGACGTGCGCGGCGCGGTCGGCGGCGACCGGCCCATCGACGTCGTCGTCGCTGACGCCACCGGAACCCCGCCCGCCACCGCGTAACCGTGTGAAGGAAACCTCCATGAAAAACATGACCGTCATCGGCGTGGCCTTCGGCCTCGCCGTCGCGCTCGCAGCCATCCTCGGTGGGCTGTCGGGCTTCGTGTGCGCGCTCCTCTTCGGCGCTCTGGGCGGCGTCGTCGGCGCCCACTTCGAGGGCCTGATCGACCTGCGCAACATCACCGACGCCTTCCGCACCGGGCGCGGGGGCCGCGGGTGAGTTCCGTGGACCCCTCAGAGAACCCGCCGGGCGGGGAGGTGTACATCACCGACCGCGCCGTGCACAAGGTCGTCACCGCGGCCACGGCGTCGGTGCCGGGCACCGTCTCCGCCGGCGGCGGCTTCGACAAGCTGACCGGCATGAGCTTCCCGCGCTTTGACCTGCTGGTCGACCGCGCCAGCCACATCGTCACCGTCGAGGCGACGATCGCGGTGTCCTGGCCCTCGCCGGTCACCGACGTCGCCGAGAAGGTGCGCACCACCATCGCGCGCTGGATCACCGACGCGACCGGCATGAACGTCGGCCACGTCAACGTGGTCGTGGGCAACGTCGTCGGCGCCCCGGACCCGGTGACCGCCCTGCAGGTGGCCGCCGCCGACGAGCAGCCGACGCTCGCCCCCGTGGCCGTGGCGCCCTCCGAGGTGACCTCGCCGCGCTACCGGCGTCGGTCCGCCGCGCTGGCCACCACCCGTGAGGTGCCCGTGCGCACCCGGCCGGCCCGTCAGCTGGACCAGGTGCACACGGCCGCCGAACTACCGCTGGCCGCGGTGCAGGTGGCCCCCGAGCGCCCGCTCGAGCAGGTGCACACCGCCGTCGAGCGCCCGATGGACGCCGTCGAGGTGCGCCCCTCCCCCGAGCCCGCGGTCCCCCGCGAGCCCGAGGAGCTGCGCACGGTGCCGGTGCACGTCGCCGAGGAGCGGCCGCTGACCCCGGTCGACGTGGCCGAGGAGCTGCCGCTGCGCGAGCCGCGGGTGGTCGGGTCGACCCCCGTGGTCACCCCGGCCGCCCCGCTGCCGCGGCGTCTGACCCCGGTGCGTGTGGTCTCTGGCCCGGAGCCCGTGCACGCGGTGCTGCCCGTGCGCGCGGAGCCTTTTGTGCCGAAGCTGCCGCCGAAGCGTCCGCTCACGCCCGTCCGTATCGTCCCGCGGGGCCGCTTCAGCCCCGCACAGCAGAAGGGAGGCCCCTATGGCCCCCGAGTCGACTGAGGTCCGCGCCGGCGCCGGCCAGGAGCCCCGGGCCACCCCGGCGGCCCGCTGGCTGGCGGTGCTGCTGGGCCTGGCGCTGGTCGCCCTGGGCGTCGTCGCCGGCCGCGAGCTGTGGCTGCGGCTCTCCGACGGCGTGTCCTGGCGCAGCTGGCTCGACCCGGTCCTGGAGATGGTCGCGGAGAACCGCTTCCAGCCCTGGATGACCTGGGCGTCGATCATCGCGGTCGTCGTCGGGCTCATCCTGATCGTCGTCGCGTTCAAGCCGCGCGCCCGCACCCACCGACGCCTGGCGTCGACCACCTCGCTGTGGGCACGCCCGGTGGACATCGCCCGGCTGACCACGGCCACCGCCAAGCGCACCCCCGGGGTGGGCAGCGCCTCGACCCGGGTCTCGGGCAAAACCGTCACCGCCGAGGTGCAGGCCAACAGCACCGCCGACGGGGTGGCCGAGTCCATCCGCTCGTCCATCGAGTCGACGGTGGGCCCGCTGCTCGCCGAGAACGCCAAGTTCCGCATCAAGGTCCTCGAGCCCGAGGCCCCGCAGGTCTCGGCCCGCGGCACCGCCCCGGCGGCCGGACGTGACGCCGCCCGGGGAGAGGAGGTCACGCAATGAGCCACGCACTCGCGGCACTCGACCGCATCCTGCTGTTCCTCATCGGCCTGATCGCCCTCGCCGCCGGCGTGGCCGTCATCCTGGTGTGGGCCCAGGTCCCGGAGGCCACCGAGTACTCCGACCGCCTGGACCTGGCAGGGGCCGCCTCGATCACAGAGAACACCTGGTACGACGTCGCGCTCGGCGCGGTCGCCGTGCTGGGCGTGATACTCGGCCTGTGGCTGATCGCGGCGAACCTGCGCCGCCGCGGCTTCAACCGGGTGCGCTCCTCGGCCACGGACAAGACCGGCTCCGTCGACCTCGCGGTCGCACGCCTGGCCGGTGCCGTGGACGACTCGATCGAGCAGTTCCCCGGCGTCACCGACGTCTCGCACCGCGTCGCGATGGACCGCTCGCGCCCGACGGTGACCTGGACGGTCACCGCGGACCCGAACGTGGACGTCAGCCGGCTGCGCGCCGAGCTGGAGAACAGCGAGACGGACTTCCGCTCCGCGGTCCGCGACATGGACCTCGACACGGTCTACCGTCTCCACGTCAATGCGGTGAAGCAGCAGTAGCGCCGCTCACCGCAAAACACCCCAGCCCCGCGGCCCCGCTCCCCGACCAGGGAGCGAGGCCGCGGCATTTTCTACTCCTCCCCGCCGAGCTCCACGGCGAAGATCTCGGTGACCTCGCCGTAGACGTGCTCCGGCCCGCCGCCGCGGGGCGCCACGCGCAGCTGCCGGCCGACCTCGGCGCTGACCAACTTGGCCCACTTGAGGTGCTCGTGCTCGACCTCGCGGCCGACCTTGGCGTAGACGTAGAGGCCGCGGCCGGCGAGCACCATCCGCTCGGTCTTGCCCTCGGTGCAGCGCAGGGCGTAGACGTCGCGGTCCAGGGAGCCGCGCGTGAGGCCGGTCAGCGAGGTGCGCGCCGTCCTGCCGGCCTCCACGGTGATGCCGGCGACCACGCCGAGGCGGTGGTCCACTCCCCCGCTGTCGCGCAGCACGCACGGCATCCCGACGCGCAGGCGCACGACGTCCTCGAAGAGCCAGCTGACCGGCTGGCGGCCCTTGACCCCGGAGCGCACGGTGACCCGGCGGGCGGCCATGTCGAGAGTGAGGCGGGCCGCCGGCGACTCGGTGCGCACCATCACCAGGCCCGGGGTGTCGGGGCCCACAGACTCGGGGTGCCGGGCCGCCATCGCCTCGAGCGCCTTGATGAGTTCCTCGTCGTCGGCGCCCCAGCCGATGCCCTCGTTGGCGAGCATCGCGAAGAGCGTGGCCAGCTCGAGGTCGGGGCGGCCCTCCCAGGCGCGTCGCACCGCGTCGAGGACGCGCGGGATTCGGGTCGGGTCTTTCACGCCCGCCACTGTATCCGTCGCCGCTCCGCCGGCTGGACGCACCCCGGCCCCGGTGGGCGCCTCCCCGTCTCCGGTGGGCGCCTCCCCGTCTCCGGTGGGCGTCTCACCGTCCCCGGTGGGCACCTCCCCATCTCCGGTGGCACCCCCGTCTCCGGTGGCACGGCGAAGCCGTGCTTCCCCCAGACATGAGAAACCGCCTCCCCCGTGACGGGGAAGGCGGTTTCTCTGGCACACGGCCGGGGAGCGTCAGACGCTACCCGGCGGGAGGCCGGTCAGACCAGCAGGTAAGCGAACTTACTTGATGATCTTGGTGACGCGGCCGGCGCCGACGGTGCGGGAGCCCTCGCGGATGGCGAAGCGCAGGCCCTCGTCCATGGCGACCGGGGCGATGAGCTCGACGCGCATGTCGACGTTGTCGCCCGGCATGACCATCTCAGTGCCCTCCGGCAGGTGCACGACGCCGGTGACGTCGGTGGTGCGGAAGTAGAACTGCGGACGGTAGTTGTCGAAGAACGGGGTGTGGCGGCCGCCCTCGTCCTTGGCCAAGACGTAGACGGAACCCTCGAACTCGGTGTGGGTGGTGTAGGCGCCCGGCTTGACGACGACCTGGCCGCGCTCGACGTCCTCACGCTTGGTGCCGCGGAGCAGCAGACCGCAGTTGTCGCCGGCCTCGGTGTAGTCCAGCATCTTGCGGAACATCTCGATACCGGTGACGGTGGTGGTCTGAGCCTTGTCCTTGATGCCGATGATCTCGACATCCTCGTTGACGTTCAGGCGACCACGCTCGACACGGCCGGTGACGACGGTGCCGCGGCCGGTGATGGTGAAGATGTCCTCGATCGGCATCAGGAACGGGTGATCGACGTCGCGGACCGGGTCCGGGATGGACTCGTCGCAGGCTTCCATCAGGTCGACGATGGACTGGGACCACTTTTCGTCGCCCTCGAGGGCCTTCAGAGCGGAGATGTGGACGATCGGGGCGTCCTCGTCGTAGTCCTGCTCGGCGAGCAGCTCGCGGATCTCCATCTCGACGAGCTCGATGATCTCCTCGTCGTCGACCATGTCGCACTTGTTCAGGGCGACCAGGATGTAGGGAACGCCGACCTGACGGGCGAGCAGCACGTGCTCACGGGTCTGCGGCATCGGGCCGTCGGTGGCGGCGACCACGAGGATCGCGCCGTCCATCTGAGCCGCACCGGTGATCATGTTCTTGATGTAGTCGGCGTGGCCCGGGGCGTCGACGTGAGCGTAGTGACGCTTCGGGGTGGAGTACTCAACGTGGGAGATGTTGATCGTGATGCCACGCTCCTTCTCCTCCGGCGCCTTGTCGATGGCGTCGAAGGCGAAGGCCTGGTTCTCCTCGGGGTACTTCTCGGCCAGCACCTTGGTGATGGCGGCCGTGGTGGTGGTCTTGCCGTGGTCAACGTGACCGATGGTGCCGATATTGAGGTGCGGCTTGTTACGCTCGAACTTCGCCTTTGCCACTGTGTGTCCTCCTGGACTTCATGGTGGCTACGACTCTCGCAGCCACGTGGTTTACGGATTGCCACCCTCGCTCCGGCCGAAGCCGGACTGCTGGCGATGGCGTTTTTGTAGTGTGCCAGTTACACGATCCTAGGGTCCGCCAGCGTCTTTTTCAAACCTGGCCTGACCCTGCGTCGTCGGGTTTCGCGGCCCTGAACGTCTCTTCGCCGGGATCCGTGCCGTACCGGCCAACCCGACCTCACCCCGCACCTTGTACGTGCAGGCGGGGTGAGACCCGGTGTGGCCGCTACGACCCGGTTTCAAGCCGGCGGCGTCGACGGGGTCCCCGGGCACAACGGGGACCTGGACCGCCAGGGGCGACCGGCGCGACGTCGTCAATTCAACGGGCGCCGCGCCGCGGCGACTTACTTGCCGGTGCGCTCCTCGATGATGGCCTGGGAGACGCTCTGCGGCACCTCGCCGTAGGAGTCGAAGACCATCGTGTAGTTCGCGCGGCCCTGCGTCTTGGACCGCAGGTCACCGACGTAGCCGAACATCTCGGACAGCGGGACCTGGGCCTTGACGACCTTGGCGCCGGCGCGGTCCTCCATGGCGTTGACCTGGCCACGGCGGGAGTTGATGTCGCCGATGACCTCGCCCATGTACTCCTCCGGGGTGATGACCTCGACGGCCATCAGCGGCTCGAGAAGCACCGGCTTCGCGCGGGCCACGCCCTCCTTGAGGACCTGGGAACCGGCGATCTTGAACGCCATCTCCGAGGAGTCGACCTCGTGGTACTGGCCGTCCTCGAGGGTGGCCTTGATGTTGACCAGCGGGAAGCCGGCCAGGTGGCCGTACTGCATCGCGTCCTGGATACCGGCGTCGACCGAGGGGATGTACTCCTTCGGGATGCGGCCACCGGTGACCTCGTTGACGAACTTGTAGGTGGCGGACTCGCCCTCCTCCAGCTCGTCCTGGCTCGGGTGGTAGGGCTCGAAGGAGACGATGACCTTAGCGAACTGGCCGGAGCCGCCGGTCTGCTTCTTGTGGGTGAATTCGACGCTCTGGACGGCCTTCTTGATGGTCTCGCGGTAGGCCACCTGCGGGGCGCCGACGTTGGCCTCGACCTTGAACTCGTCCTTCATGCGGGTGACGAGGACGTCGAGGTGCAGCTCGCCCATGCCGCCGATGACGGTCTGGCCGGATTCCTCGTCGAGCTCGACGGTGAAGGTCGGGTCCTCCTCGGCCAGCTTCTGGATGGCGACACCCAGCTTCTCCTGGTCGGACTTGGTCTTCGGCTCGATGGAGACCTTGATGACCGGGTCCGGGAAATCCATGGACTCGAGGATGATCGGGTCGTTCTGGGCGCACAGGGTGTCACCCGTCGTGGTGTTCTTCAGACCGATGACGGCGTAGATGTTGCCGGCGTGGGCGAAGTCGACCGGGTTCTCCTTGTTCGCGTGCATCTGAAAGATCTTGCCGATGCGCTCGCGGTGCTCCTTGGTGGAGTTCAGGACGGTCTCGCCCGGCTCCATCGTGCCCGAGTAGACGCGCACGAAGGTCAGCCTGCCGAAGAACGGGTGAGCGGCGATCTTGAAGGCCAGGGCCGACAGCGGGGACTCGTCGGAGGGCTTGCGGGTCAGCTCGGTGTCCGGCTCGCCCATCTTGTGGCCGTGGACCTCGCCGACGTCCAGCGGGTTCGGCAGGTAGTCGACGACGGCATCGAGCAGCGGCTGAACGCCCTTGTTGCGGTAGGCGGTACCGCACAGGACCGGGAAGATCTCGGAGGAGACGGTCATCTTGCGGATGGCGCCCTTGATGTCCTCGACGGTGAGCTCCTCGCCGCCGAAGTACTTCTCCATGAGCTCCTCGTCGGACTCGGCGACGGCCTCGAGCAGCTTCTCGCGGTACTCGGCGGCACGGTCCTGCAGCTCGGCGGGGATCTCGGTGATGGTCGGCTCGGCGCCGACCTCGACCTTGCCCGGCCAGACGATGGCGCGCATCTCGACCAGGTCGATGACGCCCTCGAAGTCGTCCTCGGCGCCGATCGGGAGCTGGAGGACGAGCGGCTTGGCGTTCAGACGGTCGACGATGGTGCCGACGGTGTAGTAGAAGTCGGCGCCCAGCTTGTCCATCTTGTTGATGAAGCAGATGCGCGGCACGTCGTAACGGGCGGCCTGACGCCAGACCTGCTCGGACTGCGGCTCGACACCCTCCTTGCCGTCGAAGACGGCGACGGCGCCGTCCAGGACGCGCAGGGAGCGCTCGACCTCGACGGTGAAGTCGACGTGGCCGGGCGTGTCGATGATGTTGATCTGGTGACCCTCCCAGAAACAGGTCACCGCAGCGGAGGTGATGGTGATGCCGCGGTCCTTCTCCTGCTGCATCCAGTCCGTGGTGGACTGGCCCTCGTGGGTCTCGCCGACCTTGCGGTTGATACCCGTGTAGTAGAGGATGCGCTCGGTGGTCGTGGTCTTACCGGCGTCGATGTGGGCCATGATGCCGATGTTGCGGACCTTGTGGAGGTCCTTAAGCACTTCTTGTGCCACAGTCTTACCCCAACTTAAATGTCGTGGACGTCTCCCGGAGCCCCGTCGCCTGCGGGCGGACGGGGACGGGACGGCGCCTCGGATGTTCGGTGTTGCGTCGTACAGGTCGTGGCCCGGCGTGCGGTCTCGTGCCGACGCCGCCGAGCGGCCGACTGCTCAGTGTAGTGCCGCCGAGCCGGCTGCGCAGAGCGCACAGGCCGGTCAGCTGCACAGACACCGGGCCCGGCTGACTACCAGCGGTAGTGGGCGAAGGCGCGGTTGGCCTCGGCCATCTTGTGGACGTCCTCGCGGCGCTTCACCGAGGCGCCGAGGCCGTTGGAGGCGTCGAGGATCTCGTTGGCGAGGCGGTCCTTCATGGTGTGCTCACGACGCTGACGGGTGAAGGTCACCAGCCAACGCAGCGCCAGGGTGGTCCCGCGCGCGGGGCGCACCTCGACCGGCACCTGGTAGGTCGCACCGCCGACGCGGCGGGAGCGGACCTCCAGCTCCGGGCGGATGTTGCCCAGGGCCTTGTCCAGGGTGCCCACCGGGTCGGTGCCGGTCTTCTCGCGGCACTGCTCGAGCGCGCCGTAGACGATGCGCTGGGCGGTCGACTTCTTGCCGTCCTGGAGCACCTTGGTGACCAGCATGGTCACCAGCTCGGAGTCGTAGACGGGGTCCTTGATGATTTCGCGCTTAGGAGCTCGCGACTTACGCATGTTTTACTTCTCCTTCTTCGCGCCGTAACGGGAACGGGCCTGCTTGCGGTCCTTGACACCCTGGGTGTCGAGGGTGCCGCGGACGATCTTGTAACGGACACCCGGAAGGTCCTTCACACGGCCGCCACGCACGAGCACCATGGAGTGCTCCTGCAGGTTGTGGCCCTCGCCCGGGATGTAGGCGGAGACCTCGATGCCGGTGGTCAGGCGCACACGGGCGACCTTACGCAGAGCGGAGTTCGGCTTCTTCGGGGTGGTGGTGTACACGCGGGTGCACACACCGCGACGCTGCGGCGAGCCCTTGAGGGCCGCGGTGGCGACCTTCGCGGACTTGGAGTGGCGGCCCTTGCGGACCAGCTGCTGGATAGTGGGCATGTACCGTCCTTTTGACGTAGTTGAAGTTCTTCATCACGGTCCGGGCTTCCTCGTCGGAGGCCCTGACCGCCGGCCACCGCTGGAAGCGGGAGCGTCAAGACATGAAAAAACGGAGGCTCTTTCCCGGGGCCCTGCCGTTCGTGTCCAGGCACCGTCGCGATGAGTCGCTTCGGTGTCAGACTCCCACCGCCACTGGTGACGGGGGACTGCCGCGTGACCTTACACGCACCGCCGGGTGCTGCACAAATCCCGCTTCCCGTGATCGTCCCCGATTGACGACGTCGCGCCCCCCGGTGCGAGCGCGTGCGGCTGCTGCGTGGGGCCGGCGCCGGGCGCCGGCGTGGGCGCGCCCGCCGGCGAGACGCGCTCCGAGCTGCCTGCCGCGCGCCGACCTGCCTCGCGCGCGCCGGCGTGGTTGCTACTCGAACTCGTAGCGCGGCGGCTCGATGTTGAATCCGTCGAGCGAGTCGAGGAAGCGCTGGAGCTCGGCGCGCATGTCCCGCCGCACCCCGCAGTTGATCGTGTAGGGCTCCGGCCGCGTCAGGGTCGACGGCTCCGGCGGCCGGGTCCGCTCGTTCTCGATGATCGTCCGCAGGCGCCGCACCTCGCGGCGGGTCCTCCCGGACGCCCAGTTTTCGGCCAACGAGTTCGCCCTCGGGTCACGCACCCCGACCCGCTCGGCGACGTAGCGGATCGCCTCGTCACGGGCCATCCCGTTGGTGGCCTCCCAGTCCCGTAAGAGCCTCCCGTTGTGCGCGTCCACCTCGGCGCGGGCGGCGAGCTCGGCCTCTTCGTGGGCACGCCGTTGTGCGGCGTTGTACTCCTCGACCTCGCGCGCCCGGGCCTCCTTGCGTCGGCGCCGCAGCCACATCAGACCGAAGATGACCGGCAGCAGGATCAGCGCCACCGTGCTGATCGCCGGTATCGGGTCGATCACCCGCGGCTCGGTGGACAGGTAGGGGCCGTTGACCGCCTCGTCGTAGATCCGTATCGGCATCCCGACGAACGCGCAGACGCCGATGTACGCGGCGAACCAGCACACGAAGGTGAGCACCAGGACCCGCAGCATGGACATCCGGGGCGGCGGCTCCTTCTGGACCGGGTCCGGCAGCGGTCCGGGCAGCGGCGTCTTTCTCGGCGGGGTGAAGAAGAGGCCCGTGCGCAGCGCGTCGTCGCGCCACTCGGGCCGCTTCCAGCGCGGGAAGTCCGCGACCACCCGCGCCACCCGCTCGGCCACCATGTCCAGCCAGTGTTCACAGGCCTCCTCGTAGTCCCGGAGGTAGTTCAGCGCCCGCGGCCGGAACTCCCTTGAGTACCCGCGCCCCACCCCGTCGCGCCACAGCGCGTAGTTGATGTGGCTCATGGTCTCGAAGCCGGCGTTCATGTCCGCGTGCATCGCGTCGACCGAGTCGCGGAGGTCCTGCAGCCCCTCGTCGACCCTGTCGAGGCCGTCGCGGACCACGTCCCTCGTCTCGGCGAGCAGTGTCTGGCTGCGCCGGGCGTTGCGGTTCGCGTTGACCGCCGCGGCCGCGTTGATCCCGTTGCCGATCACGCTGGAGGTGAGGAGCCACTTCTGCTTCGACGCCAGATCGCGGGTTGCGCCGGTCATGTCCGCGTAGTAACCGCTCATCTCTTCGTTGGTGGTCACCCTGTCACCTCCGGATCCTCACCGGCGCCCTGCCGGTTCACCTCGGATCATTGTCACCCGTAACCGGCGGAACAACCGTCGGGTGCGGGGAACGCTCCCCTCGGACGGGTCAGGCCGCGTCGAGCCCGGTGATGAACCCCGCGAGCCGTCCGGCCGCCTCGCCCAGCGCGTCGAGGAACGCCTCCGGGCGCTCGGTGTCCGCGCTGAAGGTGACCGTGTACTCGACCGCGTCCGCCAGCGGCGTGTAGCAGATCCCGAAGCCGCCGGGCGTGGTCGGCGCGAAGGCGTAGCGCACCACCTGCACGTCCGAGCCGACGGAGGTCGTCGACAGGAAGTCGGTGCACGCGGCGGCCAGCCCCGGATCCCGCAGGAACTCGGGGTCCTCCCCCAGCTCCTGCGCCGTCCAGCCGAGCGCCCACAGGTGCCGGTCCACGCCGCGGCCGGTCTTGCAGGCCTTGACCCAGTCACGGTGGGCGTCGAGGGCCGCCTGGAGCCCGGCACGGTCCGCCGAGCCCGCCGGCAGCGTGCGGGCAAACGTGACGGCGGCCGGGGTGACCGGGCGCAGGCACTCGGTGCGCCCGGCGGCGTACTCGCGCATGTCGACGGCCTCGTAGACCGCCCGCACCCGCCCGTAGGCGGCGAGCTGCGCGACGGTCATGACCAGCTGCGCGTAGGCGTCGGCGCTGAGCTTCATGTTCTTCGGCCGCGGCCGTGCCACCCGCCGGATCTCCAGGTCCGGCAGCGCGTGCTCCGGTGCGGCGAGGTCGCGGGTCCACGTCAGCTCCTGCGGCGCCCGATTGCCGACGTCGCGCCCCTCCCCCGCGGCGGTTCCCGCACCGTCGGTGTCGGTTGCGGCGAGCGCGTCTGCCCGGTCGCCGGCGTCGGCGCCGGCGAGCCCGGCCTGGATGTCGGCGACGGTCTGCACCAGCGTGGCGCCGTCGACGGTGGAGTGCTCGACGAGCAGTGCGGCCCAGCCGGAGTCGTCGGCGGCCAGCTCGTAGGTCAGGGGCTTATACGTCCAGTAGTGACCGGTGGCGAAGGCGCCAGCGCGCAGCCGGCCGGCCTCATCGGTCACCCCGGCCATCGAGGCGTCTCCGGGGGCGGGCACCGAGACGCAGAAGAGCGCGCGGGAGAGCCGCTCGTGCACGTCCGTGTTGCCGGGTTCGGTGAGCCAGGCGCGGAACCTGTCGTCCCCGCTGCCACGGTAGGAGGCGTCGGTGAATCCGGGTTCCTCCCCCACTCCGTCCGGGGCGGAACCACCGTTGGCCGCCAGGATCCGGGCGAACCCGGCCGCCAGCTCGGCGCGCGGGACGGCCCGGCACGCGGATGCCGCCGCGCAGGCAGTCCCACTGCCCGGCGGCCAGATCGTTGCCGCGCGCGTCGAAGCGGGCGCCGGTCTCACCGGCGGCCTCGGCGAGGTGGACGCGGGCCGCGGCGTGCACCACCTCGGCGAGACGCTCCACCCCGCGGGAGTAGGTCTCCAGGTTGATCTGGAACGAGACGTTCGAGCTCAGCGGCAGCGGCTCCCGGGTGACCAGGTAGCCGTCCAGCCAGCGCTCGGCGAGCCCAGCTGGAGCCGGCGGCCGCGCGCTCGGCGGCGTAGTTCTCCAGGGCCTCCTGGATGCGTGGACCTGCGCCCACGGCGAAGTCGTGGGCCAGACGGTGGGTGGGCGCGGCGTCGTCAATTACGGCGTCAACGCAGCTCAGGGTGCTTTCGAGCGTGTCGTTGAGGGGTGGCACGGGAAGTGGCTTCACCCGCGCCAGGCTACCGGTTCGAACCCGCGCCGTCCTGCCCGTCAGCGGTTCCGGGCTCCGGGTGCCCCCAGCCATCCTGCGGGTGCTGCGGCCGGGCCGCGCCCGGGGCCGGACGCGCGTCGCCAGCGTACCAGGCGGCTATGCCGCCCAGCTGCGGGTCCCTCATGGCCGGGTCGTTCTCGCGGAAGCGGCGCTTGCCGGTGCGGCGGGGGTCGTAGCCGCGCGCCGACCAGAGCAGCACGAGCACCAGCACCACACCGCAGGCCGCCAGGAGCAGCAGCACCAGGCCGATCAGCGCGATCTCTCCCCAACCGATGTTCATGGCCGCGAGGGTACAAGGTGGCCGCGGACACTGCACTCTCCAAGCGTCACTCATGCACCACGGTTGTGTGTGGATGTGTATTTTGTGTGAACTTGTGTGGTTTGTGTGTAACGGCCCGGCGGCCCGCCAAACCGCAGGCAGACGCGACGACGCCCCGCCCTCCGCTGGGGAGGACGGGGCGCCGGGCGCGGCTCAGGCGCGGACTACATCTCGAACTCGTCGAGCGGCACGGAGGCGCCGGTGAACTCGCCACCGAAGTCGTCGCCGTAGATCGACTCGCCGAAGGTCGGGATCGGGTACGCGGCGTTGCGCGCCGCCTCGGTCGGCTTGACCGAGATGTTGCGGTAGCGCGAGATGCCGGTGCCGGCCGGGATCAGCTTGCCGATGATCACGTTCTCCTTCAGGCCGATCAGCTTGTCGGAGCGCTTGTTGATCGCGGCGTCCGTGAGCACGCGGGTGGTCTCCTGGAAGGAGGCCGCCGACAGCCAGGACTCCGTGGCCAGCGAGGCCTTGGTGATGCCCATGATCTCGCTGCGCAGCTCGGCCGGGTCGCCGTTGGAGGCCAGGGCCTCCGCGTTGGCGGCCTTCGCCTCCGAGAGGTCCACCAGGGTGCCCGGGAGGAACTCGGTGGAACCGGAATCGATGACGGTGCCACGACGCAGCATCTGGCGGATGATGATCTCGATGTGCTTGTCGTGGATGGACACACCCTGGGTGCGGTAGACCGCCTGGACCTCGTCGATCAGGTGCTTCTCCACCCCGCGGCGGCCGAGGACCTCGAGCACGTCGTGCGGGTCGGCCGGGCCACGCAGCAGGCGGTCGCCCACCTCGACGTGGTCGCCCTCGCGCAGCGCGCGCTCGATGGTGGCCTGCGGGTTGGACTCCATCGGACGACGCACCTGGGCCAGGCCCTGGCGCTTCGACAGCTTCTCGTAGACAATGTCGTCGCCGCCGTCGTCCGGCGAGAGACGCAGGGTGTAGAAGTTGCCCTGGTCCTCGAGGTGCACCGTGCCGGCCGCCGAGGCGATCGGGGCGCAGTTCTTCGGCACGCGGGCCTCGAACAGCTCCTGGACACGCGGCAGACCACCGGTGATGTCGCCGCCGACGCCGCCCTGGTGGAACGTACGCATCGTCAGCTGGGTACCGGGCTCACCGATCGACTGGGCGGCGACGATGCCGACGGCCTCGCCGATCTCGACCAGCTTGCCGGTCGCCATCGACTTGCCGTAGCACTTCGCGCACACGCCGGCCGGGGTCTCACAGGTCAGCACGGAGCGGACCTTGATCTCGGTGACGCCACCGTCGACCAGCTTGTTGATGTTGGTCTCGTTGAGGTCGGAACCGGCCTCGAGGACGACCTCGCCGTCCGCGTTCGAGGCGTCGGTGGCCAGGACGCGGCCGGCGACCGTGGTCTCGTTGAGCGGGTGCGGCGCGTAGCCGGTGACGTTGCCCTCGGCGTCGAGGAGCTCCTCGGCGACCGGGACGCGCACGCCCTGGCGGGTGCCGCAGTCCTCCTCGCGGACGATGACGTCCTGGGCGACGTCGACCAGACGACGCGTCAGGTAACCGGAGTCGGCGGTACGCAGGGCGGTGTCGGCCAGGCCCTTACGGGAACCGTGGGAATTGTTGAAGTACTCCATCACCGACAGGCCCTCACGGAAGGAGGTCTTGATCGGGCGGGTGATGTACTCACCGCGCGAGTTCACGACCATGCCCTTCATGCCGGCCAGGGTCCAGATCTGACGCATGTTGCCGGCGGCGCCCGACTTCACGATCATCGGGATCGGGTTGTCGTCCGGGTACAGGGCCTCGACGGCCTCGCCGACCTCGTTGGTGGCGGTCTGCCACAGCTCGACCAGGCGGTCGTAGCGGTCGCGCTCGGTCAGGGCACCCTTATCCCAGAACTTGCGCTCGATCTGGCGGGCCTCTTCCTCGTAGCGCTCGAGGATCTCGTGCTTGTTGGGCAGGACGAGCACGTCGGCCATGGAGATGGTCACACCCGACCGGGTGGCCCAGTAGAAGCCGGCGTCCTTCATCTTGTCCATCGTCTGCGCGACGGTGATCATCGGGTACTTCGCGGCGAGGTCGTTGATGACGTCGCCGAGCAGGATCTTGCCGGAGCCGCCGCCCTTACGGATCATGACGCCCTCGCGGTACGGGTAGTCCCACGGCAGCAACTCGTTGAACATGATCCGGCCGAGCGTGGTCTCCGCCAGCCAGGTCTGGCCGCGCTGCCAGCCCTCCGGGAACTGCTCCTTCTCGATCTCCTCCGGCGGACGCAGGTGGGAGATGCGCACGTGGATCGGGGCCTGCAGGCCCAGCACGCCACGGTCGCGCGCCATGATCGCCTCGGCCATGTTGGTGTAGACGCCCTCGGCCGGGTGGTCCTCGGACGGCGCGACGTAGCAGCCCTGGCCGCCCAGCTCGTCCGGGCCCTTGTACATGGTCAGGAAGTACAGGCCGGTGACCATGTCCAGTCGCGGCATGGCCAGCGGCTTACCGGAGGCCGGCGACAGGATGTTGTTCGAGGCGAGCATCAGGATGCGGGCCTCGGCCTGCGCCTCTGCGGACAGCGGCAGGTGCACGGCCATCTGGTCACCGTCGAAGTCGGCGTTGAAGGCCTCACAGGCCAGCGGGTGCAGCTGGATGGCCTTGCCCTCGACGAGCTTCGGCTCGAAGGCCTGGATGCCCAGGCGGTGCAGGGTCGGGGCGCGGTTGAGCATCACCGGGTGCTCGGAGATGGCCTCCTCGAGCACGTCCCACACCTCGGGGCGCTGACGCTCGACCATGCGCTTGGCGGACTTGATGTTCTGCGCGTAGTCGTGCTCGACCAGGCGCTTCATCACGAACGGCTTGAACAGCTCGAGGGCCATCAGCTTCGGCAGGCCGCACTCGTGCAGCTTGAGCTGCGGGCCGACGATGATGACGGAACGGCCGGAGTAGTCGACACGCTTACCCAGCAGGTTCTGACGGAAGCGGCCCTGCTTGCCCTTGAGCAGGTCGGACAGCGACTTCAGCGGGCGGTTGCCCGGGCCGGTGACCGGACGGCCGCGACGGCCGTTGTCGAACAGCGCGTCGACGGACTCCTGCAGCATGCGCTTCTCGTTGTTCACGATGATCTCGGGGGCGCCGAGGTCGATCATGCGCTTGAGGCGGTTGTTGCGGTTGATCACGCGACGGTAGAGGTCGTTGAGGTCGGAGGTCGCGAAGCGGCCGCCGTCGAGCTGCACCATCGGGCGCAGCTCCGGCGGGATGACCGGGATCGCGTCCAGGACCATGCCGGCCGGGTCGTTGCCGGAGCGCTGGAAGGCGGCGACCACGCGCAGGCGCTTGAGGGCGCGCATCTTGCGCTGGCCCTTGCCGTTGGCGATGGTCTCGCGCAGGCTCTCGGCCTCGGCGTCGAGGTCGAAGTTGCGGATCAGGGTCTGGATGGCCTCCGCGCCCATGCCACCGGTGAAGTAGTCCTCGTAGCGGTCGACGAGCTCCTCGTAGATGGACTCGTCGATGATCATCTGCTTCGGGGCGAGCTTGACGAAGGTGTTCCAGATCTCGTCGAGGCGCTCGATCTCGCGCTCGGAGCGCTCGCGGATGTGCTGCATCTCCTTGTCCGCGGCGTTCTGCACCTTGCGGCGGGCGTCGGCCTTGGCGCCGGCGGCCTCGAGCTCGGCGAGGTCCTCCTCGAGCTTCTTGGAGCGCTCGGCGATCTCGGAGTCGGCGTCGTGCTCGACGTCCTGCTTCTCCAGCAGCATCTCCGCCTCGAGGTCCTCGAGGTCCGCGTGGCGGGCCTCGTCGTCGACGCTGGTGATGATGTTGGCGGCGAAGTAGATGATGCGCTCGAGATCCTTGGGCGCCAGGTCCAGCAGGTAGCCCAGGCGCGAGGGCACGCCCTTGAAGTACCAGATGTGGGTGACCGGCGCGGCCAGCTCGATGTGGCCCATGCGCTCACGGCGCACCTTGGACTTGGTCACCTCGACGCCGCAGCGCTCACAGATGATGCCCTTGTAGCGGACGCGCTTGTACTTGCCGCACTGGCACTCCCAGTCGCGGGTCGGCCCGAAGATGCGCTCGCAGAACAGGCCGTCCTTCTCGGGCTTGAGGGTGCGGTAGTTGATGGTCTCCGGCTTCTTGACCTCGCCCTTGGACCAACGGCGGATGTCCTCGGCGGTGGCCAGGCCGATGCGAAGCTCGTCGAAGAGGTTTACGTCGAACACGTAACTCCCTTTCACCTCCCCTTGGGGGAGGGATTGAAATGGCGGTAAGAGAACTTGACGGTGTGAGGCCCCTGCCCCGGGTGATTGCCGACGCCGCGTCAGTTGCGCGGTGCGGTTCTCACCCGTGGGCGGGGGTCGCCGTGGTTATGCGATGTCGGCGTCGGAACGCTCGTCGCGGGAGAGGTTGATGCCCAGCGACGAGCCCTCCATGTCGTCGTCGTCGGAGCCGGAGAGCTCCATCGGCGTGCCGTCGGCGGAGAGTACCTCCACGTTCAGGCACAGCGACTGCAGCTCCTTGAGCAGCACCTTGAACGACTCGGGGATGCCCGGGTCCGGGATGTTGTCGCCCTTGACGATCGCCTCGTAGACCTTCACGCGGCCCACAACGTCGTCCGACTTGATGGTCAGCAGCTCCTGCAGGGTGTAGGCCGCGCCGTACGCCTGCATGGCCCACACCTCCATCTCGCCGAAGCGCTGGCCACCGAACTGGGCCTTACCACCGAGCGGCTGCTGGGTGATCATCGAGTACGGGCCGGTGGAGCGGGCGTGGATCTTCTCGTCGACCAGGTGGTGCAGCTTCAGCATGTACATGTAGCCGACCGAGACCGGGTACTGGAAGGGCTCGCCAGAGCGGCCGTCGAAGAGGCGGGTCTTGCCGTCGCCGTCGACCATGACGTCGCCGTCACGGTTGGGCAGCGAGTTCTGCAGCAGGCCGGCGATCTCGGTGTTGCTCGCGCCGTCGAAGACCGGGGTGGCCGTCAGCGAACCGGCGGGGACGTCGTAGAGGTCCTCCGGCAGCGTCTTGAGCAGCTCCTCGTTCTTCGGGTCGTCCGGGTCCACGTGCCAGCCGGCGGCGGCGAGCCAGCCGAGGTGGGTCTCGAGGACCTGACCGATGTTCATACGACGCGGGACACCGTGGGTGTTCAGGATGATGTCCATCGGGGTGCCGTCCTCCATGAACGGCATGTCCTCCGGCGGCAGGATCTTGCCGACGACACCCTTGTTGCCGTGGCGGCCGGCGAGCTTGTCGCCGTCCTGGATCTTGCGCTTCTGGGCGACGTAGACGCGGATCATCTCGTTGACGCCCGCGGCCAGGTCGTCGTCGTCCTCACGCGAGAAGCGGCGCACGCCGATGACCTTGCCGGTCTCGCCGTGGGGCACCTTCAGGGAGGTGTCGCGCACCTCGCGGGCCTTCTCACCGAAGATGGCGCGCAGCAGGCGCTCCTCCGGGGTCAGCTCGGTCTCGCCCTTCGGGGTGACCTTGCCGACGAGGATGTCACCGGCGCGCACGTCGGCGCCGATGCGCACGATGCCGTGCTCGTCGAGGTCGCTGAGCACGTCCTCGGAGACGTTCGGGATCTCGCGGGTGATCTCCTCGGCGCCCAGCTTGGTGTCGCGCGCGTCGATCTCGTGCTCCTCGATGTGGATCGAGGTGAGGATGTCCTCCTCGACGATGCGCTGGTTGAGGATGATGGCGTCCTCGTAGTTGTGGCCCTCCCACGGCATGAACGCGACCAGGAGGTTGCGGCCCAGCGACATCTCGCCCTGGTCGGTGCCGGGGCCGTCGGCCAGCACCTGGCCGACCTCGACGCGGTCACCGATGTTGACCAGCGGCGTCTGGTTGTAGCAGGTGCCCTGGTTGGTGCGCTCGAACTTGCGCAGGATGTAGGTGTGGCGGGAGCCCTCGTCGTCCATCACGGTGATGAAGTCGGCGGCGAGGTCCTCGACCACGCCGGCGTGCTTCGAGATGATGAGGTCGCCGGCGTCGTAGGCGGCCGGCTTCTCCATGCCGGTGCCCACGTACGGGGACTCGGAGCGCAGCAGCGGCACGGCCTGACGCTGCATGTTCGCGCCCATCAGGGCACGGTTGGCGTCGTCGTGCTCCAGGAACGGAATCATAGCGGTGGCCACGGAGACCATCTGGCGCGGCGAGACGTCGAGGTAGTCGACTCCCTGCGGGCCGGTGACCTGGATGTCGCCGTCCTTGACTCGGACCTCGATGCGCTCCTGGACGATCTCACCGTCGGCGTTGACCGCGGTGTTCGCCTCGGCGATGGCGTAGCGGTCCTCCTCGTCGGCGGTGAGGTACTCGACGGTGTCGGTGACCTTGCCGTCGACGACCTTGCGGTACGGCGTCTCGATGAAGCCGAAGGAGTTCACGCGGGCGTAGGTGGCCAGCGAGCCGATCAGGCCGATGTTCGGGCCCTCAGGGGTCTCGATCGGGCACATGCGGCCGTAGTGCGACGGGTGGACGTCGCGGACCTCGATGCCGGCGCGCTCACGCGACAGGCCGCCGGGGCCCAGGGCCGAGAGGCGGCGCTTGTGGGTCAGGCCCGACAGCGAGTTGTTCTGGTCCATGAACTGCGAGAGCTGGGAGGTGCCGAAGAACTCGCGAATGGCGGCGGAGACCGGGCGGACGTTGATCAGCGAGGTCGGCGTGATCGACTCCGCGTCCTGGGTGGTCATGCGCTCGCGCACGACGCGCTCCATGCGGGACAGGCCGACGCGGACCTGGTTCTGGATCAGCTCGCCGACGGTACGCAGACGACGGTTGCCGAAGTGGTCGATGTCGTCGGTCTCGACGCGGATGGTCTCGCCGTTGGGGGCGGTCATCTCGCGCTCGCCGGCGTGCAGCCGGACGAGGTACTCGAGGATGGTGGCGATGTCCTCCTCGGTCAGCGTCATCAGACCGTCGTGGTCGCCGCCCAGGCCGAGCTTGCGGTTGACCTTGTAACGGCCGACCTTGGCCAGGTCGTAGCGCTTCGGCTTGAAGAAGGCGTTGTCGAGCAGCGACTGGGCCAGCTCGCGGGTGGGCTGCTCGCCCGGACGCTGCTTACGGTAGATCTCGAGCAGGGCCTGGTCGGTGTTCTCCACGCCGTCGTTCTCGAGGGTGGACATCATCAGCTCGGAGAAGCCGAACCGCTCGGTGATCTGCTGGGTGGTCCAGCCGAGCGCCTTGAGCAGGACGGTCACCGGCTGGCGACGCTTGCGGTCGATGCGCACGCCGACGGTGTCCCGCTTGTCGACGTCGAACTCGAGCCACGCACCGCGCGACGGGATGACCTTCACGGAGTGCAGGGGGCGCTCCGTGGACTTGTCGATGGTCCGGTCGAAGTAGACGCCGGGCGAGCGGACCAGCTGCGAGACGACGACACGCTCGGTGCCGTTGACGATGAAGGTGCCCTTGTCGGTCATCATCGGGAAGTCACCGATGAAGACGGTCTGGGACTTGATCTCCTGCGTCTCGTTGTTGATGAACTCCGCGGTAACGTACAGCGGGGCCGCGTAGTTGATGTCCTTGTCCTTGCACTCCTCGATGGAGCACTTCACGTCCTCGAAACGCGGCTCGGACAGCGAGAGAGACATGTTGCCGGAGTAGTCCTCGATCGGCGAGAGCTCGTTGAGGATGTCCTCGAGGCCGCTGCCGACGACGGCGTCCTCGCCGCGCTCGGCCTGCTTGCGGGCACGCCAGTCCGGCGTTCCGATCAGCCAGGCGAAAGACTCGCGCTGCAGATCGAGGAGCCCCGGGATCTCGATGGGCTCCGTGTACTTAGCGAAAGAGTGGCGCTTGGGCGCGCCAGGGATGTCGGCCACTGACTTGGTCTGGCGGGAGACTGCCAAGATGGGTCCTTCCAGCACCTCGTGCGGAGAGCCTGGCCGCCTGGGCGCGGGCGGCGGCATATCCGCTGGTAGATTAGCATTTTTCTCTGCTTTGGAATCCCCGCCCCCGGATAGCACAAAATCACCTTGTCAAATCGCCTCGTAAATTTGAGGCGTCAGCAAGGCGGTGCGGCACCGGCGGCGGATTCCAGCGCAAAGAAATAGCCTATACCACGTATGGCGCTCACGCAAGGACTGTGTTAAGGGTCGTCGGCGCGCGCCCGTGCGCTCCCGGAATGCGAGGTTTTCCCTTCCGGGCGGCCAGCGGCGGTGCGCCGGGAGCGAAGCGCCGGGAGCAGCGCGCCGGCCGCTACTCGGAGCGGGTGACCCGGCGCGCGGCCGGGCGGTCCCCGTCGTCGGCGCTGCGCGCGGCCCGACGGTCCTCACCGTTCCGGCGTCGTCCGCCGAAGACGCCGAAGGAACCGAGGACGCCGAGGAGCGCGACCAGTGCGCCGATGATTCCGAGCGCCCAGGAGACCGGAACGGTCGCGCCGGCGGCGTCGGCCTCGGACGCGGCGTCGAGAAGCTCGGAGACCTGAGAGTCGTCCATGGTTCCGTCGAACTCGAGGACCTCCTGGACCTTCTGCCCGTCCGGGGTGCCGTAGTAGTCGTCGATCTTCTCGTCGATCTTGACCACCAGGCCCGTGGTCTGGTCGACATAGTAGTCACGCTCGGCGGAGTGGAAGAGGTACCCCTTCTCCCCCGTGTCGGCCGGGGCCGCAGGCGCCGGGGACTCACCGTCGGGGGCCTCGCCCTCCGGGTTCTCTCCCTCCGGCGCCTCGGGCTGGGCGCCCTCCTCCGGAGCCGGTGCCTCGCCCTCGGGGGTTTCGCCCTCAGCGGGCTCTCCCTCGGCGGGCGCGGCGGGCGGCTCGGGCGCGGGCAGACGCGTCTCGTTGAAGACGCCGGCGTAGCGCTCGCGCACGTTGGCCGGCTCGATGACCTGGTGGTAGCGGTAGACCTCGCGGCCGTCGATCTCGAGCTCCTCCTGGAACTCCGCCGGGTGGGCCTCACGCAGGGTCTCGTCGAAGACGTCGTAGGTGGTCTGCTGGGCGTCGGCGGGGAACTTCAGCCACACCCCGCCCATGTCGACCTCGGTGGTCGGGCTGGCCAGCTGGTCGCTGAGCAGCGCCGCTCCCTCGGGCCGGCCGGAGAGACGGTCCATCCGCCAGTTCCACACGCCGGCGGTGATCAGGCGGTCCGCGTCGTCCTGCAGGCTGTCGCGCGAGAGCGTCGAGCCGACGCGCACGGAGACGGTGTCATCATCCGAGGGCTCCTCGAGGGTGAGGTGGTACTGGCGCGAGACCGGCGAGTCGAGCACCCGCCCGTCAGGGTCGGTCATCAGCCGGGTGCGCGCGGAGTCGTCGTGCACGGTCCAGGTCTGCTGGCCGATGTCGAGGGGCAGGCGGGCGTCGGCGGGCAGCAGTCGCGGGGCGAGGAGCCCCGCGACCAGCAGCGCGACTCCAAGCCCCACCAGCAGGGCAGAGACGACTCGGGACTTCGGCAGCATGGCCGCGAGTCTACCCGGCGCCCCAGGGGCCCTGCGATGCGCCGCGCGCGGTGTCGGCGTAGCCCTCGCGGGCCTCCCGGACGGCGCGACGGGCGTTGAACAGCATGATCAGCCCGGCGACGAGCGCCGCGACACCGAGTCCGAGGACCAGGCCGGACCACCAGTCCGGCGTTCCGAGGCTTCCGGTGGCCGCCGCCTCCGCCTCGGCGACACCGGGGCGTGTGCCGGCGCGGTCGACCCGGACGGAATTCGCGCCGCCGTCCTTGCTCTTGCGGTTCTTTCCGGCCGCGTCCTTGCCGTCCACGTCGTCCTCACCGAGGCGGCGCATCCCGCCACCGGAGCCGCTCGACTGCGATGCCTTCGACGCCTTCGGCGAGCTCGACGGCTTAGAGGACTTCGGGGACGCGGGGGACTTCGCCTGAGCCGGCGACTTGTCTGCCTCGGTGACTGAGCCCTTGGGCGCGGACTTCGCCTGCGGCTCCGACCTGGAACCGGTCTTGGCCCCGGAGCTCGACCCGCCGGCCGAGGCGGAACCACCGCCGGACGCGGGCTTTCCACCGGATGCCGGTTTCCCGGTCACCTTTCCGGATCCATTCGCGGATGTCGGGGCAGCGGTCTCGCCCAACACCTTCCCCTTCCGGTTCGTCGAGGTCGGCTCGGCGGCCTTCGACGTCGGCCGGGTCTTGGTGGTCCCGTCCCGGCGCGCGTCGCCCGAGCCGGCGCCGAAGAACGACCCGACGGCCTTGACCAGTGCGTCGCCGAGCTTCTCGATCGCCTTGTTCAGACCGCTGAAGGCCTGATCCAGGCCGTCGGCGTCGTCCGGGGCATCGTCCTTGGCTGCCGCGACCGCCTCGTCACCGACCGCGAAGTGCACCTCGAGGCGCTCGTCGAGATTCTCGCCGGCGAACGTGCCGGTGAAGCTGAAGGTGACCGTGTATTCGCCGGGCTCGGTGAAGACGAATGCCTGGTGGTCGTGTGCGTTGGGACCGTACGTGACACTCGAGTTCTTGTCGTCCGAGTCGAGCTCCACAGTGCTCTTGCCGAAGAGACTCGAGTGCGTGGTGACCATGCGGCCGGGGCCGGTGAACTCCGCGATGCGCACGGTCACCGGGTCGGACTCGCTGACGGCGTTGCCGGCGTCGGTCGTCGAGAAGCCGACCCAGGGCAGGTTGGGGTCCAGGACGTCCGGCAGGACCCAGGCTTTTCCGTCGATGCCCGGGATCTTGCCTCCGACATCTTTACGGGCGGTGTCCGGGACCAGGAAGGTGAAGGTGCCGGAGCCTCGGCGCTGCTCGTTGGTCACGTCCTCCTGGTCCTTGAGATAGACGGAGGGCCTGCCGCCCTCCGCGCCGAGCGCGAGGTCCATGTGCCCGGAGCTGATGGGGTGGCGCCAGCCGGCGGTCGCGTCACCGCTTCCCGGGTCACTCGGGCTCGGTTCCGTGGAGCCCGACTCCCCCGGCTTCTCCGGCTTGGTGGGCTCGCCGGTCTCCTCCGGTTTCTCGGCGCGCTCGGCTCCTCACTCTTGCCCGGTGCGCCGGTCTCCCCCGGCGTCCCGTTGTCGGACGGATCGGTCGACTCGGGTTCGACCGGCTCGGTGATCTCGTTGAGGTCCGTGGTGGTGCCCTCGGGCAGGCCGACCTGCTCGTCAGAGCCGACCAGCCACGTCTGGGTGACCTCCTCGGAGACCCCCTCGGTGCCGTCGGTGTGCCTGCCGCGCACCTTCCAGGTGAAGCTGTAGATGCCGGGTTTACTGAACGTCCAGTTGTAGTGGCCGTGCGAGCCGACCGGCGCGGTGAAGCTCTTCGCTCCCTCGGGCGCGCCGAACATCCGCTCCATCTCCGCGTCACCGAAGCGGCCGAAGAAGTTGTGCACCTGACCGCCCTCCGGCCCGGAGAAGTCGGTCAGCTCGAAGGTGACCTCGCCGTTCTCGAAGTCGGTGGGCACCTCGTACTCGTGAGCCGGGTCGAAGGCGCCGATGCCCGCCCACAGCGGGCGGAAGTTCTGCAGGAACGGCATCCGCTGCGGGCCGATCCAGAGCACGTCGCCGGGCCGGCCCAGGAATCTCAGCGCCGGGTTGTCGGGCAGGCGAAAGCGCGAGACCTCCGTGTCCGAGGTGTCCGCGTCGGGTGCCAGGCGCAGGCAGGATTCCTCGGCGGGCTCGACCTGCTGGCCGTTGACCACGGCCATCGTCAGTTTCCCGCCCTCGTCGCGCGGGTCAGCGGGCGCCTCCGTGGCATCGCCGACGAGCCAGGTGTAGGTCGCCGACTCCGAGGAGACGTCGCCCACGGTGGCCCGCACGGTCATCCGGTAGACGCCGGGCTCGGTGAAGACCCAGTTGGCGTGGGTGTGCGACGGGAAGCCCTGATGGATCACCGAGCCGCTCTCCAGGAGCGTCGACTCGGCGACGGGCCTGACCCCACCGAAGTCCTTCGTCTGGAAGAGGTGCACCTCGCCGGGGCCGTCGATCTCCTCGAACTCGATGTCGACCGCCTCGAAGCCGCCGGCGGCCACACCCAGCGTGTCCCAGCCGGGCCAGAGCGTGTTCTTCTTGGGGTCCGGAGTCTGCGGCAGGAAGTACGCCGGCTCGCCGATCTCCGGCACGTCGGCGACCTCCTCGCTGTAGACCTCGTCCTTCACCCGCAGGAGCACATCGGTCGGGTCGTGGGTGACGTGCGAGCCGGTGACGTCCTCCTTGAGGTTCAGGTGGAGCCCGCCGCCTTCGGCGGTGACGTTGAAGGCGTCCACGTGCCCCTCGGCGAGTTCGACGCGCTCCTGGGCCACCGGAGCGACTGGCGTCACCGGGGCGCCCGCACCCCCGCCCCCGAGGCGCGCCCCGGCGGTCCAGGTCCAGCCGGCGCAGGCGACCATCGCGAAGAGGACCGCCGCAGCCACGAACGCGGGGAGAGAGCGGACTCGGAGCATGGGACTGCCTTTCCGTGCGAGGATGGACGGCTCGTTGACAGTCCGAAGGTAGTCTATTGACACCTGTTTTCATTATTGAAAACCCACCGGTAATCCCCGAACGGGTGAAAACAATTTTCAATACAGTCCCAGAACCGACCCCGGCCCCGACAAAATGTGCACCAGGTTTCCGCGCCGCCCGCGTTTCCCCAGGAGAATTTCTCCCCTTCCTCAACTTGGTCCACATTTTGTCGAGCCGGCCGACCCCACCCCGCTCCCCCGCTTACCGCCCACCCCCCCCCAGGCACACGAAAAACCCGCACCCGCCGCGCAATGCGGCGGGTGCGGGTAAAGCGCTCGGTCGGACACTAGGCCGACGCACGCGACGTCGGTAATTGAGCCCTACCGGCCCTGAAGTGGACTACTTCAGGGTGACGGTGGCGCCAGCCTCCTCAAGCTTGGTCTTGGCGGCCTCGGCGTCCTCCTTGTTGGCGCCCTCGAGGACGGCCTTCGGGGCGGCCTCGACGAGGTCCTTGGCGTCCTTCAGACCCAGGCCGGAGACGATCTCGCGGACAGCCTTGATCACGCCGATCTTCTTGGCGCCGGCATCCTCGAGCACGACGTCGAACTCGTCCTTCTCCTCGGCGGGGGCGCCGGCCTCGGCACCCGGGGCGGCGGCGACGGCGGCGACCGGCGCGGCGGCGGAGACCTCGAAGACCTCCTCGAACTCCTTGACGAACTCAGAGAGCTCGATGAGGGTCATTTCCTTGAAGGCCTCGATGAGCTCGTCCTTGGAAAGCTTAGCCATGGCGGGCTTCCTTTCTGTGTTGTTGCCCTCGGCGACCGGTGGCGCGGTGGCCGGTTCGGTAGCGGCGGCCGGGGGCGGAAGGTGTGTGGGGTTGTGAAAAGTGGGTTAGGCGTCCTGCTTGTCGCGGAGCGCACCAGCCAGGCGTGCGACCTGACCGGCGGGCTCGTTGAACAGGCGGGCGGCCTTGGCCAAGTTGCCCTTCATGGCACCGGCCAGCTTCGCCAGCGTGGTCTCGCGGTTGTCGAGGTCCGCGATGGCCTTCACCTGGTCGGGGGTCAGCGGGTTGCCATCCATGTAGCCACCCTTGACGATGAGCGCTTCGTTCGCCTCGGCGAACTTCTTCAGCGCCTTGGCGGCGTCGACGGCCTCACCCTTGATGAAGGCGATGGCGGTCGGGCCGTTGAGGTACTCGTCAAGACCCTCGACACCGGCGTCCTTGGCGGCCAGCTTGAGAAGGGTGTTCTTGGCGACGGAGTACTGGACGTCCGGGCCCAGCGAGCGACGCAGCTCGGTGGTCTGGGCGACGGTCAGCCCGCGGTACTCGGTGAGCACCACGCTGTCGGCCTCCGCGAAACGGTTCTGCAGGGCCTTGAGATCGGCCTCGTTCTTCGGGTTCGCCATGTACTTCGCCTCCTTCCTCGTGAACGTATGCGGTTTGTCCGCCCGGGGTCCTTCCCAAAGGAAAAACCCCGTGCAGGGAGCACGGGGCCACAGGATGTGGGCTCCAAGTGTCTCCTGCGTGGGCCGTCCCGGTCTCCCGGGAACCTTCGACCCGGTTGCCCGGGTGACCGACGGTCTTAGGTGAAACTTGAGCTCGGCGATTTCCGACGCCCGCGCGGGGCGACGCCGCCGTTCAAACTTCGGGTGTGAAGCGTACCCGGCGTTTGCCCCGCGACCAAATCGCGGTGCGGGACGGGGAGTGTGCGGGGTCGTTCCCCTGCCTCGGCGGATCGCCTTATGACCCCGCGCCGGGGCGGCCGGGGCGCTGCGGCGGTAGCTTGGCTGGCATGCAGCGAAGTGGAGACGCCGGAGCCGACGCGCAGGCCGCGGCGAGTTTCCTGGGCACCTGGATCCGCTCGTTCATCCACCCCGACCGCAGCCCGCGCGGCGTCAACCGCTGGGACGAGCCGCTCGAGGGGCGCGTGCCGGTGGTGCTCATCCACGGCACCTGGATGAACTCCTACAACACCTGGGAGATGCTCGCCCCGCGGCTGGCGGCGGCCGGCCACGCGGTCTTCTGCTTCGACTACGGCCGCGACACCTCGAGCCTGGCCGGGCGGCTGCCCGGGGTGCACGGCACCCGCGGCCTGCTCGACTCGCGCGCCGAGGTCGCGGCCTTCATCGACGAGGTGCTCGATCGCACCGGGGCGCGGCAGGTCGACCTGGTCGCCCACTCGCAGGGCGTGGCGCAGGCGCGGATGTACCTGACGGACTCCGGCGGCGCGGACGCCGAGGACCCGGCCCGCAACCGGGTGCGCCGCGTGATCGGCCTGGGCGGGAGCAACCACGGCACCTACTCGTGGCTGCCCCGGATCCTGGGCCTCGGCCGGGCCGGCGTCGCCGACGCGGAGACCGTCGGCCCCGGCGCCGCGGACGTCGCCGGGCCCGGGGCTGAGCCCGGGCCCCATCCTCGGACCGGCGCCACCCGCACCCGGCGCGGCGAGCTCGGCACGCGGATCCTGCGCCTCATCGGCGGACAGGCCGCACTCGACCAGCTGGTCGGCTCGCCGGCGATGGCGCACCTCAACCGCTACGGCGACACCGTTCCCGGCGTCGAGTACACGATGCTGTGCACCCGCTACGACACCGTGGTGACCCCGTGGCGTACCCAGTTCCTCGAGGCCGGCCCCGGCGCGCGGGTGCGCAATGTGGTGGTCCAGCAGGGCGCGCTGGCCGACTTCAGCGACCACCTGGCCATGCTCTACTCCCCGCACGTCATCGACCTGGTCCTCGAGGCGCTCTCCGATGACGCCGAGGACTACCGGGCCGCCCATCCCGCCGCGGCCGGCACCGTCCTGCCCTTCTTCGGGGCACTCCCCCGCCGCCTGCCGCGGGTACGCCTCCCCCGCCACCTGCCGCGGGTACGCCTCCCCCGCCGCCTGCCGCGCGTGCGCCTCCCCCACCGCCTGCCGCAGGTCCGCCTCCCCCGCCGACGTAGAGCACGTCAGAGTGTGCGACGAGGGGATCGCACAAACTGACGGCCCGATTTTCGACACCCCGCTGACCTGCACCTTTTCACATAACGGTCGCGGGACCGTCAGAGTGTGCGCCCGCGGCGTCGCACAATCTGACGCTGAGCCAGCACGCCACCGAGCCAGCACGCCACCATCCCAGTGCCCCGCACCACCGAGCCGGCCCGCCACCACCCCAGTGCCCCGCACCACCGAGTCGGCCCACGACCGAGCCGGCCCGCCGCTGGCTGAGGCGGAGCCATCGGCCCAAGCCCACCACCGGCCCAGATCCACCACCGGCCCACGCCCACCACTGACCCAGGTCCACCAGACCCCGCCCCCACCCCAGAGACACACACCACACAGCCCGCTCTTGCCCCACACACAAGAGTTCTTTATATTGAACTTTAGTTTCCTTGGAACTGATTTTCAGTACGCTTTCAGTAGAAAGGCTACCGTGTCTCCCTCACTCACCAGCGGGAACAACCGCAACCGCCACTCCCGCAACCCCCTGCGTGCCCTGGCCGCCGTCCTCGGCGCCGCCGCGATCACGCTGACCGGCTGCGCCGGCGGCGACGCCACCTCCGACGGGGACTCCGACGCTCCCCTGTCCGTCTACGCCACCACCGGCTACCTCGCCGACGCCGTGGCCACGATCGACCCGACCGCGGAGATCACCACCATGGTCGGCCCCGGCGGCGACCCGCACACCTACCAGCCGTCCACCAAGGACATCGAGAAGCTGCGCGACTCCGACCTCGTCTTCTGGAACGGCCTGCACCTCGAGGCCCAGATGGACGACCAGCTGGCCTCCCTCGGTGACAAGCAGCTCGCCGTCGGCGACCAGCTGCCGAAGGACCTGCTGCTCGACTGGCCGGAGACCGACGACGAGGGCAACGCCCTGCACGACCCGCACGTCTGGAACAGCCCGGAGGCCTGGAGCCTGGTCGTCGACGAGGTCGCCGACAAGCTCGCCGAGACCGTCCCGGACCGCGCCGACGAGTTCCACGCCAACGCCGACAAGTACAAGGCCGACATCGACGCCGCCGTCCAACGCGCCCACGAGCGCCTCGACGACCTGCCCGAGCCGCGGGTGCTGATCACCGGCCACGACGCCTTCAACTACTTCGGCCGCACCTTCAACCTGGACATCCACGCCACCGACTTCGTCTCCACCGAGGCGAAGCTCTCCGCCGCCGAGATCTCCGATCTGGCCGACCTCATCGCCGAGAAGAAGGTCCCGGCCATCTTCCAGGACAACCAGGCGAACCCGCAGGCCATCACCTCGCTGAAGGAGGCCGTCCACGCCCGCGGCTGGGACGTGCGCGTCTCCGACCGCGAGCTGTTCGCGGACTCCCTGGGCGCCGACGCGGGCGTCGACACCTATCTGGGCGCGTTCAACCACAACGTCGACGCCGTCGCTGACGAGCTCGGGGCCGCCCGGTGATTGACGACGCCCGCGCACACGACGCAGCTGCATCCGTCACCGCCGCCGGACGCTCCGGCACATCCGCCTCCCCCACCGACCAGGTCTCGCCCGCGCCCGGCGAGCAGGCCTCGCCCACGCCCGGTACGGCCACCCCGGCCTGCCGGGCCGTCGGCCTGACCGTGGCCTACCGCGCGGAGCCGGTGCTCCGCGACGTCCACCTCGACGTCCCCGAGGGCGTGGTCATGGGGGTCGTCGGCCCCAACGGTGCGGGAAAGTCGACGCTGATCAAGGCGATGCTCGGCCTGGTCACCCCGCTGGCCGGCCACGCGGAGTTCTTCGGCGGCCGGCTCCGCGACAACCGGCTGCGGGTCGGCTACATGCCGCAGTCGGCGGGCGTGGACTGGGACTTCCCCGCCACCGTCCACGACGTGGTCACGATGGGCACCTTCGGCGCGCTCGGGCTGTTCCGCCGCCCGGGGCGGCGCCAGCGCGCCGCGGCCGACGACGCCCTCGAGCTGACCGGTATCACCGACCTGGCCGGCCGCCAGATCGGCGAGCTCTCCGGCGGCCAGCGCCAGCGGGTCTTCCTGGCCCGCGCGCTGGTCCAGGAGCCGGACCTGTACTTCATGGACGAGCCGTTCCAGGGAGTCGACGCCCGCAGCCAGGACGCGATCGTCGCGGTGCTGCACCGCCTGCGCGCGGCCGGCCGCACCGTCGTGATGGTCCACCACGACCTGGCCACGGTGCGTCGCTACTGCGACCACGTCACCCTGATCAACCGCGGCGTGGTCGCCTCGGGCCCGGCGGAGGAGTCCTTCACCGCCGCCAACATCCGCGCCACCTACGGCATCGACGACGACTCGGACTCGACGTTCCTGGAGGCGGTGCTGTGACCGTCACGCTCGCCGCGGGGCTGACCCCGCCGCCCGAATTCCTCGCCGACCACACCTTCCGCACGGTGCTGGTGGGCACGACGGTCATCGGCGTGGTCGCCGGCGCCCTGGGCACCTTCGCCTACCTGCGCCGCCAGTCGCTGCTCTCGGACGTGGTGTCCCACTCGGCGCTGCCGGGCACCCTGATCGCGTTCTTGGTCGCCGTGGGTCTGGGTCTCGACGGCCGCAACATGGCCCTGCTCATCCTGGGCGCGGTCGTCGTCGGCACGCTGGCGGTTTTCTGCACGGAGACGATCGTGCGCACCACCAAGCTCGCCGTCGACTCGGCCATGGCGGTCACCCTGACCTCGTTCTTCGGCCTGGGCATGCTGCTGATGCGGGTGATCTCGGACGCGCCGCTGCCCGGCAAGGGCGGCATCCAGGACTACCTGTTCGGCAACGCCTCGGTGATCACGCGCGCGGACCTGGCCGTCTCGCTGTCGGTTGGCGCGGTGGCGCTGCTCGTCGTGGTGCTGCTCTGGAAGGAGTTCGCGCTGCGGACCTTCGACCCGGCCCAGGCCGAGGTCACCGGACTACCCACCCGCGCGATCGACACCGCCCTGTTCGCCTGCATCGTGGTGGCCACGGTCATCGGGGTCAAGGCGGTCGGGCTGGTGCTCATGGTGGCCTTCGTGGTCACCCCGCCGGCCACGGCGCGGCAGTGGACCAACCGGCTGTCGACCACGGTGATCCTCGCCGGCGCGGTCGGCGGGCTGGGCAGCGCGGTGGGCAGCTACCTGTCCATCGCGCTGGGCGACGTGCCCACCGGCCCGCTGATCGTGCTGGTGCTCTTCGCCTTCTTCCTGGTGTCGCTGCTGTGCGCGCCGCACCGCGGCCTCATCGCCCGCGGGGTGGGCCGCGCCCGTGCCCGGCGTCGACTGCTCGCGGAGGTGGCGGCATGAGCTTCTTCCTCGGAACCGCCCTTCTCGCGGTGGTCACGGCCGTGGCCTGCGCGCTGCCCGGCGCCTTCGTCGTGCTGCGCAAGAACTCGATGCTCGTCGACGCCATCGGCCACTCGGTCTTCCCCGGCATCGTCGTCGGCTACTTCTTCACCCGCGACCTAGACTCCCCGCTGCTCATCCTGGGCGCGGCGCTGGCCGGCCTCATCGTGGTCCTGGGCAGCGAGTGGCTCGCGCGCACGGGGCTGCTCTCCGGCGACGCGCCGCAGGGCCTGGTCTTCCCGGCGCTGTTCTCCGCGGGCGTCATCCTGGTCACGCTGAACTTCGGCAACGTCCACCTGGACACCCACGCCGTCCTCGTCGGCGACCTCAACCTCGCCGCCTTCGAGCAGCTGACCGTCGGCGGGGTGCACCTGGGCCCGCGCTATCTCTACGTGATGCTGGCGGTGCTGCTTGTCGACGCCGCGTTCATCGTCGCGTTCCTGCCCCAGCTCACCGTGTCCACGTTCGACCCGCAGTTCGCGCGCACGATCGGCGTGCGTGCCGGCCTGCTGCAGGCGTCGTTCATGTTCCTGGTCTCGCTGACGGTCACCGCGGCGTTCAACGCCGCAGGCGCGATCCTGGTCGTGGCCCTCGTCGTCGTCCCGGCGGCGACGGCGCACCTGGTCACCCGCCGCCTGCCGGCGATGCTGGCGCTGACGGTGCTCATCGCCGCCGGCGGCGCGGTCGCCGGCTTCGGGGTGGCCTACCGGCTGGGTACGGCGACCTCGGCGTCGATGGCGGTCTTCTACGGCCTGCTCTTCGCCGGCGTCGCCGTCGTCGCCCGCCGCCGCGCCCGCGGGCGGGGCCGCAGGGGGCTGCCCGAGGAGCGCACGGGGGCGCTCCTGGAGGAGAAGGCCGTCCGGGCCTGACGGCCGGGCCGGTCGCCGGCTTTGGGGCGAGACACCGGCCGGGCCGGGGTCCCCGTCCGGGTGACCCCGGCCTCCCGGAATCCGCGGCGGAGGGGGCGCGCGCCACGTAGCGTGGGGCGCATGCAGATCTCAGCCGCCGACCTGACCGAACTGTGCCGCGCCGCCGCCCGCGCCCGCGGCGCCGACGAGCCGACCGCCGCCGTCCTCGCGCGCGCCGCCGTGCGCGCCGAGGCGCTGGGCAAGACCTCCCACGGGGTCAGCCACATCTTCGACTACTTCGACGGCATCGACAACGGCTCATTCATCGCCGACGCCGCGCCCGAGGTCACCCGGCGCGGCGCGATCACGCTCACCGACGCCCGCGGCAACACCGCCGCGGTCGCCTTCGACGCCGAGCTGGACAACTTCGTGCGCTGCGCGCACGAACACGGCGTGGCGGTCTTCGCCGCGCGCAACACCTTCACCGTCGGCGAGCTGGGCGTCTACGCCCACGACCTCGCCGAGCGCGGGCTCGTCGCCCTCGCGGCGGCCAACTGCCGCGCGCTGGCCGGCTGGGGGAAGGCCGAGGGCAAGGTGCTGGGCACCAACCCGCACGCCTTCGGGGTGCCGGCCGAGCCGCGGCCGGTGGTCATCGACCAGGCGATCAGCCAGATCGCCTACATGACCATCCGGGAGCGCGCCGCCCGCAGCGAGGAGATCCCCGAGGGCTGGGCGCTCGACGCTTCCGGCGAGCCGACGCGCTCGGCGCAGGAGGCCGTCGAGGGCGCGCTGCTGCCGGCCGGCTACAAGATGGGCAACATCGGCCTGATGGTCGAGTTCCTCTCCGGCATGGCCGGAGGCAACTGGTCGATGGACGCGCCGTCCTTCCGCGCCGGTGAGCGCCCGGACGTCGGCTTCTTCGTCGTCGCCTTCGACCCGCGGGCCTTCGAGTCGGGCACGGGCGCCGAGGCCTCCTGCGCGGCCGCCGGGGCGCGCGGCGGGCGGGCGAGCTTCGCCGAGCGCAGCCGCGACCTGGTCGCCCGCCTCGAGGAGCTGGCCGGTCCCCTGCCCGGGCGCCGGCACGCCCCGGCCGACCCGGTGGAGATCGACGACGCCCTGCACGCCCGCCTGCTCGAGGCCGCCGGGCGCGACTAGCCGGTTCCGTCCCCTCACGCCGGCGAACACCCTCCCGGATCGCCACGCGGGCACGGACCTGGTTGCACAACAGGTCACCCACCTGCACCCACGCGCGACGCCGGGCGGGCGCAGGCGGGGTGGGGCGGGACGTCGTCAAGCAATAGAGAGCGCCCCCGCCGCCGGAAACGGCGACGGGGGCGCTGAGCGGTGATCAGCTCACCGCACGAGAGGCGTTAGGCCTGCTCGGTGAAGTCCTTCTGGACGGAGGTGTCGACCGGGACACCCGGGCCCATGGTGGCGGACATCGTGATCTTCTTCATGTAGATGCCCTTGGAAGCGGAGGGCTTCAGGCGGTTGAGCTCGTCGATCAGCGCGCCGTAGTTCTCGGCCAGCTGCTCCGGGGTGAAGGAGGCCTTGCCGATGATGGCGTGCAGGTTCGAGGCCTTGTCGACGCGGAAGGTGATCTTGCCTCCCTTGATCTCCTTGACGGCCTTGGCCACGTCGGTGGTCACGGTGCCGGACTTCGGGTTCGGCATCAGGCCACGGGGGCCCAGGACGCGGGCCACGCGGCCGACGCGGGCCATCTGGTCCGGGGTGGCGATCGCGGCGTCGAAGTCGGTCCAGCCGCCCTGGATGCGCTCGAGCAGCTCGTCGGTGCCCACGACGTCGGCACCGGCCTCCTCGGCGGCGGTGGCGTTGGGGCCCTCGGCGAAGACGACGACGCGGACGGTCTTACCGGTGCCGTTCGGCAGGGAGACGGTGCCGCGGACCAGCTGGTCGGCCTTGCGCGGGTCCACGCCCAGGCGCACGGCGACGTCGACGGTGGCGTCGAACTTGCCGGTGGCGGTCTCCTTGACCAGCTTGGCGGCCTCGAGCGGGTGGTAGAAACGGTTGCGGTCGACCTTCTCGGCCGCGGCCTGGTAGGCCTTGGAACGCTTGCTCATGGTTGAAAATCCTCTTTCGGATCGTGTGGTCGAATGTGGGCCCTGAGCAGGCCCTGCCACGTGGGTGTGCTTACTCCTGGACGGTGATGCCCATGGAGCGGGCGGTGCCGGCGATGATCTTCGCGGCGGCGTCGATGTCGTTGGCGTTGAGATCCGGCTTCTTCTGGGTCGCGATCTCCTTGACCTGCTCCATGGTCACGGAGCCGACCTTCTGGGTGTGCGGGACGCCCGAGCCCTTCTGCAGGCCGGCGGCCTTGAGCAGGAGCTTGGCGGCCGGCGGGGTCTTCAGCTTGAAGGTGAAGGAGCGGTCCTCGTAGACCGTGATCTCGACCGGCACGACGTTGCCGCGCTGGTTCTCGGTCGCGGCGTTGTACGCCTTGCAGAACTCCATGATGTTGACACCGTGGGCACCGAGCGCCGGGCCGACCGGCGGAGCCGGGTTGGCGGCGCCGGCCTCGATCTGCAGCTTGATGAAGCCAGTGACCTTCTTGGCCATCGAAAATCCTCTTTCCTGGTTACCGGGCCGGGCGCGGTTCGATGGTCCGCACCCCACCCGTCCGGATGCCGGGGTGACGCGTACCCGTCCGGCACCGCGGGCGCCGGTCCGGGTGGCGCATGTTCCGGCCACCGGGGAGATGAATAAAGTTCTGGTCGCGCCCGTCGGTCCGGCCCCGTGCGGGGCGGCGACACGCGCGACCAGTCAGAGTACCGCAGGAGGGGGCGCTCCCCCAAACCGCGGCGGCTGCCGTGGGGCAGGTCGGCTACATGATCTTCTCGACCTGGTCCGCGGTGAGCTCCACCGGGGTCTCGCGGCCGAAGATGGAGACGAGGGCCTGCAGCTTGCCGGTCTCGTAGTCGATGTCGGAGATGGTGGCCGAGACACTGGCCAGCGCGCCGGTGAGGATGGTGACGGCCTCGCCGACCTCGAAGTCGATCTGCTGGACCGGCTTCTTCTCCGGCTCCGGCATGGCCACGACCTGCTCGCCGTCCTTGTCGACGGTCTTCTCGCCCTCGGAGGTCTCCTTGGGCATGAGGAACTTGGCCACCTCGCGGTGCTTGACCTTGGTGGCGTTGCCCTCGTTGCCGACGAAGCTGGTCACACCCGGGGTCTCGCGGACGACGGACCAGGCGCGGTCGTTCATGTCCATGCGCACGAGCACGTAGCCGGGCAGCAGCTTGCGCTTGATCTGCTTGCGCTTGCCGTCGCGCAGCTCGGTGACCTGCTCGATGGGCACGACGACCTCGTAGAGCGAGTCCTCGACCTCGAGGGTCTGGGCGCGCATGTCCAGGTTGGTCTTCACCTTGTTCTCGTAGCCCGAGTAGGTCTGGATGATGTACCAGTCGCCCGGCTGCTTCTTCAGCTCGCGGGTGAACTGGCGCAGGCGCTTGCGGTAGGCGGCCTCGGCGTCCTCCTCCTCGTCGGCACCCTCGGCCAGCTCCGCGGCGGCGGCCTCGGAGGGGGTCGGCTCGGCGGCGTCGCCCTCGCCGGCGGCAGCAGCGTCGGCGGCGGCGCCCGCAGCGGCGTCGGCGCCCTCAGCCTCGGCGCCCGCGGCGGTGGCACCCGCGGCACCCGCGGCCGCGTCGGCCTCGGTCGGGGTGGCCTCGGCCTGCTCGGCGGCGGCGTCGACCTCGGGGGTGCTCTCCTCCTGCGCGGTGGTGGCGGCCTCCATCATCGCCTCCTCCATCGCGGTGCGCGGGGCGTCGGCCGAGGGCTCCTGCGTGGGATCGACGGGGTTGACGGAATCAGAGTCGCTCATGTGGAACCACTTTCTTCGCTGCGGATCAGGGGTGGGGGTACAAAAATTTATCCCGCCCTCCCCCAGGTTAGCGGGGGCGGCGGGAGAAGTTGACGGGCTCGATCCTACTTCGAGGTCAGCGCCCACTCAACTCCGGCACCGGCGAGGAAGTCCACGCCCGCGACCAGCACGGTCAGCACGATCAGGAAGGCGAAGACGACCAGCGTGTAGGTGATCATCTGCTGCGCGGTCGGCCAGATGACCTTGCGCATCTCGGTGACGACCTCGGGCAGGTAGCTGGCCACGCCGCCGCCGGGGCCGTCCTGCTCCGGGCTCGGCTCGGCGCGCTTGGCCACGTAGGAGTCGCCGGTGACGGGGCCGGCGCCGGTCAGCTGACGCTTGCCGGTGGGGCGCGCCGGCTGAGCCGGCTTCTGGTTCTCGCGGTCCTCGCTCAAGGCTCTCCTCCTGGACAGGACTCGGTGGACGGATCCAACCAACTATAACAAAGGCGACGGCGCCGGCCGCGGGCCAACTTATGGGCCTCACGGTCGGCGCCGTCTCACCTGGCAGGGGCGACAGGACTCGAACCTGCAACCTACGGTTTTGGAGACCGTTGCGCTACCAATTGCGCCACGCCCCTATGGCGTGTGCCGTCGCCACGCGGCGACCTGCAACACACTAGCAGAACCGCCCGGCACGAACCTAACCGGCCCCCGACCCGCACATAGGCGCCCACGTCGGGCGGCGCGGCGTCGGCGAGCGAAAACGGCGAAACGGGCCGACCGGAACTTCCCGGCCGACCCGTTCATCTCGTAGCGATGGCGGGAATTGAACCCGCGACACAGCGATTATGAGTCGCTTGCTCTACCACTGAGCTACACCGCCGCGACGGCGCTGCCCGTTCCCGCACTCACGCGTTGTTCGAACGGGAGACAAGCAACAGAGCCCCCTGACAGAATCGAACTGTCGACCTTTTCCTTACCATGGAAACGCTCTGCCGACTGAGCTAAGGGGGCACGGCTTCGTGCTTCGGCCTTGGCCGCTGCGTTGAAGCCTGGACCAGGTTAACCCGCGGCGCGCAAGATACACAAATCAGCACCTCAACCGACATTTTGACGCCTCCTGAACCGTCGATTGCCGACGCCCCGTCGCACGCCGCGAGCGGTTCCGTGCGCCGCAGTGCGTGGGGCGCGCCCTGCGGGCGCGGGCGCCGTGCTGGCGCCGTGCAGCCCCTTGCGGGCCACGCGCACGGGTGCGACTCGGGCGCCGATGCGGGCCGCGGGGCCCGTGGGTGGGACAATGGACGCATGTTGAACGAGCGGGACGCACAGGCGGTCGACGCGGCGAAGCTGTACTACGCCGGCGGCCTGAGCCAGGCGCAGGTGGCGGAGCGCCTCGGCGTCTCGCGACCCACCGTGTCCAAGCTGCTCAGCCGGGCCCACGAGCGCGGCTTCGTCACCATCACGCTGCACGACCCGCGCGAGCGCGGCGACGAGCTGGTCCAGCGGCTGCGCGAGCGCTTCGGGCTCGTCGACGCCCGCGTGGTGCGCCCGCCGGCCGGGGCGCCGCTGCTCAACGAGCTCGGCGGGGCCGGGGCGGGGCTCATCGAGAAGCTCGTCACCGACGACACGACGCTGGGCGTCTCGTGGGGGACGACGATGGCGGCCGTCGCCGAGCACCTGCGCCCACAGAACCGCGTCGGGGTCAAGGTGGTCCAGCTCAAGGGCGGCCACTCGCACTCGGAGCGCTCGACGAAGGACATGGCGACCCTCGCCGGCTTCGCGCGCGCCTTCCGGGCCGAGACGTTCATGCTGCCGCTGCCGGTCATCTTCGACTCGGTCGAGGCCAAGGAGTGGGTCGTGCGCGACCGGCACATCGCCCACATGCTCGAGCTGGGCGCGAACGTCGACGTCGCTGTGTTCACCGCGGGCTCGGCGGACCCGGAGTCGCTGGTACTCAACCTCGGCTACCTGTCCGAGGAGGAGACCGCGGAGCTGTCCGCGCACGCCGTCGGCGACGTCTGCTCGCGGTTCTTCACCGCCGACGGCTCGCCGGCCGCCCCCGAGGTCGACGCCCGCACCGTGGGCATCACGCTCTCCGACCTGGCGAAGCGGCCCACCCGCGTGCTCGTCGCCGGCGGCGCGCGCAAGGCGGCGGCGATCCGCACCGCGCTGGACATGGGCCTGGCCACGCACCTGGTCATCGACCACGACACGGCCTCGCGCATCCTCGACGAGCCCGGCGACTGAGGCGCGCGGCCGCGGCACCGTCCCGCTGAACCTAGCCGCCACCGGACCCACCGGCCACGAGCCTTTCGACGCCACCGCCGCCCACACTTCCGCGGCGCACGCACTTCCCCGCCGCCCGCACTTCTCCGGCGCGCACACTTCCCCGGCGCGCGGCGCCCTTCACCCGGACCCCGCCTGACGCCGTTCGGCGCACCAGGAACCGCCGACGGCCCGAAACCCACCACCGGGAGTGCATAATCTCACACCAAAAGGCCGAACATTTGCAAATTTGCTCGTTGACATCTGTTCGCACGGGGGCTTACGCTGGGACCCGGCAACACCGCCACCGCCAGACAGGAGGGTCAGACAATGACCACCAGCACCCCCCACATCAACCCGCAGGGCGTCGAGATCGCCGAGACGGTCCTGCTGCCCGGCGACCCGCTGCGGGCGAAGTTCATCGCCGAGACCTACCTGGACAACCCGCGTCAGTTCAACGCCGTGCGCAACATGCTCGGCTACACCGGAACGTACAACGGAACGCCGGTCTCCGTGATGGGTTCCGGCATGGGGATCCCCTCGATCGGCATCTACTCCTGGGAGCTGATCCACCGCTTCGGCGTCCGCAAGGTCATCCGCGTCGGCTCCATCGGCGCCATGCAGGAGGACATCGACCTCTACGACGTCATCGTCGCCTCGTCGGCCTCGACCGACTCGAACTTCCTGAAGCAGTACAACCTGCCGGGCACCTACGCCCCCACCGCCTCCTGGAAGCTGCTCAAGGCAGTCACCGACCTCGCCGAGGAGCGCGAGGTGCCCCTGCACGTGGGCAACATCCTCAGCTCCGACGTCTTCTACAACTTCGACGAGACCGTCAACTCCCGGTGGGCGCACATGGGCGTGCTCGGCGTCGAGATGGAGTCCGCCGCGCTCTACGCCATCGCCGCCGAGGCCGGCGTCGACGCGCTCGGCGTGTTCACCGTCTCCGACAACCTGGTCACCGGCGGCGCCACCACCGCGGAGGAGCGCCAGACCGCGTTCACCCAGATGATGGAGCTCGCGCTCCCGCTGGCGGAGGTCTAGGGCCGTGAACAAGACACAGACCGCCAAGCAGGGCGAGAAGAACGCCGCCGCGCTCAACCCGAAGCGCGCCGTCCCGATCCTCCTGTTCACCTTCGTCTTCTGCCTCGTCATCGACAACGCCTTCAAGACGATGACGATGCCGATCGCCGAGGGCCTGGGCATCGACGACAACACCGCCTCCCTGCAGGCCTCCCTGGCCGGCGTGATCATCGGCATCGGCGCGGTGGTCTACGCCGCGCTCGCCGACTCGATCTCGATCCGCAAGCTGATGCTCGCCGGTGTCGGCCTGATCGTGGTCGGCTCCGCGATCGGCTGGATCTTCTCCGGCTCCTGGGCGATGGTGCTCACCGGCCGCCTGGTCCAGACCACGGGCCTGGCCGCCGCCGAGACCCTCTACGTCATCTACGTGACCAAGCACCTCAGCGAGGCGGACCAGAAGACCTACCTGGGCTTCTCCACCGCCGCCTTCCAGGCCGGCCTCCTCATCGGCGCGCTGACCAGTGGGTTCGTGTCCACGCACATCTCGTGGACCGCGATGTTCCTCATCCCGCTGATCCTCATCCTCGCCGTCCCGGCCATCTACAAAATGGTCCCCGAGGACGAGGCCGTCGAGGGCCACCTCGACGCCGTGGGGCTCGTGCTCATCGCCGTGTTCGCCACCTCGCTGACGATGTTCATGCAGGCGTTCAACTTCCTGTGGCTCATCCCGGCCGTCCTGGGTGTCGCCGGCTTCGCCTGGCACATCCAGCGCGCCCAGCACCCCGTGGTCAAGCCGGAGTTCTTCAGCAACGGCCGCTACGTCTGGACCCTGGTGATGGTCTTCCTGGTCTACTCCACGCAGCTCGGCTTCATCTTCCTGCTGCCGTACGCCGCGCAGGACCTGCACGGCATGTCCATCGACCGCGCCAGCCTGCTGATGGTGCCCGGCTACATCTGCGCGATCCTCGTCGGCGTCTTCTCGGGCCGCATCGGCAAGGTGCTGACGAGCCGGACGACCATCTACATCGCCTTCGGCATGATCGTCGGCGCCCTGGTCCTGTGCGCCCTGTTCATGAACCTGCACGTCGCGGTGCTCATCGTCGCGATCATCGCCTTCGCCTCCGGCTTCGCGCTCTTCTACGCGCCGCTGGTCAACACGGCCCTGAGCAACATCCCGGCGCAGAAGTCCGGCATCGCCATCGGCTTCTACAACCTGACGATCAACATCGCGGTCCCGCTGGGCATCGCCTACTCCGCCAAGCTCAACGACATCACGGACAACTATTCGGTGATCCTGTGGGTCCTCGCGGCCGTCGCCGCCGCCGGCAGCGCGATCTACGTGGTCGCCGACCTGGCCATGGCCCGCAGGGAGTAGGCCCCCGCCCGCGTCGCCTGAACCCCGCCCCGAGCCCGAACAACACCACCTCCAAGGAGAGAAAATGACTGACCCCAAGACCGTCGCGGACATGATCGACCACACCCTGCTCAAGCCGGAGTCCACCCCGGACGACGTCACCGAGCTGATCGCCGAGGCTGCGAAGCTGGGCACCTACTCCGTGTGCGTCTCCCCGTCGCAGCTGCCCGTCGAGACCCCCGAGGGCGTCCACGTCGCCACCGTCGTCGGATTCCCCTCCGGCGCCGTCAAGGCCGAGATCAAGGCCGCCGAGGCCGCCCGTGCCGTCGAGGACGGCGCAGAGGAGGTCGACATGGTCATCAACATCGCCTTCGCGCTGACCGGCCGCTTCGACGAGCTCGAGTCCGAGATCCGCACCGTGCGCGAGGCGATCCCCGGCGTCGTGCTCAAGGTGATCCTTGAGACTGCAGTGCTTGACGACGCCGCGGTGGTCACCGCCTGCCGCGCCGCCGAGGCGGCGGGCGCCGACTTCGTGAAGACCTCCACCGGTTTCCACCCCGCCGGCGGCGCGAGCGTGCACGCGGTGAAGCTGATGGCCGACACCGTGGGCGGGCGCCTGGGTGTGAAGGCCTCCGGCGGGATCCGCACCGGCGCCGACGCGCTGGCGATGATCGAGGCGGGCGCGACCCGGCTGGGCCTGTCCTCCTCGGCGAAGGTGCTGGCCGACATCGAGAACGAGGCGAAGTAGCCGTGGGCACCGATTCTGAACTGACGACGCCGGCCGCGGGCGACGAGGCGCTCCTCGCGCACGCCCGCCGGTGGGCCGAGCACGACCCGGACCCGGCCACCGCCGCCGAGGTGCGCGGCTGGATCGACTCCGGTGACACCGAGGCGCTGGCGGCGGCCTTCGCCGGGCCGCTGGCCTTCGGCACCGCCGGGCTGCGCGCCGCGGTCGGCGCCGGGGAGTCCCGGATGAACCGCGCCGTGGTCATCCGCACCACCTACGGTCTCATGCGCTGGCTGCGCCGCACGGTCGCGGACCCGGTCGTGGTCGTCGGCTGCGACGCCCGCCACGGCTCGGCGCAGTTCCAGAAGGACGTCGCGAAGGTCGTGGCGGCGGGCGGCGGCACGGCGCTGGTGCTGCCGGCGGAGAACCCGACGCCGCTGACCGCGTTCACGGTGCGCCACGCAGGTGCCGACGCCGGCGTGATGGTCACCGCCTCGCACAACCCGCCGGCCGACAACGGCTACAAGGTCTACCTGGGCGGGCGCGTGGTCACCGGCGACGGCCAGGGCTCGCAGCTGATCTCGCTGGCTGACAAGGAGATCGCCGGGGAGATCGCGGCCGCCCCCGCGGCCGACGAGATCCTCGCCGCCGCCTCCGACGGCCGTTCCGCGGACGGTGACCACTCCGCGCACGCCGCCGGTGAGACCACCCGCGCCAACGCCGCCGGTGAGATCCGTGACGTGGACACCCGCGCCGAGTACATCGGCCGCGCACTCCAGCTGACCGGCCCGGTCACCGACCTGACGATCGCGCTGACCGCCATGCACGGCGTGGGCGCGGCCATCGGCGAGGAGCTGCTCAACCGCGCCGGGTTCACCGTCTCGCTGGTGCCCGAGCAGGCCGAGCCGGACCCGGACTTCCCCACCGTGGAGTTCCCCAACCCGGAGGAGCCCGGTGCGCTGGACCTGGGCAAGACCCACGCGGAGAAGATCGGCGCGGACGTGCTCATCGCCTACGACCCGGACGCCGACCGCTGCGCCGTCGCTGTGCCCGGCGACTCCGGCTGGCGCCAGCTGACCGGTGACGAGACCGGCGCCCTGCTGGGCGACTACCTCGCTCGCCGCGCCGCGGCCGGCGCCGAGAACGACGCCGCGGACGCGAAGGGCACCTTCGCCAACTCGATCGTCTCCTCGCGCCTACTCGGGCGCATCGCGGAGCACTACGGCTACGGCCACGAGGAGACCCTGACGGGCTTCAAGTGGATCTCGCGGGTGCCGGGACTGGTCTTCGGCTACGAGGAGGCCATCGGCTTCTGCCCGGACCCGGACGCCGTGCACGACAAGGACGGCATCTCTACCTCGGTGGTGCTGGCCAGCCTGGCCGCGGAGCTGAAGGCCGAGGGCAAGACGCTGGTGGACCGGCTCGCGGAGATCCACGCGATGGTCGGCCCGCTGACCACCCGCCCGCTGACCTTCCGCGTGGCGGACACCTCGCTGATCGGCAAGGCGATGGAGAAGGTCGCCACCGAGCCGCCGACGCAGTTCGCCGGCTCCCCGGTCGCGGAGACGAAGGAGTTCTCGCAGGGCTTCATCTTCTTCACCGAGGCCGACGACCGCGTCGTGGTCCGCCCCTCGGGCACGGAGCCGAAACTGAAGTGCTACCTCGAGTCGCCCGACCCGGAGCGCCTGGCGCCGATCTCGGAGGGCCTGCGCGCCTACTTCGGCCTCTGACGAGCCCGGGCCGCGCAGGCGCCGGCTCGTGGCCGCCTGCGGCCCCCGGCTCCGCTGGCCCCGGGCGGCGCCCCGACCACCCGACGCAGAAATAACCCCGCCGCACCTCTCGGTGCGACGGGGTTTTCGTGGTGCCGGGTAGAAGATTCGAACTTCTGAAGGCAATGCCGGCGGATTTACAGTCCGCTCCCTTTGGCCGCTCGGGCAACCCGGCAGACGTCACGTACTGGAACCGTGGACCGGCTCCGTGGCGCGGGTTCATACTCTACTACGACGGCCCGGCCGCACACCAAATCATTGCGCTCAACTGCACAGATAAGGCACGCCCGCGCGGACGCCCCGCCCGGGCCCCGGACCTAACCGACGCGGCTAGCGGTGTACTCGGCCAGCTGCCGCAGCGCCGCCGTCACCGGCCCGTCGGGCAGGTGGGTCAGGCACTCCTCGGCCTCGTCGACCCAGGCGCGCACGTCGACCAGCGCGCGCTCGCGCCCGCCGGAGCGCTCCAGCAGCCCGAGCACCTCGGCCAGCACGGCGTCGTCGGTGACGGGGCCGTCGAGCAGCTCGCGCAGCCGCGCGCCGGTCTCGTTGTCCTCGGCCATCGCGTAGAGCACCGGCAGCGTGAACACGCCCTCGCGCAGGTCGGTGCCGCGCTCCTTGCCGGACTCCTCCGGGTCGGAGAAGACGTCGATGATGTCGTCGACGATCTGGAAGACCATGCCGATCGCGCGCCCGTAGCCGTGCAGCGCGGAGATCCGCTCGGTGTCCGCGCCGCCGTGCAGGCCGCCCAGGTAGCCGGCCGAGGCGATGAGCACACCGGTCTTCTCGCGGATGACCTGCGTGTAGTGCTCGATCGGGTCGCCGCCACGGGCGCCGACGGTCTCGCGCATCTGGCCGGTGACCAGCTCGCCGAAGGTCTCGGAGAAGTGGCGCACGGTGGCCACGCCCAGGTCCGCCATCAGCCCGGAGGCCAGGGCCAGCAGCCGGTCGCCAGCGAGGATCGCCACGGAGTTGCCCCAGCGCGCGTTCGCCGACTCCACGCCGCGGCGCCGCTGCGCCTCGTCCATGACGTCGTCGTGGTACAGCGTCGCCAGGTGCGTCATCTCGACCAGCGCAGCGGCCTTGACCACGTCGTCGCACATCGGGCGGTCGCCGTACTCGCTGGCCAAAAGCGCGAACATCGGCCGGAAGCGCTTGCCGCCCGCCTTGGCGAGGTGCAGCACCTTCTCCGAGACGATCTCGTCGCCCTCGGACAGCTTGCGCTCGAGCAGGTCCTCCACGCGTGCCATGGCGTCGTTCAGCCGGGCGGCGAGGGCCTCGTCGCTCAAGGGGAGGGACCCGGAGACTACGTCCGGGGTGCCTTCACCGTGGATCTTCAAAATTGGTGTCCTTACCGTTCACAGGCCTGTGCGTGCGTGGCCGGGCGCGGCCGCGCACCTCGGTTGTCGACGCGCCAACAGCGCGTCGGAGCTCGCCCACAACCGTAGCCCACGCACCCGTCGAAAGTGCACCCGGGCCGCATGCGTCGCCGCAGGGGACGCACCCGGGGGTGCCACGCGGGCGTCGTCAAGCGTCGATGGGACAATGACGGGCGTGGTTGAGCAAGTGCACACGGACGTCCTCGTCGTCGGCGCCGGGCCCGCGGGCTCCGCGGCGGCGATCCATGCCGCGCGCGCCGGACGCGGGGTGATCCTCGCCGACGCCGCGCGGTTCCCGCGCGACAAGACCTGCGGCGACGGGCTGACCCCGCGCGCGATGCACCAGCTGCGCCGGCTCGGCGTCGCGGGCGAGGTGCTCGGCGCCTACCGCAACCGCGGCCTGAAGCTGCACGGCTTCGGCGACTCGGTGACGGTGCCGTGGCCCGACAGCCGCTTCGGGGCTGAGGGTTCCGCGGTGCCGCGCACGCTTTTCGACGCCGCGCTGGTCCGGGCCGCCGCCGACGCCGGCGCCGAGCTGTGGGGCGGGGCGCGCGCGAGCGCGGTCGAGCGCGACGCCGCCGGGGCGGTCCGGGAGGTCGCGTTCGTGCGCGACGGGGCCGAGCGGCGCGTGCGCTGCCGGCACCTGATCGTCGCCGACGGCGTGCGCTCGGAGCTCGGGCGGCGCCTGGGCCGGAAGTGGCACCGCGGCGAGGTCTACGGCATCGCGGCGCGCTCGTACTGTCGCAGCCCGCGCGCCCGGGAGGAGTGGATCCACTCGCACCTGGAGCTGCGCGACGCCGACGGCGTGGTGCAGCCCGGTTACGGGTGGATCTTCCCGCTTGGCGACGCCCCGGTGGGCGGCGACCCCGACGCCGCTGCGGCGCGGCTGCGTGGCGGCGCTGATGCGGGCGCTGACGCGCCCGGCGCAGGCGGTTCCGCTGCGGGCTGGGTGAACCTGGGCTGCGGGGCGCTGTCGACGGCGGCGCGCCCGGCGAAGGTCAACACGAAGAAGCTGCTGTCGCACTACGCCGCCGCGCGCCGCGAGGCGTGGACGCTCGGCGAGGAGCAGCACGTGACCTCGGCGATGCTGCCGATGGGCGGCGCGGTCAGCGGTGTCGCAGGCCCGAACTGGGCGCTGATCGGCGACGCGGCAGCCTGTGTCAACCCGCTCAACGGCGAGGGCATCGACTACGCCCTGGAGACCGCCGAGCAGGTCGTCGCGCTGATCTGCGCGGCCGGCGGCGACGGCGGGGATCTCACGGCCGCCTGGCCAGCGCTGCTCAACGAGCACTACGGCGAGGCGTTCCTGCTGGCGCGCACGCTGGCCCGCGCGCTGACGCACCCGCGGTTCCTGCCGGCGGTGGGCCCGCTGGGGCTGCGCGGCCCGGCGGCGCGGGTGATCATGCCGGCGGCGGCGCGGCTGATGGGCAACCTCGTCACCGACGAGGACCGCGACCTGGTCGCGCGCGTGTGGCGGGCGGCCGGCGCGGTCACGAAGGCCGCCCGCGCGGGCTCGCCGCTCTGGGCGCCCGCGGAAGTCGCCCCGGCGAGCTAGGCGCCGGGCTTGACGGCGGAGTGGATCGCGACGATGCCGAGGGTCAGGTTCTGCCACCCGGCGTCGGTCCACCCGTTGCGGTTGATCTCGCGGGCGAGCCCGACCTGGTCGGGCCACTGGCGGATCGAGTCGGCGAGGTACTCGTAGGCCTCGGGGTTCGAGGAGACCAGCCGCGCGATCTGCGGCAGCAGGCGCATCAGGTACTCCTTGTAGACCGTCGCGAAGACGGGCACCACGGGCGTGGAGAACTCGTTGACCAGCAGGCGTCCGCCCGGCTTGGTCACGCGCGCCATCTCGCGCAGCGCGGCGCGGAAGTCGTGGACGTTGCGCAGCCCGTAGGAGATGGTCACCGCGTCGAAGGTCTCGTCGGCGAAGGGCAGGCGCATCGCGTCGCCGCACACCTTCGGCACGTCGCGGTCGCGGCCGGCCTTGAGCATGCCGCGCGAGAAGTCGCAGGCCACGCACCAGGCGCCGGAGCGGGAGAGCTCCACGGTCGACACGGCGGTGCCGGCGGCCAGGTCGAGGACCTTCTCGCCGGGCTTCAGGTCGAGGCGCTCGCGCGTGCGGCGCCGCCAGTAGCGGTCCTGCCCGAAGGACAGGACGGTGTTCGTGATGTCGTAACGCTTGCCGACGTCGTCGAACATCCCCGCGACGTCGAGCGGCTTCTTGTCCAGGTCTGCCTTAGCCACGTCGGCCGAGTCTACCGTCCATCCGCTTGCCGACGTCGCGCGGAGCACGTCGGCGGTCCCCCACGGCCTGGTGCGTGGCGGCGCACGCACTCGGCTGCCCGGGTGAAGCGCCGCTCAGGGAAGGCGCAACCGGACCGGCCCGCGCCCGAAGGCCTTTAAGCGGCGCCGGCGTTGCGGGCGTCGCCGGCGAGATGGCCCGCACGCCCGGCGCGCCCGGCGCGGGCGCCTCGCACCGCGTGGCCGGCCGCCAGGTCCGCGGTCCACAGCGGGCGGTAGGCCGCCTTGAGCGCCGCCAGGCCGGTCGGCCGGAACCGGCCGATGACCTCCCGGTAGTGCCCCAGCAACTTCTCGCCCTGCGCGTACCAGGTGCGGTTCTCCACGGTCTCCCGGCAGGTACGCGCCATGGTGTCGTGCACGGCGTCGTCAAGCAGCCGCTCCACGGCTGCGGGCAGGTCGCGGGAGAAGGTCGCGACGTCGAGGAGCTCGCCGGTGACGGACTGCTCGATGAGGTCGACGGGGCCGCCGGCGCGCGGGCCGATGGTGGGCACGCCCGAGGCCTGCGCCTCCTGGACGGCCTGGCAGAAGGTCTCGAACTCACCGGGGTGGACGAACAGGTCGAGCGAGGCGTAGGCCTCGGCGAGCCGGTCGCCGCCGAGTTGGCCGGTGAACACGGCGTCGGGCATCAGTTCGCGCAGGCGGTCGCGCTCGGGGCCGTCGCCGACGATGACCAGCTGGATGTCCGGGCGCCCGGAGAGCACGGCGAGGCGGTGCACTCCCTTCTCCGCGGCGAGGCGGCCGACGAAGCCGACGATGCACTTGCGGCCCGTCGGTTCCCAGCTGCGACGCAGCTCGGCGGAGCGCTTGGCCGGGTTGAAGCGCTCCGCGTCGACGCCGCGGCCCCAGCGGTAGACGTTGCGCACGCCGTGGGCGGTCAGCGCGGCGATCGTCGGCGAGGACGGCGCCAGGGTGCGCGCGCACGCGTTGTGCACCAGGCGGGTCCACTCCCAGGCGGCGGTGGCCAGGGGGCCGAGGTGGTAGCGCCCGGAGAAGCCGGCGACGTCGGTCTGGTAGACGCCGACGGCCGGCACGCCCAGCTGCGCGGCCGAGTAGGCGCCCGCCGCGCCGAGGACGAAGGGGCTGGCCAGGTGGACCACGTCCGGCTCGAAGTCGCGCAGCACGGCCGTCACGGTCGGGGTGGGCACGCCGACGGGCAGCGAGTCGACGAGCGGGACGCGCACGGTGGGCACGCGGTGGATCGGGAAGCCGCGGTACTCGGGGATCTCCTCTTCGAAGCCGCGGGCGCCGGGGGCGACCACGACGGCCTCGTGACCGGTGGCCTCGAGGTGCTCGAGGACGCGCAGCACCGAGTTGGTCACGCCGTTGACGTTGGGCAGGAATGACTCCGTGACGATACCGATCCGCATGCCTGTCATCCTTTCCGTGCGCCACTGCCGGGTGTTGTCCACCGGTGGTACTTAGTTTGAAGCTTAAGAGAAGTCGCGGTGAACTGTGTCACCCGCGCGGGCCGCGTCCCACCCGCGCCTGCCGTTGCCGACGGTTGCCGACGCTGCCCGCCAGCCACCACAGCAGCCCCGCGACCACGGTGCACACCAGCCACGAGGAGGCCGCCGGGGTCAGCGCCAGCGTCCACCCGCGGCCCTCGATCTTGACCAGGGCGGGGTCGTCGACGGCGTAGGTGACCCAGACGCGCTGGCCCTCCTGCAGCCCGCCCGGGTAGGCCACCCCGCCCGGCGGGGAGTGGAAGATGCCCTCGGCGTCCTGGTAGTCGACGGTGGTGCGCCGCCAGCCGACGTCGGTGACCTCGGCCAGGGCGCGCCCCGGGTCGGCGGCGATGGTGCGGTCGTTGAGCGCGGGCCCGATGACCATCGCCGCGCAGCCCAGGCACGCCAGCGTGTAGAGCGCCACGATGAACTGGCGCACGCGCTTGCGCAGCCCGCCGCTGTCCACTACGCGCCCTCCCCGACAGCGCGCACGGCGACCTTCTGCACGGTCTCCGTCAGCGCGCGCCGCGTGGCGCGCGTCGTGCGCGCCTCGATGACGTGGAAGCGCGGGTGCCCGGCGGCGTCGACGAGGGCGTCGACGAGTTCCCCGAGATTTCCGACGCGTGCGTGCTCCACCCCGTAGGCTGCACAGAGCTCGCCCAGGTCGACGCCGGTCGGCGTGGCGAAGGCGCGCTCGAAGCCCGGGCGCAGGCCAGGCGCGCCGATCTCGAGGGACTCGAAGATGCCGCCGCCGTCGTCGTTGGCGACCACGACCGTCAGGTTGTCCGGGCGCGGTTCGTCGGCGCCGATGAGCAGGCCGCCGACGTCGTGCAGGAAGGCCAGGTCGCCGAGCAGGGCGACGGTGCGCGGGGCCGTCGGCAGTTCGGGGTGCTCGGCCTGGGCTGCCAGGGCCGCGCCGACCGCCTGGGAGACCGAGCCGTCGATGCCGGCCGCCCCGCGCGGGGTCAGCGTGCGCACGCCGGCGAACGGCAGGCCGACCCAGGAGAGGTCGCGCACCGGGTTCGACGCCGCGGCGAAGAGCGTGTCGCCGTCGCCGAGCTCGTCGGCCACCGCGGCGGCCACGTGCAGGCCGGTGAAGCCGTACTCGGAGTCGGCCAGCCCGGCGCGCACGGCCTCGGCGGCCAGCTGGGAGGCGCGCTCGCAGGCGGCCAACCACTCCCGGCGCGGGGCGCCCGAGGCCCTGACCCGGGAGCCGACGCGGGAGGCAGCGCCCTCCGGGTCGGTGACCGTCTCCGTGCGGCTGAGCACGATCACCTCCGGCGGCGTCGCAGGCGCCGCCGCGGAACCGCCGGCGCCGGCGGGCGCGACGTCGTCAAGCACACCCGCGGCAAGCCGCAGCACGGCGCGGTGCAGGGTGGGGTGACCTACGACGATGACCTGCTCGGGGCGCAGCGCGGCGGCGGCCAACGGGTGGACGGGGTTGAGCGGGGCGGGCGCGCTGGGCTCGGCGATGGTGGGCGCCTCCTCGAGGCCGGGGACCTCCCAGGCCTCGTCGCCGGCGATGACGAGGGTGTCGCGCGTGAGGTCGACAGCGACCTCGCCGTGGTCGACGCCCGGGGTGACCGGGCGCGGGCGCGTGGTACGGGCCCCACCGACCGGCTCGGGCGCGACCGGCGGCACCAGCGGGTTGTCCAGCGCGACGTTGAGGTGGGCCTGCGCGTGGGCGGCGAGGAACGCGTCGATCTGCGCGGCCGCCCCCTCGCCGGTCCCGACGTGGTCGACCTGCAGGGTCGGCGCGTAGCCGCCGAAGAGGCCGCGCTGCACGATCGTCTGCGAGGCGCCGGTGCCCACCAGGCGGGCGGGGCGGTCGGCGGCGAGGACGACCAGCGGGGTGTGCGACTGGGCGGCCTCGACGACGGCGGGCAGGCAGTTGGCCACGGCCGTGCCGGAGGTCATGCACACCGCCACGCGGCGGCGCTGCGCGCGGGCCAGGCCCAGGGCGAGGAAGGCGGCGGAGCGCTCGTCGACGCGCACGTGCACGCGCAGGTCGCGCCGGGCGGTCAGCGCCAGGGTCAGGGGCGTGTTGCGCGAGCCGGGGCAGACGACGACGTCGGTGACGAAGCCGGCGAGCCGGTCGACCACCTCGGCGGCCAGTGCGGTCGAGGGTGCGGCATCACGGGAATCGCTCATGGCCCCCGATTCTAGAGCCCCGGCGCGCGGCACCCGGCGGGCGTGCGGCGCGCCCCGCCTCAGCCCGCGGTGTCCGGCGCCGGCTCGCCGCCGGGCTGCGCGCCGTCCCCACCGGTGAGCCTGCCGAGGAAGTCGTCCCACAGCTCGCGCAGCTGCGCCTCGTCGGTCGGCGCCTCCTCCGGCAGCTCGGGCAGCTGCGAGGTGTCGAAGCTCGGCAGCTCGCTGGGCAGCTCGAAGCGCGGCCCGGTCGGCTCCTCGGTGACGGTGGTGCGCTCGGTGGAGGTGACCTCCTCGGTGGTGGTCACCTCGGTCGACTCGCCGTCGCCGCCGGTGGTGCGTCCGAGCAGGAAGAGCAGCGCGCCGGCCAGCAGCACCGCCAGCGTCACCCCGATGACCTTGCCGGTGCCCGACCCCGAGCCGCCCGAGCGGCGCGGGCGCTCCTCGAAGTGGCGTAGGTCGCGGCCGCGCTCGTCGCGGTTGTCGTAGTCGTCGTAGCCGTCGTCGTAGTAGGCGTCGTCGTAGTAGGCGTCGTCGTAACCGTCGTCGTAGCGCGCGTCGCGCGGCGGGATGTACTGGCGCGGCTGCTGCGGCCCCGGCTCGCCGGCCGCGCCCAGGTAGCGCGTCGAGTCCGCGCCCGGGCGGCCGCGGTAGTTGCTTTCCGACGCCGCGCCCAAGTACCGCGTGCCCTCCCCGTCGCCGTAGGCGTCGCGACGTCCCCCCGGTTCCCGTCCCGACGAGGGGCCGAGGTAGCGCGTGGAGTCGTCGTCGGAACCGCCGTAGCGGTAGTTGTCGTTGGCCATCTCGCTCCTCCGGGGTCGTTCTCGACGGTGGCGCATGGACGCACGCCGTGCTTGCGGGCACTCTACCGCCGCAGCCTGGCAGTCCGCGGCCGGTCGGCGTAGCCGCGGCTGCACAACGGCGTCGGGTCCGCTGTCCGGGGAGCTGGCTTTTCACCCGACCCCGGCGCGCACCGGGCCGCGCGCTACTCCGCGCGACGCTCCCGCCCCGCTGCCGCGAGCGCCCGCCCGGTCGCGGTGTCGCCGGCCGCCAGCTGCGCCGGGGTGGCGTCGGCGATGATGCGCCCGCCGCGCTCGCCGGCGCCCGGCCCGGTCTCGAGCACGCGGTCGGCCGCGGCGATCACCCGCGGGTCGTGCTCGACGACGATGACCGTCCCGCCGGCGTCGGCGAGCCCCTCGAGCACGGCGAGCAGCCGGTCGACGTCGGCCGGGTGCAGCCCGGTGGTCGGCTCGTCGAGCAGGTAGACGGTGCGCCCGCGCCGCGCCTTGGTCAGCTCGGTGGCCAGCTTGATGCGCTGGGCCTCGCCGCCGGACAGCGTCGGCGCGCCCTGCCCGAGCCGCAGGTAGCCCAGCCCCATCGACTGCAGCGTGGTGATCACGGGCTGGTCCTCGAAGACCTCGGCGGCCTCGTCGACGGTCATGGCGAGCACGTCGGCGATGGTGTGGCCGTTCCAGGTCACCTCGAGGGTCTCGTCGTTGTAGCGCCGCCCGCCGCAGTCGGGGCACGTCGTGTACGAACCCGGCAGGAAGACCAGCTCGACTTCGATCTCGCCCTCGCCGCGGCAGGTCGGGCACTGGCCCTGCTTGACGTTGTAGGAGAACCGCGAGACGGTCCAGCCGCGCCTCTTGGCCTCCTCGGTGCCGGCGAACAGGCGGCGCACCGTGTCGAAGAAGCCGGTGTAGGTCGCCAGGCACGAGCGCGGCGTGCGCCCGATCGGCTTCTGCGAGATCGGCAGCACGCGCCCGGCCTGCTCCTCGGCGGCGTCGGTGAGCATGTCGAGCAGCGTCGTCTTGCCCGAGCCCGACACGCCCGCGATCACCGTGAACTGCCCGAAGCCGACCTCCAGGTCCAGGTCGCGCACCGTCCTTGACGACGCCTGGTGCAGCTCCAACATTCCCGACGCGGCCCGCGGTGCGTCGTTGAGGCGCGGCGCGCCCACGGCCAGGGCCGCGGCCGTCGGAGAGGGTACGGCGTGCGTGCCGCCCTGCGCACCGGTGCCCGGCGTGTTCCCGGCGCGCTCGGTCCGTCCGGCGGAGTCCGTGCCCGGCGCGTCGCTGCTCCCCGCAGCGCCCTGCGAAGCGACGGCCGCTTCGAGATAGTCCGCGGTGGGGCCGGAGTAGACGATGCGCCCGCCGCCGGTGCCGGCGCCCGGGCCGACGTCGACGATCCAGTCCGAGGCCGCCACCAGGTCCATGTCGTGCTCGACGAGCATGACCGTGTTGCCCTGGGCGATGAAGCGCCGCGCGATGTCGAGCACCGCCCGCCGCTCCACCGGGTGCAGCCCCGCCGAGGGCTCGTCGAGGACGTACATCACCCCGAACAGGCCCGTCTTGAGCTGCGAGGCCAGCCGCACGCGCTGCAGCTCGCCGGCCGAGAGCGTGCGCGCCGGGCGGTCCAGCGAGAGGTGGCCCAGGCCCAGCTCGAGGGCGGAGTCCAGGATGGGGCGCAGGGCACCCAGCAGCAGGCGCTCGGCCTCGGAGGAGGCGTACGCGACGTCGGCAAGCATGTCGGCGAGCCGCTCCAGCGGCACCTGCCCCAGCTCGTCGATGGGCAGGCCGGCGTACGTCACGGACAGCGCGTCGCGGCCGAGGCGGCGGCCGTCGCAGGTCGGGCAGACGGACTCCTCCATGAAGGAGATGGTGCGCTTGCGCAGCGTGTCCGACTCGGTCTCGGCCAGGGTCTTGCGCAGGTAGTTCGCCGTCGAACGCCAGGTGCCCTGGTACTGCTTCTCCACCTGGTCGGCGCGGCGGTCGGGGGTCACGGTGACCACGGGGGTCTCGTCGGTGAACAGGATCCAGTCGCGCGTAGCCTGGTCGATGTCGCGCCACGGGGTGTCCATGGGCATGCCCAGGGTGTCGAGGATGTCGCGGAAGTTCTTGCCCGCCCACGCGCCGGGCCAGGCCTTGATCGCGCCGTCGTTGATGCTCAGCGAGGGGTCCGGGACCATCGAGGCCTCGGTGGGCTCGTAGTGCACACCCGTGCCCTGGCAGTCCGGGCACATGCCCACGGCCGTGTTCGGCGAGAAGTGGTCGCTGTCGAGGCGGGTGAGGCCCGCCGGGTAGTCGCCGACGCGCGAGTAGAGCAGGCGCACCGTGTTCGACATCGTCGAGACGGTGCCCACCGTCGAGCGCGCCCCGCCGGCCGAGGTGTTCTGCTGCAGCGCCACCGACGGCGGCAGGCCCTCGACGGCCTCGACCTGCGGGTCCGTCGCCGAGCCGATGAGGCGGCGGGCGAACGGGGCGACCGACTCGAAGTAGCGGCGCTGCGCCTCTCCGTGGACGGTGCCGAAGGCCAGGGAGGACTTGCCCGAGCCCGAGATGCCGGTGACCGCGACCAGCTGACCGCGCGGCACGTCGACGTCCACGCCGGCGAGGTTGTGCAGGTGCGCGCCGCGCACGTGGATCATGCCGTCGTCGTTCGGGTCCGTCGGCGTGTTGGCGGTGCTCTGGGTGTTCTCAGCGCTCATGGGCCCCACTGTAGGGGCTGCTACTCCCCCGCCTCGGCCAGGCAGGCGTGCGCGGCGCGGATGCGCTCGAACCACCAGTCCCGCCGCTCCGGCGCGGCCGCCAGCTCCGCCAGCCGCTCCGGCTCCGGCACCGCGGGCGCGGTGGGCAGCCGCCCGCCGACGAGCTCGCGCGGGGCGGCGACGTCGGCGGCGAACAGCGACTGCGTGGCCAGCCCCGCCGGCGCCTCGGAGAGCAGCGACGCCGCGACCAGCCCCGCGTTCATGCCCACCGCCGTGTCCAGCGCGCTGGCGACGGTGACGTGCATGCCGGCGCCGCGCAGGTGCTCCGCGATCGCGGCGAGGCGGCGCACCCCGCCCAGCGGGGCGACCTTGAGCACCGCCCAGCCGCACGCCCCGGACCCGGCGACCAGGTAGGGGTCGGCGGCGCGCCGGATCGACTCGTCGGCGGCGATCGGCGTCGCGATCCCCCGCCGGTCCAGCTCCGCGCGCAGCTGCCCCAGCTCGGCCACGCTCGCGCACGGCTGCTCCAGATAGGCCAGCTCCCCCAGCTCCTCGGCCGCGCGCACCGCCTCGGAAACACTCCAGCCCCGGTTGGCGTCCACGCGCACCACCGCGCCCGGGCGCGCGGCGCGCACGGCGGCGACGCGTGCGCGGTCGTCGTCAAGCGTCTGACCGCGCTCGGCGACCTTGACCTTGACGGTGGTGCAGCCGGGGTAGCGCTCGAGCAGCTCGGGCACGCCGGCGGGGTCCATGGCGGGCACGGTGGCGTTGACCTCGACGGACCCGGACGCCGGCGCGGGCAGGCCCAACCAGGCGGTCTCGAGGCCGGCCGCCAGCCACGCGGCGGCCTCGGCGGGCGGGTACTCGAGAAACGGCGCGAACTCGCCCCAGCCGGCCGGCCCCTCGATGAGCGCGGCCTCGCGGACGGTCACCCCGCGGAAGCGCACGCGCATCGGCAGGGCGACGACGTGGGTACGCGCGAGGATCTCCTCGACGGCGGGCAGCGGCGAGGGCAGGACGGGCGGCGGCGGTTGGACGATCATGCCCGCCAGCGTAGGCGGGCGCGCCCTAGACTGGGCGGGCATGAAGCAGCCGAGCTACAGCACCGACCAGCCCTTCGACGCCGCGCAGTGGCGGCCCGTGGCGGGCTTCGAGGACCTGACCGACATCACCTACCACCGCCACGTGGGCGAGACCCGCGCCGACGGCATCGTGCGCATCGCCTTCGACCGCCCCGAGGTGCGCAACGCCTTCCGCCCGCACACCGTCGACGAGCTCTACCGCGCGCTCGACCACGCGCGGCGCACCCCGGACGTCGGCTGCGTGCTGCTGACCGGCAACGGGCCGAGCGCCAAGGACGGCGGCTGGGCGTTCTGCTCGGGCGGCGACCAGCGCATCCGCGGCCGCTCCGGATACCAGTACGCCACCGAGCACCGCCACGACGACGCCACCGCCGACGCCTCGACCGTCGACGCCGCGCGCGCCAAGGCCGAGGGCGGCCGGCTGCACATCCTCGAGGTGCAGCGCCTGATCCGCACGATGCCGAAGGTCGTCATCGCCGTGGTCAACGGCTGGGCGGCCGGCGGCGGGCACTCGCTGCACGTGGTCTGCGACCTGACGATCGCCTCGCGCCAGGAGGCCCGCTTCAAGCAGACGGACGCCGACGTCGGCTCCTTCGACGCGGGCTTCGGCTCGGCGCTGCTGGCCCGGCAGGTCGGCCAGAAGTTCGCCCGCGAGATCTTCTTTTTGGGCCGCACCTACGACGCCGAGACGATGCAGCGCATGGGCGCGGTCAACATCGTCGCCGACCACGGCCAGCTGGAGGACGAGGCCGTGCGCGCCGCCCGCGAGATCAACGGCAAGTCGCCGACGGCGCAGCGCATGCTCAAGTTCGCGTTCAACATGGCCGACGACGGCATGATGGGCCAGCAGGTATTCGCCGGCGAGGCGACCCGCCTGGCCTACATGACCGACGAGGCCGTCGAGGGCCGCAACTCCTTCCTGGAGAAGCGCGAGCCGGACTGGTCGCAGTTCCCCTACTACTACTGACCGTCGATTGACGACGTCCCGGTGGGCGCCGTCGGCGCGCACGTGCGGCGTGGGTGCGTGGGGCGGGCACCGTAGCCCGGGTCCCCGGCCGGCCGCCGCCATCCGGCAACCCGCGTCAGCGCACGCTGAGCAGCGCGCGGCGGGCGGCCCAGGTCGCGGCGGCGAGCAGCGGCAGGCCGAGCGCGGCCGCCGTGGTGAGGCGTGCGGCGGTGTCGGCGGTCTGCGCCCAGGACGGCAGGGCGGGCAGCCACAGCGGGGTCTGGGCGAGGACGTCACCGCCGAGGGTCGCCGAGACCACCGTCCACACCACGGCCGCGGCGACGGCCCACGCGGTGCCGAGGCGCACGGTCAGCGCCAGCGCGACGGCCGCGAGCACGCACCCGCTCAGGCAGGCCACGGCCGCCCAGCGGACCAGGGCGGCGAACGCGGTCGCGGTGCCGGAACCCGTCGCGGTGATCACCTGGACCGCTGCTGCGGTATCCACACCCGCGGCGGACAATCCCGCGCCCTCGCCGGCTCCGGCGAAAACCACGGCGAGCGCGGCGACAACGCACATGCCGGCGACGACCAGGAAGATCCAGGCCACGAGCGCCCCCGGCACGCGGGGGTTCTCCACCCGGACCAGCGGCCAGGCCCCCGCCAGGGCGGGCCAGACCAGTACGGGCAGCACCCCGGCGCCCAGCGGCAGGACCGCGAAGATGAACAGCCCACGCACGTACGAGGCGTCGTAGACCGCGGCCGCGACCGCCAGCGCGAGCACGCTGAGACCCACCGCGACGAGCACCGCCGGGGTGGCGGCCACCCGCGCGGTCGCCCGCAGCGCCGCCAGGGCTGAACCCGCGGCCGACAGCGCCGGGCGGCGCGCTGACCGCACCGGGTCTCGCGGCGCGTGCCGCACACCAGACCCAACCCCGAACGAGTCCGGAGCACCCTCGGCACCCGCACCGCGCCGGGCGGTGGTCGGTACCGCGCCCGTGGGGGCAGGCGGGACGTCGGCAATTGGACGACGCGGGCGGCGCCCGCGGGGCGGCACCGTGACCGCGGCGGCGGCGCCGAACAGCGCGAGCAGGCCGCACAGCGCGGCGGGCCACCACGGCGTCTGGGCGGCCAGCGGCGAGCCCGGCTCGAGCGGCAGCAGGTTGAACTGCACGCCGAGCAGCGGCAGGACCAGGCGCAACGGCCACGTCGGCGGCAGCGTCCACCACCACGGCGCGACGACCGCGGCGCCCAGGATCTGCCAGACGACGCCGGCGACGAGGACCGCGACGGTGCCGCGGCGCCGGGCCAGGGCGGCCGCGAGCCCCGCCACGCCGAGCGCGCCGAGCAGCGCCGCCGCGCCGACCGCCGCGACCAGCCACGCCCGGGCCATGCCGAACAGCACTGCGGCGAGGAAGGTCACCCCGAAGTTGAGGACGTGGAAGGCGGCGACGGCCAGCCAGACCACCACCAGACGCGCGGCGCGCTGCCGGCGCACCGGGACCGGCCGCCACGCCGTGCCGCCGGCGCGGGCGGTGCGTTCGCGGGACTCGGCGACGGCGGCGAAGAGGCCGACGAGCGGGGCGGCCATGCCGGTCAGGTAGAGGCCCTGCCAGTTGAGGACGGTGGCGGCGTCGGCACCCGGGGGCGCCGAGAGCGGGCCGAAGAGCGCGGTGACCGCGCCGAGCAGCAGCCCGAGCAGCGGCAGGCGGGCCAGCGCGGAGCCGCGGGCGCGGATCAGCTCGGCACGCAGGTGGCCGGGCCGGTGCGGGCGGCGCGCGGCGGCCGGGCGCGCGGCGCTCATCGGGCGTCCTCGGCGGTCAGGCGGAGGAAGGCGGCCTCGAGGTCGCCGTCGGCGCCGTCGGCGCCGGGGGCGAGTTCGGTGAGCGGGCCGGAGTAGCGCACCCGCCCGCCGGCGAGCACGGTGGCGTCGTCGGCGAGGTGGCGGACCTCGCCGAGCTGGTGCGAGCTGACCAGCACGGTGCCGCCGCGGGCCGCGCGCTCGCGCAGGAAGCCGCGCAGGTCGGCGATGCCCTGCGGGTCCAGCCCGTTCTGCGGCTCGTCGAGCACGAGGATCTCCGGCTCGCCGAGCAGCGCCTGGGCCAGCGCCAGGCGCGCCTTCATGCCCGTGGAGAAGTTCCTCGCCTTCTTCTTTCCGACGTCGCCGAGCCCCACGAGCGCCTGCACCCGCTCGACCTCCGCGTCGGGCAGGCCGAGCAGCGTGGTGTGCACGCGCAGGTTGTCGCGCGCCGAGAGGTGGCCGTAGCAGGCGGGGCCGTTGACGGAGGCGCCGATGTGGCGCAGGGAGTCGCGGGTGAAGGGGGAGCCTGCGACGGTGACGGTGCCGGCGTCGGGTGCGAGCAGGCCCAGCAGCACGGAGAAGAGGGTGGACTTGCCGGCGCCGTTGCGGCCGAGCAGGGCGTGCACGCGGCCCGGGCGGGCAGCGAGGGCGACGTCGTCGAGGACGCGGCGGCCGCCGAAGGAGACGGTCACGCCCTCGCAGGCGAGAGCCGCCGTACCCGGTGATGCGGAAGCGACGTCTTCTGGGCGCCCCGTGCGCCCGGGCTGCGCGGCGCGCCGGGGGCTGTCGGTCGGTACGGGGTCACTGTGTGCGTTCATGGGGCCGATGCTCCCCGGCCGGGCGGGGTGCGCACATCGGGCCGCGGGACCGTTTCCGCGCGGGCGTCTCCTACCGCGGTAGGAGCCCGGCACGCTGCACGAGGAGCACCAGCGCGACCCGGTCGCGCGCGCCGAGCTTGGCCAGCAGGTTCGACACGTGGGTCTTGACGGTCGTCTCGGCGATGTGCAGCGACTCCGCGATCTCCGGGTTGGTGGCCCCGCGCCCGATCTCGGCGAGCACCTCCAGCTCGCGGGCGGTCAGCAGGCTGAGGCCCTGGCGTTCCTCGGGCCCCAACGCACTGCGTGCGGCCACCGCCTGCCGGTAGCCCTCCAGCACGGGGCCGGTCACCCCGCTGGCCAGCACGGACTCGCCCCGGGCGACGGTACGCACGGCGTCGGCAAGCACGTCCGGCTCGGCGTCCTTGAGCAGGAAGCCGTGCACCCCGGCGGCGATGGCGGAGCGCACGAGCGCGGGGTCGCGGAAGGTGGTCAGCATCATCACGGCCGGCGCCTCCGGCAGCGCGAGGATCTCGCGGGCGGCGGCGATGCCGTCGAGGCCTGGCATGCGGATGTCGAGCACGGCGACGTCGACGCCGCCGGCGGCGTCCCGGACGGCGCGCACGGCCGCCGCACCGTCGGCCGCGGTGGCGGTGACCCGGATGTCGTCCTGGGCGTTGAGGATCGTGGTCAGGGCGCCGAGCAGCAGCGTCTGGTCGTCGGCGAGCAGCACGCGGATCACGGGCGCCTCCCCAGTTCGGCGCGGAGGGTGAAGACGTCGCCCACGTGCTCCGTGCGCAACGAGCCGCCGACGGCGCGGGCGCGCTCCGCCAGGCCGAGCAGCCCCTTGCCGCCGACCTCGCCGCGCCCGCCGGAGCCGGGCCGGTCCGGGCCCGTGGAGGCGACGGTGACGGTCAGCGCGGCGTCGGCACCCGGCACGGCGGCCAGGGTGACCACGGCGCGGGCGTCGACCTGGTGGCGCACGGCGTTGGTCAGCGCCTCGGAGATGATGCGCACCGCGGCGAGCTGGACCACGGCGGGCAGCCCGGTCAGCCGCGCCGGCGGCGTGCCGCGGCACTCGACGTCGAGCCCGGCGGCGCGGAAGGAGTCGAGCAGCCCGTCGAGCCCGGCCAGCTGCGCGGTCGGCTCGAGGCCGGCGTCGTGGCCGCGCAGCGCGTCGACCATCCCGCGCACCTCGCCGAGCGCCTCGGAGCTCAGGTCGCGCACCTGCGTCAGCGCCGCGCGCTCCTCGCCTGCGACGAGCCCCGCGTTGGCCTGCACCTTGATCAGCACCAGCGAGTGGGCGAGCACGTCGTGCAGCTCTCGGGCGAGGGTGAGGCGCTCCTCCTCGCGCAGCGCGGCGAGGTGGTCCTCGCGCGCCCGGGCGCGGGTGCGCTGCTCGGCGGCGAGCAGGTGCGCGACGACGAGCAGCGCCCAGTGCGCGGTCAGGGTCACGGCCCAGTCGACGCCGGTGCGGTAGCGCCAGTCGAGGTTCGTGTCGAGGGTCCACATCATCGGCGAGACCAGCGCGCCGGCCAGCGCGACGCCGAGCACCGCGCGGCCGAAGACGCGCGAGCCGACGTAGCGCTCGGCGCCGTAGACGGCCAGCAGCGCGAAGACGAGCCACGGGGTCACGCCGAGGCTCACGGGCGCGGTCAGCCACACCGCCGCCCACAGGCCGAGCAGCACGAGGACCGCCACCGCCGAGGCGCGCGGGCGCGTGCGGTAGACGGCGGCCGCGGCGACGAACCCCCAGGACAGCACGGCCTGCGCCGCGGTGTGCGGCGAGTTCACGCCGAGGGCGTAGACCGCCGCGAGCAGCGCGGCGGCCCCGGCGAGGATCAGGTCACCCCTGCGGAAGTGCATGGGTACAACATATCCGCGCGCGCTTGACGACGCCCCGGTGGTGCGCGTCGGCGCGCACGTGCCGCGCGTTGAGCAGGGCCGGCCCAACGGTCCCCGCGTCCAGCTCCGATTCACGCAGGCGCGAAAAATCCGCCCCAGCTATTGCCCCGGGAAACCGCGGCCGCTACTTTTTGGTGTCATGTCAGCATTTAAGAACATCGCACTGCTTCTCGCCCGCGTCATCCTGGGCGTCATCCTCATCTACCACGGCTGGGACAAGTTCGGTCACCTCGCCGACTACTCCGACAACTTCGCCGCCATGGGCGTGCCGGCCTCCTCGGTCGCCACCGTGGTCGCCGCGGTCATCGAGCTCGGCGGCGGCATCCTGCTGCTGATCGGCCTGATGACCCCGATCGCCGGTTCCCTGGTCTTCCTGGTCATGCTCGGCGCCTACTTCTTCGCCCACATGGGCAACGGCGTCGCCGCGGCCGACGGCGGCTTCGAGCTGGTCGGCGCCATCGGTGCCGCCGCGCTCGTCCTGGCCGGCGCCGGGGCCGGTGTCTTCAGCGTCGACGCCGTGCTCAACCGCCGCCGCGTGACCACCGCCGACGCCGACGCCGACGACGCCGTCGCCGCCCGCACCACCACGACCGCCTAAAGACCCCCAGGACCGCCGGAGCGCGCCTTCCCCGGGGCGCTCCCGGAGTACCCGAACCACCCGGGCCGCACCCGCGCGCCCCGCGTAACATCGACCGTCATGGCCCTCCGTAACCTCGACGTTCTCCCCGTCGACGCGCACGACCCCGCCGCGATCCTGCCCGACCTCGAGCAGGCGATCAGCGGCGGGGTCTCGCTGTTGCCGGTGCCCGCGGACGACCCCGGCCGCGCCGAGCTGCTGCGCTCCTCCCAGGGCGCCGGCCGCCCCATCGACCCCGCCGTCGCCCTGGTGGTGGGCACCTCGGGCTCCACGGGCACCCCGAAGGGCGCGCAGCTGACCCCGGCCAACCTCGTCGCCGGCGCCGACGCAACCCACCGCGTCCTCGGCGGCGAGGGCCAGTGGCTGCTGGCCATGCCCGCCCACTACATCGCCGGCCTGCAGGTGCTGGTGCGCGCCCTGGTCGCGGGCGTGGACCCGTACTGCCTCGACCTCTCGAGAGGCTTCGACGTCTCCGCCTTCGCCCGCGGCGCCGCCGAGCTGGCCGCCACCGGCGACCGCGTCTACACCTCGCTGACCCCGATGCAGCTGATGAAGGCCATGGACACCCTCGAGGGCATCGACGCGCTGCGCACCTTCGACGCGGTCCTCGTCGGCGGCGCCGCGCTCGACCCCGACACCCGCGCCGCCGCCGGCCGCCTGAACATCCACGTCGTGGCCACCTACGGCGCCTCCGAGACCTCCGGCGGCTGCATTTACGACGGTCGTCCCATCCCCGGCGCGCGCGTCAAGCTCGACGCCTCCGGGCGCATCCACTTGGGCGGCGCCACGATCGCGCACGGCTACCGCAACCGCCCCGGCCACGAGTCCTTCGCCGAGGAGGGCTGGTGGGCGACCTCGGACGCCGGCGCCTTCGACGCCGAGGGCCGCCTGGTGGTCAAGGGCCGCCTCGACGCGGTCATCGACACCGGCGGGCTCAAGCTGCACCCCGAGGTCGTGGAGACGGAACTGCTGCGCGTGCCGGGTGTCGACGCCGCGTGCGTGGCCGGCGTGGCGCACCCGCGCCAGGGCCAGGCGGCGGTCGCCGCCTACACCGGCACGGCCTCGCCGGCCGAGATCTACGAGGCGCTCGCCGAGCTGCCGCGCTGGCAGTGGCCCAAGGAGCTGCGCCGCGTGGCGGCGCTGCCGCTGACGGCCACCGGCAAGGTCGACCGCCCCGCCGTCGCCGCCCTCTTCAGCTAGGAAACGTGGGGGACGCGCCCTAGTCCTCGGCCGCCGCGGCGGCGGCGAGCACCGCGACGTCGTCAATCGTGTAGGCACGCGCGATCTGCGCGTCGTTGCCGCCGCCCGGCCCGTTGCGGCGCACGAGGGCGCCGCGCTGGGTCAGCGGCACGATCGCGAAGTTGCGCGGCTTGGCGAAGACCTGGCGGACGCGGAAACCGGAACGCAGGGCGCACAGGTGCAGCCAGACGTCGTCGGCACGCGGGGCCACGCCGCGGAACTCCTCGCCGCGCGCGGCGACGTAGTCCACGAACGCCGGGGCGTAGCACACGCCCGAGACGCCCGTGGCGAAGTGCAACACGCTGGCCCGGCACGTGTCCGCCGCCGTCCAGCGCATGTACGGCAGCAGGCGGCCGTCGCGCAGCTCGACGCGGTGCGCGCGGTAGGCCACCACCGTGTCCGGGCGCAGGCCGCCGACCTCGAGCAGCTTCTCCAGGAACCACTCGGGGTAGATGATGTCGTCGTCGACGGTGACCACGCGGGTGTCCGTGCCCGCCAGCGCGCGGAACATGTCGAAGTACTTCGCGTGCGGGCCCAGGTTCCCGCTGCCGCGGCGGACCTGCAGGCCGCGGTCGACCAGGCGCTTCAGGCACGGCGGCCACGGCCCGTCGTAGTCCTCGGGGTCCAGCCACAGCACGATCGGCGCCGGGCGGCTGCCGCGCGCGACCGACTCGACCGCGTAGAACGCCGAGGCCAGGCGGCGACCGTGCGTGGTCAGCGAGACCACCACGTCACCCTCGGCCGGGATGCGCGCGCCGCCAACGCGGTTCGCCCACGCCAGCGGGATCAGGCGGAAGAGCGTGAAGACGAAGGAGACCACCTGGCCGGCGACGTAGCTGACCCACATCCGGCGGCTCCTCTCTGGCTGCTGACTGTCGCTGATCGCGTCGGACGCGCGCGGCCGTGCGCCGCGACTCCCAAGATTCTTACCACCGCCACGGCCCCGGCGTGGGCGGGGCGCACCCGGGTGCGGGACAATGGCAGCCATGTCCGACGTTCCCGAAACCCCCACCGGCCCCGCGGCCGGCGCCCCCGGCGGTGCGCGACGCACCGCCACCTTCGCCGACTGGAAGGAGGGCGCACGCCCGCACACCTGGGCCAACGCCATCTCCCCCGTCGTCGTCGGCTCGGGCGCGGCCGCCTACCTCGGCGGGTTCAGCTGGTGGCGCGCGCTGCTCGCGCTCGTCGTCGCCTGGGCCCTGATCGTGGGGGTGAACTTCGCCAACGACTACTCCGACGGCATCCGCGGCACCGACGACGACCGCTCCGGCCCGCTGCGGCTGACCGGCTCCGGGCTCGTCGAGCCCCGGAAGGTCAAGGCCGCGGCGTTCGGCTGCTTCGGGGTGGCGGCGGTGGCCGGCATCGCGCTGTCGCTGGCCAGCGCGTGGTGGTTTATCCTCGTCGGCGTGGCCTGCATCGCCGGCGCCTGGTTCTACACCGGCGGCAAGAACCCCTACGGCTACCGGGGCCTCGGCGAGGCCGCCGTCTTCGTCTTCTTCGGCCTGGTCGCCGTGCTGGGCACCCAGTTCACCCAGGCCGGCCGCGTCGACTGGACCGGTGTGGTGTGCGCGGTGGCGGTCGGCTCGATCTCCGCGTCGGTGAACCTGGCCAACAACCTGCGCGACATCCCCTCCGACTCCGCGACCGGCAAGATCACGCTCGCGGTGCGCCTGGGCGACGCCGGCTCGCGCCGGATGTTCGTCGCGCTGGCGTGCATGCCGCTGGTCGCCTCGGTGGCGCTGGCGTTCGCCACCTGGCCGACGCTGGCCGGGCTGGTCGCCGCGCCGCTGGTCCTCGCCGGGGCGCGCCCGGTCGTCGGCGGGGCGCTCGGCAAGGACCTCATCCCGGTGCTGGGCGCCACGGGCCGCGCGATGCTGGTGTGGGCGCTGCTGACCGCCGCCGCCCTGGCCCTGGCGCCGACCGGCTGGCTGCCCGGGGTGTGACGCCGTGATCGGGGTGGTCACCGGCTTCGCCATCATCTTCACGGTGGTCGGAGCGGGCTTCGCGCTGGGCCGGGCCGGCGTCTTCGGCGGCCACGGCGGGCGCCTGGTGCTCAACCGCGTCGCCTTCCACGCGGCCACCCCGGCGCTGCTGTTCACGGTGGTGGCCAAGTCGGACCAGGCAGAGCTGTTCTCCCCGGTCATCCTGGTCAGCCTGCTGGCGGCGGTCGTGACGGCGCTGATCTACGCGGCCGTCTCGACGGTGTTCTTCCGCCGCGACCTGACCACCACGACGATGGGCGCGGCGGCGGCGAGCTACGTCAACTCCAACAACATCGGCCTGCCCGTGGGCATCTACGTGCTGGGCACGGGCGCCTACGTCGCACCGGTGATCGTGCTGCAGGTGGTGCTGTTCACCCCGCTGATCCTGGCGCTGATCACCGCCGAGGACCACCGCGGCGCCTCCCGCGCGCCGCGTCGGCCACTCGCTCCGCGAGGTCCTGGCCACTCCCCTGGTGCCCGGCTCGATCGCGGGCCTGGTCGCCTGCCTGACCGGCTGGGAGATCCCGCAGCCGGTCATGGCGCCGCTGGAGCTGCTCGGCGGGGCGTCGATCCCGCTGATCCTGATGAGCTTCGGCGCCTCGCTTACCGAGCAGAAGATGCTCGACTCCCCCGCCGACCGCCCGACCGCGCTGGTGGCCACGGCGATGAAGCTGGTGCTGATGCCGGCCGTCGCACTGGTGCTCAGCCTCGCCCTTGGGCTGTCGGGCACGCAGCTCTACGCCGCGCTGATCCTCGCCGCGCTGCCGACGGCGCAGAACGTCTACAACTACGCGGCGACCTACCGCAAGGACGAAATCGTCGCGCGCGACACCGTGTTCCTGTCCACCTTCCTGGCGCTGCCCGTGATGCTGGGCATCGCCGCGCTGTTCGGGGGTTGAGCCATGATTGACGACGTCGCGCCCACCTCCCGCACCGCGCGGACCACCGTGGCGTGGTTGGCGGTGGTCGCCGTCGCCGGTGTCGTGCTGCGCACGGCCGTGGCGGCGCGCGGGTGGTTCTACTGGGACGACCTGACGCTCTTCGCCCAGGCAACGGACGCCGGCGGCGGGCTGGCCGGGCTGCTGGCCACGCCGCACGACGGGCACTTGATGCCCGGGGCGTGGCTCGTCGAGTACGCGCTCGCCCACTCCGCGGGGCTGAGCTGGCCGGTGGCCGTCGGCACGCTCACGATGCTGCAGCTGTGCGCGGCGGCCGCGGTGGCGTGGCTGTGCGCGGAGCTGTGCCCGGGGCGCCGGGCGGCGGTGCCGCTGGCGGCCTACCTGCTCACCCCGCTGACGCTGGCGTCGACGACGTGGCTGGCCAACGCGGTCAACGTGCTGCCGCTGCACGCGGCGCTGGCGGCCGCGCTCGCGCTCTCGGTGCGCACCCTCAAACGCGCCGCACACTCCAGCCCCGGCCCTCGGCCCAGCGCCCGCACCAACAGACACGCAGGGCCCCCGACCCGGGCACGATCCGGAGCCGCCGACCGTGCCCGCGAGGAGACCACAGCGACCAGATTGCGCACCACGACATCACTCGGTCCCATGCTGCGGCCCGTGCTGATGCCCGCGCTGGGGGTCGCGGCGATCGTGCTGGCCGGCTGCCTGTTCAGCGAGCGGGCGATGGCCGCCGCCGTCGTCGTGCCCGGCTTCCTCGTCTGCTACCTGGCCTGCCAACGGGGACGGACTCCCGCCCAGCCGTCAAGGTCGCCCTCGCCGAGATCTGCGGCGCCGGAGGCGCTTGACGCTCCAGCGCCCCTGCACCACACGCGCCGCAAGCACTCGCTCACGGCGGTGGTTGCGCTGAGCGCGGGGGCAGGCGTGGCGTCGGCAATCTGGGCCGTCGTCTACGCGCTCGCCGTCGGGGACCCGCGGGGGTGGGGCACGGGGCCGTCGGCAAGTGAGCTGACCTGGCACGGCTGGGTGCACGGGCTGCTGCCGACGCTCGCCGGCGGGCCATGGGCGTGGCCGCGGTGGCAGCCGGGCCCGCCGTTCGCAGACGCCGGGCTCGCGGGCGTGGTCGCGGGCGGCGTGGTGCTGGTGGCGGTGCTCGTGTGGTCCGGGCGGCGCGCCCTGGCGTGGGTGCCCGGGCTGGTCTACCCGGTGCTGCCGCTACTCGCGCTCGGCGTGGCGCGCGGCGGGCCCGACACCGCGCTAGAGATCACGCAGACGCTGCGGCACTTCTCCGAGGCCGCCGTGTTGCTCGCCGCCGGGCTCGCCGTGACGTTGGCGGGGCCGGGTGCGCTGCGGTGGCGGCGCACGGCCGGGATGCTGGGCGTGGTGCTGGCCGTCTCGGCCGGGGTGTCGACGCTCGCGTACGCGCGGTCGTGGGCACAGCAGCCGACGCGCGAGTACGTGACGACGCTGCGCGGCGAGCTCGCCGGCCACGACGGGCCGGTCCTCGACCAGGGCCTGCCCGCCGACGTGCTGCTGCCGGTGGTGCACCCGTACAACCGCCTCTCGGCGATCGCGCCGGGACTCGGCGGCGACGAGGTGGTGGCGGACTGGACGCGGGAGCCCACGCTCGTCGACGCCGACGGGCGGCTCGTGCCCGCGGGGCTGGTGACGATGCGCGCGACGGTGCCCGGAGACGAACCCGGCTGCGGGGTGCGGGTGACCGGCAGTGAGGCGCTCGCACTGGACGGGCCGCTGATGGACGCCGAGTGGGTCGTGGAGTTCAACTACTTCGCCGACCGCGACGGCGAGTTCGCGCTGCGGCTCGACGGGCGGGAGGTCGCGGTACCGGCGCGCGCGGGGCTGAACCAGGTGTGGGTGCAGCTCGAGGGCGGCGGCGAGCGGCTCGAGGTCAGCGCGCGCGACGGGCTGGAGCTGTGCGTGGGGCGCTCCCCCGTCGGGCGGCTCGCTGTGCGGTGACGCGGGCGGCCTGCGGTTTCGCGCACGCCGAGTTGCCCGGCCAGTGGGCCGGGTTGTGTGATTCGGCGACGTGCCGGCAGCAGCGAGGATCTCCCACGCACTACCGCGCGTCCGCGGGGCTTCCGGCCAGCCCAGGTGAGCCGGGCCGCTTAAGCGGCCCGGGTGGTGCGGCCGGCGGCGTGCTCGGCCACCATCCGACGCGCCAGAGTCGGGGTGGCATCCCGCTGCTTCCTTCCACCGGGCAACACCCGGAAGACATCCAACCCGTCACGCTCGACCCGCCCGTGACGGACCGGCCCGTCAGGGTCGTCGTCGTTGGCGGCGTTGTGGTACCTGCACA
>NZ_JASODI010000089.1 GCF_030211955.1 Corynebacterium frankenforstense | reverse complement strand
GGAAAACGGCACCGCGAAAGGTGACCGCACCGGCACCGGCACCCGCAGCGTGTTTGGCCGCCAGATCCGCTACGACCTCTCCGAGTCGTTCCCGCTGCTGACCACCAAGAAGGTCTTCTTCAAGGGTGTCGTCGGCGAACTGCTGTGGTTTTTGCGCGGCGATTCCAACGTGCGCTGGCTGCAGGACAATGGCATCCGCATCTGGAACGAGTGGGCCGACGCCGACGGCGAGTTGGGTCCGGTCTATG
>NZ_JASODI010000088.1 GCF_030211955.1 Corynebacterium frankenforstense | reverse complement strand
ATAGTGACCAACTCATTGCTGGATGCATAATTGCCATTACAACTGCACCAAAAATAAATGAAGCCGCAACTGTACCCACAATTTGATTATAAACTGTACTATTTTTCACACTAGCAATAACTAAGGGCATCAGTCCCCAGCCAATTGCTGGTAAAAACAAATAAACATATTTCATAATTTTGTATCTCTCCCTAAACTTTTAAACAATTTATTCTATCAGGGATTAATACTGTCTGGCAAGAGTCAAT
>NZ_JASODI010000087.1 GCF_030211955.1 Corynebacterium frankenforstense | reverse complement strand
TGTTTCTTTTGAACATGTTGCTTTTGGCTATTCACCAGAGAAATTATTAATGAAAGATTTCAATTTAAATGTTAAACCGGGGGAAATGGTCGCAATCGTGGGCCCAACAGGTGCTGGGAAAACAACCCTAATTAACTTATTGGAACGCTTCTATGATATTAGTAGCGGCAGCATCAAATATGATGGCGTAGATACGCGCGATTTATCTCGCGAAGAGTTGCGAGCACACTTTTCAATGGTTCTTCAAGAT
>NZ_JASODI010000086.1 GCF_030211955.1 Corynebacterium frankenforstense | reverse complement strand
CGATGAATATGGAATGTATGTGATTGATGAAACTGATTTGGAATGTCACGGCTTTGAATTAACCGGAGAATATGATTGGATTATCAACGATCCAGAATGGGAAACGGCTTATGTTTCTCGGATGGTACGGATGGTTCAACGGGATAAAAACCATCCATCAATTCTCTTTTGGTCGTTAGGAAATGAATCTGCGTTTGGTCATAACTTTATTGAAATGGCCCGTATTGCAAAAGAAATGGATCCAACACGTTTG
>NZ_JASODI010000085.1 GCF_030211955.1 Corynebacterium frankenforstense | reverse complement strand
CGAAACCTGCCAGCACGCGCTCGATCAGCTCATTATGCACAGCCAGCCAACCCACGCTGTCGCCGTTTTTGATGATGAAAACCGCAGTAGCGGCTGGCGTCATCAGCGTTTACCAGATTACAAAGCGGGTCGACCGCCAATGCCGGAAGAGTTGCACGACGAGATGCCTGCATTACGCGCCGCCTTTGAGCAACGCGGCGTCCCGTGCTGGTCAACCAGCGGCAACGAAGCCGATGACTTAGCCGCCACGCTG
>NZ_JASODI010000084.1 GCF_030211955.1 Corynebacterium frankenforstense | reverse complement strand
CGTCCGGCATCTTCGCAAGAAAATTCAACATCATCGGTGTAATTACGGGCGCGTTTCACCATATAGATAGCGCGTTCGATCACTTCGTCCAGCGTGCTGCGCAGCTTGGTGGCGATGTGCATTGGCGAAGTGGCAATAAAGGTATGAATACGGAAGGCTTCGGCGACTTTCAGGGATTCGGCTGCCACGTCGATATCTTTCTCCACGCAGCGAGCTAACGCGCATACACGGCTGTTTTTAACCTGGCGAGCGA
>NZ_JASODI010000083.1 GCF_030211955.1 Corynebacterium frankenforstense | reverse complement strand
AAATTTTCCGACTTTTAGCCGACTGTGAAGAACGCGATATTGAGCTGATAAAAGGGCTGCGTGCAGACCTGCGCGAGGCTGGCGAGAGCAATATTGGTATAAATTTTCAGCAATGACACCACAAAACGTGATTTAACGCCTGATTTGTCGTACCTGGAGTCTTCCCTTTCGCCCCCCGTCTGGTCTACATTTGGGGGGCGAAAAAAAGTGGCTATCGGTGCGTGTATGCAGGAGAGTGCTATTCTGGCATTTC
>NZ_JASODI010000082.1 GCF_030211955.1 Corynebacterium frankenforstense | reverse complement strand
TGCGGCGTTGACTGGCAGCAGGAGCCTTACGAACAACTGGCTGTGATTGCTAACGTTGCGACTTCCGTTGCGCACGAAGGCCGCGCTTTTGAACGCTTCACGAAACATGGCCCGCTGGCGATGTTGCCGATGTCTGACGGACGCTGTTCGCTGGTCTGGTGTCATCCACTGGAACGGCGCGAAGAGGTGCTGTCGTGGAGCGACGAGAAGTTTTGCCGTGAACTCCAGTCGGCCTTTGGCTGGCGACTTGGGAA
>NZ_JASODI010000081.1 GCF_030211955.1 Corynebacterium frankenforstense | reverse complement strand
AGGCTCCTCGACGAGTACAACGGGCCGGACACACCCGCCCCGCAGACCCGTAGCCTGCAGTTCATCAACTCCAGGACCAAGGGGCAGGGACTGTTGTTCCGGGGTTCGTCGGCGGAGATCGCCGCGCTTCGCCACGCCGCGCACGCGGCGGCGGCGAAGGTAGTCGGTGAGGACAACGTGGACGCCGAGGCCTGTGGTGAGGCGTTCTCCAAGTTCCTTTCCGAGGGTGCGCCCGGGTCTGTTGTGCATGCGGT
>NZ_JASODI010000080.1 GCF_030211955.1 Corynebacterium frankenforstense | reverse complement strand
AGCTCTTCTTCCAGTTTTTGCATGGTGTAGCTAAGTGCGGAAGGCACGCGTCCCAGCTCATCCGCCGCCGCCGCAAAACTGCCCCGGCGATCGATCGCATCCATAACCCGTAGTGCTTCCAGCGTTAATGCCCTTTCTTTGGCCATTTCGTTCTCATTCAGGAAATTTGAACATACCGGGCAGAATATCTGGCTAACAATGTAGCGTCCAGCCCCTTACCATAAAAGGAAGTAAAGAGAGGTCAAGAATTATGAT
>NZ_JASODI010000007.1 GCF_030211955.1 Corynebacterium frankenforstense | reverse complement strand
GCCCGGAACCGAAGTGGTTCCGGGCGGCGCCTGGCCTTTGTACCCTGTACGGGATTTGAACCCGTGTTACCGCCGTGAGAGGGCGGCGTCCTAGGCCCCTAGACGAACAGGGCTTGTCTCTCGGACCTGCACCACTTTAAAGGAACGGTCTATAGCGCACAAATCCGCACGTCGGCGCACATTTTCGCCGTCAATTTCCGACGTCGCTCCCGCACCCCGAAGACGGAGGCACCCCGCCCCTCTTCCGAGGGGCGGGGTATGAACTGGTGCGGCGGTGGGCGGTCACGCTCCACGGCTCTCAAGCGGAAGTCTCTGGCGGTTGGTCACCGCGTCCGCGTCGACCCTTCAGGGCGTGTGCCGGGCGGTCTCGTCCGACGCCGCATTCTTGAGAAACGACGTCATCTGCATCCTCACACTCGACCGGACTGCTCCTACTTCACGCATCTCTTGCGCTGGGAAGTCGAGGATTACGGCTGTGCACGCAGCCGGGAGGAGTGATGCGACTCGTCTGAGGAACTTGCCTGCATACAATCTCCTTTACTCACCGCGGACGGGGTCTGTCGGGACATCCCCACCGGGGCTTTCCCGATACCTCAGACGGTACGCCCGCGCGCGCCTGCGCGCGTGGGCCACCCCCGCGACGTCGTAAATCCCCTGCGTGCCGGGCCGCACGGGGGTGCCCTCACAGGCGACGCCGCGGTCGTCGTGAAGCACGTCGCGCGGCAGTCTGTGACACACCCCACCGTCTGCGGCGACGCATAACCGGCCGATGATGGCCGGCGCTGATAGGCTCGCGCCTCATGGACCTCAGCGGTCTCTCCCTCAAACTGCACCGCGAACACCACGGGAAGATCGCCACGGCGCTGCGCGACCCAGGCCCGATCACCCGGGAGAAGCTCAGCGCCTACTACTCCCCCGGCGTCGCCGCCGCCTGCGAGGAGATCGCCGCCGAGCCGGCACGCCTGCGCGAGCTGACGTGGACCGGCAACCTGGTGGCGGTCGTCTCGGACGGCTCGGCGGTGCTCGGGCTGGGAGACATCGGGCCGAAGGCCGCCATGCCCGTCATGGAGGGCAAGGCGATGCTCTTCAAGCACTTCGCGGGCGTGGACTGCGTGCCGGTGGTGCTCGACGTGCACACCGCCGACGAGATCGTCGCGGCGGTCAAGGCCATCGCGCCGAGCTTCGGGGCGGTCAACCTCGAGGACATCGCCGCGCCCGTCTGCTTCGAGGTCGAGGCGCGCCTGCGCGAGGAGCTCGACATTCCGGTGCTCCACGACGACCAGCACGGCACCGCGGTGGTGGTGCTCGCCGGGCTGATCAACGCCTGCAAGGTCACCGGGCGCCGGCTCGCCGACACCCGCATCGTCATGGTCGGCGCGGGCGCGGCCGGGGTGGCCATCGCCACGCTGCTGCACGAGTACGCCGGCCCGGAGATCATCGCCGTGGACTCCCGCGGGGTGATCTCGCGCGGGCGCGACCACCTCAACGAGCACAAGGAGCGCCTGGCCGGCTACCAAGACTCATCCGCGCGCACCTTGCAGGAGGCGCTCGAGGGCGCCGACGCGGTCATCGGGATCTCGCACAAGGGACTGCTCGCGCGCGGGGACATCATGCGCATGAACCGCGACGCGATTGTCTTCGCGCTGGCTAACCCGGACCCCGAGATCACCCCGGAGGAGGCGCGCGCCGGCGGGGCGGCGGTGATCGCCACCGGGCGCGGCGACTACCCCAACCAGGTCAACAACGCCGTGGCCTTCCCTGGGATCTTCCGCGGGGCGCTCGACCACGGCGTCACGCGCTTCACCCGGGAGCACCTGATGCGCGCGGCCGAGGCGCTGGCCTCCGCGGTGGTGGACACCTCGCCGGAGAAGATCATCCCGAGCGTCTTCGACGAGAACGTGGTGCCGTCGGTGGCGCGGGTGTTCCGGGGGTCGGTGGGCTGAGGGAGCCGGCGGCGGTGGCCGGCCGACCCGCCCACACAACGAAGAAGTCCCGGACACCACCTGAAGTGACGTCCGGGACTTCCTGATCTGTACCCCGTGCGGGATTTGAACCCGCGTTACCGCCGTGAGAGGGCGGCGTCCTAGGCCGCTAGACGAACGGGGCTTTAGGACGCGATCTGTGATCGCAGCTGGCCTACCAGGACTCGAACCTAGAATGGCGGTACCAGAAACCGCTGTGTTGCCAATTACACCATAGGCCATCGTTTCGCTCGGATTTGCTTGCCGCATCTCCGTGCGCAACGGGGTTTACTATAACCAGACGGCGCGGAAACACACAAACCGGCAGGTCATCAACGAATTCCAGCGTTGTCAGTACGTTGCGGGCACGCATCCGACGCCTCGTGAGCGCATCCGGCACACAATGGCGCCCGGGCCCCGCCCCCGCGCGCCCGCCCCGCACCGCCCCCGGACACACGTCGACCCCGCGGCCACCTCCACCGGGAGACGACCACGGGGTCACGGTCTGGAGGGAGCCGGAAGCCCCCTCGGAGCCCTTACGGAGCTCCCCTACTGCTCGGCAGGCACGAAGGGCGTCGCGGCTCGGCCGGCGCGCAGACGCTTCAGCGTGGACTCCTTGCCCAGCAGCTCCATGGACTCGAACAGCGGCGGGGAGACCTGCTCGCCGGTGACGGCCACGCGCAGCGCGCCGTAGGCCTTGCGCGGCTTGAGCCCCAGCTCCTCGATGAGGCCCTGCGAGAGGACCTCCTCGATGCGGCCGCGCTCCCAGGCGTCCTCGGGCACGGCGTCGAGGCGCTCGATGGCGGCGTCGAGCGGCTCGATGGCGGCCTCCTTGAGGTTCTTGCGAGCGGCCTTCTCGTTGAGCTCGAGCTCGTCGTCGGCGGTCACGAGGAACTTCACCAGCCCGTAGGCCTCGGAGAGGGTCTTGATGCGGGTCTGCACCAGCTCGGCGGCCACGACGAACTTCTCGGCCGGGTAGTCGGCCGGGAAGTCGGTGTGCTCGGTCAGGAAGGTGCGCAGCCGGTCGCGGAAGTCGTCCGGCTCGAGCAGGCGGATGTGGTCGGCATTGATGGCCTCGAGCTTCTTCTGGTCGAAGCGGGCCGGGTTGCCCAGCACGTCCTTGACGTCGAAGTTGGCCACGAGCTCCTCGCGCGAGAAGATGTCGCGGTCCGCCGAGAGCGACCAGCCCAGCAGCGCGAGGTAGTTGAGCATGCCCTCGGGGATGATGCCGTCCTCGACGTGGTTGAACAGGTTGGACTTCGGGTCGCGCTTGGACAGCTTCTTGTTGCCCTCGCCCATGACGAACGGCAGGTGGCCGAAGACCGGGGTGCGCTCGGCGACACCGATCTCCTTGAGCGCCTCGTAGAGGGCGAGCTGGCGCGGGGTCGAGGGCAGCAGGTCCTCGCCGCGCAGCACGTGGGTGATGCCCATCAGGGCATCGTCGACGGGGTTGACCAGCGTATAGAGCGGGTCGCCGTTGGAGCGGGCGACCACGTAGTCGGGCTGGGTCTCGGCCTTGAACTCGACGGTGCCGCGCACCATGTCGTCCCAGGACCAGTCGTGGTCGGGCATGCGCAGGCGCCAGACGGGCTTGCGGCCCTCGGCCTCGAAGGCGGCCTTCTGCTCGTCGGTCAGGTCGCGGTCGTAGTTGTCGTAGCCCATGTGCGGGTCGCGGCCGGCGGCCTTGTGGCGGGCCTGGACCTCCTCGTTGGTCGAGTAGGCTGGGTAGACGTAACCGCCGTCGATGAGCTTCTTGAGCACGTCGGCGTAGATCTCGCCGCGCTGCGACTGGCGGTAGGGCTCGTGCGGGCCGCCGACGTTGATGCCCTCGTCCCAGTCGAGGCCGAGCCAGTTCAGCGAGTCGATGATCGCCTGGTAGGACTCCTCGGAGTCGCGCGCGGCGTCGGTGTCCTCGATGCGGAAGACGAGCTTGCCGTTGATGTGCCGGGCGTAGGCCCAGTTGAACAGGGCGGTGCGCACCATTCCCACGTGGGGGGTGCCGGTCGGTGAGGGGCAGAAACGTACGCGGACGTCAGAGGCTTCAGACATGTCCCACATCGTACAACCCGCGCCTCCGGCCCCGGCCGTGCGTCGAAACCGGCTCAATTGCCGACGCCCCGCCCCTCGCCGCGGGCGTTTCCCCGCGGCGTCGCCGCGTCACTTGTGCTGGCGCGCGAGGAAGGCCCAGATCTCCTCGGTGGTGTTCGGGTTCTCGTACCACCACAGGTGGTTGGAGCCGAGCACGCGGATCTGCTCGGTCTCGCGCGCGCAGCCGCCGGCGACCACGCGCTCGGCGCCCTGCCACTCGGGGCGGGTCTCCCGGCCCGGGCCGCAGCCGTTGCGCTGGGCGTAGGACTCGTAGAGGTCGGGCACGGCGAGGTAGTCGGCGCCGTGGCGGTTGCCGCCGTCGTACTCCATGAGGGTGTCGCCGGTGCCGTGGACCATGAGCACGGAGACCGGGCCGCCGGGGCAGTTCATGTTGACCGGGTTGTAGTAGGCGCCGGAGACCGGGGCGACGGCGGCGAAGACGTCGGGCATGTGACAGGCGGCGACCATGGCCATCCCGCCGCCGGTGGACATGCCGGTGGCGTAGACCCGTGCCCGGTCGACGGTGTACTTGCCCGCGACGTCGTCGATCATCGCGCGGGTGAAGGCGATGTCCTCGCCGGGGCGTGACGTCGCGGTCGGCGAGCCCTCCCAGGAGCCGCCGATGGAGCGCGGGTAGACGATGATCGCCTCGCGCCCGGCGATGGACTCGCGCAGGCGGGAGTAGTTGCGGAAGTTCTCCGTGGAATCCTGGTAGGCCGAGTAGCCGACGAGCACCGGCCAGGCCCTCTCCGGGGTGTAGTCGGCCGGGACGTGGATGACATAGAAGCGGCCGCCCAGGTCGATCTCCCCGTCGGCGCCCGGGGCGACGGGCGGGGCGACCGGTGCCGGCGGCGCGGGCGGAGCCTCGGGGGCCGGCGGCTCAGGAGCGGATGCCTCCGGGGCCGAGGCCTCGGGCGGCTCCCCCTCCGGGGCGGGAGCCGGCGCGGGCGACTCGGGAGCCGGCGCGGGTGCGGGAGCGGGCGCCTCCTGGGCGGCGGCCTGTCCGGGTGCGGCGATGATGGCGCCGGCGGCCAGCGCGGCGACGGCGAGGGCACGGAGGTCACGGAGAATTTTCACGCAGTTGAGATTATGTCACTTAAACCACACGTGCAACATATTCACCACGCGTTTCGTGCACCGACACCCCCGCCCGGCCCCCGCCGGGCACCACACGTCCACCGCGGCGCCCGCCGCCTCAGGACCGCACCCCGACCGCGCTGTCTTAGACTCGGGGGCCATGTCCACTTCCCGTCCGTCCACCGCCCCGGACTTCCTGCTCTCCCGCGGCCACGGCTCCGTGCGCACCCAGGGTGCCGCGCGCACCTTCACCGAGGTCCCCGCCGCAGCGGCGGCCCTGCGCTCCGGCGAGGCGGAGATGGTCGTCGGCGCCCTGCCCTTCCTGCCCGACGCCCCTGCCGCGCTCACCGTCCCGGAGAGCATCATCCGCGAGCCCGGCGTGCTCCACCCGCACCCGTACTACCTCGAAGGTAAAGGCTCTGAACTTTACGCAAGCCTCGTGCGCTCCGACCCCGAGGCCGACGAGCACCGCGCCCGCGTCGCCGCCGCCGTCGAGGCGATCCGAGACGGTGCCATGGAGAAGGTCGTCCTCGCCCGCGCCGTCGACATCGCCTTCGCCCCGCCGGTCGACCCGCGCCTGGTCGCCGCGCGCCTGATCGACACCTCCGCGCGCCACGACGGCTTCATCTGCGACCTCTCGCCGGCCGGGGGCCACTTCGCCGGGCGCATGCTCGTCGGCTCCTCCCCCGAGGTGCTGGTGCGCAAGTCCGGCACCACGGTGAGCGCCTACCCGCTGGCCGGCTCCGCCGCCCGGGCGAGCGACCCGGACGAGGACGCCGCCGTGGCCCGGGGGCTGGCGGCCTCCGGCAAGGACCGCGCCGAGCACGCCTTCGTCGTCGAGCACCTGCGCGCCGCCCTCGACCCGGTCTGCTCGCGCCTCGCCATCCCCGACGAGCCCGAGCTGACCGCCACCAACGAGGTCTGGCACCTGGCCACCCCGATCACCGGCGAGCTCGACGCCGACCACGCGCACATGACCGCCCTGGAGCTCGCCGCCCTGGTGCACCCCACCCCCGCCATCTGTGGCACACCGACGCCCGCGGCCCGCGACTACATCGCGCGTGTCGAGTCGCCGCGCGGCTTCTACGCCGGCACGGTCGGCTGGGCGGACAGCAACGGCGACGGCGAGTACATGGTCGCCATCCGCTGCGCCGAGGTCGCCGCCGACGGCGCCTCGGCCCGCGCCTGGGCCGGCGGCGGCATCGTCGCCGACTCCGACCCGGACGCGGAGCTGGCCGAGACCACTGCGAAGCTCGGCACCATCCTCGGTGCGCTCGGCCTCTAAGCTCCCGGTCACAGCCCCGACCCCGGCGCGCCCGGGTCTAGCATGGCGGACATGAGCATCCAGATCGGCACCCGCCTCCTCGAGGACCACACCATCACCTGCCCGCTGACCGAGGACCCGGCCGACGGGCGCACCATCGACGTCTTCGCCCGCGTGATCACCCCGCGCGGCGGCGGGGACCTGCCCTTCCTGGTCTTCCTGCAGGGCGGGCCGGGCAACGAGTCGCCGGCGCTCTTCCCGTCCTGGATGACCACCGCGCTGGCCCGCCACCGCGTCGTCCTGCTCGACCAGCGCGGCACCGGCCGCTCCACCCCGGTCGCCCCGGAGAGTGCCACCGCCGAGTACCTGACCCACCTGCGCGCCGACGCGATCGTGCGCGACTGCGAGGCCATGCGCGAGCACCTCGGGGCGAAGACCTGGAGCGTGCTGGGCCAGTCCTTCGGCGGCTTCACCCTCCTGCACTACCTGACCGTGCACCCGGAGAGCGTCGACAACGCCTACTTCACCGGCGGACTGGCCCCGGTCGGCCACCGCGCCGAGGACATCTACGCGACCACCTTCGCCGAGCTGCGTCGCAAGTCGCTGGCCTACTACACGCGCTTCCCGCACCACCGCGACGCCGTCGCCAAGCTCGTGGAACTGGCCGCCGACGGCGAACTGGTGCTGCCGGACGGCGAGGTCGTCTCGGTCTCGCGCGTGCGCAGCCTGGGCATGCTCCTCGGCTCCAACGACGGCTGGCTCAGTCTGTTCAACCTGCTCGAGCAGGACCCGCGCACCACGGCCTTCCGCCACGACCTGGCCGCGCTGCTGCCCTTCGGCGCGCGCAACCCGCTCTACTACGTGCTCCACGAGTCCTCGATGGCCGACGGCGTGGTGACCGACTGGGCCGCCGAGCGCGCCATGCCCACCGACTTCGCCGAGGACCCCACCCTCCTGACCGGCGAGCACGTCTCGCGCGAGTGGCTCGAGACCGTCCCGGGCCTGCGCCCCTGGGCGCCTGTTGCCAGGGAGCTCGCCGGCCAGCCCTGGAACCGCCTCTACGACCCCGTCGCCCTCGAGGAGTCCGGCGCGCGCGGGGCGGCGGCCGTCTACGTCAACGACGCCTACGTGCCGCTGGAGTACTCCCGCGAGACCGCCGGTTTCCTGCCCGGCGTGCGCACCTGGGTGACCAGCGAACACGAGCACAACGGGCTGCGCGCCTCCGACGGCGCGGTGCTCGCCCGCCTCTTCGAACTCGCCGACGGCACCCGGCTGCGTTAGAGAGATTGCCGACGCCGCGCCGCTCCCCCACCGCGGTTCCGTGCGGCGTGCGCCCGCCGGCGCGGGCGCGTTGGCTAATGTGACGGGGTAACTGTGCAGCCGAACCGAGGAAAGGGTGGCCGAGGCGTGGACCGTGAGCCGCGGAGCCGGCACGAGGCCGCCGGTGTGCGCCCCGCAGGCGAGCCTGCGGCGGCACCGGCCCAGGGGCGTAGCGCCGGGCGCCCGGGCAGCCACCGCGCCACCGTTCGGCCGGACCGGCACGCCACCGCCGCGCGCCGGGGGAAGATGCCGCTGACCGTGGCGGCCGGCGTGCTGGCGATGATGGTGCTTTCCGCCGGCCTGCTGCTGGTCGGCGGCTCGCGCTACGAGACCCCGATCGGCCCCATGGGCTGGACGACCTCGGAGATCGAGAGCTTCACCGACGGCGAGCTGTTCCGCTCCTGCGACTTCGGCGAGGCCTTCTACTCGCGCGCCGGCGTCGAGGACGTCACCGTCGCCGAGGGCGAGCGCGAGGACGGCCAGACCGAGTGCTCCGGCTGGATCCCCGTCGGCGACGCGCGGGTGCGCGCCTCGGTGATCGTGGACCCGGCTGGCGAGCAGAAGCGCGAGAAGATCTCCTCGGACCTGTCCGGGCTGGCCGAGTGGACAACGTCGGGGGATCCGGGCGGCGACGCCTTCGAGGGCAGCCTGGCCGGGCGCCCCAACTGCCGGATGACCGGGCCGGGCGCACTTGCCAGCGTGGCCGTCTCCGTCAACGGGCCCTGTTCGCTGGCCGCCCCGCTGGCACGCCAGCTGCAGAACTTCGGCGTCCAGGTCGACCAGGAGCACTCCCCCCACGGGCTGCTGACCGTCTCCGGGCCGGACTACCTCGACGTCGGCGAGCCCGAGGGCGAGCTCGCCTGGGCCCGCTACGACGAGCGCCTCGGCTCGGCCTCCGCGGAAGGCGAGACCCTCGACGCCGGCAACGCCGACTTCCCCGGTTCGACCATCCGGCTCGACTCGGCGCGGGCGGACGCCCACGAGGTCTGCGCGGAGAACACCTTCGTGCTCGGCGAGGACGCTTCCGGCTCGACCACCGTGCGCGTGCCGACCCTGGTGGCCGTCACCCCGAACGGCGAGACGTCTTTCCTCTCCCCGGTGGAGGACGGCCTGTCGCTCGGCGTGGGCGAGGCCCGCGAGATCACCTACTGCGGCGAGGGCCTGAGCACCATCACCGGTGACTTCGAGCTGCTGGTCATCCCCTTCACCTTCGCGGAGGACGCCGACACCTCACGCGTCGACGAGTCCGCCACCGCCGCCCCCGACTTTTGGGCGGTGCCGGTCCAGGCCTGACGGGCCGGACGCGGCTCAGGCCCGCCCGGCCCGGGTGCCCCGTTGAGCGCGTCAGGCGCGCTCGACCGGGTTGCCCAGCACGCCGACGCCGGGCACCTCGATCTCGATGTAGTCGCCGGGCTCCATCGGCGCGGTGCCGGCCGGCGAGCCGGTGCAGATCACGTCGCCGGGCAGCAGCGTCATCGAGGCGGTGATGTACTCGAGGATCTCGCCGAGGTTCATGATCATCTGGTTCGAGTTCGAGTCCTGCTTGACCTCGGTGACCCCGCCGTGGGTCAGGCGGGCCTTAATCGGCAGGTTGTCGGTCTCGATGGCGTCCAGGTCGGTCTGGATCCACGGGCCCAGCGGGCAGAAGGTGTCGATGCCCTTGGCCCGGGCCCACTGGCCGTCGGAGAACTGCAGGTCGCGCGAGGAGACGTCGTTGACCACGGTGTAGCCGAGGACGACGTCACGCCAGTTCTCGGCCTTGACGTTCTTGCACGGCTTGCCGATGATCAGCGCCAGCTCGCCCTCGAACTCGACGCGGGTGGCGAAGTCCGGGATGCGGATCGGCGCGCCCGGGCCGACGACGGCCGTCGGCGGCTTGATGAACAGCGTCGGCGGCAGCTGCTCGGCGGACTGCTTGAACACCTCGGCGACGTGGTCGGCGTAGTTGCGGCCGATGGCCACCACCTTGCCGGGCAGCATCGGCGCGAGCAGCCGGTACTCCCCCTCCCGGTACTCCTTGCCCGTGTACTGCGGGGCGGTGAACGGGGTGGCCGCAATGGCCTTGGCGGTCAGGTCCTCGCCTTCACCGTCCATGACGGCGAAGGTCATACCCTCCGGGGTGGCAATTCTGGCGAAACGCATGCAGGGCAGCCTACCCGCCGCCCTCGTCCGGGACAGCAGGCGGCGCCGGGGTAGAAAAGTGGTGTTCTCTTTGACCACCCCCGCGCCGAAAGAAGGCCCCCGCTTGACTGTCCTCGCCGCCCTGGTCGGCCTCATGCTGGCCACTGTCATCGTCGTCGCCGTCGGCGACCGCGCGGGCCTTCCCTGGCCCGTGCTGCTGGTGCTGCTCACCGCCGGCGCCCTCTTCCTGCCCGGCCTGCCGGATCTCGAGGTGCCCGCCGAGATGATCCTGCCGATCTTCCTGCCGCCCCTGTTGTGGGCCCTGGCCCGGCGCACCTCCTGGGGCTCGATCCGCGCCCAGCTGTCCACCATCGTCTCGCTGTCCGTCCTGCTCGTCTTCGTCACCGTCGCAGCACTCGCCGGCACCGCGATGTGGCTGATGCCCGGCCTGGGGCTCGCCGGGGCCATCGTGCTGGCCGCGGCGCTCGCCCCGCCGGACCCCGTCGCCGTCGACGCCGTCGCCGAGCCGGTGGGCATCCCCCGGCGCATCACCTCCGCGCTGGCCTCGGAGGGCCTGTTCAACGACGCCGCCTCCATCGTAACCTTCCACCTGGGCCTGGCCGCCCTGCTCGCCGGCGAGGACGTCTCCTTTACCGCCGGCGCCCTCGACTTCATCTGGGCCGTCATCGCCTCGGTGGTCATCGGCCTCGTCGCCGGCCGTGCCACCGCCTGGTTCACCGACCACGTCGGCGACACCACCGCGAGAAACGCCCTGAGCTGGGTCGTGCCCTTCGCCGTCTACCTGCTCGCCGAGGAGGTCCACGCCAGCGGGGTCATCGCCGTGGTCATCGCCGCCGTCGAGCTGACCAGCCGCGCCTCCCTCGGCGCGGAGGACCGCCTGTCCGGCGGCGCGTTCTGGGGCACCGTCGAGATGCTCTTCACCGGTGTCGCCTTCGGCCTGATCGGGCTCTCGGTGCGCGACGCCGTCGACGAGGTCGGCGCCGAGCTGTGGCACGCCGTGTGGGTCGGAGCGGTGCTCGCCGTGGTCGCCGTCGCGATCCGCGCGGTCTGGCTGTGGCTGCTCTACCGGATCAACATCCGCCGCGGCCGGCGCGCCACCGCCCCGCTGCGCCTCCAGGAGGTGCTGCTGATGACGTGGTCCGGCATGCGCGGGCTGGTCACCCTGGCACTCGTGTTGTCCATCCCGGCGACCGCCTCGGACACCCTGCACCACGAGGCCGCCGTCATCGCCCTCGTCGTGCTCCTTCTCACCATGGTGCTGCCCGGCCTGACGCTGCCGGCGCTGATGCGCACACTCGACCTGGTGGAAAGCCCCGAGCAGGTCGACCACCTGCACGACCGGGCCCGGCGCGCCGCGCGCGACTACCTGGCCGAGCACACGGCCGACCTTCCCGTGGAGGCCGTCGAGGCGGTCGGGCGCTGGGTGCGGGTGCGCTTCGACGAGCACGAGTCCGACCACGGTCCCGACCACGAGGAGATCGAGCGCTGGCGTGGGGCGGCCCACAAGATGCGGCTGGCCTCGCTGCGTGCCGCCCAGCAGGAGCTGCTGTCCGCCCGCCGCGAGCGTGGGGTGGACCCGGGGGCGGTCGACGAGGTGCTCCAGGAGATCGACCGGATGATCCTGGCCGCCCGCGGCTGACCCCGCCGCTTTCCCGCTCACCGCACCAGCGTGCGCGCCGGGCGGTCCTCCCGTCCTGCGGTCTGGGCGAGGAAGAGCTCGGCGCAGGCCAGGGCGTCGGTCAGCGCCCCGTGGTTGCGGTAGGCCGGCAGCCCGTGGCGCGCCCGGGCCTTCGGCAGGCGCAGGTCCTCGCCTCTCGGGTAGGTGCCGCGCCGCTCCATTCCCGTGCGCTCGAGGTCCATCGTGTCGACCACGGCCACCCCGCGCAGGCGCAGGAAACGCAGCTCCATAGCCGCGAAGTGCGCCAGCAGCACGCGGCCGCGCAGTGCCTCGGTGACCGCCCGGCGCGCCGCGGCGGGCTCGACCCCGCTGGCCACCGCGTCGTCGCCAATCCCGTGCACGGTGGCGGACTGGCCCACCTCGCCGCCGCGCACGATGAGGCGGCCGGCCTCCCCGAGGCGGATCTCGCGGTCCTCGACGGGCACCCAGGCGACCTCGACGAGGCGGTCGCGGCGGGCGTCGAGGCCGGTGGTCTCCACGTCGACGGCGAGCAAGCGCAGCTCTCCGATGCGGCAGCGCGGCAGGCGGGCGCGCGCCGGGGAGAAGAGCTCGCCGAGGCGCGCCCACGCCCCGCTCCCGGTGTCCCGCCCCGTCATGCTGCGTGCACCGGGTAACGGGTGGCCAGCCCGTTCTGCGCGGAGCGGATGACCTGGAAGGAGTCGCGCAGCACGTCGCGGTCGGTGCGCGCCAGCCGGGCGGGGTCGATGTGGTAGTCGGGCTTTTCCCCGGCGCGCAGCTGGTCGGCCTGGTGGCGCAGGGCGATGGCCTGCAGGCAGTCGAAGGCGGCCGTGAGATCGCGGGCACCGGCCTCGGAGAGGTCGCCCTCGGAAAGCCGCCTGCGCGTGGCGGTGGCCGTGGAGCCGGCTGCCAGCGCGCTGAGCCGGGCGATCTGCACCACCGCGTGCAGCCCGCCCTTCTTGACGTCCAGGGTGCTGGCGTAGTCGCCGCCGCGCTCGACGACCAGCCCGCGAAAGAAGCTCAGCGGCGGCTGGCGCCGGGCGGCCAGGGTGGCCAGGTGGACGTGCAGGCGCCGCGAGCCCTTCGCCGCGCTCACCGCGCTCGCGCGTACCCGGGCGGACAGGCGCTCGTCGCCGTGGACGGCGCGCAGGTCGAAGAAGGCCTGGGCGTGCAGCAGGGCGTCCGGGCCCGGGGCGGTGGCCCAGGCGGTGAAGGTCTCCTCCCAGGCGCGTGCGGTCATCCGCCACTCGGGGTTGAGCGCCATCACCTCGCCGGGGCAGAGCACCTGGCCGGCGGCGTGCAGGCCGTGGCAGACGTACTCGGCCAGGCGGGCGAAGTAGGCGCTGTGGGCGGCCTCGTCGAAGTCGTCGGCCAGTATCAGCGCGTTGTCCTGGTCGCTGGCGAGCATCATCTCGCCGCGGCCCTGGGAGCCGAGCACGACGAAAGCGTAGTCGACCGGCGGGGTGCCGAGTTCGGCCTCGGCGAGCTCGCACAGGCGCACGGCCACGGCGTCGGCCAGGGCGGTCATGATTGTGCCGGCCTCGGCTCCCCCGGTGCCGCGCTCTACGAAGCGGGCGGTGACCTCGGCGGCGTGGTTGAAGGCGCCGGTGAGGTCCCCGGGACCGGCGGCACGCGCCAGGTCGGCGGCGAGGTAGACGGGGTCCTGGCGCATGAGGGCCATGACGTCGCCGGTGGTGATCACGCCGACCAGTTCCGCGCCGTCGACGACGGGCAGGTGGTTGACGCCCAGGCGCGCCAGGGTCAGCAGGGCCGCCAGCGCAGGCTCGTCGGGGGTGACGGTCACCGGTTCCGGGGTCATCACCTCGGCCACGGGGCTGCCGGGGTCCACCCCGACGGCGAGCACGCGGCCGCGCAGGTCGCGGTCGGTCAGGATACCGGCGAGCCTGCCGGAGTCGGTGACCATCAGGCTCGAGGAGCGCGCCGCCTCCATCGCCCGGGCGGCCGCCGCGATGGACTCCCCCGGTCCCACGGTGTGCGCCCCGTGGTGCATCAGCTCAGCCACGGGGGTGGACAGCGCCTGGAAGCGGGTGTCGTTGAGCTCGTCGACGGCGGCGCGCATGCGCCGGGTCGCCGAGTCGAAGTAGCGGCGCAGCACCGGGTGTGCGGCGTGCAGCCGGGCGAAGACCTCACGGTCCATGACCAGCACCAGGCTGTCCTCGACGGTGACCATCTGGTAGAGCGACTCGGGCTCGCCGACGAGTGTGGAGTAGCCGAAGTAGTCGCCCTCGCCGCGGCGGTCGAGCAGCACCTCCCCGGCCAGCACGTCCACGGCCCCGGAGCGCAGGATGTACATCGCGTCGCCCACCTCGCCCTCGGTGAGCAGCTGCGTCCCGCGGCGCACGTAGCGCATGGTCAGTTGCCCCGGCAGGCGGTCGAGCTCCTCGGCGGGCAGCCGGGAAAACGGCTCGTGGGCGGCGAGGAAGTCGCGGACCTCGCGCAATTCGGCGGACATGCGACAACCCTAGCAAGTAACCTGTGTCACATGTCTGATTCCCGGGACGAGACCGTCACCCCCATCCCGCACCTGATGCGCCCGCTGCGCATCGGCGGGATCGAGCTGCCCAACCGCACCGTGATGGGCTCCATGCACACCGGGCTGGAGGACCGCCACCGCGACGCCGGCAGGCTCGGCGCCTTCTACGCCGAGCGTGCCCGCGGCGGGGTCGGACTCATCGTCACCGGCGGCATCGCACCCTCGGCCACCGGCAAGCTGCAGCCGCTGGCCGGCACGCTGACCTCGCGCGGGGACGTCGCCGCGCACCGCCGGGTCAGCGACGCCGTGCACGCCGCCGGCGGCCTCATCGCCGTCCAGCTCTTACACTCCGGGCGCTACGGGGTCACCCCGCTGAAGACCGCGCCGGGCACGGAGCCCTCCCCGATCCACCCCTTCCGCCACATCCGGCTCAACGCGCCTCTGATCCGCCACGAGATCGCCGCCTTCGGCCGGGCCGCCGCCCGCGCGGTGGCCGCCGGCTACGACGCGGTGGAGATCATGGGCGGCGAGGGCTACCTGATCAACCAGTTCCTCTGCCCGCGCACCAACGACCGCACCGACGACTGGGGCGGCAGCTCCGCCAACCGGCGCCGCTTCCTGCTCGAGGTCGTCTCCGCCGTCCGCGAGCGCGTGCCGGCCGACTTCCCGGTCATCCTGCGCCAGTCCGTCGCCGACCTCGTCGAGGACGGGCAGACCTTCGAGGAGATCGCCGAGACCGCCCGGGCCTGCGCGGACCTGGGCGTCGACGCGATCAACACCGACATCGGCTGGCACGAGTCGCGGGTGCCCACCATCGTCACCTCGGTGCCGCGCGCCGCGTTCGTCGACTTCACCGAGAACCTGCGCGACGTCGTCGACCTGCCGCTGATCGCCGCCAACCGCATCAACACCCCCGAGGTCGCCGAGGAGATCCTCGCCCGCGGCCGCGTCGACGCCGTCGCCCTGGCCCGCCCGCTGCTCGCCGACCCCCACTTCGTGGCCAAGGCCGCCGCCGGCACCCCGGAGCGGATCAACACCTGCATCGGCTGCAACCAGGCCTGCCTCGACCACGCCTTTGCCGCCAAGCCCGTCTCCTGCCTGGTCAACCCGCAGGCCGGGCGCGAGACCACGCTGCGGCTCACCCGGGCCCGCCGCCCCGCGCGCGTCGCCGTCGTCGGCGCCGGCCCGGCCGGCATGGCCGCGGCGGTCTCGGCCGCCGAGTGCGGCCACCGCGTCGACCTCTTCGAGGCTTCCGACCACCTGGGCGGGCAGTTCGCGCTGGCCGCCGAGATCCCCGGCAAGGAGGAGTTCGCCGAGACCCTGCGCTATTTCACCGTGCGCCTGGAAGAGACCGGTGTGAACGCCAACCTCAACCGCCGCGTCGAGGCCGAAGACCTCCACGACTTCGACCACGTCCTGCTGGGCACCGGCGTGCGCCCGCGCGTGCCGGACATCGAGGGCGTGGACCACCCCAGCGTGTGCACCTACGCCGACGTGCTCTCCGGGCGCGTCGAGCCGGGCGGCACCGTCGCCGTGCTGGGCGCCGGCGGCATCGGCTTCGACGTCACCGAGTGGCTGACCACCACGGCCTCCCCGACGCTCGACCTGGCCGCCTGGGAGCGCGAGTGGGGCGTCAGCCGCGACCCGGACAACCCCGGCTCCGTCACAGAGCCCGCGCCCGAGGCGCCCGCGCGCCGGGTGACCATGCTGCAGCGCACCGAGGGCAAGATGGGCAAGAAACTGGGCAAGACCACCGGCTGGGTGCACCGCGCGGCCGTGCGCGCCAAGGGCGTCGCGCAGATCTCCGGGGTGACCTACCGCTTCATCGACGACGCCGGCGTGCACGTCACCCTTCCCGACGGCAGCGCGCACACCGTCGCCGCCGACACCGTCGTGCTGTGCACGGGCCAGGTCTCCGAGCGCGGACTCGTCGAGCCCCTCGAGCGCCTCGGGGTCGCCGTCACCGTCATCGGGGGCGCGGACGTGGCCGCCGAGCTCGACGCCAAGCGCGCGATCCGCCAGGGCACCGAGGCGGCCGCCGCCATCGACGACCGCGTGCGCGTGCCCGTGCACTGACGCCGCACCCACGATTGACGACGCCGCGTGCCACGCCACGTGGCACAAAAAAGCCGACGTCGCGGGGCGCGACGTCGGCAATTTCGGGGGTGCCTCAGGCCCGCACGACGGCGGCGATGCGGTCGCCGACCTCGGTGGTGCGCACCGGGGCGCCGGGCTCGCGGGACAGCGCGTCGGCGGCGACGGCCTCCTCGATGCGGCGGGCGTTGGTCTCGTCGCCGAGGTGGCGCAGCAGCAGGGCGGCCGAGAGGATCGCGGCCGAGGGGTCGGCCACGCCGGTGCCGGCGATGTCCGGGGCGGAGCCGTGGACGGGCTCGAACATCGAGGGGTTGGTGCGCGTGGAGTCGATGTTGCCGGAGGCGGCCAGGCCGATGCCGCCGGTGACCGCGCCCGCCAGGTCGGTCAGGATGTCGCCGAAGAGGTTGTCGGTGACGATCACGTCGAAGCGGGTGGGGTCGGTGACCATGTAGATCGTCGCGGCGTCGATGTGGCAGTAGTCCACGGTGACGTCCGAGTACTCCTCGCCGACCTCGGCGACGGTGCGCTCCCACAGGTCGCCGGCGTTGACCAGGACGTTGGTCTTGTGCACCAGGGTCAGGTGGCGGCGGCGGTTGTTCGCGCGCTCGAAGGCGTCGCGCACGACGCGCTCGACGCCGTAGCGGGTGTTCTGGGAGACCTCGCTGGCGACCTCGTGGGGCGTGCCCTCGCGCAGGGTGCCGCCGTTGCCGCAGTAGAGGCCCTCGGTGCCCTCGCGCACGACGACGAAGTCGATCTCGCCGGGCTCGGCCAGCGGGGAGGCCTCGGGACGGTAGAGCTTGGCGGGGCGCAGGTTGACATGGTGGTCCAGCTTGAAGCGCATGGCCAGCAGCAGGCCGCGCTCCAGCACACCCGGGGGCACCTCGCCGGGCGAGCCGATGGCGCCCAACAGGATCGCGTCGTGCTCGCGCAGGCGGGTCAGGTCCTCTTCCGGCAGCAGCTCGCCGGTGCGCAGGTAGCGCCGGGCGCCGAGGTCGAACTCGGTGACCTCGACGTCGTCGCGGACCGCCTGGAGGACCTTGAGGGCCTCCGCGGTGACCTCCGGGCCGATGCCGTCTCCGCCGATCACTGCCAGTTTCATTTTGCGATATTCCTTTCTCACCTAGTGGACTTTCGTTCACCCTACAACGTGCGCCGCCGCCGCACGTGCACACCCTCATTTTCGGGGGTGGCGTCGGTGGATACGCCACGGCCCCCGGGGTGTCCGGGAGCGGACGCCGCGGGGGCCGCGCGGGTGGCCGTGGGTGGCCGGGTGCTAGCCCAGGTTGAGCTGGACGGCGGTGGCACCTAGGGCAGAGCAGATGTCCTCGACGATCTCCTCGGGCACCTCGCGCTCGACGCGCAGGATCAGGGTGGCGCCGTCACCCTTGGCGGCCTGGGTGAGCGCCGCGGCCTCGATGTTGATGTCGGCCTCGCCGAGGCGGGCGCCGGCCTTGCCCAGGGCGCCGGGCACGTCGGTGTAGCGCAGGAAGAGGTTGTGACCCTCGGCGCGCATGTCGACGCCGCGGCCGTTGATGCGCACGATCTTCTCGACGCGCTCCAGGCCGGTCAGCGCACCGATGACGGTGGCGCGCGCGCCGTCGGCGCCGATGACAGTGACCTCGAGCACGGAGCGGTGGGTGGCCGACTCGGTGGCGGTGGAGACCTTCAGGTCCACGCCGCGCTCCTCGGCGATGCGCGGGGCGTTGACGAAGGTCACCGGCACCTGGGTGATCGCGGAGAAGAGGCCACGCAGGGCGGACAGCCCCAGGCCGTCGACCTTCTCGGTGGACAGCTCCCCGCGGGCCTGGACGGCCACGCTGTCTGGGGCCTCGCCGAGCAGGCGGCCGGCCAGCCGGCCGAGCTTGCGGGCCAGGTCCATCCAGGCGGCGACCTCCTCGCCGACGGCGCCGCCGGAGACGTTGACGGCGTCCGGGACGAACTCGCCGGCCAGGCACTTGAGCACGGAGGCGGCGACGTCGGTGCCGGCGCGGTCCTGGGCCTCGACGGTGGAGGCACCCAGGTGCGGGGTGACGACGACCTCGTCGAGGGCGAACAGCGGGGAGTCGGTGCACGGCTCGGTGGAGTAGACGTCGAAGCCGGCGCCGCGGATCTTGCCGGCCTTGATGGCTTCGGCCAGGGCCTGCTCGTCGACCAGGCCGCCGCGGGCGGCGTTGATGATGATCTGGCCCTCCTTGGCCTTGCCCAGCAGCTCGGCGTCGAACATGCCGGCGGTCTCGGAGGTCTTGGGCAGGTGGATGGTGACGAAGTCGCTGCGCTGCATCAGCTCGTCGAGCTCGACGAGGTCGACGCCGAGCTGGGCGGCACGCGCCGGGTTGGCGTAGGGGTCGTAGGCGACGATCTCGTCGACGTCGAAGGCGCGCAGGCGCTGCGCGAAGAGCTGGCCGATGTGGCCGAAGCCGACGATGCCGACCGTCTTGCCGAAGATCTCGACGCCCTTGAAGGAGGAGCGCTTCCACTCGGCCTCGCGCAGGGTCTTGTCCGCGGCCGGGATCTGGCGGGCGGTCGACAGCAGCAGCGCGATGGCGTGCTCGCAGGCGGAGTGGATGTTGGAGGTCGGGGCGTTGGCGACCATCACGCCACGCTCGGTGGCGGCGTCGATGTCGACGTTGTCGAGGCCCACGCCGGCGCGGCCGACGATCTTCAGGTTCTCGGCGGCCTCGAGGACCTCGCGGTCCACGGTCGTCGCCGAGCGCACCAGCAGCGCGTCGGCCTCGGGAACGGCGGCCAGGAGCTCCGGACGGTTCGGACCGTCCACCCAGCGCACCTCAACGGAATCCCCCAGCGCCTCCACGGTGGAAGGGGCCAGCTTGTCGGCGATCAGAACGACTGGACGGCTCACGTCTTCTCGTCTCCTATGGTGTGTTTCTGCGATACGGACCGCCGCTCACTCTACGCGCGGTATCGCAGATCACAGGCACCACCCCTTGTTAACCTCACCCCCCACCACCCCCGGGGTCAGCCGTACGTTCCCCCTCAAGTCACGCACGGCTTTGCGAAAGAAAGTGGGACACGCCGTCCCACTGGTTGGGCGCACCCCCGTGCGTCGGGGCGCGACCGGGCGCCCCACCCCCGCGGCGCGCGGGCAGCGCCCCTGCGTCCGGTCGGCCTTCCGGCCCGTGCGCCTACTGGTAGGAGATGAACCAGGGCCGCGGGTCGACGGCGAAGGTCTGCTCCGGGTTGAACATCGGCTGGTCCTCGTCGAAGAAGTTCTTCCAGGCCATGTTCCAGACCGGGTCGAGGCCCTGGCGCAGCACGTTCCAGGTGTCGAACTTCTGCTCCGGGACACCGTGGCCGTCGGCGTGGAGCACGTAGGACAGCTCGGCGTGGTCGGTGTTGATCTGCTCGCGGTCGCGCAGCATCTGCACCTGGAACTGGTGGACCACGAAGGCCTTCTGCGGCAGGTTGTTGTCGCGGACCAGCTGGGCGAGCCACTCGGAGACCTCGTCGACCTCGTGGGCCTCCACCGAGCCGACGCGCTGGGCGGGCAGCTCGTCCGGGCCCATGTGCCACTCGGGGTCGAGGGCCAGGCCGACGTTGGGCCGCTTGAGCAGCTCCTCGTAGCGCTTGGCCTGGTCCAGGAAGTTGCCGCGGCCCGGCTGCAGGTCAAGCACGGCGTAGCCGCCGGCGTCCGTGATCGCGTCGACCCAGGGGGTCAGCTCCTCGAGGGTGGCCTCGTTGGAGTAGTCGCCGTCCTCGCCGGGGAACTCGCTAGCGACGGTGGCGATGATCTCGAAGGTCGGGATGACCGGCTCGTCGCCGTCGATGGCCTGGTACTGCTCGGCGATGCCGCGCACGTAGTCGACCGACTCCTGCGGCGGGCGCTCGCCCATCACGCCGAGGGCGCCGCCGGACGGGTGGCCGTAGAGGGCGACCATGCGCCGGCCGGGGAAGACCAGGTGGCCGCCGCCGGGCAGCTCCGCGGTCTCGCGCGCGGAGGCCTCGATCGCACCGGTGAGGCGCTCGGCGGAGCCGAACTGGGCGCCGAGGGCGACCAGCGGGCGGTCGGCCAGGCCGGCGACCGCCTTCGAGGCGTCCTCGCTCACGCGCGGGTCCGGGTAGTCCAGGACGGTGACGTCAGCGCCGTAGGCGCGGGCGTTGGCGACGTCGACGACCGGGGACTCCGGGGTGGCGAGCACCACCGGCGGGTTCTCGCGCGGGGTGGACACCGGGAGCGAGCCCTCGGCGTCGCCCGGCTCCTCGGAGGCCTTCGCCTCGTCGGCCCTCTCCTTATCCTCTTCCGGCTGTGCGTCCTGCGCGCCGTCCGCGGCGAGAGCCTCACCCTCGGGGGCACCCTCGGCCGGGGCCCCACCCTCGGGGGCGCCCTCCGGGGCCGCCTCAGCGGGCGCGGGGTTCTCCATCCCGGCGCCGGGGGCGAGCTCCTGCGGGTTCTCCGGGTCGAACTCGGTCAGCGCGCGCACCGCGCCCTTGTCCGCGGGCACCTCGGTGCGCTCGAAGCTCAGGCTGGTCAGCTGCTCCAGGCCCTCCTCGCCGGCCGGGGCGCGCACGACGGTCAGGCCCTCGACGTCGGGGGCCTTGACGTCGCCGAAGGTCACGGCGATGCTCGCGCCCAGGCGGTCGATCTCGGCGGCGATCTCGACGGCAGTCTCGGGGGTGACCTGGAGCAGCGGGGCGTGGGCGGCGACGGCGGCGGAGGCCGCGCGCAGCTGGTCGGCCACGTCCGGCCCGGTGAGCACGACGGACTCGGCGGAGTCGAAGAAGAGGGCGCTGGACTCCACGCCGGTGCCGGAGGCGTCGGCGAGTACCTGCGGGCGATCCCCGAAGCGCTCGTCGACCTGGCGGTCGCGGTTCTGCTCCGCGGCCTCCTCGACGGAGGCGGCCGAGGTCGCGGCCGCCGAGTCCGACCCGTTGCCCTCCCCACTGTCCGAGCAGGCGGTCAACACCGTCGCCGCGATGGCGGCGGCGGCCGTGGCGGAGGTGGCGCGGAAGAGAAGGCGGCGCTTGTTCGTCGACATGTCTCGTGAGTCTAACGGCAAGCACCCGGCCCCCGCCGCCCGCCCCGTGCGGCGCATCATCCCCATGGCGCGCCGCCCGACCCCGGCGGCGCGCCTCTCCCCCGATCTCCCGGTTACCCCTCGGAGGAGCCGGCCTCGGCGTTCTCCGCCCCGGCGGGCCCGGCCTCGACCTCGGCGTCGGCCACCGCGGAGGCCTCGGCGGCCTCGTCGAGGTCGCCCTCGGCCTTGGCGTGGGCGCCCCCGCGCCGGGCCGCACCCTCGGCGGCGCCGGCGACGGTCGCGGCGTCGGCAATCTCCTCGTCCTCGCTGCCCTCCTCGGCGGCGTGGCGGCCGAGCAGCTCGCCGTCGCGGATGATCTCCTTGCCCATGGCGTACTCGATCATGCCAATGATGCGCTCGCGGCGGTCCTCGAAGAAGGCGTCGAAGTCGCCGCGCAGCACGTAGATAGGGGTGATCTCGTGGGTGGCCAGCACTCCGTCGAACTCGTCGTCATCCATCAGGGACTTCGACTGCACGCGCGGCAGGTAGCGCGGCGGGGTCTGGTTCTCGATGACGACCTGGGTGCGCCGCGACATCGGGGTGCGGTTGACCACGCTCTCGCCGCGCAGCTCGTCGACGCCCTCCCCCTCCGGGAAGATGCGGGTGAAGTGCGGGCGCATCTGGTCATACGACCAGCGGTCGAAGGTCGCGCCGGTGCGCCAGTCGCGGGCGCCGCGGCCCATGAACAGCGCGTAGATGCCGTGGTGCAGCGGGCTGCCCGGCTGGGCCGAGAGCAGGCGGTCCTCGTGGAAGGTCGCGTCGCGCACGGTCTTGGGCTCCTCGTCGGTCTCGCCGGCGACCCACGCGGTGACCTCGTTGACGTCGCGCGCCATGCGGTTGCGCACGGCCGCCGAGCCGTAGAGCTCGCCGAAGACACCGGACCAGAACCAGCGGTTGATGCGGTCCCAGGCCTTGGTGTTGGACAGCGCGCGACCCTCGCGGTCGGCCAGCAGCGCCAGGATGACGGCCAGCGGGATGATCTGCTCGGTGTAGGGCACCTGGGACAGCGAGAGGATGCAGCGCTGCAGCAGGAACTCGGCGCTCTCGCGCAGGGTCACGCGCACCACCTTGGCGGCCTCGCGGTACTCGGCCAGCGACATGGCCAGCACGTCCTCGCGGTGGCCGCCGGCCCGGCCCTTGCGGGCGCTGACCAGCAGCGCCACGGCGGTGAGGAACTCGTTGCGGCCGATGCCGTCGAGGGCCGGGTACTCGCGCAGGGTCTTCTCGGTCTTCGCCCAGTCCTCGGCGAAGGAGAAGTCCGGGTCCTCGGCGGAGAAGACCGCGGTGAGCAGCTCGAAGACGTCCATCTGCAGGCCGGCCGAGTTCGCCTGGGCGAAGATCGAGCCGATGCCGGTGGACTCGGTGCCGCGCTCGAGGCGAATCATCGGGATGGAGTAGCGCGCCAGCGGGTAGACCACGGAGTTGAAGAACTCCTTGGCCGGGCCGCGGTTGTCGTCGCTGACCTGGCCGACCAGGTCGAAGAGCAGGTTCATCGCGTCGTCGCCGAGCAGCGCGGAGACCGGGATGCAGCCCTGCTGCAGGGCGGTCTCCTGGTCCGGCAGGCCGCCGGGGATCTCAGGGGCGAAATGCGAGCGGACCTGGCCGTCCTCACCCACGGCGAAGACCGCGGAGTCGGGCACCAGGTCGCCTTCGACGGCGCGGCGCACGTCCACGTAGAACTTGCGGCGCACCGGGCGGCCGCGGAAGTCGGTGGTGTCGACGAAGCCGTCGCCGCCGAGGCAGTGGTACAGGGTGGTCAGGCGCTGCTGGCCGTCCAGCAGCAGCATACCCGGCGCGTTGCCGGTGTCCGGGGCGCCCTCGATGGGGCGCGGGCGGAAGCGCAGCGGCATGTTGCGCGTGTCGAGGGCCATGAAGCAGCCCACGGGGAATCCGCGCAGGACGGTGACCAGCAGCGAGCGGATCATGTCGACGTCCCAGGAGTAGTCACGCTGGAAGTCGGGCAGCTGGAGGTCGCCGCGGTCGATGCGGGCGAAGAGGTCGGAGAGTCCGTAGCTCGGGGTCGAAAATCCCATGGCGCCAATCGTAGCCCGGCCCGGACATCGGTCAACAGACGTGTTCGTGGCGCTGGTGGCCCGGCCGCTCCAGCTGGATGGTCGAGTGCGTCACCCCGAGCCCGGCGAGCAGATCCTGCGCCTCGTCGAGCACGCCGCAGCCGTACATGTCCTCGTCGTCGACGACGAGGTGGCAGGTCGCCAGCACGTCGGTGCCGTCGGTGGACCACAGGTGCAGGTCATGGACGGCGACCACGCCGTCGACGGCCTCGAGCGCCCCGGCGATCTCCTCGACGTTGACGTCGGCCGGCGCGCGCTCGAGCAGCACGCTGACGGAGGCGGCCAGCAGCCGCAGGGAGCGCGGCAGCACCAGCGCGGCGATGATGAACGAGGCGATCGTGTCCGCCGGGGTGAATCCGGTCACCCAGATGACCAGGCCCGCGACGATGACGGCCACCGAGCCCAGCAGGTCCGAGAGGACGTGCAGGTAGGCGCCGCGCATGTTGAGGCTGTCGTGCTGGCGGCGCACCAGGATCGTCGCGGAGACGCCGTTGGCCACCAGGCCGATGGTGGCCACGGCCAGCATGACGGGCACGTCGATCTCCTCGGCCGAGCCCAGGCGGCGCACGGCCTCCCAGACGATGTAGACGGAGATCGCGGAGACGGCCAGCGCGTTGACCAGCGCAGCGAGCACCTCCACGCGCCGGTGGCCGTAGGTGGCCCGCTTCGAGGGGGCGCGCCGGCCGATGAGCATCGCCACCAGCGCGAGGATCAGCCCGGTGGAGTCCGAGAGCATGTGCATCGCGTCGGAGAGCAGCGCCAGCGAGCCGGAGACGAAGCCGGCGATCAGCTCGGCCAGGAAGATCACGGTGGTCAGCGTGATCACGCCGAGCAGCGCCCGCAGCGACTTCGGCGCGTGCGAGTGGTCGTGCGAGTGGTCGTGCGAGTGGTCGTGTGAGTGGTCGTGCGAGTGGTCGTGTGCGCGCCCGTGGCGGTGGTCTGCCCCGTGGCCGTGTGCGGTGGCGTCCATACCCCTGAGGATAGCCCAGTTTTCGCCTTATTGGAAATGTATTGAAAACGCGTGTTGCTCCCCCGCCGCCGTGCGCCAAACCCCGCACATACGGCGACGCCGCGGGGAGCGTGAACTCCCCGCGGCGTCGGAGATTGACGACGTCGCGCGTGCCCCTGCGGTGCGGCACGTGCGCGTCCGCCGGTGCCACAGGCGCCGGCGCGGCCGGTCCGGTGGACCTTAGGCGGTCGCGTCGAGCGGGTTCTTGACCCAGCTCATCAGGTCGCGCAGCTTGGCGCCGGTCTTCTCGATCGGGTGCGCGGCGACCTCGGCGCGGCGGGCCTCGAGGTCCTTGTTGCCGCCCTCGATGTTCTTGAGCAGCTGCTTGACAAAGGTGCCGTCCTGGATCTCCTTGAGGACCTCCTTCATGCGGTCCTTCGCGCCCTCGTCGACGATGCGCGGGCCGGAGAGGTAGCCGCCGTACTCGGCGGTATCCGAGCAGGAGTAGTTCATGTTGCCGATGCCGCCCTCGTAGATCAGGTCGACGATCAGCTTCATCTCGTGGCAGCACTCGAAGTAGGCCATCTCCGGCTCGTAGCCGGCCTCGGTCAGCACCTCGAAGCCCGTCATGATCAGGTACTCCAGGCCACCGCACAGGACGGCCTGCTCACCGAAGAGGTCGGTCTCGGTCTCGGCCTTGAAGGTGGTCGGGATGACGCCGGCGCGGCCACCGCCGATGGCGGCGGCGTAGGACAGGGCCAGGTCGCGGCCGTTGCCGTCCGGGTCCTGCTCGACGGCGATGAGCATCGGGACACCCTTGCCGTCGACGAAGGTGCGGCGGACCAGGTGGCCCGGGCCCTTCGGGGCGACCATGCCGACGGTGATGGCGTCGGCGGGCTTGATCAGGTCGAAGTGGATGTTCAGGCCGTGGCTGAAGAACAGGGCGTTGCCCGGCTCCAGGTTCGGCTCGATGTCGTCGGTGAACAGCTTCGCCTGGGCGGTGTCGGGCGCCAGGATCATGATGACGTCGGCCCACTTAGCGGCCTCGGCGTTGGACTTGACCTCGAGGCCGGCCTCACGGGCCTTCTCGGCGGACTTGGAGCCCTCGCGGAGACCGATGCAGACCTCGACGCCGGAGTCGCGCAGGTTCAGCGCGTGGGCGTGGCCCTGGGAGCCGTAGCCGATGACGGCGACCTTGCGGCCCTGGATGATGGACAGGTCAGCGTCCGCGTCGTAGAGAACGTCAATGGCCATTGGAGTTACTCACCTTTCTGGTGACGGTGTGTGGCAGGGATCGTCTGCATTCAGTGCCGCCCGATCGGACTGATTCAGGGTTCCGATCGACACCACGTGAATTACAATACATCCTACCAGAGATTTCATTGGTTGGGATAATTTGGCAAACTACCAGTTCCGACGTCTCGCCACGTGGGATTACTTTTTTCCACTTGATTCCGCGGGCGCCAGCACCTTGCGACCACGGTTGAGCGCGATCTGCCCGGACTGGATCATCTCGCGGACCCCGAAGGGCTCGAGGACGTCGAGGAGCGCACGCAGCTTGCCCGGCGTGCCGGTCGCCTCGATGACCACCGACTCGGGGGCCACGTCGACGACGCGGGCACGGAAGATGTTCGCCGCGTCGACGACCTTGGGCCGGTTCTCGTTGTTGGCGTCGACCTTGACCATCAGGATCGCGCGGGCGATCGTCGAGTCCTCCTCCAGGAGGCGGACCTTGAGCACCTGGATGATCTTGTTGAGCTGCTTGGTGATCTGCTCGATGCTCTTCTCGTCGGCGTCGACGACGATCGTCAGGCGGTTGATGCCCTCGGTCGCGGTCTTCGCCGAGACGAGCGAGACCAGGTTGTAGGAGCGCCGGGTGAACATCGCGGAGACCCGGGTGATGATGCCGTCGACGTCCTGGACCAGGACGCTCAGGATGTTGCGCTTCTTCTGCGGCGCGACGTTGGCGGTGGGTGCCACGGGGCTCAGTCCTCCTTCTTCTTGCCGGCCGCACCCGCCGCGTCGGCGGCGCCGGCCTGGGCCGACTCCTCCGCGCGGGTGTCGAGGTGCTCGCCGATGGTCTCGTCGATGGTCTCCGGGGCCTCCGCCGCCGAGTGCTCCTCGTCGAAGAGCGGGCGCAGGCCCTTGGCGTACTGGATCTCGGAGTTCGAGGCGCCCGCCGAGATCATCGGCCAGACCTGCGCGTCCTCGCCGACGATGAAGTCGATGACTACGGGGCGGTCGTTGATCTGCCGGGCCTTCTCGATGGCCGGGGCGACCTCGTCCTTGTCCGTGACCCGGATCGCCACGCAGCCGAGCGCCTCGGCCAGGCCGACGAAGTCGGGCACGTGCTCGCCCTGGTTGCGCAGGCGGGTGTTCGAGTAGCGGCCCTCGTAGAAGAGGGTCTGCCACTGGCGGACCATGCCCAGGTTGCCGTTGTTGATCAGGGCGACCTTGACGGGCATGCCCTCCACCGCGGCGGTGGTCAGCTCCTGGTTGGTCATCTGGAAGCAGCCGTCGCCGTCGATGGCCCAGACCTCGGCGTCGGGCCGGCCGGCCTTCGCGCCGAGGGCCGCCGGCACGGCGTAGCCCATGGTGCCCAGGCCGCCGGAGTTCAGCCAGGTGCGCGGGTGGGCGAAGTCGAGGAACTGCGCCGCCCACATCTGGTGCTGGCCCACGCCGGAGACGTAGACGGCCTCCGGGCCGACGGTCTTGGCCAGGGTCTCGATGACGTACTGCGGCGAGAGCGAGCCGTCGGCCGGCTCGTCGTAGCCGCGGGGGAAGCGCTCGCGCAGCCCGTCGAGGTAGTCGCGCCAGTCCTCGGTGTCCGTGGTCGCCTCGCGGTGGCGGAAGGTCTCGGCGAGCTTGACCAGGGTCTTGCGCGCGTCGCCGACGATGGGCACGTCGACGGCGCGGATCTTGCCGATCTCGGCCGGGTCGACGTCGGCGTGGATGACCTTCGCGTCGGGCGCGAAGGTGTCCACGTCACCGGTGACCCGGTCGTCGAAGCGCGACCCGATGGCGATCAGCAGGTCGGAGCGCTGCAGGGCCGCGACCGCCGGCACCGAGCCGTGCATGCCGGGCATGCCCATGTAGAGCTCGTGGTCGGTGGGCATCGCCCCCAGCGCCATCAGGGTGGTCACCACGGGGATGTCGGTCAGCTCGGCGAACTCGCGCAGCTCCGCGGCGGCGTCGGCCTTGATCACGCCGCCGCCGACGTAGAGCACGGGCTTCTTCGCCTGCTCGATCAGCTCGACGGCCTGGCGCACCTGCCGCGAGTGCGGGGAGGTGACCGGCTTGTAGCCGGGCAGGTCCAGCTCGGGCGGCCAGGCGAACTCGGCGGTGGCGTTCTGGACGTCCTTGGGCACGTCGACCAGGACGGGGCCCGGCCGGCCGGTGGCGGCGAGGTGGAAGGCCTCGGCCAGCGCCTTGGGGATGTCGCGGACGTCGGTGACCATGAGGTTGTGCTTGGTCACGGGCATGGTCACGCCGCGGATGTCGGCCTCCTGGAAGGCGTCGGTGCCGAGCATGCCGCGGCCGACCTGGCCGGTGATCGCCACGATCGGCACCGAGTCGAGCATCGCGTCGGCCAGGGCGGTGACCAGGTTGGTCGCGCCCGGGCCGGAGGTCGCGATGCACACGCCGACCTTCCCGCTGGCCACCGCGTAACCCTCCGCAGCGTGCCCGGCCCCCTGCTCGTGACGCACGAGCACGTGACGGACCTTCTCGGAGGAGTACAGGGGGTCGTAGAGCGGCAGCACGGCGCCGCCGGGAATGCCGAAGACGACGTCCACGCCGAGCTCCTCGAGGGAGCGCACGATCGCCTGGGCGCCCGTGATGGCCCCTCCCGCTCCCGGGGCGGGTGCCGTGGGCCTGGTGTCTGCTTCCACGTTCACGTCTTGTTGGCTCCTCACCACTTCACTTCTCTTCCTCCCGCCCGCGGGCCGCGGGTGGGGCTGGACAAAATACGAAAAAGCGCCCGGCCGGATCGTCTCCGCCGTGTGGCGGTGCGTTCCGGGGGCGCTAGCCGAGGTCGACTTGTACGTCCGTTACGGCACGCGCCGTGCGGTTCCGAGTACAAGCCAAATAATGTCCATGTGAGGCATCCTACACATTGCGGTGAGCCGCCCAAAATCAGACATGTCACGCACCCCCGGGCGACATGACAGCAATCACTCCCGACGAATGGAACCGCAGGCCCACGGGGTGGGAAGATCGGGTCACCCCGCGGGAACGGGGGCACCCCCGTACCCCGCCCGCCGCAAGCCGCGTGCCGGTTTCCCGGGAGTCGCCTGGACGGGACCGTAGACCCCCGGTACCCGGCTAGGGTGGGCCCCATGCCGATCGGATACATCCTGACGGTGATCTGGGCGTGGATCGCCGAGAAGGGCATCACGCTCGCCCTGATCACCGTCGCCGCCCTGATGGTGCCCCGCCTGGGGCGCTTCCTCATCCGCGAGATCAACACGCGCATCGAGAGCTCCCAGGAGCAGCAGGAGGGCAAGACCTCGCTGGCGCTGACCACCGCGGCGGTCTACATCGGCCAGCTGGTCGCCTACTTCCTGCTGATGGTGTTCTTCCTCAACACCCTCGGCTTCTCGCTGGCCGGCGCGGCCATCCCCGCCACCGTCGTTTCCGCAGCCCTCGGCCTCGGCGCCCAGAGCATCATCGCCGACTTCCTCGCCGGGTTCTTCATCCTCACCGAGAAGCAGTATGGCATCAACGACTGGGTGCGCTTCGAGGGCTCCGGCGTGGAGGTCGAGGGCACGGTCATCTCCATCACCCTGCGCGCCACCAGGATCCGCACGCTGGCCCAGGAGACGATCACCATCCCGAACTCGACGCCGAAGGTCTGCGTGAACTCCTCGCAGTACTGGTCGCGCGCTGTGGTGACCATGCCGATCCCGCTGCGCAGCTCCCACTCGACCGAGGAGGCGATCGACCGAGCCGAGGCCGCCGCCACCCGCGCGCTGCGCCGCGAGGAGATCCGCGACGACGTCCTCGACGAGCTCGTCGTCCAGCCCGCCGTCGACGTCACCCCGCCGAGCACCGTGGGCACCCCGTGGACGATGTCGGTCCGCCTGATGGTCACCTCCTCGGCCGGCGCGCAGTGGGCCGTCGAGCGCGCGATGCGCACCGCCATCCTCGACGAGTTCTGGGACGAGTACGGCGCCGCCCCGAGTGTCACCGGCGCCCCGATCGACCACGACCTGGCCCACAACCGCGACGCCGCTCCCCCGACCGCGCTGTTCACCGCCGCCGAGCGCCACGACGCCACCGGTGACTCCCCCGTTATTGACGACGTCGCGCCCGGCACCGTGGCCGGAGACGGTGCGGTGGTTGCCGACGGTGCCGTCGCCGCCTCCGGCGGCGCGGACGCGACGTCGGAAATCGACGCGCAGACGCGCTCCATGCCCGCCCACTCGGGCCCGGCCAAGCCCGTCTCACCGGTCTCCGCCGAGGACGACCCGGCCGCGCAGAAGCAGGCCGGCGAGGACGCCCTCGACGAGGAGGCCGACGCCGAGCGCCACACCGGGCTGCTCAGCCTCGGCGGGCGGGTGCGGCCCTCGACCACGCTGCTCGGCGTGGCGATGGCGGTGCTGCTCTTCCTGTGGGCCTCGACCGTGCAGACCGGCGAGGGCTGGGAGGGCTCCGACGGCTGGCTGGCCCCCCGCACCGACGAGACGGTCAGCTCCACCCCGGAGACCACGCAGGAGCGGACCGTCGAGGAGTCCTACCCGGAGACCACGCAGCCGACCACCACCGCCGGCACCGCCGAGGAGACCCCGCAGGACCAGGCCACCCCCACCCAGGGCGAGGGCGCCGGGCAGACCGAGCCGCAGCGGCCCGACCAGCAGGACCGCTCCCCGAACCAGAACAACCGGACCAGCGTCGCGCCGACCGAGCCGACCGGCGACCAGGCGGACTCCGACGCGCGGTCGGGGTCCGGAGTCGGAGGCGGCGCGACGGCTGACTAGTATTGCCGTCATGACTTCCGCAGCCGAGCGCCCCGTCGACTTCCGTCCCGAGCGCACGCACCTGCTCGTCGGAGCGATCATGACCGTGATCATGCTCATCCCGATCGGGTCGGCGCCGCTGGCGCTCGGCTGGACCCTCATCTTCCCCGCCGCGTACCTGTGGTGGATCCTGCGCGCCCGCACCCGCGTCGGCGCCGAGGGGATCACCGCCCGCCACGCCTTCCGCGCCGCCCGCTCGGCCTCCTGGGACGAACTGGCCGGCGTCGGCTTCACCGGCCCGCGCGCCGTGGCCCGCCTCGAGGACGGCTCCGAGTTCGTCCTGCCCGCGGTCACCTTCAACTCGATCCCCGCCCTCGCCGAGGCGTCGGGCGGACGAATTACCGACGCGCTGAGCGCCGCGCGCGAGGCCGTGGACGACATGGTCACCATCACCCGCGCCGACGGCACCCAGCGCCTGGTCACCCGCGAGGAGTTCGCCGAGCTCGTCGACGCCGGCCGGGTACGCCCCATGGCTTCGGCCGCCGCCGGCGACGCCCAGGAGTCCGAGGGCACCGAGGTATCCCGCGGCTCCGGGAGCACCCGAGTATCCGGGTCCTCCCGGGCGGCCGGGGACCTAGGCCGGGCCGGCTGCTCCGGTGAGGGCCGCCGCACCCCCGCCGAGGCCGACCGGCCCGAGCCCCGCGACTAGCCCCCGACGGCCCGTCACCGACCCCGGACGGGCGGTGTGCCCGCACACCGCGCACCCCCTCCCGACGCGACACGTCGCCCGCGCACCCCGCGCGTGACGCACGCCACGCCCGCCCGACACCCACCCGTATCCTCTCCCGCCCCAGTCAGGAGCCCTGAAGTGTTTCCCCTGCGTTCCAAAGTCACCACGGTCGGCCGTTCCGCGGCCGGCGCCCGCGCCCTGTGGCGCGCCACCGGCACCGGCGAGCACGAGTTCGGCAAGCCGATCATCGCGATCGTCAACTCCTACACCCAGTTCGTGCCCGGCCACGTCCACCTGAAGAACGTCGGCGAGATCGTCGCCGACGCCGTGCGCGCCGCCGGCGGCGTGCCCAAGGAGTTCAACACGATCGCCGTCGACGACGGCATCGCCATGGGCCACGGCGGCATGCTCTACTCGCTGCCCAGCCGCGAGATCATCGCCGACTCCGTCGAGTACATGGTCAACGCCCACACCGCCGACGCGATGGTGTGCATCTCCAACTGCGACAAGATCACCCCGGGCATGCTCAACGCCGCCATGCGGCTGAACATCCCCGCCATCTTCGTCTCCGGCGGCCCGATGGAGGCCGGCAAGGCCGTCGTCGTCGACGGCGTGGCCCACGCCCCGACCGACCTGATCACCGCGATGTCCGCCTCCGCCAGCGACCAGGTCTCCGACGAGGGCCTGGCCCAGGTGGAGAACTTCGCCTGCCCGACCTGCGGGTCCTGCTCCGGGATGTTCACCGCCAACTCCATGAACTGCCTGACCGAGGCCCTGGGCCTGTCGCTGCCGGGCAACGGCTCCACGCTGGCCACCCACGCCGCGCGCCGCCGCCTCTTCGAGGAGGCCGGCCGCCGTGTGGTCGAGCTGTGCGACCGCTACTACGGCCAGGAGGACGAGTCCGTCCTGCCGCGCTCGATCGCCACCAAGCACGCCTTCCAGAACGCCATGTCGCTGGACATGGCCATGGGCGGCTCGACCAACACGGTCCTGCACATCCTGGCCGCCGCCCAGGAGGGCGAGGTCGACTTCGACCTGGCCGACATCGACGCGCTGTCCTACGACATCCCGTGCCTGTCCAAGGTCGCGCCGAACTCGAACTACCACATGGAGGACGTCCACCGCGCCGGCGGCATCCCCGCCCTCCTCGGCGAGCTGCGCCGCGCCGGCAAGCTCCACGAGGACGTCCACACCGTGGCCTACCCGAGCCTGGACGAGTGGCTGGACGACTGGGACATCCGCGGCGGCAAGGCCACCGACGAGGCCTTCGAGCTCTACCACGCCGCCCCGGGCGGGGTGCGCACCACCGAGCCGTTCTCCCAGGACAACCGCTGGGACGAGCTGGACCTGGACCCAGTCGACGGCTGCATCCACGACGTCGAGCACGCCTACACCGCCGACGGCGGCCTGGTCATCCTGCGCGGCAACCTCGCCCCCGACGGCGCGGTGATCAAGTCCGCCGGTGTCGACCAGTCGCTGTGGAAGTTCACCGGCCCCGCCCACGTCTTCGAGTCCCAGGAGGAGGCGGTCTCCGCCATCCTCAACCGCGACATCGTCCCCGGCGAGGTCCTGGTCATCCGCTACGAGGGCCCCTCGGGCGGGCCGGGCATGCAGGAGATGCTGCACCCGACGTCCTTCCTGAAGGGCTCGGGCCTGGCCAAGAAGTGCGCGCTGATCACCGACGGCCGCTTCTCCGGCGGCTCCTCGGGCCTGTCGGTCGGCCACATGTCCCCGGAGGCCGCCCACGGCGGCCTGATCGGCCTGATCGAGAACGGCGACCCGATCTCCATCGACGTCCACGGCCGCGAGATCAACCTGGACCTCGACGAGACCGAGATCGCCAGGCGCCGCGCCGCCATGGAGGCCCGCGAGAAGCCGTGGACCCCGGTCGACCGCCCGCGAAAGGTCTCCCGCGCACTGCGCGCCTACGCCGCGATGGCCACCTCGGCCGACAAGGGCGCCGTGCGCCAGCTGCCCGACGAGCGCTAGTCGCCCGGCGACGGCCGGGTGACGGCCGACGACGGCCGCCACCCGGGCGCTGCCCCGGGCGCGCGCCGGTGGGCGGACACGCGCCCGCGGGCGGTAATCTGTCTACCCATGCCGGTTCACTCGAACACCACGGATTCCCGCACGGCACCCCTGGCCGCCCTGCGCCGCCTCATCATCCTCATCGGGATGGCGACCGGGCTGGCGGTCACCGCCCAACGCGTCCGGGCCTTCGGCTACCCGGAGGACACCCGTGTCCTCGACTACGCGCTGGACATGGCCGTCTACCGGGAGGGCGTGCGCGCGTTCCTCTCCGGCGGCGAGCTCTACTCGCAGATGATGGACGTCGACGGCATCAAGCTGCCGTTCATCTACCCGCCCTTCGGGGCGCTGGCCCTCTCCCCCTTCGCCCCGACGTGGCTCAGCCACCGCGCCGCCGGCGACCTGATGGTCGTCCTCTCCGGACTGCTGGTCCTGCTGTGCCTCCACCTCGTGCTGCGCGCCGTGGTGCGCGAGCGCGACTGGGTGCTGCCGCTGACGGCCGTCTCCTGGCCCGCGTCCATGGCGCTCGAGCCGCTGGTGCTCAACGGCGAGTTCGCCCAGATCAACGTCGTGATCATGGCGCTCGTCGTGCTCGACCTGGTGCCGCGCAAGCGGTACCTGCCGCAGGGTTGGCTGATCGGCCTGGCGGTGGCCATCAAGCTCTCGCCGGCGGCGATGCTGCTGTACTTCCTGGTCAAGCGTCAGATCCGGCCGATCCTCTCCGCCGCGGTCTCCGCGCTGGCCGCCACCGCGCTCGGTGCGGTGATCCGCTGGGACCAGACCAAGGAGTTCTTCGGCGACATCCTGCTCGGCATGGGCGGCGGCGGCGAGATCGGGGTGGACCCGACCTACACCTCCAACAGCTCGATCAAGGCGATGATCATGCGCTTCGCGCCGACGCACGAGTGGCTCACCGCCAATGACACGCTGGTCAACGTCCTCTGGCTGGTGCTCTCGCTGGCCGTGATCGCCTGGGGCGCCTGGCTGATGCACCGACTGATCACACGCGGCTGGGACACCGACGCCTGGCTGGTTAACGCGCTGGTGATGCTGCTGATCTCCCCGATCAGCTGGTCGCACCACTGGGTCTGGCTGGGCCTGTTCTTCCCCGTGGCCGCCTACCGGGTGCTCTCGTCGACCCGGCCCGCCCGCGGCGTGGCCGCCGTGGTGGGCCTGTGGGCACTGCTGCTTCTGACCAGGCCGCTGAAGTGGGCCTACGGCGACGGCATCGACTTCACCGAGCTGAGCTTTCTCGCCCGCGTCCTCGTCAGCGACTCGGTCTGGCTGGCCCTCGCCTTCCTGGCCGTGCTCACCGTCCACCTGGTCCGCAGCCCGGACACCGCGACCGGCACCCCGGAGACCACAGAGGCCGCGGGCGCCACGGCCGCCCGCTGACCCGCCTTGCCCCTCCCCGGCGGCCGCTGAAGGCCGCCCCGGACACACGAAAACGCCGGCCCGCAACGGGCCGGCGTTTCTCACGCTGCCCCGGGCGCGGGGCCCGGCGGCGGGAGCGTCTCGACGTACCGGATCAGACGAGGCGCCGGATCAGAACGGGTTGACCCCCGCGCCGAACCACCACAGGGCGCCGAGCGCCACGACTGCGACGACGATGAAGATCCACGAACTGGCCAGCGGGCGGCGGGCCCAGCCGCGCGGGTAGTCGACCGCCCAGGTGCCCGGACCGGTGAACTGCAGGGCGATCAGCGCCCCGCCGAGCACCAGCGGCAGCCAGACGTCGGCCGGCCAGTTGAACACGTCGAGGCCGGCACCGGCGTTGAAGATCGCGTGCAGCGCGGAGAAGCCGACGGCCACGATGCCCACGGCGGCGAACAGCGGAGTGATCAGGCCGAGCAGCAGGAAGACGCCGGCGGCGAGCTCGGCGGCCGGCACGGCCACCGACAGAATGCCCGACCAGGCGTAGTTGGCGTAGTCGGCCTCCAGGCCCGCCAGACCCTCGCCGCCGTCGAGGCGGAAGAAGACCGTCAGCGAGTGCAGGATGAGGAACGCCGAGACGAACAGGCGCAGCAGGAACAGGCCGAAGTCGGTGGTGCCGCGGCGCGTGGCGTCCAACGGCTCCTCCTCGAGCCTGCCGAGGTCACCGGGGGCGATGACCTCCTCGTCGTCCAGGGCGCGCTCATCAGCGACGGTCGCGGCGCCGGCGGCACCGGCCCCGGCACCCGCGGCGCCGACGGCGGTCGGTCCGATGTCGAGGGTCCCGGTGGAGTCGCCGGCCGGCATGACCGTCGTCTCCGGGGCCTCCTCCTCACCGCGGCGCCTACGCAGGCTGCGCAGGCCGCGGCCCTCGTCGCGGGTGCTCGTCGGGGCGTCGGAGGCCAGCGGTTCGGAGCGGTCCGGGCGCGCCGTGGCACCGGCGGCCGGCCGGTCGAGGAACTCCGTCTCGGCGGAGTCGGCGTCAGTGCCGGCGGCCGGGCGCTTCTCCGGCTCCGGCGAGCGCGGCGGGATCGACTGGGGCGCGGCCCGGCCGGTGCGTGCGTAAGGGTCCGTCCGGCGCGGACGGCGCCGCGGGTGCGCGGCCTCCTCCTTGTCGGCCTCGCCGTCCTTGCCATCCTTGTCCGCCTTGTCGGCCTTGTCGGCGTCGCGCCGGGAGAGCCGCGTCGAGCCGCGGGCGGGGCGGGAGGTCTTGGCGTCTTTGTCGGGGTCGTAGGTGGGCAGGTCCAGGTCGTCGAAGTCGTCGTCGAGCGGCTGGGATCCGGCCCGGTCGTTTTTCTCGCTCATGTCCCACAGATTAGGCGGTGAACACCTTCTCACGGGGCTGCCGCGCGGGAGGGGCAGCGCCCGAGTTCACGCTCGAGCGCGTCCTTCTCCGCCGGGGTCACCCACAGCCCGTAGGCCGCCTTCACCTCGACCTGGCGGGTGGCGTAGTCGCAGCGGAAGGCCTTGTTCGGTGGCTGCCAAGTCGCCGCGTCCCCCGCGCCCTTGGACTGGTTTGCCGAGCCGTCGACGGCCAGGAGGTTGCGCGGGTCGTTGGCGAAGTTGCGCCGGGTCTCGGCGTCCCAGAACTGGGCGCCGGTCTCCCACGCGTTGGCCAGGGCGACCACGTGGTCGATGTGGATGCGCGAGGCCTCGTCGGTGCCGCGGTCGAAGCGGCGCACCTCGCCGGTGTAGGGCTCGTCGAGCAGCCCTGACTGCGCCACGCACCCGTGCGTGCCCGGGCGCACCTCGAGCTCGCGCAGGTCGCGGCGCAGGATGTCGTTGCGCGTGTCGCAGCCGTTGTGCCCGAACTCGACGGTGACGTCGTCGCTCCACCGCTGCCCGAACTCCTCGCGCTCGTAGCCCGTGCGCGGCGCCTTGCCCTTGACCTCCAGGCCCGCGAGCAGCGCAGAGACACCGTCCGCCTCCTCGCTTTCCGACGTCGACGGCCTCGGGGTCGCCGTCACGCTCGGCGCGGGCCCGCTTTCCGACGTCGCGTCGGCCGGCGTCTCCGTCACCGTCACCGTGGGCTGCGTGGCCGTCGCCTGCGCGGCGGTGGTCTGCACCTCGCGCTCGGCGCCCGGGGGCGGGGCGTCCTTGGCCGCGATGACCAGGGAGAGGACGAAGACCGCGGAGAGCGCGGTGAGGAACTTCTTCATGATGAATAGAACGTTAACAACGCCGCGCGACGCGCGGCACCACCGCCCGCACGACCGTTCGATCACGCGCACATCCCTTGCAGGCGCGACGTCGTCAAGCTATCTTTGTTGACATATCACCTAGAAGGGAGTCTGCACCATGGCACACGACGAGGACTGGGCCGGCGACGCGAAGAACGCCTCCCCGGACGGCGAGTTCGTCCGCGACACGACCTACATCACCGACCGCCTGACCGCCGACTTAGCGCCGGGCTCCGCGCCGCGCGCCCGCGAGGACGGCGCCTTCGACTGGCCGGTCGAGGCCGGCCGCTACCGCCTGATCGGCGCCAGGGCCTGCCCGTGGGCGCACCGCACCATCATCGCCCGGCGCCTGCTCGGACTCGAGGACGCGATCTCGCTGGGGCTGGCCGGACCCACCCACGACAAGCGCTCGTGGCGCTTCGACCTGGACCCCGAGGGCGTGGACCCGGCGCTCGGCGTCCCGCGCCTGCAGGACGCCTACCTCGCCCGCTTCCCCGAGTACCCGCGCGGGATCACCGTGCCGGCGCTCGTCGAGGTCGCCAGCGGCAAGGTGGTCACCAACGACTTCCCCACCATCCCCGTCGACTTCAACGACCAGTGGCGCGGGCTGGCGCGCGAGGGCGCGCCGGACCTCTACCCCGCCGAGCTGCGCGAAGAGATCGACGCGGTGGCCAAGCGGGTCTACACCGAGGTCAACAACGGCGTCTACCGCTGCGGCTTCGCCGGCTCCCAGGAGGCCTACAAGTCCGCCTACCACCGGCTGTGGACGGCACTGGACTGGCTCGAGGAGCGACTGAGCGGGCGCCGTTACCTGGTCGGCGAGCACATCACGCTCGCGGACATCTACCTCTACCCCACCCTGGTGCGCTTCGACCCCGTCTACCACGGCCACTTCAAGGCATCGCGCAACAAGATCACCGAGATGCCCGCACTGTGGGGCTACTTGCGCGACCTGTGGCAGACCCCCGGTTTCGGCGACACCACCGACATCCTCGAGATCAAGCAGCACTATTACGCGGTGCACACCGACGTCAACCCCACTGGCGTCGTGCCGCTGGGCCCGGACATGACCGGGCTGAACACCCCGCACGGGCGCGAGGAGCTGCCCGGCACCCCCTTCGACGAGGGCGTGACCCTGCCCGGGCCGGTACCCGCGGGCGAGGAAGTCAAGAACCCGGACTTGTCCGCCTAGGGCAAGCTCAGTCCATCTCGGCGGCCGCGGCGACGACCGCGTCGGTCAGCTGACCGAGCACCCGGGACTCGAGGCGCCAGCACTGCCAGTACAGCGGCACCTCGAGCACCTGCTCGTCGAGGGCGACCAGCTCGCGCTCGAGCAGCAGCGGGCGGGCCTGCGGCTCGGGCAGAAGCGCCCAGCCGAGCCCGGCCCGGGCTGCCTCGACGAAGGCCTCGGAGCTGGGTACGTGACTGATCCGGCGCCGCCGCGGCACGCGCCGGCCGAGCCTGCCGGTCAGGTCGTCGTCCTGGAGCGCGTCGGTCGGCCCGAAGCGCAGCGCCGGCATGTGCGCCCAGTCCATTCCCTCGTGCGTGGAATAGCGCGCCCGCAGCTCCGGGGTGGCCACCGCCCGGTAGCGCATCACCCCGAGGGCGACGACCTCACAGCCGGACACGGCCCGCGGCTCGCGGGTGACGGCCCCGATGACGTCGCCGCGGCGCAGCAGCGCGAGCGTGTGCGCCTCGTCCTCGACGCGAAGGCGCAGCGCGACGTCGCCCCAGGCGGCCGCGGCGGCGAAGACGGGGCGGAACCAGGTGGCCAGCGAGTCGGCGTTGACGGCCATCGACAGCGGCACGCGCGCGAGCCGACCGCTGAGCTGCGACTCGGCCTCCGCCTGCAGCAGGGCCATGCGGCGGGCGGCCTGCACGAGCACCTCACCGGCGTCGGTCACCCCGACCGGGCTGGTGCGGCGCACGAGCACGCGGCCCGCGTCGCGCTCCATGGCCTTGATCCGCTGGCTGACCGCGGACGGTGTCACGCCGAGGGCCGCGGCGGCGGCCTCGAAGCTGCCCTCCTCGACCAGTGCGAGGAGGGTCTCCAGGTGCGTCGGGTTCACCCGAGCCAGCCTAGTGCATCCACAGGTGTGATCTCTGACATAGATCGGCGCCGAGGCGGCGGCGCCGCGACCGCCCGGCCAGCGCGAAAGGGTGCGCCCGGACTGCGCAGTTAAGCAGTTCTTCACCAGGTTCAAGATGCTTACCTGGACTTCAATGTGCCCCGGCGGCACACTAAGGCCCATGACCACGTCCGCGACCTCCATCGTCCTCGCCGGTTTCCTGCTGGGCATCTCGCTGATCGTCGCGATGGGCCCACAGAACATCCTGCTGATCAAGCAGGGCATCCGACGCGAGGGCATCACGGCCGTCGTCCTCGTCTGCTTCTTCTCGGACGCGGTCCTCTTCGTCGCCGGCGTGCTGGGGGTGGGCAAGCTCACCGAGGCCTTCCCCGCCGCGCTCGACGTGCTGCGCTGGGTGGGCGCGGCCTACCTCTCCTGGTTCGCCTTCACCTCCTTCCGCGACTGCCTGCGCCCGAAGAAGGAGCGCGAGCAGCCGCTCTCCGTGGTCGAGGAGGCCGAGCCGGAGGCGGTCGCCGCCGAGGGGTACGCGGCGACCACGGGCACCACCGTGAGTTCACGCACGACGGTGAGCGGCGCGGCGTCGGAAAGCGGCGACACGGTCGACGGCAACTGCACCGGCTCGACCGCGGTGGGCACCCGCGAGCGGGGCCCCGCCCCGCAGGGGCCGCGCGACGCGGGCGATGACGCCGGGCACGGGGCCGGCCACCGGCCGGTCTGGCTCAAGCCGATGCTCGCCGCGATCGCGCTGACCTGGCTCAACCCGGGGGCCTACCTGGACAGCCTGGTCATGATCGGCGGCATCGCCCACCAGTACGGCGACCCGGGCGCGTGGTGGTTCATCACCGGCTGCCTGGGGGCCTCGGCGGTGTGGTTCGTCGGCGTCGGCTACGGTGCCGGCCTGCTGTCCGGGCCGCTGTCCAGCCCGCGGGTGTGGCGGGTGCTCAACGGTGCCTTCGGCGTCATCCTCGTCTTCCTGGTCTGGCGCCTGGTCACCATGTGACGGCCCCGCCGCTGACTCAGCGGTGGGTGCGCGAGGCCGTCGCACCGGCCCAGATGTTGATGCCGGCGTCGTGGGCGGCTGCGTCGATCTCGGCGAGCTCCTCCTCCCTGAACTCGAGGTTGCCCAGCGCGTCGATGTTCGCGTCGAGCTGTTTCACCGAGGACGCGCCCACCAGCGCGGAGGTCACCGTGGCCTCGCCCTGGTCGCGCAGGATCCAGGCGATCGCCATCTGGGCCAGCGTCTGCCCGCGCTTCTCCGCGATCCCGTTGAGGCGGCGCACCATCGCCAGATTGTCCTCGCTGAGCATCTCGGAGCTGAGCGACTTGCCGGCCGCCGCGCGCGAGTCGGCGGGCACCCCGTCGAGGTAGCGGTCGGTGAGCAGGCCCTGTGCCAGCGGCGAGAAGGCGATGACCCCGAGCCCGGAGCCGGCCGCCGCGTCGAGCAGGTTCTCGCCGGCCTCGCCGGGCTGCTCGACCCAGCGGTTCAGGATCGAGTAGCTGGGCTGGTGGATGGTCAGCGGGCAGCCCTCGCGCTCCATGATCTCCACGGCCTCGCGGGTCAGCTCGGGCCCGTAGGAGGAGATGCCCACGTAGAGCGCCTTGCCCTGGGCGACGATGTCGCGCAGCGCGCGCATGGTCTCCTCCAGCGGGGTCTCCGGGTCCGGGCGGTGGTGGTAGAAGATGTCGACGTAGTCGAGCCCGAGGCGCTTGAGCGAGGCGTCCAGCGAGCTGACCAGGTACTTGCGCGAGCCACCGAAGCCGTAGGGGCTGTCATTCATCACCCAGCCGGCCTTCGAGGAGATGATCAGCTCGTCGCGGTGCCCGGCGAAGTCGCGGGCGAGGATGCGCCCGACGTTCTCCTCGGCCGAGCCGTTGGGCGGGCCGTAGTTGTTGGCCAGGTCGAAGTGGGTCACCCCGCGGTCGAAGGCGCGGTGCATGATGGCGGCCTGGCGGTACAGCGGCTTGTCGTCGCCGAAGTTGTGCCAGAAGCCCAGCGAGACCGCGGGCAGCTTCAGCCCGGAGCGGCCCACCCGGCGGTAGGGCATGTCGTCGTAGCGGTCACTTCTCGGTTGATAGGTCATGGGACCCATTGTCCCCGTCTGCGCACTTCCTGTCGACGTCTCCACGCGCGGCGTCGGAAAGCGGAAACGGGCGCCGGGAATCCGATCGATTCCCGACGCCCGCGGCGTCACCGTCTGCGTGCCGGTGACTGCCCGGCGCGAGGTTGCGCTACTTATTGCCGACGGCGTGCGAGCCGTCATCGCCGGTCCCCGCGCCGTCGGTGGTGGTCTCTGCCGTGGTGTCAGCGTCTGCCTCAGCGTCGGCCTTCCCGGAGTCCTCGAGCGAGAAGTCGGACTTCTCGGACTCGTCGAGCAGTTGGGCGACCTTGCCCTCCGGCTCGTAGTCGACCTCGTCGTCGTTGAGCAGGTCGTCCGCGACCTCGACGACGATGGTCTCGCGCAGGGAGTCGGACGTGACCGAGGAATCGTCCAGTGCCTCGTCGAGCTCCCTGGCGTCTGCGCGGCTGAACTCCTCGTCGGGGTGCTCGCGGTTGTAGGCGAGCTCGTAGATGCGCTCGCGGCGGGTGATCTCCTCGTAGATGCGCTTGCGGTTCTTGATCCACCAGGCGACCAGGACGACGACGAGCGCCATGCCCAGCCAGCCGATGATCGGGTAGACGGAGCTCATCAGAGAGTCGAAGCCGACGAAGCTGACCACGTAGCCGATCAGGCAGAGCACGATGTAGTACGGCCGGTAGCGGTTCTCCTGGCCGACGGTGATGCGCTTGCCCAGCGCGTAGAACATGCCGATGCAGGTGTTGAAGATCATCGCGAAGATGACCAGCGACATCAGGAAGCCGGCGATCGGGTGCATGTTCTCGAACATCGCGAGCATGGGCACGTCGGAGTCGCCGACGGCGGCCATGTTCAGGTACAGCGAGGACGCGGCCATGAGCATCAGGACCATGTAGAGGATGCCGCCGGACAGCCCGCCGACGCCGGCCTCCTTCGGGGAGGCGTAGTTGCCGCCGATGACCAGGCACATCGACACGCCCAGGATCAGGGCGAGGCCGCAGTAGTTCAGGGCCGAGAGCCACCAGGGCGAGATCGGCGAGTCCTGCTGCAGGGCGACCTCGTTGAGGAGGGAGAAGTCACCGGGCAGGTTGAACATGGTGTAGACGAAGACGACGACCACGGCGACGATGATCGCCGGGGTGATAGCGGAGATGACCTCGCTGACCTTGTCGACGTCGAACATGCCGACGAAGATCACCAGGGCGGTCATGATGCCCGAGCCGAGCCAGGCCGGGATGCCGAACTGCTGCTCCACGTTGGAGCCGGCGCCGGCGAGCATGACGAAGCCGAAGGCGAAGAGGGTGACCATCACGGAGATGTCGAGGAACTTCGACACGACCGGGTGGGCGACGTTACGGAAGACGCGGTTGTGCTGGTCGGCCAGGAAGTAGCTGCCCAGCTGCAGGATGACAGCACCGGCGACGGACATGATCACACCGGCCATCAGCGCGCCCCAGAGCCCGGCGGAGCCGTGCGAGAGGAAGTACTGGATCACCTCCGCCCCGGTGGCGAAGCCGGCGCCGACCAGCAGGCCGACGAAGGCGAGTGCGATGGAGATTGTGCGTCTGACGTTCACTGGGGTGAAGAGTCCTCGTACGACCCCGCCCGCGGGTCGCTATAGGGAACAGAAACAGGCGTCGTCGGCGCGGCGGGCTCCCGCGCAACCTGGCTCACCATAGCGAGGCCCCCATGAAACACCCAGTTAACACCACGGATTTGAGTAGGTTTGGTAGGCCTATCCACCGTTGTGACCAGTGACACCGACACTCATATTGAATTTTGTAACAATTTGATAACGCGCCGCTCCCGGGCGGGCGCGCGGAGACCACATAAAAGCGCCCTGATACGCGGGAACCCGGCGCCCCCGCGCGGTGCCAGGGCCGCCGGGCGGGCGGCTATTCGGGCCTAGCTCAGCTTCTTGGCGATGAGCTGGTTGACATGCTTCGGGTCGGCCTTGCCGCGGGTGGCCTTCATGACGGCGCCGACGATGGCGCCGGTGACCTTCTTGTTGCCGGCGCGGTACTTCTCCACGATGTCCGGGTTGGCGGCAAGGGCGTCGTCGACGGCCTTCTCGATCGCGCCGTCGTCGCGGACGACCTCGAGGCCGCGGGCGGCGACGACCTCGTCGACGTCACCCTCGCCGGCGATGACGCCGTCGACGGCCTGGCGGGCCAGCTTGGTGGTCAGCTTGCCCTCGCGGACCAGCTCGGCCACGCGCGCCACCTGCTTCGGCTCCATGCCGACGGCAGCCAGCTCGACGCCGGCCTCGTTGGCCTTGCCGGTCAGGTAGGAGCCCCACCAGGAGCGGGCCTCATCGGCGCTGGCGCCGGCCTCGACGGTCTCGACGACGAGGTCGAGCGCGCCGGTGTTGACCAGGTCGCGCATCTCCTCGTCGGAGAGCTTCCACTCCTCCTGGATGCGCGCGCGGCGCACCCAGGGCAGCTCCGGCAGGCTGGCGCGGATCTCCTCGACCCACTCGCGCGGGGCGATGACCGGCGGCAGGTCCGGGTCGTTGAAGTAGCGGTAGTCCTCGCTGGTCTCCTTCGGGCGGCCCTTGGCGGTCGAGCCGTCGGCCTCCTGGTAGTGGCGGGTCTCCTGGACAATCTCCTCGCCGTTCTGGATAGCGGCGGCCTGGCGCTGCATCTCGAAGCGGATGGCCTGCTCGACGGACTTCAGCGAGTTGATGTTCTTGGTCTCGGTGCGGGTGCCGAACTCCTCCTGGCCGATCGGGCGCAGGGAGAGGTTGGCGTCGCAGCGCATCGAGCCCTGGTCCATGCGGGCGTCGGAGACGCCGAGGGCCTTGACCAGGTCGCGCAGGGCGGCGACGTAGCAGCGGGCGACCTCGGGGGCGCGCTCGCCGGCGCCCTCGATGGGCTTGGTGACGATCTCGATGAGCGGCACGCCGGCACGGTTGCAGTCCACCAGCGACTTCGTGGCGCCGCGGATGCGGCCGCCCTCGCCGCCGATGTGGGTCAGCTTCCCGGTGTCCTCCTCCATGTGGGCGCGCTCGATCTCCACGCGCCACTCGGTGCCGTCGTCGAGGACGACGTCGAGGTAGCCGTCGTGGGCGATCGGCTCGTCGTACTGGGAGATCTGGTAGTTCTTCGGCTGGTCCGGGTAGTAGTAGTTCTTCCGGGCGAAACGCGAGGAATCGGCGATCTCGCAGTTGAGCGCCAGACCGATCTTGATGGCCCACTCCACGCCCTTGGCGTTGACCACCGGCAGGGCGCCGGGCAGGCCCAGAGAGGTCGGGTCGACGTGGGTGTTCGGCGCGGCGCCGAAGTGGGCGGACGAGGCCGAGAACATCTTGGTCTCGGTGGCCAGCTCGACGTGGACCTCCAGGCCCATCACGGGATCGAAGGTCTCCAGGACCTCGTCGAAGTCCATCAGGTCATACATCGCGGCAGTCATGGTCACACAGTCTAGCGCCCGGTCACCGCACGGTGCGCGCGGCGTCGAGAAGCAGCGCCACCGCGCCGCGCGGGCGCCCGCCCCGGCGCCACACCGCACGGATCGGACGGGTCATGGCCACCCCGTCGACGCGCACGGCCCGCAGGTCAGCCGCCCCGGACAGCGCGGCGGCCGGCACGATGCCCGGGCTGCCCAACGCGCGCACGGCCGCGGGCAGCGCGGCCTGCTCGGCCAGCTCTGCGCGCGGCGGCACCAGGGGCCCCAGGCGGGTCTCGGCGACCTCGCGGCTGCCGGAGCCGGTCTCGCGCACGATCAGCGGGGTGGCCCGCACCGTCTCGCGGTCCACCTCTCCCCCGGCCCAGGGGTGCCCGGCGGGCACGGCGAGCACGAGCTCGTCGACGGTGACCACGGCGACGGTCAGCTCGCCGGCGGCCGAGGCCGGCACGCTGAGCGACTCGATGAAGCCGAGCGTGGTCTCGCCGCGGGCGACGGCCTCGGCCACCGCGCGCGAGTTACCGCCGTCGACCCGGAAGCGCAGCCCGGGGTGGCCGGACCCCGCGGCGGCGAGCCAGCGTGGGATGTAGTGGTCGAGCACGGTCTGCGAGGCGGCGACGTGCGCGATGGCGTGGTCGGGGTCGCGCTGGGCCTCGGTGACCTCGGCGAGCTCACGGGCGGACTCGAGCACCCGGCGGGCCTGGCGGATGATGTCCGCGCCCACCGGGGTGGGGTACGCGCCGGTGGGCGTGCGGTGGAAGAGGGTGAGCCGGCAGGCCGCCTCGGCGCGGCGCACCCGCTCGGAGACGGCCTGCTGGCTGGTGTCCAGCCGGCGCGCGGCGGCGCCGAAGGAACCCTCGTCGGCCACGGCGACGAGCACGGCCAGCGAGCGCAGGTCCGGGATGGCGTCAAGCATGCCAGGCAGTCTAGCCACAAGGGGTGCTTGTGGGTGCCCAAAATTTCATTCGTTCCAATTCCTGCGCCACGTGCAGATACTGGTCGGCATGCACCTTCCCGCCGTAGGCCCCGCATGGTTCGGCATGCTCATGGGCACCTCGATCCTCGCCTCCGCCACCTACGCCCACGGGCTTCCCGTGATCGCCTGGCCGGTGCTCGTGCTCGCCTGGGTCGTGGCCGTGGTGCTCCTCGGCGGGTTCGGCTGGCGGCTGGCCCGCCGCCCGCACGAGCTGGCCGAGGACCTCGCCCCGGCCGCGCTGTCCTCCTGGGGGATGCTCGGCATGGGCGTCATGGCGCTCGGCCAGGCCACCGGGCTGATCATCGACCACCGCTGGGCTTGGTGGGTCGACTTCGCCTGCTGGGTCGGGGGCACGGCGGTCGGCTTCGGCTTCCTGGCGCTCATCGCGATCAACTTCAGGAGAATGCAGCCGCCGGTCTTCGCCCACGGCCTGGTGCCGGTGACCCCGATGGTCTCCGCGGCCGCGGCGGCGGGGCTGGCCGAGCACACCGTCTTCCCCGCCTTCATGGGCGTGGTCGCGGTGATCTGCTTCATCGTGGCCGCGGGCGTGGCCCTACCGCTGTTCGCGGTGGTCTACGCGCGCACGCTGCCGGGCTTTCCGCCGGTGGGCGCCTCGTGCACCGCGTTCATACCCCTGGGTGTCTGCGGGCAGTCCACCTTCGCCGCCCAGCACATCTCGGCCGTCCACGACGCCTGGCACGGCCCGGCGCTGGTCTGGGGCACCGTGATGCTCACCCTCGCCGTCGTCCTGGGGACTTACGCGCACGTGACCGTGGCCCGCGGGCTGCGCCACGGGATGGACTTCCACCCCAACTGGTGGGGCCTGACCTTCCCGGTGGGCACCTGCGTGATGGGCAGCCACCAGCTCGCCCTGGTCACCGGCGCGGCCGGTTGGGAAGTCTACTCCGTGATCGCCCTGGTGCTGCTCGCCGCCAACTGGCTCTTCGCGGCCGGGGCCACCGGCCGGGCCCTGCGTAACCTGGGCTGAGGCGGTACCCCGCCCCCGCACCCCGCGCCCGCCGCAGGCAGGGCAGGCGCGCAAGGAAAACGCCGCGCCCGAGGCAGGCGCGGCGTCGGAAATTCAACGGGTCAGTCGGCGACGACGGGCGCGGGCTGCGCCTCGGTCTCCGCCGGGGTGTGCGCGGCGTGGTCGTGGTCGACGCGGCGGCACAGTGCGGCCACGAGCGCGCCGGACAGGTTGTGCCAGACGGAGAAGACGGCGGCGGGCAGTGCGGAGAGCGGGCTCATGTACTGCGCGGCCAGGCCGGCGGCCAGACCGGAGTTCTGCATGCCGACCTCGATGGCCATGGTTCTCCGGGCGCGCTCGGGCTGGCCGGTGAGACGGCCGGTGGCCCAGCCGAGCAGGTAGCCCAGGCCGTTGTGCAGCACGACGGCGAGGAGCACGGTCAGCCCGGCAGTGGTGATCGCGTCGCGCGAACCGGCCACCACGATGGCGACGATGGTCGAGATCGCGGCGACGGAGACCCACGGCATCGCGGGCAGGACGCGCTCGACGAGTCCGCCGGCGAGCTTGCGCACGACCAGGCCGAGCACGACGGGCACGAGGACGACCTGGACGATGGACCAGGCCATCTTGCCGGCGTCGACCGGCATGTACAGACCGGCCAGCCACAGGGTCAGAAGCGGGGTGAAGACCGGGGCGAGCAGCGTAGACACACTGGTCATGGTCACCGAGAGGGCGACGTCGCCGCGGGAGAGGTAGCTGACGACGTTGGAGGAGGTGCCGCCGGGGGCGCATCCGACGAGGATGACGCCGGCGGCGATCTCAGCGGGCAGACCAAGCAGGTGGACGACGATCACGGCGACGGCGGGCATGATGACGAACTGCGCCACCACGCCGATGAGCACCGGGAGGGGGCGGCGGGCGACGAGGATGAAGTCCACGCCGCGCATGGTCAGCCCCATGCCGAACATGATCACGCCGAGCAGGTAGTTCGTCGCCGGAGCCAGGGTGCGGGCGGCCTCGGGGAAGGCGAAGCCGACCAGACCCCCGATAATGACGAGGACGGGAAAGCCGAGCGCGGCGACGTAGGCCGCGCGATCCTCGCTTGGTCTGTTCCGAGTAGCCATGTGCCGATGTTAATTCCGCGCTGTGCGTTTCCGGAATTTTCGACCCCGGTGACCTGGGCGGTCATTGTTCAACACGCGGCCGTTTCCCCTGGTCTAAAACAATTTTGCCGGCCCAAGGTACAGCGGGGGTGGGCCACCCCCGCTGCGGTGCGGGCGATGCCCGGTCGGGCAGGCTGCTGTCCGGCGCCCGCGGGTCTCAGTTCTTCTCGACCAGGCCCGCGCGCTCCAGGATTTTCCGGTAGGGCGTCACCGAGACCGGCTGGCCCTGACGGTAGCGGCGCCACTGGCGCTTGGCCTCGGCGGCGATCAGGGGGCGGATCTCGCGGTGGAACTCGTCGAGGCGGCCGAGCAGGAACGCCCGGTTGGCCCCGAAGGCGAGGTGGTGGGCGCCCTCGTTGAGCGGGTGGCCCAGGTGCCCGGGCACCCAGCGAACGACGGCCTTGCCGCGGGTGCCCTTGGGCGGGGCGGTGGTGGCCACCGTGTCCGCGCTGTCGGCCAGCAGCAGCGGGGCGGATGTGCCGGAGCGGCGCCGCATGACGGTCAGCGCCCAGCTGAGCGCCTCCTTCTCGGCGCGGTTGCTGGTGCGCGCGTGCGGGAACTGCTTGACCCGGCACCAGCCCTCGGAGTTGACCACCGCGCCGAAGATGGCCTGCGGGCTGCCCTCGTCGAGCAGCGATGCGTCCACGGCGGCGACCACGCGGCCCTCGTAGCGCTCCTCCAGGCCGGTCACGCCCACGGGGTAGCCCCACTCGTCGTAGGTGACCTTGCCGGCCGCCCCGCGCGGGCGTCGCCCTCCGCTCAGGGCGCTCAGGCTCCGGTCCTGCTCGGGCATGCGGGCAACCGCCAGCGCGAGGGCCGGTGCGGCGGCCCGGCCGCGCTCGAGTGCGCCCGGGGTGGCGATGGTGTAGCCGTAGAGCAGGTTGCCCACGATCTGGTGGACGCGCAGCCCCATGGCGCGCAGCTGGTCGCACGCCCGGGTCCACTCGGCCAGGATCGACGTCAGGCTCGCCCAGATCGGCTCGCCGTCGCGGCGGCGCTTGCGCGAACTGCGCCACTCGTCGATGCGCAGCACGTTGAGCCGGCGCCCGCGCCGGAAGCGGTAGGGCGAGGGGTCGCACACGCGCCGGGTGGACCACCACCACTCGTCGCCGTCGATCAGCGTGACGGCGCTAAAGCGCATCTCGACCTTGCCGCGGCGGTTACGGCCCACCGCAAAGCCGGCAGAGACGGAGTAGACGGTGCCCTCCGGGCCCTCGGCGGGCCCTCCGGTGAGCGCGACGGGCAGGGCCTCCTCGGGCACGCCGCTGGTGGCCTCCGGCACGGGGGTGCGTCTCTTGACTCCCCCGCGCCCGCGCGAGCCGCCGTGCAGCTCGCCGGCCTGGGGCTTATCCCCGGATCCCCGGGCCCGCTCGGGCTTCCGACGCCCGGAGCGCTGCGGATCAGACGTGCGCGAATCCGACTTCCGCGCCCCGGGCCACCCGCGACCCCCGTTCTCCGGAGTCACCGAAGCCCGGCCGCGCCCACGACCGCGTCTCCCCCGGCGGCCGCGGCCACGCCTGCGCGAGCGGGCACGCCCTGAGTCACCTCTACCCGAGGCCCCTTCTTCCGGCGTCTTCGGGTCCTGCTCCGCCGGCCGCTGATCCGGATCAGCCAATCAGCTCAGCCACTCAGCCGAACATCGCCTGGGCGGTGCGGTAGCGCTCCTCGGGCACCTTCTTCAGGTGGCCGACGGCCTCCTCGAGGTCGACCAGCTCGATGTTCTCGCCGTGCAGAGCGACGGTTTTGCCGAACTGCCCGGCCTCGACCGCACGAACCGCGCCGACGCCGTAGCGGGTCGCCAGCACGCGGTCGAAGGCGGTCGGGGTGCCGCCGCGCTGGATGTGGCCCAGCACGGTGGTGCGCACGTCGTGGCCGAGGCGCTTGTGGATCTCGTCGGCGACCTGCTGGCCGATGCCTGTGAAGGTCTTGTGGCCGAACTGGTCGATCTCGCCCTCGCGCAGCTCCATGGTGCCCTCGGCGGGCAGCGCGCCCTCGGCCACGACGATGATGCCGTACTTCTCGCCGAGCTGGAAGCGACGCTCCATGGCCTTGCACACGTCCGCGATGTCGAAGGGCACCTCGGGGATGATCGTGTAGTGCGCGCCGCCGGCCATGCCGGCGTGCAGCGCGATCCAGCCGACGTGACGGCCCATGACCTCGACGATCATCACGCGGTTGTGCGACTCGGCCGTGGTGTGCAGGCGGTCGACGGCGTCGGTGGCCACGGCCACGGCGGTGTCGAAGCCGAAGGTGAAGTCGGTGCCGTTGACGTCGTTGTCGATCGTCTTCGGCACGCCGACGACGGGGATACCGTTCTGGGCGAGCCACTGCGCGCCCTTGAGCGTGCCCTCGCCGCCGATCGGGATCAGCGCGTCGATGCCGGCGTCCGCGAGGTTCGCCTTGATCTGGTCGATGCCGGCCTTGAACTTGTCCGGGTGCAGACGGCCGGTGCCCAGGATGGTGCCCCCACGCAGCAGGAGGCGGTCGATGAACTCGTCGTCGTAGAGCTGGACGCGCCGGTCCTCGAGCAGGCCGACCCAGCCGTCCTCGTAGCCGACGACCGTGGACCCGAACTCGGAGTTGGCCGTACGCACGATTCCGCGGATGACGGCGTTGAGTCCGGGGCAGTCACCGCCGGAGGTGAGAGTGGCAATACGCATGGCTCACAGTCTAACGGTTGCCCGGCACGCCCGCCGCCTCGGCGGCCTCGGCCGCGGCGGTGAACTCGCGCTTGGAGGCCTGCCACTCGTCCTCGACCATGCCGAGGCGCCAGTAGCCGGAAATGCTCACCCGCCCGCGCGGCACGCCGGCGTCGACGAAGAGGAATCTGCGCATTTCACGCACCATTTCGGCGACCCCGTGCACGAACCACTCGCAGTCCTCGCCCGCGTCGGCGCCGGCGGCGCGCACGGCCTCGACCAGGCGGGTGCCGGGCGTGGCGTCGCCGCGGTGCACCCAGTGCACGCGCACAGATTCTCTCACCGGCAGGGCAACGTGGGTGTCTTCACCGGAGACCTCCAGGAAGACATCCGCCACGTCTTCGTCGGAGAGATTTCCGACGCCCGCCGCCACCGCCGGCAGTGCGGATTCGTCCCCGACGAAGACATGACGCGCCGCGCCGGGGCGCGGCGCCCAGGTCCCTCCGGGGCCTGCGAAGGGGATGACCTCACCGATCTCGGCGCGCTCGGCCCAGGGCCCGGCCACCCCGTCCGCGCCGTGGACGACGAAGTCGATGTCGAAGGCACCGTTGTCGGTGTCGATCTTGCGCAGCGTGTAGGTGCGCAGCTCAGCCGGATCATCTCCGGCGAGAGGCGCTCGCGCCCGGTCACCGTCGCCGGTGTCGCGCGCCTGCTCTTCCTTCTCCGGCCGGCACCGCCCGGCCGCGGCGCCTGGGCCCTCGCCTGGGACTGGGTCTCGCTCACGGGAGCCTCCTTTCGATTGGAAGGCCACCCTACCCTCACAAATTAGAAAGCGCCCGTGGGGCCCGGCCGGCCGCCGGACGCGCCGCACACACGCCGGGTACGCGACGACCCCGGGGTGTGCTCCCCGGGGTCACGCGCGACGTCGGCAATCTCTTACTTGCGGCCGGCCTCGAAGGCGGCGCCGACGCGGTAGAGGCGGTCGTCGGCGAAGGCCGGGGTCATCAGCTGCAGGCCGACCGGCAGGCCGGTGTCGGAGGCACGGTCGCCCGGCAGCGACATGCCCGCCTGGCCGGCGAGGTTCAGCGGCAGGGTGCACAGGTCGAAGGCGTACATCTCCAGCGGGTCCTCGACCTTCTCGCCCAGCTTGAAGGCGGTGGTCGGGGTGGTCGGGGTGGCCAGGACGTCGACCTGCCCGTAGGCGCGGGCGAAGTCCCGGGCGACCAGGGTGCGCACGCGCTGGGCCTGCAGGTAGTAGGCGTCGTAGTAGCCCACCGACAGCGCGTAGGTGCCCAGCATGATGCGGCGCTTGACCTCGGGGCCGAAGCCCTCGGCACGCGAGATGGCCATGACCTCGGCCGCCGAGTGGCGCCCGTCGTCGCCGCCGCGGTGGCCGTAGCGCATGCCGTCGAAGCGCGCCAGGTTCGAGGAGACCTCGCACGGCATGATCAGGTAGTAGGCGTTGAGCGCGTCCGCGAAGCGCGGGCAGTCGACCTCGATGAGCTCGGCGCCCTGGCCCTCGAGCTGCTTGAGCGCGGCGCGGTAGCTCTCCACCACGCCGGGCTGGAAGCCCTCGCCGCCGTTGAGCTGGGCGACCACACCGACCTTGACGCCCTTCAGGTCGCCGTTCGCGCCCTGGTGGGCCGCGGCGACGACGTCCGGGACCGCACGGTCGACGCTGGTGGCGTCCATCGGGTCGTGGCCGGCGATGACCTCGTGCAGCAGCGCGGCGTCGAGCACCGAGCGCGCGGCCGGGCCGACCTGGTCCAGCGAGGAGGCGCAGGCGATCAGGCCGTAGCGGGAGACCTGGCCGTAGGTGGGCTTGACGCCCACGGTCTCGGTCAGGGCCGCCGGCTGGCGCACCGAGCCGCCGGTGTCCGAGCCGATGCCGATCGGAGCCTCGTTGGCGGCCAGGGCCGCCGCGGTGCCGCCGCCGGAGCCGCCCGGGGTACGGGTGGTGTCCTGCGGGTTCTTCGTCGGGCCGTAGGCCGAGTTCTCCGTCGACGAGCCCATGGCGAACTCGTCCATGTTGGTCTTGCCCAGGATCGGGATGCCCGCGGCGCGCAGGCGCGCGGTCACGGTGGCGTCGTAGGGGCTCAGGTAGCCGTCGAGCATCTTCGAGCCGGCCGTGGTCGGCGCGTCCGTGGTCACCAGGTTGTCCTTGAGGGCCAGCGGCACACCGGCCAGCGGGGAGGCCGGCTTCTGGCCGGCGTCCAGGGCCTTGTCCACCGCGTCGGCGGCGGCCAGGGCGGCCTCGGAGCCGACGTGCAGGAAGGCGTGGATGTCCCCGTCGACCTCGGCGATGCGGTCGAGGTGGGCCTGGGTGACCTCACGCGAGGAGACCTCGCGGTTGTGGATCTTCTCCGCCAGCTCGGCGGCGGTCATGGCGGTCAGGTTGGTCGCTTCGCTCATCTGACTACTCCTCCCCCAGGATCTGCGGGACGACGAACTGCTCGTCCTCGGCGTTGGGCGCCTGGTCGACGGCCTGCTCGGCCGTCAACGAGGGCTTGACCTCGTCGGGGCGCATCGCGGTGGTGATCGACTGGGGGTGGCTCATCGGCTCCACGCCCTCGGTGTCGACCTGGCGCACCTTGGAGACGGTCTCGACGATCTGGTCGATCTGGGTGGCGAAGTGCTCGATCTCCTCGTCACTCAGCGCCAGCTGCGAGAGCTTCGCCAGGTGGGCGACCTCCTCGCGGGAAATGTCAGGCACGTGCAATCCCATCCTTCGCTCGACTGACCGGCCGCGCCGGTCCCTTTCTGACCCTGGCCATCCTAATGCACCCCGCCGCCGGTGCCGGGACAGGCCGTGGACAAATCCCGCCGGGGCGCCGGGCGCTCCGTTATGATCGGGGGCCGAACGATTCCTCTTATCTGTGCGTCCCGGCGCGCCCGCGCCCGGGACAGACCGAAAGGTCGACCCCATGTCCTACCTGATCCGCGTGCTCCTCCCCGACGAGCCCGGCAGCCTCGGCGAGCTCGCCCGCTCGCTCGGCCGCTCCGGCGCCAACATCAACTCGGTGGACGTCGTCGAGACGCTTCCCGACGGCACCGTCATGGACGACATCGTGGTGACGGTCCCCAAGGACGTGATGGCCGACGTCATCGTCTCCGCCGCGCAGGACGCCGAGGGGGTGCTGGTCGACTCGATCCGTCCGTTCGCGGGCCGGGTGGACCGCCGCGGGCAGATCGTGATGCTTTCCGAGGTCGCCGAGCACGCCGACAATCCGCGGCGCGCCCTCGAGGTGCTCGTGGGCGTGCTGCCGCGCTCGATGAGCTCGACCTGGGCGCTGGTGCTGCGCGCGAGCGCGCCGGTGACCCGGGTGGCCGCCTCGCAGGCGGCGCCCGCCGACGACGGGCGGGCACACGAGTCGATCCCGGTCAGCGCGCCGCGCATCCTCAACCCCGACACCGAGGACTGGATCCCGGAGACCTGGTCACTGCTCGACTCCGTGCTGGCGGCAGCTCCCCTGCCGGGCACCGACTTCGTGGTCGTGGTCGCGCGCACCGCAGGCCCCGACTACCTGGCCGGCGAGGTCAGCCAGCTCGGCCACCTGGCCAAGGTCTGCGGCGCGATCCTCTCGGCCGCCGACTAGGCGGCCCGGCTACTCGCTCCCGGCCTCGGCGTCCTCCGCCACGGCCTCCCCGGCCCCGGCCACGGCCTCGGCGCCGCCGGCGAGCAGCCTCTCGAAGCCGGCCTCGTCGAGGACCGGCACGCCCAGTTCGCGCGCCTTGGTCTCCTTCGAGCCCGCACCGGGCCCGGCGACGACGAAGTCGGTCTTCTTCGACACCGAGCCCGCCGCCTTGCCGCCGCGGGAGATGATGGCCTCCTTGGCGGAGTCGCGGGAGTAGTTCTCCAGGGTGCCGGTGACCACCACGGTCAGGCCCTCGAGGGTCTGCTCGGCGGTCTCGGCTGGCTCCTCCTCGACGGTGACCCCGGCCGCGGCCCACGCCTCGACGATGCGGCGGTGCCAGTCGACGGCGAACCAGTCCTTCACGCTCTGGGCGATCACCCCGCCCACGCCGTCGATCTGCGCCAACGCCTCCACCGCGGCGTCGTCAATCGCCGTCAGCGAGTGCAGGCGCGAAGCCAGGGCGCGCGCGGCGGTGGGGCCGACGTGGCGGATGGACAGCGCGACGATGACGCGCCACAGGTCGGTCCCGCGCGCGGTCGCGAGGTTCCTCAGCAGCTTCTCGCCCTGCGCGTTCACCGAGCCGTCGTTCTTCGTGTAGACCTGCGAGCGCTTCAGGGCCTCCTCGTCGAGGTCGAAGAGCTCGGACTCGTCGGCGATCACGGCGTTGCGGATCAGGTCCTGGGCGCCGCGCTCGCCGAGCGCCTCGATGTCGAAGGCGCCGCGTCCAGCCAGGTACTCCAGGCGCGCGGAGAGCTGCGCCGGGCAGTGCCTGGTGTTCGGGCAGCGCCAGTCGGCGTCGTCCTCCTTCTGCGGGGCCAGGCGCGTGCCGCAGGCCGGGCACAGCGTGGGGAAGACGAAGGCGCGCTCGGTGCCGTCGCGGCGGTCGGCGACGGGCCCGAGGACCTCGGGGATGACCTCGCCGGCCTTGCGGATGACCACGGTGTCGCCGATGAGCACGCCCTTGCGGCGCACCTCGGTCTGGTTGTGCAGGGTGGCCATCGCGACCGTGGAGCCGGCGACCTTGACCGGTTTCATCACGGCGAAGGGGGTCACCCGCCCGGTGCGGCCCACGCCGACGCGGACGTCGAGCAGCTCGGTGGTGACCTCCTCGGGCGGGTACTTGTAGGCGATCGCCCATCGCGGCGCGCGGCTGGTCGCCCCGTAGGAGCGCTGCTCAGCCAAGGAGTCGACCTTGACCACCAGGCCGTCCATCTCGTGCAGGGCGTCGTGGCGGTGGTCGGCCCAGTAGGCCACCCGCTCCTGGACCTCCTCGTGCGAGTGCACGGGGCGCGTGTACGGCGAGACGGGCAGCCCCCAGGCCTCGAGCGCCCGGTAGGCCTCGTGCTGGGACTCAGGCGCGAAGCCCTCGCGCGCGCCGATGCCGTGGCAGATCATGCGCAAGCGGCGCTTGCGCACCTCCTCCGGGTTCTTCTGGCGCAGCGAGCCGGCCGCCGCGTTACGCGGGTTGGCGAAGGGCTTCTTCTCCCGGGCGACACGCTCGGCGTTGATCTCGGCGAAGTCCTCGACGGCGATGAAGACCTCGCCGCGGATCTCCACCATCGCCGGCACCGGGAACTCCCCGGTGGCGGCCAGCTCGTGCGGGATGTCCTCGATCACGCGGGCGTTGGCGGTGATCTCCTCGCCGACGCGGCCGTCGCCGCGGGTGGCGGCGCGCTCGAGCACGCCGTCGCGGTAGATCACGTCGATCGACAGCCCGTCGATCTTCAACTCGGTCAGGTAGGTCTCCGCCGGGGTGCGGGTGAGCCAGTCGTCGAGCTCCTCGGCGGAGAAGACGTTGTCCAGCGAGTACATCTGCTCGGGGTGCTCGACGTCGGCGAAGGTGCCGTCGGTGGGCGTCGGCGCGCCGACCTGCATGGTCGGACTGTCCGGCACGGCGAGCTCGGGGTGGTCGGCCTCGAGCTCCTGCAGGCGGCGGAACAGCGCGTCGAAGTCGGCGTCCGGGATCTCCGGTTGCTCGTTGTAGTAGAGCTCGCGGTGCCGGCGCACCTCGTCGGCGAGCCGCTGCCAGGTCGCGCGGATGTCGGTGTCTGTCTCAGTCACGGGCACCGAGTCTAGCCGCGCGGGCACACCGGGCCGCGCCGCCCGACGCGTGCCCTGCGCCGCGCCGCGGGCTCTGTCGCACCCGCCCGCTAGGGTGGGCGACATGACGAACTTCGACCCGGCGGCCATGCTCTCCTTCGACCTGGAGACCACCTCGGCGAACCCCCACGAGGCGCGCATTGTCACCTCCGCCATGGTGCGCATCGACTCCTCCGGCGCCCACCCCAGCGAGATCCTCGCCGACCCCGGCGTCGAGATCCCCGAGGGCGCGCAGAAGGTCCACGGCATCACCACCGAGTACGCCCGCGAGCACGGCCGTCCCCACGACGAGGTGCTCGCCGAGACCGTCGAGACGATCCAGGACGGCTGGCGCGACGGGCTGAACCTCATCGTCTACAACGCCACCTACGACCTGACGGTGCTGCGCCACCTGACCGGGGACTTCACGGTCACCGGCACGGTCTACGACCCGTTCGTCATCGACAAGATCAAGGACCGCTACCGCAAGGGCCGCCGTCGGCTCTCCGACCTGTGCGAGCACTACGGGGTGCGCATCGACAACGCCCACGAGGCGACCTCGGACGCGCTGGCCGCCGCGCGCATCGCCTGGAAGCAGGTGCGTATCTGGCCCGACCTGGTCGAGATGGACGCCGAGGAGCTCATGGAGTTCCAGGCCGTGGGCTACCACGAGATCCAGACCGAGTTCCGCACCTACCTCGAGTCCCGCGGGCGCGACGCCTCCGGGGTGACCACCTCCTGGCCCATGCAGGGCTGACGCCCTTTCAATTGCCGACGTCGCGCCGCGCCCCTCGGTGCGCCCCTCCCCGTGGCGAGACATACCCCCAGGGGGTATAGTCCACAGGTGGAGAAAGTAATCGGCCCCTCACCCGGAAAGGATCCCCATGGCCACCCAGAACTACACCGTCACCGGCATGACCTGCGAGCACTGCGAGAACGCCGTGCGCGAGGAGGTCGGCGAGCTCACCGGCGTGACCGCCGTGGACGTCTCGCGCACCGACGGCCACCTGACCGTTACCGCCGACACCGAGGTCGCCGACGCCGACGTACTCGCCGCCGTCGAGGAGGCCGGCTACACCGCCGAGCGGGCCTGAAATACCGACGCGTTCGGAGCTCGAGGCGCAAACCCACCTCCGCGACACCGCACCTCGACGCTGCGACACGACCTCACACCCGCGCGTCGGCGACACGACCAAGAGACGTCGCTGCCCTAGACCGCCCGGATCACGAACGGAACGCTCCTGTCAGGCCAGATGCAGATGCTTCAACGCACCGCGGGCGGCATTTGCGCCACACATGAAGTGCACGCCGGCCCCCGGGGCCGTAGAAGAAGAGCACAAGAACACGCCCGGTACCCCGGTGAAATAGGGATCCGAGGAAACCCTGGGGCGCTTTATCAACTGAACCAGGTCGTTGGCACCGCCGGATATGTCCCCGCCGATATTATTCGGGTTGTACTCCTCGACCCTCGAAGGAGGGCTCGCTTTAAACTCCACGATGGTATCCCTGAAACCCGGGGCATACCGCTCGATTTGGCTTGTCACCAGCTCAAAACAAGCCTTCTCATCGCCGCCCCAGCCTGCCGGCACATGGGAATACGACCACAACGGGTTCAGACGCCGTCCGCCCCCCACGTACGACCGAGACGGGTCCGCCAAATACTGCTGGCCCACGAGGGTGAAGGGGCTGTCCGGCAGCCTCCCCTTCCAACACTCCGATTCAGCTGCCGCAACCTCTTCAGCTCTACCCCCCAGGTGAACGGTACCGGCGGATCGCGCAGGTTCACTGATCCACGGCACATCACCGTCGATCACGTAGTCGACCTTCGCGACACCAGGACCTCGCCTGAAACGCGACCACGCCCGCTCGACGCGCGAAGGGAGGCGCGGGCCCAGAATCTTCCTCGCGGCTTCCACCGAGGTGTCCAGCATGACGACGTCCGCGTCCTGGATCTCCTCGTAAGACTCAACGAGAGTTCCTGGGACAAACTCCCCGCCCAAACTCAAGAACAACCGCAGCATGGCATCGGCGATCGATTGTGAGCCGCCGACCGCAACGGGCCAACCGTACCGATGTCCGACCACCGCGATCAGAAAGCCCGGAGCCGAGGAACCGGGCCAGGACAGCGGCGTGAACGCGTGGGCCGCAATGCCGGCGAACAACGCGCGAGCTTCGTCGGAGCTGTACCTACGCCAGGTCCACGACGCTGGCAGGGCCGCCTTTAGGCCGAATTCCGCGAATGAACGGGGAGAAGACGGCACGCCGAAAACGGGCCGCAGAAAATCCCCGGCGACAGCGTCCGCGTTCGCCGAAAGTCGCTCGCAGCCGCTACGCCATCTCTCTGCGTCTCCCCTGTCAGGAATCCCCCGGTGCATCTGATCGAGATCCGAAAAGAGCGTCGCCGATCTTGCGTCGTCGAGAACATGGACCATGTCGTAGTCGGGAGAAGCGAAGCTGAGCCCCAGGCCCGATAGCCGGTCGCGATAACGGTGGAAAAAAGGGCTCGCCTGCAACATCGGATGAGCGGCGGAGCAGATATCGTGAGTCACCCCGTCGACGAGGAAGTCCCCGCTCCGGAGACCGCCACCGACCGACTCGGCAGACTCCAACAGGGTTACCCGCACACCCGCATCGGCGAGGGCCACCGCGGCAGCGAGCCCGTTGGGACCCGAACCGACCACGACCGCAGAGCTCGTCACTTAAAACACACCCACTCGCAGATATAGACCGACCAATCAATTGTGACGCGGCTCGACGACCCTCACCTCTCGACAAACCTGACAAAACCTCGAGGGCCTGTTTCCCGTCCGCACGACGCGTCTCAAAATCATGCGGGCCCGCCGGAGTCGAACACCGTTACCCCTCCACAAGACAAAGGAGCTAACCGGAACCGCCCAAATACGCGGGAACGAGGTAGCCCTAGGCCGCCGATAAGTAAAGCCCCATCGGCGTGCGCCAAAACGAGGAGCGCGCCTACGGATAGAAATTAAAGCACTCCGCGAGAAGCCAGCGGTGCTCGCCTAAGCCTTCTTCGAAAGAAAATAAACCAGAACCGCGGCACCGAGAGAGCCGATCACGACGCCAACGATACCCTTCGTCGAATCGAATGCATCGAGACCCACACCGGCGATCATGAGGACCACCATGAAAGTAAGACACGCGTTGAAGTAAGGAGACAAGATAAAGATCCTTTCTAAAAGATGAAACCGATCGCTACGGCAGAAGTGATGATTGAGGGCCACTGAAGAATAACATCGGGCTTACCGACCTTCACGGCAATTTAGAGAACACCCCCACACGGGGGTACACAAATCGCCGACACAAAAGCTTGCCCTGCAGCGATCGTGCCTCTTCAGGGGAACGGCACGGGGGGGAACACAGTCATCCGACCCCGGCCCGTTGCGAGGACGACGGCGGCGTACCCCTCGGAGACCAAGCCCGTTTCCGGCGAAAAATCCCCCAAAAAGACGCTACTAGGTCAACACCCGCCGCCGATATTGAACCTCGGCCACCTTAAGCGTCACACAGGCGAACGCGAACAGCCCCAAGAGTGACACCACCAACAGCCAGACCCGGCCATCACCGAAAAAGTACTCCATAGGCCCGCCAGCCATCGAAAGGGGAGGAATCCAGGAAATATTCTGAACCCACCCTTCGCCAAAGGATCCCCATCCCAGCATCGGAGCAAACGGAACCGCCATAGCCCCGAAGAGGACAATCAACACAGGAAGCTGGGCCGCGGTGTACTGGTCGTTCTTAGACACCATCGCGCCTACGAAGGCGAAAAGTCCCGTGAAAGCGAAATATGCGACGCCCATCGACAGCAGAAGGATAGCCGCTATCGACCAGTTCATGTCCGCAAAATCAACCAGGCCTGAAGCGCCCAGTGAAACCACCACCGCCAACCACGCGACGGCGACTTGAATAATACCGACAAAGCCCGCACCAAGAACTTTACCCAGGAACAGTTCTGCCGGATTCACGGCCGAGAGAAGAATCTCGGTTACCCGCTTATCCTTCTCGTCACAAATCGAGGCACCGACGAGGGTCGTGTTCATCATGATCACGATCGAAGTCGCGACCAAAATAAAACAACTCAAAAACAAATCAGCAGCGTCACCACTATCGACCGATCCCACCTTCCGTTCAGTGAAAATTACCAACCCGATCATGCCGACAATGATCAACGCCAGTACCGACAGTACCGCGGGACTGGCCAACGCGAGACGAGCTTCTCGTAACGCGACCGTACGGATCGACTGACCATCTATATTTAAACCCACCGTCAACTACTCCTTCTCGACAGCGAAACTCAATCTAATATTCTGGGCGGAGCCGCTGCATGCTTCTCCAGGATCTAATCGCCTGTCCGTCTGTCGGACGAGCTGAATATCTCGGCCACTGAACTCGACAGGGAGCCCTTCTCCCTGGCGATATCAACAATCTCAGACGCGAGAAGCCCGGACTCCAGGATGGTCTTCAGAGGAAGGCTCGCAACCGACGTTTTCATCTCCACCTGGTTTCCGACGATCTCGACGTCGGTTACGCCGGCACAGCGAGAGAAATCAACATCCGAAAAGCTTCGACCGTTCTCAAATTCAACGATCAACTTAATCCGATTGGAATTAGAAAGGCCTCGAAGTTCATCCGCGTTGCCCTCGAAAGTTATCGCGCCTAGCTGCATCAGAACGATTTTGTCCGCTACGCGATCAACCACGTCAAGCTGATGTGAGCTAAAGAGCACCGTCTTCTTTCGCTGCGCGAACATGGCAAAAATCTTCAACAGCCCGTCGACGCCTATCGGGTCGAGACCGGAAAACGGCTCGTCCAGAATCAGGATGTCGGGGTCGTGGACGATTGCTGCGGCCAGCTGGACGCGCTGCTTGTTCCCGAGCGACAGGTTTTTGACTTTCGTCTCCGCGTACTCGGTGGCGCCTAAAAGCTCCAGCGTAGCCGAGACTCTTTCGCTGATATCCCCGCGCGGAACCTTGTGCAATTCCGCCAAATACTCGAGTTGAGGGCGCACCTTCTCCTCGTCGAAGAGACCACGCTCCTCGGGCATGTAGCCGATGCCACGCACTCGACCGAGAGTAGAGGTCTTCTCCCCGAGGATCACTCTCCCGTTGACTGAACTTATCAAACCCATAGCTATCCGCATCGCAGTAGTTTTCCCGCCGCCGTTAGCTGCCAGTAGGCAGACGATTTCACCGGCATCGACCCGGAAACTCAGGTCGTTCAGCACCCTGCGCTCGCCGAAATTCTTGCAAACAGACTGGAATTCGATCACTTCGATTCCTCCTACACCTTTAGATTCATGCGGTTATCGGCTGCATTCTTCCATGCTGATCGATCGCGCAGCCACCCTATCCAACGAATCGTCGTGCGCGACGGCCACGACGATGTGGTCCGCGGCAAAATCCTCGATCGCGTCTCGCACGTCCTCAGCGGTAGACCGGTCGACGCCCGCCATCACCTCGTCGAGTAAAAGGATTTTCGGATTCCGTGCGAACGCGTCGGCCAAGGCCAACAGCGATCTCTGTCCACCGGACAGTTGGACGCCGGCCCCGCCGACACGCATATCGAGGTCGGAAAAGTGATTCGCGAAGCCGGACTTGCGCAAAGCCTCCAGGCGCTCCTCATCCGAGATTCGAAGTCCGGCCCCGATGTTGTCCCGCAGGGTGCCCTTAATAGGTTCGCGGTATTGGTCGACAAGGAGGACGTTCGTGCGCAAGGAGCTCTTGTCGATTTCCTCGCTGTCCGTTCCGTCGACGAAGACCATCTCCGAGGAGGGAAGCAGACCGTTGGCGATCTCCAGAAGGGTCGATTTACCCGATCCATTCGGGCCGCGCAGCAGATACAGGCCGGGGTGATCAAGTTTCAGGTTGAAGTCTTCAAAAAGGTAGCCCTCCGCCTCAGGGAACCGATAATTCAGATCACGGAGTTCCAGGCTTGCTTCTCCCTCGGCTTCAAGAACTACGTTCCCGGAAGTTTCCTGCTGCACAGACCACAGCTCCTGCAGGCGCCCGCTCGAGGCCTGGGCAGCGTTCCAACTAGCGATGGCCAGCCCCAGTTCCACCAAGGGAGAAATGGCGTAGAGCAGGAACATCAGAAATGCAGTGCCTTCACCGGCACTAGCCTTACCGGTAAACATCGCGGTAGTCACGAGGGCAATCGACAGCACCAAAGCCAACTGAGTACCGATGTTCAAGGTTGGCATCAGCATCCCGTTGGCGATATCCGCCTTAATGCCCGACTTGCGCAATTTCTCCGAATCGGATTCACACCGACCGAGCGCCCAGCCCACCAGGTTCCGGGATTTCAGGACCTTGATGCCGGTGATGAAGTTGAGGATCGTCTCTGCGTAGGCTGACGACGTCTTGCGCACATCGTAGGTCGTAGCCTTGATCCATTTGCCCACGAGGAACGCGCACGCCGCGCAAACGGCGATGGCTCCAAGCAAAATGAAGAAGGTACCCGGCAAGAGCACCACCATACCGACCACACAACCGAGGACCAGCACCAGGCTCCGAATAGCGTCAGGCAGGATGTTGATGGAAGGCGCCGCAACCAAGGCCGTATCCGCGAGCGTACGGTTCTGAACGTCCGCACCCTCCAGCGCACCTTTGCCCAGAATCTGGCTCGAACCGAATTTTTTCAAACTTTCGCGCCTCAGATTCTGCGCGAACGATCCCCCCAGCTGCGCCTTCAGGAAGGTACAAACGACTTGAAGAAACACGTCAGCCAAAAAGACGCATACAAGTAGAACGATCACCGTCCGCGTTCGAGAGGGGTCGTTGCTCGCGACTACATCCAGCACCTTGCCGGTGAGGAACGGCTGCGTTGCAGTGACTACGCCGGCGACGGCAGCGAACAGCAGCAGTATTGCGAAAAGGCCCCTTCGGCCCTCGATGCCCAAATTCCAAACTTGTTTCAAAATATTACCCCTTTTACCTTAACCTGACTGTCAAAGCGTGGATCACGTATCCACCGCCCGACGCGACGGCTAGCCGTGGACGGGCCTAGAAAGCCTGATCGCTTATGATGCAACGCACCGATTGTATGCACCATGACGCTTGACTGAGATATTTTGGAAATTCGCCTCGGCGAACAAATCGCGAGTCGTTTCAACAGAGACCGGAAGAACCGTCTCCCTCATCACCGCGAATTCCTCGCCGTCCCGCAGTTCCGTCGTTGAAGTCATGAGGCCATCGTCGAAGTGTTCGACGTTTAGCGTCATTTGCCACATCTTGTCAGCCAGATAGATCGGCACGGTCATGGGCTCTTCGATTTCGTCGTAAGCCTCGCTCGAAAACAACTCGAGCGCGCAAACGCCGCTACCGGACTCGACGATTCGGTGTATATCAGTCAACTCTTCGACAATCGCCTCGATTCCCGATACGTATTGCAGCGACCCATAGGTACAAAACACGAGGCCGATGTTTGTAGCGTCAATCGCCGAAAGATTGTTTTCCACGTGGACCGGGGCGATTTCAGAGTCGTCGGATAATAGCTTCGCAAAGCTCTCATCAGGCTCGACCGCGTGGAAAGTGGATGTACAGCCGGACCGCCTCAGCTTCTTCAAAACCCGGCCGGAGCCAGCACCGTAATCCAATATCTCTCGCGGCCAGTCGGAGCCGACGGCTCCGCGCAGCCATCCCACATGATCCACATCGGGGTCGACGGTCTCCATTAGTTCGTCATACAACTTGACCATCGTCGTATTACAGTAAAATGGATCCTGGTTTAGCTTGTTCAATCTACTCACGCCTTAACCTTTAAAATGTATTCGGCCTCATCTTCAATCTCGAAGTAATCGAGCACGGCATCGCAGATTGGCCTTGCCTCAGGGTCGTTGCCTGCGAAACGAACAAGCATAACCTGAAGGCAGTCAGCCGTCGTCGGGACTTCGGCTTTCCGCAAGACGAACTCGTTGAGAAGAGTGATCGAATCGTTCACCGCTTTTTCGAGTCGGCCACCGACATCTTTTCCGCTCGCTAGTGTACCCATACCGACCATGATCGTCTGGTGAGCGTCGAACACGGCCTTTTCTTCACGGCGCCCCGGAAACCAAAGTACTTGCGCAATCGAACGCGGAGATATCGTTTGCAATTCTTTCCAAGCACTATGCTCTGTTCGCTCCTTGTTAGCGAATCGATACATAATGCGTACGTCCTCGACAGCCGGATTCGGCGCGAAGAATCTCCAGTTCGGGATGACCGTATTCCCCACGCCGTCGTCCCATCGACGGACGCGATCGAGCGCCGAATCCGGGTGCTGGCTCAGTACCGTCGCAACCAGCCACGCACCGAACGTCCCTACGACGAGATGATCGAAAGCTCGTCTCCAATAGGATTTCATCGTGTTGCCAGCTCCCAAAGTCCTTCAGAGATTTCTTTTGCGGCCTTACGGCCGGTGAGGATCGTTTGATGGTTACTTTCTTTCACCACGACGACATCGTTGCTGTATTCATGGTAGAGATTGTCCTGCGACGATTCGGCGTCCACCGTTTCCTGCGCGGCAAACAGCTTGGTACGGATTCCGTCGCGTAGGGGCTCCAAGGCATGACCTTCGAGAAGGAACGGGTGGATGCTGGACCATTCACGCTTTGAAGCGGTCCACACGTCGGAGCTGAACAGATCAGCCCTGATCCGGGAGAAATATTTGTATTCCCTGGCATACTCAATTGCCTGCTTACGGTAGAGAGCAGCTACACCGAACCGGATGAACGGGGGGATAGTGCGTAGCGCAAGGGCTACCGCGTCACTGCCCTGCTTTTGCGCTTCAGAGTCCACGAGTTCCTTCGGATGCAGAGGATCGATGTAGCCGACGCTGTGGACTAGGCTCTCGTTCTGCCTCGCGAATTCATGGGCGACGAAGCCTCCGTATGAATGCCCCACGAGACAAATTCCGCTCCAGGAAGTATCGTGGCTTTCGCGAATGTCACGGATGACTGCGTTGAGGTCCTCGACACATTCTCCCATGTGGAACGGCTTTTCGTTGAAGACCTGAGATCCTCCGTAGCCCGCCCGGTTATGCAGCAGCACCGCGCCGCCTAGACTCGCCAAGGCGTCTCCCAGGCCAGCTACCGACGATACGGACGAAGAAAGGCCGGGAATGATGACAAATAGCGGACTTCCGGCGCTCTTGGCGGGATGGTACGCGTCGTGGATGATATTTCCGGTCGACGATCTGGTTTCGATGACCTCGTAACCGTTATACGGTCGAGCATGGCGGCTGTTTTGGAATGCCGCGTATCCCGTGCCCAATGCCGTGCACCCAAGAAGGAGTGTTGTTGCAGCTTTAAGGACCTTTGGTTCCGTGACACTTCTCATAAACGTCCGCCTTCGTATTTTTCTTCAATGGCCAATGTTTTACGCGAATTCATCGTCGTGTCCGCAGAGACCAGATTGCAGGATACGTCGAGATGAACGGCAGCACGAAGCGGCCCAATCCCATGAACTTCGCGTTAGCCAAGTGGAACATTCCGAATAGAAGCAACGTCAACTTCGTGCTCCCCTTCGTCGCCAGCCCCAGAGGCATTGCGCTTTCGATGATCACCGTTGATCTGGTGATGGATTTTCCTAGCTTGGGATATTTCCTGAGCAGGCCGTACAGCTTGTTGTCGCCGTACGTCTGGGTACCCATGATTTTTTCGAGCGCATCGCCGTTCGCCCATCTGCTTCCAGGCATCTTTGCGAGTCCTGCGACGATGTAGCTCAGGATCACCTGTAGAGCCAAGAAGTCGCTCGCGGCTTTTCGGGTGGTCTCACTTCCTCCGACTCGTCCTAGTGCGGCTGCCGCGTTGCCTAGGAACGACAGCTGGTCCGAGCCGTCAGTTCCATATAGAAGTTTGGGCTGAAGGAACAGGTGTGTACCTGCTTCAAAGACATTGCACCAAGCTCTGATCTTATTGTTCTTGATCGGCGATGCTAGAATCAAGTTATGACCGATCCTCAGGCATTGAATTGTCTTGAAGATCGTTTCGGCCTGTTCTTCTGAAAGTTTATTCCAGATGGTGGCCACCCCAGGCGGGAATTGCGACTTGAGGTATTTCCAATCGTTTAGGCCTCCGTGTTTCCTGCTGGCGGTGGTGCTCAGATACTCGACCGATGCCACAGTTTCAGTGATCGCGCACGCACGCTCCACCGAAACTAGCGGGTCGGCGTTTAGGTATCGGTCGTACACGTTTGAAGCTTTAGAAAGGATGTTTACCATTATCGTCGCAATTCCGCTCGAGCGCTTATTCCCCTTAGTTGCTGTTAGTTCCCGGCCGCCTTAGCGACCGCGGCACCGACACCGGCGGCCGCCACGAGGGCGCCGGCACCCTTGGCGCCCGCGACAGCAGCAGCGGCGAAGGCGGCGGGGGTCGCGAGAATCGGCGTGTGGAGCTCGTTGCGATCGATCAGACTATCGTTGACCAGCTCTTCGAGGCGGGTCATGTTGGTGTTGAACTGCTTGGACATGTTTTCTACTTCCTCCGTCTCGATGAACAGTTAAGATTCTCCACGAAACTTTTGAAACGGAATATTCTGGAGAAGCTTTGTGATACTGGAGCTTCTTTTGCTCCTGGACAGTCTTTGCGTGAAGTCGGTTAGTTGGCGACGTGGCGGTAGGCCGCGTACGCCGCGCCCGTGACGGCACCTGCACCAGCGACGTAGCCCGCGACCTTCGCAGCGGTCAGGACGATGGCGGGCGTCGCGGTGATCGGGGCGAGCGTGGCGTTTCGCTCGGCCTGGATGGGCCCCTCAAAGGCGGCGTTTGCGTTGATCTGGTTTTCGAGGGTGGACATGAATTCTCCTTGCTGTGCTTGAGAAGATGGCTGGATGCTTGTGTGTGACAGGTGTTGCTTGAACCGTACGAAGTGGCGGGGATCGCCCTTTCACCCTGGGGTGACGCGTGGCAAGGTAACAACGGCCTTCTTGGCCTGCAACCGCTAGAGCGAAGGCCGAAAATCGGCGCTTTTCCCTGCACATTCCACGTTTTTCACGTTTTTGCGGCGTTTCTCTTATCTAAGTCGCAGGTTTTTCCTCTTTTTTCTCAACTTATGACTCAGGTAGCTCTCAATAGGTCCTAGCTTTCTTAAGTTTCGGCGCGGTTTCTCCCAGCCAAAGTGAGGCTTCAGGGCCCTGGACACCGCCGTTCCTACGACCGATTCCGCCGCGGCCGCCCGTCACGTTCGACTCGCCGCGTGACCGTTCTGCTCACACTGATCCTGGGTCGTCGCCTCCCCTGTTCACCCCTGAGAACCCCGCCCAGACCGCCGCCCCTCAGGGAAACCCCGCGCGACCGTTCGCCTCCCGTCGCCCCCGCGCCTGGCACAATGTGCCGGGTGAGCCCCACCCACCGCGACGTCGTCCGTGACGAGGACCTGCCCCTGCCGCTCGAGCGCTGCTGGCCGGCGCTGGTGGTCCTCTGCGTCGGCTTCTTCATGATGCTGCTGGACCAGACCATCGTCGCGGTGGCCACCCCGCACATCCAGGCGGAGATGTCCGCCAGCTACAACCAGGTCATCTGGGTCACCTCCGTCTACCTGCTCTGCTTCGCCGTGCCGCTGCTGTTCACCGGCCGCCTCGGCGACCGCTTCGGCCCGCGCACGATGTACTGCGCGGGCATGTGCCTGTTCACCGTCAGCTCCCTGGCCTGCGGGCTGGCCCCGGGCATGACCGCGCTGATCGTCGCGCGCGGGGTGCAGGGCCTGTCCGCGGCGATGCTCAGCCCCCAGACGATGAGCGTGATCAACCGCATCTTCCCGCGCTCCCACCTGGGTGCGGCCCTCGGCATCTGGGGCGCCACGGCCGGGCTGGCGGGCATGGCCGGGCCCATCTTCGGCGGGATCATCACCCAGCTGTGGGGCTGGCAGTGGGTCTTCTTCATCAACGTGCCCATCGGCGTGGCCGTCGTGGCCTTCGCCTGGCGGGTGGTGCCCGAGTTCCCGCGCCTGGAGCGCCGCCTCGACGCGACCTCCGTGCTGCTGTCCCTGGTGGCGGTCTTCCTGCTCGTCTTCGGCCTGCAGGAGGGCCAGGACGCCGGCTGGGCGCCGTGGATCTTCGCCACCGTCGCCGCGGGACTGATCGTCGGCGCGGCCTTTTTCGCCCAGCAACGCCGCGCCGAGCGCCGCGGTCTCGAGCCCCTGGTGCCGCTGCGGGTGTTCGGCAACCGCAACTTCTCCGGCGGCAACGCGAGCATCTTCATGATGGGCATGACCGTCGCGGGCATCCCGCTGCCGCTGATGCTCTACTTCCAGCAGGTCCACCACCTCTCCCCGCTGACCTCCGGGCTGATGATGATCTGCCAGGCCGGCGTCTCGGCCACCCTCTCCCCCGTCGTCGGCCGCCTGGTCGACCGCCACAACCCGGCCCGGCTGTGCGCGGCCGGGTTCGCCGCGCTGTCGGCCGGCATCGCCCTGCTCTGCGCCGCGGTGTCGCTGTCGGGCTCGCTGGTCCTCATCGGTGTGGCACTCGTCGGCGTCGGGGTCGGCAACGCCTTCGTCTGGGCGCCCAACTCGCGCATCACGATGGGCGACCTGCCGCCCGACCTGCTCGGCGCCGGCTCGGGGGTCTACAACACCACCCGCCAGCTCGGCGCGGTGCTCGGCACCGCCGCCATCGGCGCGGTGCTCCAGATCGGCCTGGCCGCCGAGGCCGCCGCCGGCGCCGCCGAGCCCTCCGGTGTCCCCTTCGGTGTCGCGCTCAGCCTGGCGGCGGTGGCCACCGCGGCGGCCGCGGTGATCTCGCTGAGCGCCCGCGACCCGCACGAGCTCGACCGTGACTAGGCGCAGCCGTCTAGTTCAGCGACTTCGCCGCCGAGGCCGCCCGCTCATAGGCCGCCCGCGCCGCACCCGGGTCCCCGGCCGTCGCGGCGACCACGTCGACCAGCCCGGAGGACTCCCGCAGCCCCAGTCGGGACAGGAGATTGACGACGTCGCGCGCCGACGCCCCGCGCACACCCGTGCGCGAGCCCGCGTCCAGACGCGCGCCCAGTGCGTCGAGCCCGGCGGGGTCAAGCCGCTGCGGGTCGAGCAGCAGCGTGCCGGGGAAGCCCCAGGCCGCCGAGTCGTCACCGGCGCCGCCTAAGTCCTGCCCGGTCGCGTTGAGCAGCACCTCGCGCGGGTCGTCCTCGTCCCCCGTCGCCCGCGTGGCGTCGGTTATCGTGGCCAGCCCGGCGCGGGCGATCTCCGCCGGCACCGCGCGGATCTCGTCGAAGCGGTGGGTGCCGGGAACCCGGCCTGCCACGACGTCCGTGAGCCACGGCTCGTCGAGCTGGACGGCCAGCGCCTCCTGGGCCAGCCCGAAGCGGGCGACGAGGTCGGCGGCGTGCGCAGCGGCCGCGCCGGCGAGCGCCTCGGTCAGGTCGCGCACCGCCCCGCGGTCGGTCAGCGCGCGGTGGCCGTTGGGCAGTTCCAGCTCGCAAGCCAGCGACCAGGGCCCGAGCAGCTGGGTCTTCAGCCACGGCACCCCGGCCCAGTTCTCCTCGAGCCAGTCGAGGTCGCGGGCCACCCGGTCGCGGGCATCCCAGCTCGCGCGCTGCGGGCGCGCGGAGAGCACCCAGCCGCGCGGGCCCAGGTCCGCGTGCACGCCGTCGAGGAGTGCGACGGTGCGCACCGCGGCGTCGTCAAGCACCCCGCGCTCCGGCAGCTGCGGCACGTGCCAGCGCCCGCCGGCGGCGATGACACCGGTCGCGTCGTCGAGGCGCCGGCCCGGCAGGGCCCCGAGGCCGAGCGCACGGCTCGCCGCGGTCATCGCGCCGCCACGATCGTGCCGGAGCCGAGCACCGCGTCGCGCGCGTAGAGCACGGCGGCCTGGCCGGGGGCGACCCCGGACAGCGGCTCGGCGAGTTGGAGGCGCATGCGGTCGCCGTCGATCTCGGCGTGGCAGGCGACGATGCCGCCGTGGGCACGCACCTGCACCTCGCAGTCGAGCGAGCCGCGGAAGTCCTCGTGCAGGCTCTTGAGCCGGTCGGCCTCGATCTCGGTGACCTGGAGGGCCTCGCGCGGGCCGACGGTGACGGTGCCGGTGGCCGCGTCGATGCCGGTGACGTAGCGCGGACGGCCGTCGGCGGCCGGGGACTTGATGTCCAGGCCCTTGCGCTGGCCGATGGTGAAGCCGTAGGCGCCGTCGTGCTCGCGCAGCTTGGTGCCCTCCTGGTCGACGATCATGCCGGGGCGCATGCCGATCTGGCGGCCGAGGAAGGCCTTGGTGTCGCCGTCGGGGATGAAGCAGATGTCGTAGCTGTCCGGCTTCTTGGCCACGGAGAAGCCGCGCGCGGCGGCCTCGGCGCGGATCTCGGGCTTGGGGGTGTCGCCGACCGGGAAGTAGCAGTGGGCCAGCTCCTCGGCGGAGAGCACGCCGAGCACGTAGGACTGGTCCTTCTTGTCGTCGGTGGAGCGCAAAAGGTGGCCGTCAGCGTCGATGCGGGCGTAGTGGCCGGTGGCCACGGCGTCGAAACCGAGGGCGAGGGCACGCTCGAGCAGGGCGGCGAACTTGATCTTCTCGTTGCAGCGCAGGCAGGGGTTCGGTGTCTCGCCGCGGGCGTAGGAGTCGACGAAGTCGTCGATGACGTCGGCCTGGAAGCGGTCGGAGAAGTCCCAGACGTAGAAGGGGATGCCGATCTTGTCGCAGACCCGGCGCGCGTCGGCGGAGTCCTCCAGCGAGCAGCACCCGCGCGAGGACTCGCGCACGGACTTCGGGTCGCGGGACAGGGCGAGGTGAACGCCGACGACCTCGTGGCCGGCGTCCTTGGCGCGGGCGGCGGCGACCGCCGAGTCGACCCCGCCGCTCATCGCGGCGATGACCTTCATTAGCTCTCCTCTCCCCTTTTCCACCGCGGGCTGTCGCCGGGCCCGCGTGACCCGCCGAGTCTATCGCCGCGCCCGGCGGGCGGCCAAGGTGGTCGCGGATCTACCGGATCTACCCCGGCGCGCCAGTTCTACCGGATCTACCGGGCACCGGCAGATCTATCAGTTCTATCCCGGCTCGCCAGATCTATCAGATCTACAAGATCTACAATGTTCCGCGAGATCTATAAGATCTATCCCGAAGGCCGGGGTCCACCGGATCCGCCTGCACCACGCCCGTGTGCGGCACCCGCCGCATGCCCCGGGACGACGGCGGACGACGACAAATGACGACAGCCGACGACAAAGGAGCTCTGCGCGGCATGCCCACCCCGCAACCCAACCCGTTCCGCCCCTCCTTCGGGGTCTCCCCGCTGGTGCTGGCCGGACGGACCGACCTGCTCTCCGGGTTCCCGCTGGCCCTGCTGGAGGGCCCCGGCAGCCCGCTGCGCACGATGCTGGTCTCCGGACCGCGCGGCTCCGGCAAGACCGTGCTGCTCAACGAGCTCGAGGAGGCCGCCCGCGCGCAGGGCTGGATCGTGCTGCGCGCCTATCCGGGCGCGGACATGCTCACCGACCTGACGGCCACGGAGATCCCCCGGGCCCTGGCCGCCCTCGACGAGGAGCGCCCGGCGCGCCGCATCACCGGCGCCTCGATCGCCGGCCTCGGCTCGGTGCGCACGGAGACCACCGAGCCGGAGCACCGCCCGGCCGCCACGCTGATCTCCGTGCTGCGCACCCTGGCCGAACGGCTGCGCGCCCACGGCACCGGCATCGTCATCAGCGTCGACGAGGTCCAGTCCGCCGACCCCGAGCACCTGCGCGCGGTGGCGACGGCCGTGCAGGACCTGGTGCGCGACGACCACGACGTCGCCTTCCTCGCCGCCGGACTGCCCGCGGGCATCATCGCGCTGCTGCAGCACCCGGGCACGACCTTCCTGCGCCGCGCCGAGCTGGTCACCCTCGGCCCCGTCACCGCCGAGGAGTCGGCGGCCGCCGTCGCCGAGACCGTCGCGGCCGGCGGACGCGAGATCACCCCCGAGGCCGTCGAGCTCATCTCCGCGCGCGCCCACGGCTACCCCTACCTGATCCAGCTGCTCGGCTCCCTGGCCTGGGCGCAGGCCAGCCTCGACGGCTCCGGGGAGATCACCGCCGAAACGGTCGAGGCGATCCTGCCGCACGCGGTTTCCCGGATGGGCCGCCAGGTCCACGCCCCCTCGCTGCACGGCATGCCGGACTCCCAGCTGGCCTTTCTCGTCGCGATGGCCCAGGTGGCCGACGAGGACGGCCGGGCCGCCACCGGGGACATCGCCGCCGAGCTCGGGGTGGCCCCCAACGGCATCTCGACGCGGCGCCGCGCGCTCATCGACGCCGACCTCGTCGCCCCGGCCGGCTACGGCCACCTCAGTTTCACCCTGCCCTACCTGCGCGAGCACCTGCTCGACGCCCACGCCTGACCGATCTGGAGCATCCACCTTGTCCCGCCACGAGATCCCCGGGTACCAGATCGACACCGGCACCGCCCGCCTGGTACCCGACGACCAGCTCGACGACGCCTTCACCCTCTACCTCAACGGGGTGCCCTCCAGCCACGTCGCGATCGGCCGCCCGCTGCACCTGGACTTCGAGTACATGCGCTGGATCGCCGCGGTGGTCCAGCGCTTCGTCGACGCCCACCTGGACGCGGACAAGCTGCGCGTGACCCACCTCGGCGGGGCCGGCTGCTCGCTGCCGCGCTTTTTGGCGGCGGTCTACCCGCGCTCGCGGCACACCGTCGTCGAGATCGACGCCGCGCTGGCCAAGCTGGTGCGCGAGGTCTTCGACATCCCGCGCTCGCCGACGGTCAAGATCCGCGTCGGCGAGGCCCGCGAGGTCGTCGACTCCCTGCGCCCGGCGACCCGCGACGTCATCGTGCGCGACGTCTTCGCCGACGCCGTCACCCCGGAGCCGCTGACGACCACCGAGTTCTTCGCCGCCTGCGCGAGCACGCTGGTGCCCGGCGGGCTGTACGTGGCCAACTGCGGCGACCACGCGGACCTGACCGGCGCGCGCGCCGAGCTGGCCGGCATGGCCGAGGTCTTCGAGCACCTCGCTGTCATCGCCGATCCCCCGATGCTCAAGGGGCGCCGCTACGGCAACATCGTGCTCGTGGGCTCTGACACGCCGCTGCCCGCCGACCGCGACCCGGATCTCACCCGCGAGCTGCTCGGCGGCGCCGTTCCCGCCAAGTACCACGCCGGGGCGTGGGTGGAGCGTTTCCGCTCCGGCGGTCGGGCGCGCCACGACGCGCCTGCGGCGCGCGATTAACGACCTCCCGCCGCGACCCACTGCCGTACCGCGCCCACGGCGTCGCGCACCCGAAGACCGGGCAGGTAGCAGGAGCAGACGGCCAGGCCGACGGCCGGCAGGCGCACCTCGTCGGCGTAGAGCAGATACCAGCGGCGGTGCTCGGGGTGGAACTTGGCTTTCGAGGCCGCCAGGGAGCGGAAGCCGTAGAGCGGCTCGATGAGCCCGCCGACCTGGTTGAGCGCCTTGTCGAGCATGCCGTCGGCGGCGCTGTCGGTGGCCAGCGGGGCACCTGAGAGCGAGATCCAGTCCATCCCCTCGGCCGCCGCGCCGAGCAGCGCCTCGGAGAGCAGGTACTCGATGACCGGGCGGAAGCCCTCGGCATCACGGCGCATCATGTCCAGAGTCAGCCCGATGACGCGCCCCTCGACGCGCGCGGGCAGCCAGGAGGTCACCCCCTGCACGCGGCCCGAGGCGTCGAGGGCAACGAGGATGCGGGTGTCCGGGTCCGCCAGCTCGGCCACCCCGCCGAGGGTGAAGCCCATCTCGGGCAGCGCCTTGGTGGCCGCCCACTGCTCGGAGAGCGCCTCGATCTGCTCGCGCAGCACCACCCCGGCCTCGGCCCAGGTGGTCCACTTGGCGGTCACGCCCTCCTTCTTCGCGTGGTTGCGCGCGGTGCGGATGTTCTGGAAGCGCTTGCCGCGGAACCCGGAGTCCGAGGCCAAGAGGATCGACTCGTCGGCGACGTGCAGGCGCTTGTAACCGGCGAGTTCGCGGCCGGCGGCGAAGTCCTCGCCGACCGAGTACCACACGGGCGTCCAACCCTGGTCGCGGGCGAACTCCTCGAAGCCGGCGGCCACCGCGTCGGCGGTGCCCGTCCGCCCGGCGGCGAAGACGGGCTCGCCGACGGTGACGGCCACCCCGTGGGAGACGCGGTAGGCGACGAAGGCGGCTCCGTCGACGGCGAACCAGTAGCGGTTGCCGTCCCAGACGGTCATCTGCTGCAGGTGGTCGCCGGTGCCCTCCCGCAGGATGAAGAGTGCCCGTTCGCGGTCGCCGGCCCGGGAGATCTCGGGCACGCTGACCAGCGCGGGGTAGGCGGCCAGGCTCACGCACACCCAGAACAGCCCGGTGGAGTCGACGGCGAAGGCGACCACGGCGGCCACGGCCACCACGGCCAGCAGCTGGACGAGCCGGCGCCCGCGCACGGCGACGGTGAAGGCCCTGCGCGTTGCCAGCAGCACGACGATCGCGGTCAGCCAGGGTGCGAGGATCAGGACGATGTTGACCCACCAGCCCGCGCCCCAGTCGAGGTCGCCGAGCAGCACCGTGACGCGCAGCAGCACCAGTGCGGCGGTCACCGCGTTGGTGGCCAGGGCCATCCACCAGGCCATCCGGCGCCCGCGGACCACGCCGAGGGCGATCACGGCGTTGACCACGAGCCACGCGGCGTGCCAGGCGACCTCGCCCCAGGCGAAGAAGCCGGCCTCGACCAGGGGGCCGCCGGCGTGCGGGTTGAGCCGGGTGACCAGCGGGCCCAGCGCCACGCAGAGCAGGACGGTGGCCACCAGCACGCGGGTCTCGTGCACGGACAGCCCCCGCGGGTCGCGCACGCCGCCCTGGCGGCGCAGCCCCAGTGCCAGGACCACGGCGGTGAGCCCCACGACGTCGGAAAGCGTGCCGGCGTAGAGCACCATCGTCAACGACAGCGCGACGGCCGCCGTCGTCAGGCGGCGGCGCCACAGGATCGGCAGCCGGGCCGCACCGAGCACGGCCACGCCGAGGATCCAGCCCAGCGGGGAGAGCAGCGCGCCGGAGTCGAGGTCCGCGCCCCAGCGGTTGAGGTCGGTCTCCTCGACGGCGCGGGCGGCCATCAGCCCGACGGGCGTGGCCACCAGCTGCATGCCGGCCACGGCCAGGGGGAATGCGTGCCGGCCCAGCGCGATCTCGGCGGGCACGGCCAGACCGAGGACCAGCAGGGTGCACATCGACGTTCCGATCGCGCTCGCCGAGGTCAGCCCGCTGGTCACGATGTGCCAGTCGGCAAGCTCGTAGGGGGCGCGCACGGCCAGCAGGTCGGGGTCGAGAAGCTGGTCCAGCCACATCACCGCGATGAGCCCGAGGCTCACCGGGGCGCGCCCGGCGACGGTCTTCGTCATCGTCTTCGTCCCGTTCATTCCAGTCCCCCTCGCTCAGCCACGAAGTCGAAGTTCGCGCGCAGGGCGGTGCGCCAGACGCCGAAGTCGTGCCCGCCGGGCACCTCGGTGTACTCGACGTCCATGCCGGCCGTGTCCGCCGCCTGACTCAGGTCCTTCAGCGCGGCGATCGCCTCGTGGTCCGAGCGGCCGGCGACGAAGCGTCCGGCAATGCCGGTGTAGTCGTTGTCCCGGAGCAGGTCGGCGGGGTTCTCGGCGTGGAAGGCGGCCTCGTCGCCGCCGAAGAGCTCGTCGACGGTGCGGGTGTGGTCGCCCAGCGAGGGCTCGGCCTGCCCAGAGAAGTCCAGGAAGCTGCCGAAAGCCTCGGGCGAGTTGGTGACCACCTGCAGCGCGCAGGTGCCGCCGTAGCTCAGGCCCCCGATCGTCCAGTGCGAGCGGTCCTGGTCCACGCGGAAGCGCCGGGCGATCAGGTCCGGGGCGGTGTCGGTTACGTACTCGCGCGAGGCGCCGGTGCAGCCCGGGTTGCCGGTCAGCGAGCCGGTGGCGTCGACGCTGACGACGACGGGGCTGACCCCGTCGTGGGTGGCCTGGTAGGCGTCGGCGGTCTCGCCGGCGGCCCCGGAGTCGAACCACTGCTCGGGCGAGCCGGGGTTGCCGGCCATGAGCATGAGCACCGGCAGGCGGTGCTGAGGGCTGCGCCAGTAGGCCGGCGGCACGTAGGCCAGGGCCTGACGGGCGGTGAAGTCGGTGCCCGAGGGCAGGTCGACGTGCACGAGCGCGCCGATGTCGTGGCCGTCCTCCTGCGGCGGCCGGGTGGTGGCCTTGAACTCCGCCCAGTCCATCTCCTTGGCCGCCGGCACCGGGTGCAGCGAGCGCAGCGTCGGGTGCTGCCCGAAGACCTCGTTGGTCGCCCCGAGGGCGCCGAGGACCAGCGCCACCAGGGCCGCGGCGGCGAGGAGGCGGCGCCCGGCGGCCGACGCGAGCGAGATGAGGCCGAGGAGCACCAGGCCCCACACCGCGTAGACGATCCACGAGGTCGGCTCCCCGAAGGGCCTCCAGACGACCTCGAGGACCAGCCAGACCGCGACGGTCACCCCGGCGGCGGCGCCGAGGGCGGTCGCGGGGCGGCGGGCGCGGCGCGGGCGGCGGCCCTGCCCGCCGCGCCGGTTGCGCGCGGTGGCCAGGGCGACGAGCGCGAGCAGCGCCCCGAGTGCCAGGCAGGTCCAGACGGTCACCTCGGCGGCCCCGCCCAGCAGGGGCCAGTTGAGGATCTTCTCCATGTTCACCGGAACAGGTGTACGCGCCCATTCCGGGGAAATGGAGCGGACGGGCCGCACGCCGGCCCCGGGTTCGCCGGGGGTTGGCTGTGACCCGGCTGCTAGGCCATGCCCGCGGCGCGGGCCCGGGTGACCACCTCGGGGAGCACCGCGAGCACGCGGTCGACGTCGGCGTCGGCCGAGGTGTGCCCCAGGCTGAAGCGCAGGGTGCCGCGCGCGGTGGCCTCCGGCACGCCGGCGGCCAGCAGCACGCGGCTGGCGCGGTTGACCCCGCTCGAGCAGGCCGAGCCGGTCGCCGCGGCGATGCCGGCGGCGTCCAGCAGCATGATCAGGCTGTCGCCCTCCGCGCCCGGGAAGGACACCGAGAGGTGGCCCGGCAGGGCAGGCTCGGTGGTGTTGACGCGCACGTCGTCGATCTCCGCGAGGATGCCCTCGCGCAGGCGGTCGCGCAGCGCGGAGACCCGGGCGTTCTCCGCTTCGCGCTCGGCGAGCGCCTCGGTGAGCGCGGCGGTGAAGGCCGCGGCACCGGCGACGTCGTTGGTGCCGGGGCGCAGGCCGCGCTCCTGGCCGCCGCCGAAGACGACGGCCTCGGGCGCCGGGGAGCGCCGCGCCAGCAGCACGCCCACGCCGCGCGGGCCGCCGAACTTGTGGCCGCTGGCCGCCAGCGTCGTCGCACCCATGGCGTGGAAGTCCACGGCGACCTTGCCCACGGCCTGCACCGCGTCGATGTGCACCGGGGTGCCGGCCGCGTCAGCTGCGGCGATGACCTCGTCCACCGGCTGGATCGCGCCGGTCTCGTTGTTGGCCAGCATGCACGCGGCCACCGCGGCCGGCTCCGCCAGCGCCGAAAGATCGCTGACGCGCCCGCCTTCGTCGACGGGCAGATCGACGACCTCGGCGCCGAGGTGGCGCACGGTCTGGAAGATCGCGGAGTGCTCCAGCTGGCTGGCGACCACGCGCGCCGGGCGACCGGCGGCCACGCCGGCGCGGTAGAGGCCCTGCACGGCGATGTTGTCGGCCTCGGAGCCGGCGCCGGTGAAGACGACCTCGACCGGGTCGGCACCGAGCGCGGCGGCGACGGCCTCGCGGGCCTCGTCGAGAGCGTGGCGGGCGGCCCGCCCGGCGGCGTACTGGCCGCCCGGGTTGAGGTCGCGCGCGTGGCGTACCCACGCGTCGATCGCGCACTGGCGCATCGGCGTCGTGGCGGCATGGTCCAGGTAGTGCTCCCCCGCCCCCGCGGCCGTCACTTGCGCTCCTCCAGCTTGGCGATCAGCTCCGGGACGACCTCGAAGAGATCGCCGACCACGCCGAGGTCCGCGACCTGGAAGATCGGGGCGTCCTCGTCGGTGTTGACGGCGACGATCTTGCCGGCGGTCTGCATGCCGGACAGGTGCTGGATGGCACCCGAGATGCCCAGGCCGATGTAGAGGTCCGGCGAGACGTTCACGCCGGTCTGGCCGATCTGGAACTGGGCGTCGTAGTAGCCCAGGTCGACCGCGTCACGGGTCGCACCCACGGCGCCACCCAGGGCGTCGGCAAGCCGCTCGACGACGTCGTGGAAGGCCTCCTCGGAGCCCACGCCGCGCCCGCCGGCGACGACGACCTTGGCCTGGGTCAGCTCGGGGCGGGTGCCGCGGGTGGCCGGGGTGAAGGAGGTGACGGTGACGTCCTTGGCGCCGGCGGCCGGCAGCGGCAGGTTCTGCAGGGTGCCCGCCGCCTGCTGCGGCAGGGCGTCGACGACGCCGGGGCGCAGCGCGTAGATGGGGCTGGCGCCGCCGACGACGGCGGAGACCTGCACCTGGTCGCCGAAGATGGAGTGGTTGGCCGAGCCGTCGGCGTTGACGCCGGTGACGTCGGTGAGCACGCCGGAGGCCAGGCGGGCGGCCAGGCGGCCGGCGATCTCGTTGCCGGTCGGGCCGGCGGCCACCAGGATCGGCGCCGGGTTCTGCGCCGCCAGGATGGACACGGCGTCGACCTCGGGCAGGATCAGGCGGGCGTCGTGGTCGGCGGACTCGGCGGCCACGACGGTGGCGGCACCCAGCTCGCCGAGCTGCCCGGCCAGCGGGGCCGCGGTGCCCGGGGCGCCGACGACGACGGCGGTGACGTCGCCGAAGACGCGGGCGGCGGTGATCAGTTCGCCGGTGACGGCGTCGAGCTCGCCGCCGGAGTGCTCGACCAGTACGTATGCGTTGGACATGTGGTGTGCTCTCCTTACAGCAGGTTCTCGTCGTCGAGGAAGGCCAGGACCTTCGCGGCCGACTCGGGGCCGCGGACGGTCTCGCCGGCGGTGCGCGCGGCGCGCTCGTTGGCGCCGGTCACGCGGGTCGCCGCGTGCTCGAGGCCGACCTGCTCCGGGGTCACGCCGATCGCGGCGAGGTCCCAGGTGGTGATCTCGTGCTTCTTGGCGGCCATCAGGCCCTTGAAGTTGGGGAAGCGCGGCTTGTCGGCCTTGTCGGTCACGGAGACCACGGCCGGCAGCGGCGCGGAGAGCTCCCAGTGGCCGTGCGCGTCCTCGCGGGTGCCGGTGACCGTGTCACCCTCGAGGGCCACGGCGCGCAGCTCGGTGAGCGCCGGGCACTGGCGGTACTCCGCGACGATGCCCGGCAGGGCGCCCACGGCGCCGTCCGAGGAGGCGCCGCCGGCGACGATGAGGCGGACGTCGTCGAGCTTGGCGACGGCCGCGGCGACCGTCCAGGCGGTTCCCAGGACGTCGGAGCCGGCCAGGGCGTCGTCCAGGACGTGCACGGCGTCGTCGGCGCCCATGGCGATGGCGCGGCGCAGCGCCTCGTCGGCGCCGGCCGGGCCGACGGTCAGGGCGACGACCCGCCAGCCGGCGTCGGGGTCGGACTCACGCAGCCGCAGCGCGGCCTCCACGGAGTACTCGTTGACCTCGTCGAGGACCTCGTCGACGGCGTCGCGGTCGAGGGTGTGGTCCTCGCTGAGCTTCTTGGTCGACCAGGTGTCCGGCACGTTCTTGACCAGAGCCACGATCGTGGGCATGAGGCTCCTTCACTGTGTAGGTACTTGTGTTTGCTCGAATTACGGCGGACAGTGTACCCGGCCCGCGCAGACGTGGGCCCGGGCCGAGTCCCCGACCCGGGCAATGACCACCGCCATGGGCCTGGTGCCGCGCAGCTTGAGCTTCTTGCGCAGCCGGTCCGGATCGACGTCCACCCCGCGGACCAGGATCTCCACGGATCCGGCGTCGTGTGCGGCCAGGGTGGCGCGCAGCTTCTTCAGCGGCACGGCCTCGATGAATTCAAACCCGCTCGAGCCGGCCGGGATTCGGTCGCCGGTCAGGAACGCGATGTGACTGTCGAGCATCCACAGCCCCGCGCGGTTGGCCCAGTGCGCGACCAGCCCGGCGCGCACGACGGCCCCGTCGGGTTCGAGGATGTAGCGCCCGGGCTCGCCGGCGGCCACCTCGTCGTCCGCGCCCGAGTCGATGCGGTCGACAGCGGTGACGGTGCCGTCGGCGGCGGTTGTGACCGCCACGGCGCGCCGACCCCGGCCGAAACCCGGGGTGTACAGGCAGGCCTCCTTGACCGCGCCGTCGACGCTGACGACGGTGACCAGCCCGTCCCAGTCGGAATAGTCGATGCCCGGGGCGCATTTGACGGCCAGCTCCCGGCCGCGGTGGGCCGCGAGCAGGTCCGGCAGCGGAGGGATCAGGCGCGCGGGGTCGGTGATGCGGCGTCCCCCGGCGCGCCGGGCCGGGTCGGCGACTACGACCCCGCCGGCGTGCGGCGGGTGCAGGGCGTCGGCGCGAAGGAAGAGGCCCTCGGGCACGTTGTGACGGGCGAGCATGAGGCGCACGTGGTCGAGGTCGGAGCCGACATAGCACATGCCGGCGGCGGTCACGGCGCGGCCCTCCCCGCCGATGGAGCAGGTGACGTCGAAGACGGTCCGGGCGCCCGCCGCCGCGAGGATCCGGGCACGCTCGGCGGCCACCGCCGGGTGGGTGGCCTGCTGGCGCGACTCGTCGTCGGAGAGCCAGCCGGGCAGGCGGCGGCGGCACTGGGCCAGCTCGGTGGCCGCGCGGCCGAACTCGCCGAAGCGGGCGCGCAGCACCTCGGTGTCCTTCAGCACAGTGCGCGGGCTCAGGTCGAGTCCGGCGGCCGCGTCGTCGACCTCGCCGACGCGTTCGGTGACGAAGCGCGCCTCGGCTCGCGAGTAGGCCATCGCTTCTCCCTCAGATGCGGTCGGGCCGGTCGATGGTGAAGAACTCCCGGTAGCGCGGGTCGTCGACGGGGTCGCCGACGACCGGGGTCATGTCCGAGTGCTCGGCCTCGGCCAGCGCCTCGGCGACGGTGCGGCAGTCCGCGAGGCGTTTCAGCTGCGCCCAGGTGGGAATGACCAGGCGGACCAGACCGGTGCGCCAGCCGTCGAGGAGCAGCGAGGGCGGGAACCAGCCGGCGGAGTCGGTCTCCGAGGACTGCCCGTCGGGCTCCTGGCCGACCGGGTGCACAGCCAGGAACGAGGTGTTGTCGAAGGTGTTGCCGCGCTCGGAGGTGCCCACCCAGCGCGCCCAGGGCCGCAGCATGTCGGAGTGCACGCGCAGCTTACCGCGGTGGAGCACCTGGGTCAGGGAGAGTCGGTGGGACTCAAGCGCCAGCCGGTCGGCGTGGAAGGGTGTGGCGTCGGCCACCGTGGTGCGGTTGCGGTGGACGGCCAGCAGGGTGCCGGTCTCCTCGAAGAGCTCGCGCACGGCGGCGAAGACCAGGGCGCGGGCCTGCTGGGTGGGCACGCCAAGCACGTCGGCGGTGTCCTCGAGCGGCCGGCCGGACCACAGGTCCTCCACGCCGTCCTCGTTCTCGTCGACGAGCGCGAAGTCGCGCCGGTCGACCCCGCCGCCCGGGAAGACGGTCATGCCCGGGTAGTTGGGCATGGCGGACACGCGCTCCTGGACCCACACCTCGAGTCCCTGCCGGCCGTCGCGCACGAGCAGCACGGTGGCCGCGAGCCGTGAGCCGCCGACACCGGAATTCTGCGGCATCTCCCCCGCCTCCGCCTAGCGGTCCGCCCGCGAGCGGTGGGCGCCGCCCGTGCGCACCCGGCGCGCGAAGTACCGCTCGCCGATGCGGTCGAGCTGGATCGGCTGGTGGAAGGCCTTGGAGAGGTTCTCGCTGGTCATCACGTCGTCGAAGAGGCCCTGGGCGACCACCTCGCCCTCGTCGAGCAGCAGGGCGTGGGTGAAGCCCTGCGGGATCTCCTCGACGTGGTGGGTGATCATCACGGTCGCCGGGGCGTCCGGGTCCATGGCCAGCTGGGCGAGGTAGGCCACCAGGTCCTCGCGGCCGCCGAGGTCCATGCCGGCGGTCGGCTCGTCGAGGATGAGCAGCTCGGGGTCGATCATCAGGGCGCGGGCGACCATGACGCGCTTGCGCTCGCCCTCGGAGAGCGTGCCCCAGGAGCGGTCGCGCAGGTGCAGTGCGCCGAGCTCCTCGAGGATCTCGTTGGCACGGTCGAAGTCCTGCTCGTCGTACTCCTCGCGCCAGCGGCCCAGGATCGCGTAGCCGGCCGAGACGACGAGGTCGCCGACCTTCTCGCGGTCCGGGATGCGGTGGGCCACGGCCGAGGAGGAGATGCCGATGCCGGCGCGCAGGTCGCGCATGTCGGTGCGCCCGATCTTCTCGCCGAGCACCCAGGCCTCCCCCGAGGAGGGGAATTCCTCGGCCGCGGCCATGCGCACCAGTGTGGTCTTGCCCGCACCGTTGGGCCCGATGATCACCCAGCGCTCGTCGAGCTCAACCTGCCAGTCCACGGGGCCGACCAGCGTGCGCCCGCCGCGGGCGAAGGTCACGCCGCGGAAGTCGATCAGAAGATCCTCACTCGATTCACTCACACCACCATTGTGCCATTGCGCGTGCCGCGCGCGGCCGCATGTGTGCCCGGCGTCGCTCCGCTAGGCTCGGGGGAGGTAAGAGCCCACGTCACTGGAAGGTGGAGACGCCGAGATGACAGACCCCGCTGACCCCGTCGCCCGGCTCGGCTTGGACGACATCAGGCCCACGATCACGATGGGGAGGCTGCCGGCCAAGGCCGTCGTCGGCGAGATGGTCCCCGTCTTCGCACTCGTCTGGCGGGAGGGCCACGACGCCGTGGCCGCCACCCTCCAGGTCACGGACCCCGACGGGGTCACCACCGCCTACCCGATGGTCGCGGAGCCGCAGAACCCGGACAACCACCACGGCGTCTTCGTCCCGGACCGGGAGGGCGACTGGTGGTACCGCGTCGAGGCGTGGTCGGACCCGATCGCGACCTGGCGCAACGCGGTGACCAAGAAGATGGGCGCCGGCCAGGGCGCCGAGGAGCTCGAAAACGACCTGCGCCACGGCGCGGAGCTCTTCGACCGCGCCGCGCTCAACTCCTCCGACCACGGGGCGCGCACCCGCCTGCGCAGCGCGGCGGACGCGCTGGCCTCCGAGGGCCACCCCTACGACCGCAGCCTGATCGCCCTCGACGACCAGACCCGCCGCATCCTCGACGCCGAGCCGCTGCGCGACATGATCGTCGTCTCCGAGGAGCGCCCGGTCCACGTCGAGCGGAAGAAGGCCCTGTTCAGCTCCTGGTACGAGCTCTTCCCGCGCTCGACCGGCGACTGGGACGAGGCCGGCAACCCCGTGCACGGCACCTTCGCCACCACCGCCGCGGCCCTCGACCGGGTGCGCGAGATGGGCTTCGACACCGTGTACTTCCCGCCGATCCACCCGATCGGCGAGGTCAACCGCAAGGGCCGCAACAACACCCTGGCCCCGGGGCCCGAGGACGTCGGCTCGCCGTGGGCCATCGGCTCCTCGGACGGCGGCCACGACGCGGTGCACCCGCGCCTGGGCACGCTCGACGACTTCGACGCGCTGGTCGCCCGCGCCGAGGAGCTCGGCCTGGAGGTCGCACTCGACCTGGCGCTGCAGGCCGCCCCGGACCACCCGTGGGCGAAGAGCCACCCGGAGTTCTTCACCGTGCTGCCCGACGGCACCATCGCCTACGCGGAGAACCCGCCGAAGAAGTACCAGGACATTTACCCGCTCAACTTCGACAACGACCCGAAGGGCATCTACGAGGAGATCCTGCGGGTCGCGGAGTTCTGGATCGGCCACGGCGTGCACACCTTCCGCGTGGACAACCCGCACACCAAGCCGGTCAACTTCTGGCACTGGCTGATCTCCGCGGTGCACGAGGAGCACCCCGAGGTGATCTTCCTGGCCGAGGCCTTCACCCGCCCGGCGCGCCTCTACGGGCTGTCCAAGGTGGGCTTCTCGCAGTCCTACACGTACTTCACCTGGAAGACGACGAAGCGCGAGCTCACCGAGTTCATCGAGCAGACCCTCGACAACGCCGACGTCTCGCGGCCCAACCTCTTCGTCAACACCCCGGACATCCTGCACGAGTCCCTGCAGTACGGCGGGCGGGCGGCCTTCGCCATCCGCGCGGCGCTGGCGGCGACGATCTCGCCGCTGTGGGGCGTCTACTCCGGCTTCGAGCTCTACGAGCACGAGGCCGTGCGCCCGGGCAGCGAGGAGTACCTCGACAGCGAGAAGTACGAGCTGCGCCCGCGCGACTTCGAGGGCGCGGCCGCGCGCGGCGACTCGCTGGAGCCGTTCATCGCGCTGCTCAACTGGATCCGCGGCGAGCGCCCGGCCCTGCAGCAGCTGCGCACCCTGCACCTGCACGAGGTCGACAACGACCAGCTGATCGCCTACAGCAAGGTCGACCCGGTCACCGGCGACGCCGTGCTGGTGGTGGTCAACCTCGACCCGCGCAACCCGCAGGAGGGCACCGTCACCGTCGACCGCGAGGTCCTCGGCCTCGACGCCGAGGGCGACTTCCCCGTCCACGACCTGGTCACCGGCTCCCACTGGCGCTGGTCGGACCGCAACTTCGTGCGGCTGAGCCCGCAGGCCGACGTCGCCCACATCCTGGCCCTGCCGCAGGTCCCCGAGGAGCGCCGCGAGCGCCTGGCCTACCGCGAGGTCCACGACTACCGCCCCTGACCGGCCCCGCGCCCGGCCCACGCCGGGCGCCGCCGGCACCCCGATATCCGAGAACACAACGGAAAGACGACCCACCATGCACGAACACGACCTCGGCATCCCCGACTCCGACCTCGACCTGCTGCTGACGCAGAGTCACTGGGCGCCGCACGACTTCTACGGCTGGCACGAGACGGAGGACGGCTCCGTGGTGCGCACCCGCCAGGTCGGTGCCGAGAAGGTCGAGCTGCTCTACGACGGCGACAGCGTCGAGATGGTCCCCGTCGGCCACGACATCTGGGCCGTCGGCCTCGACTCGCGCCGCTCGCTGGACTACCGCCTCAAGGTCACCTGGCCGGGCGGCGAGCCGGTGATCATGGCCGACCCGTACCACTTTCTGCCCACCCTCGGTGAGCTGGACATCTACCTGATCGGCGAGGGCCGCCACGAGCGGCTCTGGAAGGTGCTGGGCGCCAACGTGCGCCGCTACGACACGGCCCTGGGCCACGTCGTGGGCACCGCCTTCGCCGTGTGGGCCCCGAACGCCCGCTCGGTGGCCGTCATCGGCGACTTCAACGGCTGGAACGCCGACCAACACCCGATGCGCTCCCTGGGTTCCTCGGGCGTGTGGGAGCTGTTCATCCCCGGCGTGACCGCCGGCGCGACCTACAAGTTCGCCGTGCTCGCCCAGGACGGCACCCGCCGCGACAAGGCCGACCCGATGGCCAAGGCCGCCGAGGTGCCGCCGGCGACGGCCTCCAAGGTCGCCGAGTCCGACTACGAGTGGCACGACTCCGCCTGGGTCTCCCAGCGTGAGCAGACCGACCACACCGCCGCGCCGATGAGCGTCTACGAGGTCCACCTCGGCTCCTGGCGCGAGGGCATGAACTACGAGCGCGCGGTCACCGAGTTGGTCGACTACGTCGTCGAGCACGGCTTCACGCACGTCGAGCTCATGCCGGTCGCCGAGCACCCCTTCGGCGGCTCCTGGGGTTACCAGGTCACCGGCTACTACGCCCCGACCTCGCGCTGGGGCTCCCCGGACCAGCTGCGCGCGCTCGTCGACGCCTGCCACCGCGCCGGCGTCGGCGTGATCGTCGACTGGGTGCCCGGGCACTTCCCGCGCGACGAGTGGGCGCTGGCCCGCTTCGACGGCCAGGCCCTCTACGAGCACCCGGACTGGCGCCGCGGCGAGCAGCGCGACTGGGGCACCTTCGTCTTCGACTGGGGCCGCGCCGAGGTGCGCAACTTCCTGGTGGCCAACGCCCTGTACTGGGTCGAGGAGTTCCACATCGACGGCCTGCGCGTCGACGCGGTCGCCTCCATGCTCTACCTGGACTACTCGCGCAACGACGGCGAGTGGCTGCCCAACCAGTACGGTGGCCGCGAGAACCTCGACGCCGTGCAGTTCCTCCAGGAGACCAACGCCACCGTGCACAAGACCTTCCCCGGCGTGCTGACCATCGCCGAGGAGTCGACGTCCTGGCCGGGCGTGACCACCCCGACCTACGACGGCGGGCTGGGCTTCGACTTCAAGTGGAACATGGGCTGGATGAACGACACCCTCGAGTACTTCACGCTCGACCCGGTGCACCGCTCCTACCACCACAACGAGATCACCTTCTCGATGATTTACGCCTACTCGGAGCACTACATCCTGCCGTTCTCCCACGACGAGGTCGTCCACGGCAAGGGCTCACTGTGGCAGCGCATGCCGGGCGACGCCTGGAACAAGGCGGCGGGCCTGCGCACCCTCTACGGCTACATGTTCTCCCACCCGGGCAAGAACCTGCTCTTCCAGGGCCAGGAGTTCGGCCAGGCCGACGAGTGGAACGACTCCATCGGCGTGCCCTTCGGCCAGATGGAGGGCTGGGAGGGCGAGTACCACCGCGGTATCCGCCGCCTGATCGACGACGTCAACGGCCTCTACCCCACCCTGCCGGCGCTCTACAGCCGTGACTCGGACCCGGCGGGCTTCCAGTGGGTCAAGTCGGACGACTTCACCCACAACGTGCTCGCCTACGTCCGCCACGGCTCGGACGGCTCGGCGCTGCTGGCCGTGGTCAACATGTCCGGCTCCTCGCACCTGGGCTACCGCCTGGGCGTGCCCTTCGGCGGGCGCTGGGAGCTGGTGCTCAACACCGACGACGCCGCCTACGAGGGCGCGGGCAACCCGCTCGACGAGTTCGTCGAGGCCCCCGAGCAGGAGTACGACGGCTTCGCCCACTCCGTGACCCTGCACCTGCCGGCGCAGTCCGTGCAGTGGTACCGCCAGGTGCGCGACTGATCCCCCGCCGGGGCGGTGCCGTCCGCCCCGGCCCCGTCGGCGGCGCTAGAACAGCGCGCTGGCCATTTTCGTGCGCGCGGCGATGACGCGCTCGTCGCCGGCGTCGAAGAGGGCGAACAGCTCGACGAGCCGGTCGCGCACGCGGTCGCGCTCGTCGCCGGCCAGCGTCGTCAGCAGCGCGATCAGGCGCTCGAAGGCGCGCTCCGGCGCGCCCGCGGCGACCTCGGCGTCCGCCGCGGCGAACTGCTTGCCGACGTCGCGGGGGTCGGCGTCGGCGTCCGACACCGGGTCGGCGCCGGGCGCCGTGTGCTCCGCCAGGCGCACGAGCAGCTTCGCGTTGTCGCGCGCCTGGCGCGCCCGGGTGTTGTCCGGCTCGGCGTCCACGATGACCTGGTAGGCATCGACGGCCGCCGCGGGGTCGCCGGCGGCGATGAGATCCGCGGCCGCGGTGAAGCGCGGGTCGTCGGCCTCCTCCTCGCCGCCGTCGGCCCGCAGCCCCTCGAGCTGCGGGCCGACCTGCTCGACGAGCGCGCCGACCCAGCCGCGCAGCTGCTCGGCGGGCTGGCCGCCCTGGAAGCTGGCCACGGGGCGCCCGGCGGCGAGCGCCAGCACGGTCGGCAGCCCCTGCACGCCCAGGGCCTGGGCGAGGCGCGCCTGGGCGTCGGCGTCCAGGTAGCCGAAGACGAAGCCGGTCTTCTCCTGGCCCTCGGCCAGGGCGCGCAGGTCGGCGCGCAGCTGCTCGGACTCGGGGCTGCGGGCCGTGCCCACCAGCACCACGACGGGCACCTGGGTGGAGCGGCGCACCATCTCGCGTTCGGCGTTCTCGGGGGACAACTCCACGTAGGCGGCGGCGCCAGCCTTGTCCGCCTGGCGTTCGCGCGCGGCGTCGGCAAGCTGTCCCAGGTCGACGGCGCGGGAGGTGAAACGGTCGGGTGCGGTCAAGTCAGTCCTCCTTGAGGTGGCGTTCCAGCGATTCGACCTTGCCGTGGATGCGGTCGGTGTAGCCCGGGCGGATGTCGGCCTTGAGCACGAGCGAGACGCGCGGGGAGACCGCGGCGACGGCCTCGCAGGCGCGGTGGACGACGTCCATGACCTCGTCCCACTCCCCCTCCAGGAGGGTGAACATGGCGTTGGTCTCGTTGGGCAGACCCGACTCGCGCACCACGCGGACGGCCTCGGCGACGGCGGCGGACATCTCCGCCTCCGCGTTCGGGGTCTCGGTGGGCGCCACGGAAAAGGCGATGATCATGGGCCCCACACTACCCGCGGGGTACCGAGGCTAGCCGCGGGTGCGCGCCGCACGGTGCCAGCAGCCGGAGTGCCAGTGACGGCGCGACTCCGGGTCGTGGCGCGGCCAGGCGACCACGTGGGCCACCCCGGGTTCGATCGGCCCCATGCAGTGCGGGCAGGTGTAGCGCTTGTGTGCGCGGTCGGCGGTGACGGGGCGCATCTCGAAGTCGCCGCCGCCCGGCCCGGTGACCCGGTTGGACCACAGGGCGGGCACGGGCCGCGGCTCGACGCGCCCGCGCCGGTTGTGCCGCGGCATCTAGAACAGCCTCAGCTCGTCGGACTCGGTGCCGCGCATCTTGGCGTAGTCGAGGATCTGGCAGCGGATGCCGCGGTCCTCGGCCAGGGTGCGCGCCTGCGGCTTGATCTCCTGGGCGGCGAAGACGCCGTCGACCGGGGCCAGCAGCGCGTCGCGGTTGAGCAGCTCGAGGTAGCGGGTCAGCTGCTCGACGCCGTCGATGTTGCCGCGGCGCTTGATCTCCACGGCCACCGTGTGCCCCTCGGCGTCGCGGGCGAGGATGTCCACCGGGCCGATCGCGGTCGGGTACTCGCGGCGGATGAGCGTGTAGCCGACGCCGAGCTCCTCGATCTGCTCGGCGAGCAGCTCCTGGAGATGGGCCTCCACGCCGTCCTTGACCAGGCCGGGGTCCTCGCCGAGGTCACGGTTAAGCTCCGCGTGGATCTTCTCGACGGTGATGCGCAGCTGCTCTCCCTTGGGGTTCTCCACCACCCAGAGCTCCTCACCGGTGTCCTCGCCGTCGGCGTCGACGATCTCGGAGGTGTGCACCGTGCACGGCGGGGTCATCCAGTTCAGCGGCTTGTAGGCGCGGTCGTCGGCGTGCACCGAGACCGAACCGTCGGCCTTGAGCATCAGCAGGCGGTCGGCCGGGGGCAGGTGGGCTTCCAGACGGCCGACGTAGTCCACGGAGCAACGGGCGATGACGAGACGCATGGTGCACCAGGGTACCCGCCGGGTGCGCGCACGCGTGCCGCGGGGCTCAGCGCCGCCGTTCGCGGCGCTCGCGGCGGATGCGGGCGCGTAGGCGGTAAAAGTCCGGGCGCTCCTGGCGGACGTCCGGGGCGGACTCCAGCCAGGCGGTGAAGCCCATCTCGGCGTGCGGGGCGCAGGCGATCTCCCACTCGACGCCGGCGCTGCGGAAGGGGAGCACGTGGTAGCCGTCGGGCATGAACGCGGCCTCGCTGGGGGTCAGCTCGCGGCGGCGGCCCAGCGTGAGCTCCACGCGGTGGAAGGTCGAGTCCGGCCCCGGCGCGATCGAGCGCAGCTTGTAATAGTGCAGGAAGTCCCCGTCGTAGCGCACCAGTCCGTGGCGCCAGCCGTGGGCGCCGTTGGCCGGCAGCCGGCGCAGGACCACGGTCGCCCCCGTCGAGCGCAGCAGGAGGAACCGGCGCGCGGCGAGCGCCGCCCCGACGGCCAGAAACGCCACGAACACCCAGACAACGACCGTCACTCGGGGGAACTCCTTTACGCGAGCCTGCCACGGACCTCCCGGATCCCTTTGGGCAAGTCTATCGCGCAGACGACAAAGAACCACCCCGCCCCCGCCGGTGGCGGGTACGGGGTGGTTCCAAAGGTGTACCGGAGCGCTAGGCCTCCTCCAGGCGCTGCAGCGCACGCAGGGCGGCCTGGCCGCGGCCGCGCACCATCTCGTCGTCGGAGTCGGCGTCGGCCTCGGCCTGGGCGCGGTCGACCTCGTCGGCCCACTCGGCCCAGTCGGCCAGGACGGTGACCTTCTCCTTCGAGACGGACAGGAATCCGCCCTGCACGGCGGCGACGCGGCGGTCGCCGTCGACGGGTCGGACCGTCACGACGCCGTTCTCGGTCAGCTGGCCGAGCATCGGCTCGTGCCCGGGCAGCACGCCGATCTCACCCTCGGTGGTCTGCGCGGTCAGGATCGTGGCCTTACCCGACCACAGCTTCCGTTCCACGGAGACCAGTTCCACGGTGATGTCAGCCATGGCGACCCCCTACTTCTCGGTCATCTTCTTGTAGGCCGCCTCGACGTCGTCCAGGCCACCGAGGCCGTTGAAGGCCTGCTCCGGGTAGTTGTCGTACTCACCGTTGCAGATGCGCTCGAAGGCGTCGATGGTGTCCTTCAGCGGGACGTAGGAGCCCTCCAGGCCCGTGAACTTCTGGGCCACGAAGAAGTTCTGGCCCAGGAAGCGCTCGATGCGACGGGCACGCTGGACGGTGATCTTGTCCTCCTCGGACAGCTCGTCCATGCCCAGGATCGCGATGATGTCCTGGAGCTCCTTGTTCTTCTGGAGGATGTTGATCACGCGCTGCGCCACCTCGTAGTGGTGCTCGCCGACGATCGACGGCTCCAGGATGCGGGAGGTCGAGGTCAGCGGGTTCACCGCGGGGTAGATGCCCTTCGAGGCGATGCCACGGTCGAGCTCGGTGGTCGCGTCCAGGTGGGCGAACGTGGTCGCCGGGGCCGGGTCGGTGTAGTCGTCGGCGGGCACGTAGACGGCCTGCAGCGAGGTGATCGAACGGCCCTTGGTCGAGGTGATTCGCTCCTGCAGGACGCCCATCTCGTCGGCCAGGGTCGGCTGGTAACCGACGGCCGACGGCATGCGGCCCAGCAGGGTCGACACCTCGGAGCCGGCCTGGGTGAAGCGGAAGATGTTGTCGATGAACAGCAGCACGTCCTGGTGCTGCACGTCACGGAAGTACTCCGCCATGGTCAGGCCGGACAGGGCGACGCGCATACGGACTCCCGGCGGCTCGTCCATCTGGCCGAACACGAGCGCGGTGTCCTGGAGCACGCCCATCTCCTCCATCTCGAGGAAGAGGTCCGTGCCCTCACGGGTGCGCTCACCGACGCCGGAGAAGACCGACGTACCGGAGAACTCGCGGGCGATACGGGTGATCATCTCCTGGATGAGCACCGTCTTGCCCACGCCGGCGCCGCCGAACAGGCCGATCTTGCCGCCCTTGACGTACGGGGTCAGCAGGTCGATGACCTTGATGCCCGTCTCCAGGATCTCGGTCTTGCCCTCGAGCTGGTCGAAGGGCGGCGGGTCGCGGTGGATGCCCCAGCGCTCAATCGACTCGTCGTCGTTGAGCTCCGGCGCGTCCAGGCAGTCGCCCAGGGCGTTGAAGACGTGGCCCTTGACCACGTCGCCGACCGGTACCGAGATCGGCTTGCCGGTGTCGATGACCTCGACGCCGCGGACCAGGCCGTCGGTCGGGGCCATGGAGATGGTGCGCACCAGGTTGTCGCCCAGGTGCTGCGCCACCTCGAGGGTGATGGTCTTGGCGACGGCCGGAAGGGTGACCTCGACCTTCAGCGCGTTGTACAGTGCCGGCAGCTCGCCGCGCGGGAACTCCACGTCGACGACAGCACCGATGACGCGCACGACGCGGCCAGCGGCCGTCGCCTGCTGTGCTTCATGCTCGTTGAGAGCTGTACTCATAATCAGTCTCTTTCTCCGCTTTCGGCGAGCGCGCCAGCGCCACCGACGATCTCTGTGATTTCCTGCGTGATCTGCGCCTGACGGGCCTGGTTGGCCACGCGCGAGAGGTTATCGACCAGCTCAGTGGCGTTGTCCGTCGCCGACTTCATGGCGGTGCGCCGCGAGGCCGACTCGGAGGCCGCCGACTCGAGGAACATCGAGAACAGCGTGCGCGAGACGTACTTGGGCAGCAGCGCCTCGAGCAGCGTGTCCGGGTCCGGCTCGAAGTCGTAGTCGGGCTCGGGCTGATCGCCGGCGTCCTCCAGGATGCCGTCGCCCAGCTCGAAGTCCTCGTTCTCGATGACAGGCTCGATGGGCAGCAGCTGGTGCGCACGCGCCACCTGCGAGAGCATCGACTTGAACTCGGTGTAGACCACGTGCACCTGGTCGAAGCCGCGAACGCCGTCGTGCTCGGGGTCGGTCAGACCCTCGCGGGTCTTCGCGGTCCCGGCCGAACCGGCGAGGAAGCCGTCGATCATGTGCCGGCGCACGTCGTGGGTGATGTCCCAGTTCGGGTCCTGCGAGAACCCGCTCCAGGCGCCCGCCAGCTCCGTGCCCCGGAACTGGTAGTAACCGATTCCCTTGGAGCCGGTCACGTAGAGGACGACCTCGTAGCCGGCCTCCTCGAGCATCTTGGTCAGCTCGGCCGTCTTCTTGAAGACGTTGTGGTTGTAGCCGCCGCACATGCCGCGATCAGAGGAGATCACGAGCACCGCGGCGACCTTGCCGCCGTCGTCGCTGAGCATCGGGTGGTCGAGAGAGGACGCGCTGGCGAGACGCTCCACGACCTTCTGGATCTCCTCGGCGTAGGGCACGGAAGCGTTCATACGGTTCTGTGCCTTGGTGATGCGCGAGGTAGCGATCAGCTCCTGGGCCTTGGTGATCTTCTTGGTCGAGTTGACGGACCGGATGCGGTCGCGCAGTTCGCGAAGATTAGCCATGGATAACGTCCCTCCTTTCCTTCATCATCTCGTGGGTCATGCGTCCTCCCCGACTAGTTGCTGGTCTTCTTGCGGGAGACCGTGAGCTTGTTCTTCTCGATCTCGCTCTGGTCCAGCGCGTCGACCTTGGGGTCGTTGACCACGGGGCGGCCGTCGGAGGCCTGGAAGGTCTTGGTGAACTCCTCGGCACCGCGGGCCAGGGCGGCCTTGGACTCGTCGGTCAGCGGGGCGCCGCCGTCGATCTGCTCGTAGACCTCCGGGGTGTGCTGGCGCAGGTACTCCTGCAGCTCCGCCTCGAAGCGGCGCACGTCCTCGACGGGAACGACGTCGAAGAAGCCCTCGTTGGCGAGGTAGATCGAGACCATCTGGAACTCGACGGCCTGCGGGGAGCTCTCCGGCTGCTTGAGCAGCTCGACGAGGCGCTCGCCGCGCTCCAGCTGGGCCTTGGACGCGGAGTCCAGGTCGGAGGCGAAGGTGGCGAAGGCCTCGAGGTCGCGGTACGCGGCCAGGTCGAGTCGCAGCGAACCGGCGACCTTCTTCATGCCCTTGGTCTGCGCGGCGCCACCGACACGGGAGACGGAAACACCGACGTTGATTGCGGGGCGGACACCCTGGTTGAACAGGTCCGACTCCAAGAAGACCTGCCCGTCGGTGATCGAGATGACGTTGGTCGGGATGAACGCCGAGACGTCGTTGGCCTTGGTCTCGATGATCGGCAGGGCGGTCAACGAGCCGGCGCCCATGTCGTCGGAGAGCTTGGCCGCGCGCTCCAGCAGGCGGGAGTGCAGGTAGAACACGTCACCGGGGTACGCCTCGCGTCCCGGCGGACGGCGCAGCAGCAGCGAGATGGCGCGGTAGGCCTCGGCCTGCTTGGTCAGGTCATCGTAGATGACCAGGACGTGGTAGCCCTGGTACATCCAGTGCTGACCCAGCGCGGCACCCGCGAAGGGCGCCAGCCACTTGAAGCCGGCGGAGTCGGACGCCGGGGCGGCCACGATCGTGGTGTAGTCCAGGGCGCCGTGCTCCTCGAGCGTGCGGCGCACGCCGGCGATCGTGGTGCCCTTCTGGCCGATGGCGACGTAGATGCAGCGGACCTGCTTGTCCTTGTCGCCGGACTCCCAGTTGGCCTTCTGGTTGAGGATGGTGTCGATGCACACCGCGGTCTTGCCGGTCTTACGGTCGCCGATGATCAGCTGTCGCTGACCGCGGCCGATCGGGGTCATCGCGTCGATGGCCTTGATGCCGGTCTGCATCGGCTCCTCGACGGGCTGGCGCTGCAGCACCGTCGGGGCCTGCAGCTCCAGCACGCGGTCCTCTTCGCTCTCCACCGGGCCCAGACCGTCGATCGGCTGGCCCAGCGGGTTGACGACCCGGCCGAGGAAGTCCTCGCCGACCGGGATGGACAGGACCTCGCCGGTCCTCTTGACCTCGTCGCCCTCTTCAAGTTCCTCGAAGTTGCCCAGCACAACGACACCGATGGTGTCGGTGTCGAGGTTCTGCGCGACGCCGATGACGCCGCCGGGGAACTCGACGAGCTCGTTGGCCATAACGGAAGGCAAGCCCGAAACCTGGGCAATGCCGTCCGCGGCCGAGACGACCACGCCGACCTCCTCTCGGGAGGCCTCCGCGGAGAAGCTCGAGGTGTAGTTCGCTATCGCGCTACGGATCTCATCGGAGGAGATCGTCAGCTCCGCCATGTTCTTCCTGCTCTCGGTAGTTTCGTTCAATATCTTTAAAAGTCAAGCGTCCGCACTAGACCATCTGGGCGCGGAGGCGGTCCAGGCGGCCCCGCAGGGAACCGTCGATCCGCTCGTCGCCCACCTTGACGGTGGCGCCACCCAGGAGCGACTCGTCGACCTGGGTGTGCACCGAGATGTCCCGGCCGTAAACACGGCCCAGCTTCTCGGCCAGCGCCTGGCGCTGCCGGTCATCCAGTTCGCCGGCGGAGACCACGTGGGCGACCTCCCGGCCGGTAAACTCCGCGGCCTCGGCGACGAGTGCGTCGACGTCGTCGACCGGACCGTGCTCGGGGCGACCCACGACCTGGAGGACGAGGGCCTCGGCGTACTTGGACACCTTGCCGTAGAGGACGGACGCGGCCAGCGAACGCCGGCGGTCACCGTCGACCGTGGCGTCGCTCAGCAGCTGCGTGAGCCGCGGCTCCCGCTCCAGCAGGCGGGCGAGCTGGAAGAGCTCGTCCTCGACCTGTCCGAGCTGGCCCTCGGCGTTCGCGGCGCGGAAGATCGCGCGGCGGCCGATCGCGACCAGACCGGTGCGGAACTGTCGCGGCGTCGACCAGGTACGGCCCGCGGCCGCCTTCACGGCGTCGAGGGTGGTGCCTGCGACCTTGCCGCCGAAGAGGTCGTCGACCAGCCGGGAGCGAGACTCGGCGTCGACGGCCTGGTCGGCCAGGGCGACGCGCAGCTGGCGGTTCCCGTCGAGGAGCTCGACGACCTCGAAGAGCTCGGTGCCCGTCGTGGCCGCGGCGGCGACGTCGTCACCGACGATCGCGTCGAGGCTCACAAAGGAATGCGACAGTGCGTCGCGGCTTGCTGCGTGCATACTACCCACTCACTTCCCTGCCGGGAGGCTGTCCAGGTCCGACAGGAACGAGTCGATCGTGCCGGAGCGCTTGGTGGCGTCCGACAGCTCGCCGCCGAGCAGACGCTCGGCCAGGTTGATCGAGTTCTGCCCCATCTCCTGACGCAGCTCGGCGATCACGCTCTGTCGGGAGGCCTCGAGCTGCTTCTCGCCGGAGGCGACGATGCGCGAGGACTCCTCGCTCGCCTCCGCCCGCATCTCGGCCTGGATCTGCTTGCCGCGCTCACGCGCCTGCTCGCGGATCTCGTTGGCCTCGGCACGGGCCTCGGACAGCTGGGCGTTGTACTTCTCCAGGGCGGCCTTCGCCTCGGCCTGGGCGGCCTCGGCGCGCTGGATACCGCCCTCGATCCGGTCCTCACGCTCGGTCAGGACCTCCTGGAACTTCGGAAGGATCCACTTCCAGAAGATGAAGAGGATGACCAGCAGCGGAATGATGGACCAGACGATGTCGTAGGGCTTGGGCAGGAGGATCGAGTTGCCCGACTCGAGGGGCAACGTCTCCGCCGCAAGGTAGGTGATGACGTTCGTCATGTGAAACCGTTCTTCGTGCTGCTGCGTGTGTTCTTACAGGCTGGTGAACAGGAAGCCGGCCACCAGGCCGATCAGGGCCAGTGCCTCGACGAACGCGATGCCCAGGAACATGGTGGTACGCAGCTGGCCGGCCATCTCGGGCTGGCGGGCCATGCCCTCCAGGGCCTTGCCGACGAGGATGCCGATGCCGAGGCCCGGCCCGATGGTGGCGATGCCGTAGCCGATGGCACCGAGGTGCGGGGTGGCGGCAGCGGCGGCGTCGGCCTGAGCGAGGATGATGTCGTTCATGAGAAAGTCGTTCCCTTTCTTGGTGTCCGGGCCCTCTTATTCCTGGCCCCGGACGAGGTGTGTGCTCTTGGGGTTATGAAGTTGACCGCGTGGTTCGCGCCTTGTCAGTGCGAGTCCGCGTGCAGCGACAGCTCGATGTACACCGCAACCAGCAGGGCGAAGATGTACGCCTGCAGGAAGATGATGATGCACTCGTAGAGCGTGAACAGGATCGCCGCGACGATGGTCAGCCCCGACATCGCGGTCCAGGCGTTCAGCTGCCAGAAGAAGAAGTTCGTGGCGCTGTAGAGCAGGACCAGGATGAGGTGACCGGCCAGGAAGTTCGCCATCAGACGGAGGGTCAGGGTGACCGGCCGCATGACGAACGTCGAGAAGGCCTCGATGGGCACCACCAGGAAGTGGAGGGGCCACGGGAGGTTCGGGACGATCAGCGAGGACTTCATGTACTTGCCGAAGCCGTACTCTTTGCTCCCCGCGTAGATCATCGCGATGTACCCAACGACCGCCAGCGTCAACGGCATACCGATGCGCGCGTTCGGCGAGATGTTGAGGCCCGGAATGATCGTCGCCACGTTCATCACGAGGACAGTGAAGAAGATGGTGGCGATGATCGGCAGGAACCGACGCCCCTCCTTCTTACCGAGGATGTCCTCCGCGACGTGCACGCGCACGAAGTCGAGCGCGATCTCGGCGACGTTCTGCACCCCACGCGGAACGATCTTCGGGTTCCGCATGGCGACAAGGAAGAAGACCACCAGGACCGCCGCCATAATCAGGCGGACGATCATCAGGCGGTCCAGTGCAAACCAGCCGTTGGCGAAGCCCGTGAAGATGAGGTTGTGGGCCTCGCCGTCTTTCATGAACCCCGGGAAAAATTCATGGTCCAGTTCGGGGGCGTGAAACTCCCCCTTCATGGCCAGTGTCGTAACGCTCAGCGTTCTCTCCCGTTCTAGGGGCCGTGCGGCGGCCGGCGGGCTCCGCACGGTGCGATGGAGGTCGTGCCAGTCATTCCGCGGCCACCGTGACTCCGTCGCTCATCCCGGAATGGCCGCAGGGGAACAGGCCCCAACGTCGGAGAACCGGCCCCGTCGGAGACGGTTCCGTTGGCCCACGCTGAGGCGACCCGCGTAACAGGCTATCAGCCCGCTGTGTGTTTGTCCGACTGGACTCACCCCCGAATCCCCCCCCGGCCCGGGCGCGCCGGTGTCCGGATGGTCGTCAGCCCTTGTCGGACAGGTAGGTGACCCGGGTGGTGATCACCGCGTAGGCCTCGCAGGCGAGCACGATGACCAGGGCGACGACCACGGTGACGAAGAACGCCCAGGTGTCGTAGAAGTCCATGCCACGCAGCACGAACAGCACGACGACGAGCACGACGAGCTTCAGCAGCCAGCCGCCCAGGACGACCGCGCCGGTGGTGGCCGCCGAGGTGCCCGAGGTCAGCAGCACGCTCAGTGCGGTGAGCAGAACGAACCCGCCGCCGATCGCGGCGCCGATCAGGACCCCCCAGATGCCGGGCAGGTCACGTGCCCACCCCCACGCGACCAGGGACACGACCGTGACCACGAGCAGCGCGATGCCACCCTGGCGCACCGCCCTCTGCAGGGGCCGGCGCGGGTCGTCGTGGTCGCCTTCGTTGATGGGGGCGTCGTTTCCGGTGTCGTTCACGCCCGTCAACACTACCGCTTGCCGACGTCGCGCTCAGCCGGCGCGGTGCCTCCCGGGCCCGATGCGGCCGTCGCGCAGGGGCACGAGCGTGGCCGCCGCGGCGAGCACGAGCGCGAGCGCGGTGGCGCCCGCCGCCACGGGCGGCGGGACCACGGAGAAGGACACCGCCCCGAAGGCGAAGACGGAGCACCACAGGTACAGCACCAGGGCTGTGCGCCGGTGCGTGTGGCCCAGGCGCAGCAGGCGGTGGTGCAGGTGCATGCGGTCGGCGGCGAAGGGCGACCGGCCCGCCGAGACGCGGCGCACGACGGCGAGCACGAGGTCGAGCACGGGCACGAAGACGGCCGCGGCCACGACGATGATGGGGCTGGCCAGCGCGATCATGTCGACGGTGCCGTAGAGCGACATGTTGATCTTGCCGGAGGTCGAGGTCGCGGCCGCCGCGAGCAAAAGGCCGATGAGCATGGCCCCCGAGTCGCCCATGAAGATGCGCGAGGGTTCGAAGTTGTGCGGCAGGAAGCCCAGGCAGATGCCGACCAGGCCCGCGGCGATGATCGCCGGCGGGTAGGCGGCCACGGCCCCGCCCTGGTCGTGCAGGACGGTCAGCGAGTACAGCAGGAGTGCGCCGCCGGCGATCGCGCCGAGTCCGGCGGCCAGGCCGTCGAGCCCGTCGACGAAGTTCAACGCGTTGACGAGCAGCACGGTGAACACCGTGGTCAAGACCGTGGACTGGACCTGGTCGAGGACGACGGTGGTGCCCTCCCCCACCGGGACGTAGAGCAGCGTCCAGTTCAGGCCCAGCAGGCTCATCACGACGGCGCCGAGGATCTGCCCGACGAGCTTGCTCAGCGCGTCGAGCTCATAGAGGTCGTCGATGGCGCCGACGACGACGATGACGAAGCCGGCCCAGAGCACCGCGCTCATCTCCGGGGTCACGGGCAAGAACCCGCGAGTGAGCGCGGGCAGCTGGCTGGCCAGGAATACAGCGGCAATGAAGCCGGTGAACATCGCCACCCCGCCGAGCTGCGGGGTGGGCTGGGTGTGCACGTCGCGCTTGCGGATCTCCGCGATCCGGCCCGTGCGCACGAGGGCGTAGCGGATCAGCCCGGTGACCAGGAAGGTCACCGCGGCGCCCACGAGGAGCACGAGTCCGAGCTCGCGCAGGGGCACGCCCGCCACACCGACGCCCACAGGTTATTCCTCATCCCCTGCCGCGGCGGCGTCCGCTGCCTCGTCCTCAGCCACGGCCCCGATGGACTCGGGCGAGAGCCCGAGGACCTCGGCGATGCGCTCCCCCGGCACCGCGCCGGCGCGCAGAATGCGCGGGGTCGCACCGGACATGTCGACGATCGTGGAGGGCTCCCCGATGGTCGCCTCCCCGGAATCGAGGTAGACGGACACGGAGTCGCCGAGCTGCTGGCGCGCCGCGGCGGCCGACGTCGGCGCCGGGTGGCCGTGGATGTTGGCCGAGGAGACGGCCATCGGGCCGACCTCGCGCAGCAGCTGCAGGGCCACCGGGTGATTCGGCATGCGCACCATCACGGTGCCGCGGGTGTCGCCGAGGTCCCAGGGCAGCGAAGGCGCCTCGGGCACGACGAGCGAGAGCCCGCCGGGCCAGAAGGCCTCGACCAGGGCCCGGGTGCGCTCGTCGACGCCGGAGGTCAGGCCGGCGACGGTGTCCCAGGAGCCGACGAGCACGGGCACCGGGTAGTCCGGTCCGCGGTGCTTGGCTGCCAGCAGCGCGGCCACCGCCGGGTTGTTGAAGGCGTCCGCGCCAATGCCGTAGACGGTGTCGGTCGGGGTGACCACCAGCTCACCGGAGCGGGCGGCCTCGGCCGCGGCCCGCACGGCGTCGCGTCGCTTCGCGGCGTCGAGACAGCTGTAGATGTTTCCCACGTGGGTCCCTTCTTCAAGGCTCTGCCGCGTCCGGACCTCCCGGGCGCGGACTCACAGTCTAGCGGCCGTGACGAAGCGCTCCCGCCCCGCCAGGTCGCACAGGTGCTCCGCCGGGGTGAACCGGCCGGTCGCGTCGACGAGCGCCGCCGTCTCCGCGGCGGTCGTGTCGTCGTGCTCGATACCGAAGACCCCGCCCGGGCGCAGCAGGCGCGCGACCGGGTCCAGGAGCTTCTCGATGACGTCCATGCCGGACTCCCCGCCGTAGACGGCGAGGTCCGGGTCGGCGTCGACCTCGGGGGCCACCGGTCCCGCGGCCGGCACGTACGGCGGGTTGCACACCACGGCGTCGACGCCGCCGGCCATGTCTGCCAGCAGCCCGGCGTCGGTCGCGTCGCCCTCGACGACGGTGACGCGCCCGCCCAGGCCGTTGTCCGCCACGGTGCGACGCGCCCACGTGGCCGCGTCGGGGGAAAGCTCCACGGCGACCACCGCGGCGTCGTCAATCTCGTGGGCGATGTAGCAGGCCAGCGCGCCGGAACCGGTGCACAGGTCCACCACCCGGGGTGCGGGCACGCCGCGCAGGCGGCGCACCACCCAGTCGGCGAGCACCTCGGTCTCGGGGCGCGGGATGAACACGCCCGGCCCGACGGCGATGTCGAGCGGGCCGAAGGCGGCCGTGCCGGTGATGTGCTGCAGCGGTTCGCGGCGCTCCCGGCGGGCCAGCGCCTCGGCGAAGCCCGCGGGCGCGGCGTCGAGGAAGCCGACCTCCAGCGGCGCACAGCCGGCCAGGTGCGCGGCCAGCAGCCGCACGTCGGCGGCCGGGGACTCGACGCCGGCGGCCGCGAGGCGCCCGGCGGCGGCCCGCAGCTCGGCGCGCCAGGCGCCGGTCACTCGGCCTCGAGGCGCTCGGCGCGCTCGGCGGTGCGCAGGGCGTCGAAGAGGTCGTCGAGGTTGCCGTCAAGGACCTGGTCGAGGTTGTTGGCCTTGAATCCGATGCGGTGGTCGGAGATGCGGTTCTCCGGCCAGTTGTAGGTGCGGATGCGCTCGGAGCGGTCCATCGTGCGCACCTGGGCTGCGCGCCCCTCGGCGGCCTCGGCCTCCGCGGCCTCCTCCTGCATCTGCTGCAGGCGGGCGGCCAGCACCTGCATGGCACGCGCCTTGTTCTGGATCTGGGAGCGCTCCTTCTGGCAGGTCACCACGATGCCGGTGGGCAGGTGGGTGATGCGCACGGCCGAGTCGGTCGTGTTGACGCCCTGGCCGCCCTTGCCGGAGGAACGGTAGACGTCGACGCGCAGGTCCTTGTCCTCGATCTCGACCTCGCCGACCTCCTCGGGCTCCGGGTAGACGAGCACGCCGGCGGCCGAGGTCTGGATGCGGCCCTGCGACTCGGTCACGGGGATGCGCTGGACGCGGTGGACGCCGCCCTCGAACTTGAAGACGCTCCACGCGCCGTCGCGGCCCGGGTGCTTCGAGCGGATCGACAGCGTCATGTCCTTCACGCCGCCCAGGTCCGACTCCGCGAGGTCGAGGACCTCGTAGATGAAGCCGTGCTTGTCGGCGAACTTCTCGTACATGCGCACCAGGTCGCCGGCGAAGAGCGCGGCCTCCTCGCCGCCGGCGCCGGCCTTGACCTCCATGATGATGTCGTCGCCGTCGTGCGGGTCGCGCGGGGCGAGCAGGTCGGCCAGCTTCTCCTCGAGCTCGACCTCGCGGGCGGCCAGTCGCTCGGCCTCGGCGGCGAAGTCGTGGTCCTCGTGGGCCAGCTCGCGGGCGTCGGCCAGGTCGGCGACGACCTTCTCGTGCTCCTCGTGGGCCTGCACGACCGGCTTGAGCTCGGCGTAGCGCTTGGACAGGCGGCGGAAGGCGTCCTGGTCGCCGGCCAGGGACGGGTCGGCCATCTGGGCCTCGATGCCCTGGTACTCGGACAGGACGTCGTCGACGCGGGTGGATTCGGTGCTCACAGGTAGTCCTCCACGTCCTTGTCGGCGGCCATCGGGGCGCTCGAGGCGACCTGCATGAGGAACTCGCCGTTGCTCCTGGTCTTCTTCAGCTGCTTGATCAGCAGGTCGATCGCGGCCTGGTTGTCCAGGGCGGCCAGGATCCGGCGCAGCTTGTGCACCAGGCGGGCCTCCTCGGGGGCGAGCAGCAGCTCGTCCTTGCGGGTGCCGGACGGTCCGACGTCGACGGCCGGGAAGACGCGGCGCTCGGAGATCTTGCGGTCGAGCTTGAGCTCGGCGTTGCCGGTGCCCTTGAACTCCTCGAAGATCACCGTGTCGCCGGCCGAGCCGGTCTCCACCATGGCGGTGGCGATGATCGTCAGGCTGCCGCCGTGCTCGATGTTGCGGGCGGCGCCCAGGAAGCGCTTCGGCGGGTAGAGGGCGTTGGAGTCCACGCCGCCGGAGAGGATGCGGCCGGAGGCCGGCGAGGAGTTGTTGTAGGCGCGGCCCAGGCGGGTGATCGAGTCGAGCAGGATGACGACGTCCTTGCCCTGCTCGACGAGGCGCTTGGCGCGCTCGACGGCCAGCTCCGCGACGGCGGTGTGCTCGCTCGGCGGGCGGTCGAACGTCGAGGCGATGACCTCGCCGTTGACGCTGCGCTGCATGTCCGTGACCTCCTCGGGGCGCTCGTCGACGAGGACGACCATGAGGTGGCACTCCGGGTTGTTCGTCGAGATCGCGTTGGCCACGTTCTGCAGGATGGTGGTCTTGCCGGCCTTCGGCGGGGAGACGATCAGCGCGCGCTGGCCCTTGCCGATCGGCATGATCAGGTCGATCACGCGGGTGGTCAGGACCTTCTGCTCGGTCTCGAGGCGCAGGCGCTGGTTCGGGTACAGCGGGGTCAGCTTGGCGAAGTCGGGCCGCTGGCGGGCCTCCCCCACGCTCAGGCCGTTGACGGTCTCGACGTGGGCCAGGTTGCTGAACTTCTGGCGGTTGCGGCCGCGACCGCGCACCTGGGCGCCGCCGGCGGAGATCCGGCCGGTCACGGCGTCGCCGGAACGCAGGCCGCAGCGCTTGATCAGCTGGTTGGGGACGTAGACGTCCTTCTCCGAGGGGTGGTAACCCGTGGTGCGCACGAACGCGACGTTGTTGTCGACGATGTCCAGGATGCCCGCGACCGGCTCGAGGTCCTCGAGGTTCTGGTTGCGGCCGCCCTGCTGGTTGCTGTTGCCGTTGTTCTGGTTGTTGTTGCCGTCGCGGTTACGACGCCCGCGGCGACGACGTTCGCGGCGCCGCCCCTTGCCGTGGTTGCCGTCGTTGTGGCCGCCGTCGTTGTGGCCGCCGTTGTTGTTGTGGCCGTCGCCGGTGTTGCCGCCGTCGTGGCCGCCGTCGCGGGAACCGTTGTCCTGGTTCTCCTGCTCGCGCTGGGCCTGGCGGGCGCGGTTGCGGCGGGCGCGACGCGCCTGGGAGCGGGACTCGTAGTGGTTCTGGCCGTTCTTGTGGCCCTGGCCGTCCTTGTGGCCCTGGCCGTCCTGCTGTGCGTCGTGCTGCCTGCCCCGGGCTTCGTCGCGGCCCTCGCCGCCCTTGTTCTCGTTGCTCTCGTTGTCCACGGCTCGGTTCTGGTCCTGTCTCTTCGTCGGCTGCTTCGCGGACACCTGTCCGCCACCCCCGGCCTGGATCGCGGCGATGATGTCGGCCTTGCGCTTGCCCGACAACCCCTTGATGCCCATCCCGGCGGCCATGGCCTTCAGCTCGGGGATGCGCATTCCGGCGAGGTCCCCGCCGACGGCAGGGGTGGTGCTGTCCTGTGTCGTCACAGATGTCCTTTCGTGGCTCCGGGTGCGGCCCACGGCGGTGGAGACGCGGCGCGCGCGGCCCGGGTGGAGACTTCTCGCGGCCCGGAAAAATCGCGTGCGGGCGCACCCCGGTGCACCCCTCGGGCCTGACGATGCCGGTCGGCCGTGTCTCCCCTCCGTCTCCGCCGCTGAATCACGCGTGCGGGTCGGGCAACTGCCCCGGGAGGGGGCGGGCCCCACATTCGGGCGGGCACCCGGCCAATCCGGCGACAAGTCTAACGCATGGCACCACGACGGTGGAACTTCGACCCCCGGCGGTAGTGTGGAGCACATGCAGTCGACGATGCAGGACATACCACTGTCCGTGGCCCGCATCCTCTCCTACGGCGCCTCGGTGCACGGCCGGACCCGTGTGACCACGTGGAAGAACGGCCGGGGCGAGGAGACCACCTTCGCCCAGATCGCCGCCCGCGCCGCCGCGCTGGCCCACGCCCTGCGCGACGAGCTGGGCGTCTCCGGGGACGCGCGGGTGGCCTCCCTGATGTTCAACTGCGCCGAGCACCTGGAGACGATGTTCGCCGTGCCGTGCATGGGCGCCGTCTTCAACCCGCTGAACAAGCAGCTGATGGTCAGCCAGATCCGGCACATCGTCAACGACGCCGAGGGCCAGGTCGTCATCGCCGACCCGCGGTTGGCCGCCCGGCTCGCCGAGGTCCTCGAGGGCTGCCCCGGGGTGCGCCACGTCGTCTTCATCGGCACCGAGCTGCCCGACGTGGAGCTGCCCGAGGGGGTCAGCGTCCACTCCTACGAGGCGCTTCTCGACGGTCGCGCCACCCGTTACGCGTGGCCCGTGCCCGACGAGAACGACGCCGCGGCCCTGTGCTACTCCACCGGCACCGGCGGCGAGCCCCGCGGGGTCGCCTACTCCCACCGCTCGCTGTACCTGACGGCGCTGACGCTGCTGGGCACCGACTCGATGGCCGTCTCCAACGGCCAGAGCTTCCTGTGCTGCGTGCCGATCTACCACGTGCTCAGCTGGGCGGTGCCCTTCGCCGCCTTCATGGCCGGCACCCCGCTGGTGCTGCCCGACGCCGACGTCTCCGGCGAGACCCTGGCCGAGCTGATCGCCGCCACCCACCCGCGCGTGGCCCACGGCGTGCCCACGGTGTGGATGCAGCTGCTCGTGCACTACATGCACCACCCGCCGGAGCGGATGAGCCTGACCGAGATCTTCGTCGGCGGCTCCCAGGCCCCGCCGGTGCTGCTGTCGATGTGGGAGGAGCGCTACGGCGTCGACGTCGTGCACGTGTGGGGCATGACGGAGACCTCCACGGTCGGCTCGGTGGCCCGCCCACCGGCCGGCGCCTCCGGCGAGGCGCGCTGGACCTACCGCACCAGCCAGGGCCGCTTCCCCGCCACCGTGGACTACCGCGTGGTCAACGACGGCCGCGTCGTCTCCGCGACCGACCGCAACCAGGGCGAGATCCAGGTGCGCGGTCCCCTGGTCGCCGGCTCCTACTACGTCGGCGCCGACAGCGCGGGTGCCGACGACCGCGCCGCCGAGACGCCGGAGGTCCAGTTCACCGCCGACGGGTGGCTGCGCACCGGCGACGTCGGCTCCGTGACCGAGGACGGCTACCTGACCGTCCACGACCGCGCCCGCGACGTCATCCGCTCCGGGGGCGAGTGGATCTACTCGGCCGGGGTGGAGAACATGGTCATGGAGTCGCCCGAGGTCGTCGAGGCCGCCGTCATCGGCTACCCCGACGACAAGTGGGGCGAGCGCCCGCTGGTGGTCACCGTGGTCCACCCCGACGTCCCGGAGGACGCCGAGACCGCCGAGCGCCTGCGCGGGCGGCTGCGCAACCAGCTGCCCAGCTGGATGCTGCCCGAGTACTGGACCTTCGTGCGCCACATCGACAAGACCTCGGTGGGCAAGTTCGACAAGAAGGACCTGCGCGCCCACCTGGCCGCCGGCGACTTCGACGTCGTCGCCCTCAAGGGCCCGGGCAAGCGCTGACACCCGTTTTCTACGGGGTACGATAAAAGGTATGCGTACCGGAGCTCCCGCCCGCCGCCGGGCACCGCGGCCCGCCACCGAGCTGTTCTCCGAGACCCTGCCGCTGAGCCCCAAGCAGCGCGAGGTCCTGGCCGCCCTGCGCGAGCACCCCGCCGGCGTCTCGGTCGCCCAACTCTCCGAGATCCTCGGCATGCACGCCAACACCGTGCGCGGTCACCTCGACGAGCTGCTCGCCCACGGCGCCGTGCACACGGCCACCGCCCCGATCCACGGCCGCGGCCGCCCGACGATCCTCTTCTCCGCCCGGCTGCCCGACAACCGGGCCATCGCCCGCGAGTACCTCTCGCTCATCGAGATCATGGCGGACGACCTGACCGCGCGCACCCCGGACCCCGAGGAGCGCTTCGCCACCGCGCACCGCATCGGGCGCCGGTGGGCGCGCAAGATGACGCTGGCCGACGAGGGCGGGCGCGTCGGCGCCGACGCCGCCTTCGACCAGCTGGTCCAGCGGCTGCGTCAGCTCGGCTTCGACCCGGCCGACGAGCCGGAGTCGCGCGGCGACCTCACCGAGGACCCCGAGGAGGGCGCGCGCGTGGTCTCGCTGCGCGCCTGCCCCTTCGTCGCCGGGGAGACGGCCCCCTCCCCCGTCGTCTGCGCGATCCACGAGGGCTTCATCGAGGAGTACTTCGGGGCCACCTCGACCGCCGAGACGACGATGCTGCCCCTGACCGAGAAGGGCCGCTGCACCCTCTGCGTGCGGCCCTAGTCCCCGGCCCCCGGCCGGTCAGGCCCGGGACGGGGTGACCGTCGGCCCGCCGGCCACGGAGAGCTCGTAGACGGCCAGGCCCTCCTCGCGGGCGGCGTCGAGAAGCGCGGGGTCCACCGGCTCGGTGGACAGCACCGCACAGGTCGGGCCCGCGCCCGAGAGGTAGGCCGCCCAGCCGCGGTTGCGCAGGCGGTTGACCCACTCCGCGGTCACGGGCAGCACGTCCGCGCGGTACGGCTGGTGCAGCCGGTCGCGGGTGCCCTCCCAGAGCAGCTCCGGGTGCGCCTGCAGCGCGACGGAGAGCACCGCCGTGCGCGAGACGTTGAAGCGGGCGTCGGTGTGCGTGACGTGGCTGGGCAGCACCCGGCGCACGGCCTGGGTGGAGGCGTGGAAGGACGGCACGAGCACGGTGGCGCGGATGCGCTCGTCGACGGGGATGCGCACGGCTCGGTAGACCGGATGGCTCACGCCGTCGACGGGGATCTCGATCCAGGAGACCACGCCGCCGCCGAGCACCGAGGCGCCCGCGTTGTCCGGGTGGCCCTCGAAGGCGCTGGCCAGCTGGACGAGCTGCTCCTCGCTGAGCGGGAAGTCGGCCAGGCCGTTGGCGGCGAGCACACCGGCGGCGGCGGCCGCGGCCGAGGAGCCGAGCCCGCGCGACTGCGGGATCGTGTTCGTGCAGGTCACCCGCAGGCCGGGGGCGGTGACGTCCGCGGCATTGAGACCGGCGGTGATGGCCTTGACCACCAGGTGCGAGGCGTCGCGCGGCAGGTCGGCCGCGCCCTCGCCGTGGATCTCGATCTCCAGGCCGGAGTCGATGACCTCGACCTCGACGGTGTCGTGGATGTCCAGCGCCAGGCCCATCGTGTCGAAGCCGGGACCCAGGTTCGCCGAGGAGCCGGGCACGCGCACGGTGACGGCGCGACCGACCTCAAGTTCCACTGCCATGTTCTTGCTCCTCCTCTGTTCGTCCGCTGCCCCGCCGGCCCTAGTCGGCCAGCCGGATGACCGACTTGACCGCCAGGACGTCGTCGTGGGCCTTGAGGTCCGAGACGAAGTCGGCCAGGTCGTGCTCGCGGGCGGTGTGGGTGACCAGGATCAGGCGGGCGGCCTCGTGGCCGTCGACGTCGTAGCCCTCCTCCTGGCGCACGGTGCGCAGCGAGATGCCGCGCGAGGCGCAGGTCTGCGCCAGGTCCGCCAGCACGCCGACGCGGTCGTGGACGCGCAGGTCGATGTGGTAGCGGGTGGGCACGTCGCCCGGGTCGGCGATCGGAAGGTCGGCGTAGGTCAGGTCCTTCGGGGCGCGACCGCCGAGGTACTTGTTGCGCGCCGCGCCAACGACGTCGCCGAGCACGGCCGAGGCGGTGGGGGCACCGCCGGCGCCGTTGCCGTAGAACATCAGGTCGCCGGCGCCCTCGGCCTCGACGAAGACGGCGTTGTAGGAGCCGGACACGCTGGCCAGCGGGTGCTCCCGCGGCACGAGGGTCGGGTGGACGCGGGCGGATACGGACACGGTGCCGTCCTCTCCGGTGATCTTCTCGCAGATCGCCAGCAGCTTGATGGTGTCGCCGGCGGCCTTGGCTGCCTCGATGTCCTCGGCGGTCACGCCGGTGATGCCCTCGCAGCTCACGTCGGAGAAGCGCACGCGGGTGTAGAAGCCCATCGAGGCCAGGATCGCGGCCTTGCTCGCCGCGTCGTGGCCCTCGACGTCGGCCGTCGGGTCGGCCTCGGCGTAGCCCAGGCGGGTCGCCTCGGCCAGGGCGTCCTCGTAGTCGGCGCCGGTGGCGTCCATGGCGTCGAGGATGAAGTTCGTGGTGCCGTTGACGATGCCGGAGATCCGGCGGATCTGGTCGCCGGCCAGCGAGCGGCGCAGCATGTTGACCACCGGAATCGCGGCGGCGACGGCGGCCTCGTAGAAGAGGTCGACGTTGTTGGCGTCCGCGGCGGCGGCCAGCTCGTCGGCGTGCGCGGCGACCAGGGCCTTGTTGGCGGTGACCACGGACTTGCCGGCGTTGAGCGCGGCGAGCACGAGCTCGCGCGGGTAGTCGATGCCGCCGATGACCTCGACGACGACATCGACGTCGTCGCGCAGCACCAGGCTGCGCGCGTCGTCGGTGATCAGCGCCGGGTCCACGCCCTCGCGGGGCTTCGACGCGTCCGAGACGGCCACGCCCTTCAGCTCGAAGGGACCTTCAATGCGGTGCTCGAGAGCCTCGGAGTTCTCGGTCATCAGCCGCAGGACCTCGGAACCGACCGTGCCGTAGCCCAGCAGGGCGATGCCCACCGGACGATTCTCGCGGGCCGCCGCGGTCGGGTACCGGGCGGCGTCATGCTGCTGCGTCGTCATCTCTCTCCTGCCTCAAGCGTCAGAACGGGTATGTCCCGACACTATAGACCATGCTGTTCATTTTGCACGACGCAGGGGGCTCGGCAGGGGCCCTCGGGGCCTCAGAGCACCTCGCGGGCCATGAGGTCCTCGACGGTCTCGCGGCGCACCATCAGGCGCGCCTCTCCCCCGTCGACGACGACCACCGGCGGGCGGCAGGCGGCGTTGTAGTTCGAGGACATCGCCAGGCAGTACGCTCCCGTGGCGGCCAGGGCGACCAGGTCGCCGACCCCGACGTCGTCCGGGATCATCAGGTCGTGGACGAGGATGTCGCCCGACTCGCAGTGCGAGCCCACGACGCGGCCGGCGACGGCCTCGCCCTCGGTGAAGCGGTTGACCAGGCGGGCGTCGTAGTTGGCGTCGTAGAGCATCGGGCGGATGTTGTCCGACATGCCGCCGCTGACGGCTAGGTAGCGCCGCGTGATGCCCTCGTCGATCGGCACGTCCTTGACCGTGCCGACCTCGTAGACGGTCACCACGGAGGGGCCGACGATCGCGCGGCCCGGCTCGACCATCACCTTCGGCGCCGGCACCCCGGAGGCCTCCGCGTGCGCGGCTACCTGGGAGAGCATGTCGCGGGCCACGCCGGCGACGTCCAGCGGGTCCTCCTCGGCGGTGTAGGCGATGCCGAAGCCGCCGCCGAGGTCGAGCAGGCTGAGCTCCTCGGCGAGCACCTCGCGCCCGCCGTACTCCGGGCCCAGCTCGTCGACCACACGGCCCAGGAGCCCCAGCACGCGCTGGGCGGCGAGCGAGAAGCCCTCGGCGTCGAAGACCTGCGAGCCGACGTGGCAGTGCAGCCCGTCGAGGTGCAGGCCCTCGGCCGCCAGCGCGTCGCGCACGGCCTCGAAGGCCGCGCCGGAGGCCAGCGAGAAGCCGAACTTCTGGTCCTCGTGCGAGGTCGCGATGAACTCGTGGGTGTGCGCCTCCACGCCGGGGGTGACACGCACCAGCACGGACTGGACCGCACCGGCGGCACGCGCGACGTCGTCAAGCATCTGCAGCTCGCCGGGCGAGTCCAGCACCACGTGGCCCACGCCGGCGCGCACGCACTGCTCGAGGAAGCCGCGCGTCTTGTTGTTGCCGTGCACGGTGATGCGCGCGGCGGGGAAGCCGGAGGCCAGCGCGATGGCCAGCTCGCCGGCGCTCGCGACGTCGAGGCTCAGGCCCTCCTCGTCGACCCAGCGGGCGATCTGGCGGGTCAGGAAGGCCTTGGCGGCGTAGTGCACGTGGTCCGGGCCGCCGAACGCGCGGGCCAGCTGGCGGGCGCGCAGGCGGAAGTCGGCCTCGTCGACGACCACGACGGGCGCGCCGTACTCCTCGACGATCTCGGGCAGCGGCACGCCCGCGATCGTGACCACGCCGTCCTCCTGACGGCGCGCGTTGGTCGGCCAGACGTTGGCCGGCAGCTCGTTGAAGGCCTCCTCGGCCGTGCGGCCCTGGGCCTTGAACGCCGCGACGGTCTGGCGGACGGACTCCGGTATGTTCTTCGGGACGGTCACCTGGCGTCCCCCTTACATCCGCTCCGGCGCGGTGACGCCGAGCAGGCCGAGGGCGTTGGCGAGCACCTGACGCGACGCGCGCGCGAGCTCGAGGCGCGCGGCGTGCAGGGCCGTGGGCTCCTCGTCCGCCTTCGGCAGGATCGGGCAGTTGTCGTAGAAGCGGTGGAAGACACCGGCCAGGCGCTCGGCGTAGCGGGCGACGCGGTGCGGCTCACGCAGCTCGGCGGCGGCGGTGACCACGGCCGGGAACTCGCCGAGGGTGCGGATGAGCTCGCCCTCGCGCTCGTCGGTGAGCGCGGCGAGGTCGGCCGCCGGAAGCTCGACGCCGGTCTCGGCGGCCTTGCGGTCCAGCGAGCACAGGCGCGCGTGGGCGTACTGCACATAGTAGACGGGGTTGTCGTTGGACTGCGAGGCCCACAGATCCAGGTCGATGTCCAGCGAGCTGTCCACCGAGGAGCGGATCATCGCGTAGCGGGCGGCGTCCACGCCGATCGCCTCGACGAGGTCGTCGAGGGTGATCACGGTGCCCGCGCGCTTGGACATCTTGACGGCCTGGCCGTCGCGCAGCAGGTTGACCATCTGGCCGATGAGCACCTCGACCTGCTCGGCGCGGTAGCCCAGGGCCACGGCGGCGGCCTTCAGGCGGGCGATGTAGCCGTGGTGGTCGGCGCCGAGCATGTAGATGCACAGGTCGTGGCCGCGGTCGATCTTGTCGCCGATGTAGGCGATGTCGCCGGCGATGTAGGCGGCGTCGCCGTCGGACTTGATGACGACGCGGTCCTTGTCGTCGCCGAAGTCGGTCGAGCGCAGCCACCAGGCGCCGTCGGCGAGGTAGAGCTCGCCGTTGTCCTTGAGCTTCTGGATGGCGGCGTCGACGGCGCCGGACTCGAACAGTGAGTTCTCGTGGAAGAAGACGTCGAAGTCGGTGCCGAACTCGTGCAGGGAGGACTTGATGTGGGCGAACATCATCTCCACACCCTCGGCGCGGAAGATCTCCTGCGTCTCCTCCGGCTCGTGGTCGAGCGCGTCGGGGCGCTTGTCGACGACGCGCCGGGCGATGTCGGCGATGTAGTCGCCGCCGTAGCCGTCCTCCGGGGTGGGCTCACCCTCGGCCGCGGCGACCAGCGAGCGCGCGAAGCGGTCGATCTGGCGGCCGTGGTCGTTGAAGTAGTACTCGCGGGTGACCTCGGCGCCGGCGGCCTCGAGCACACGGCCCAGGGAGTCGCCGACGGCGGCCCAGCGGGTGCCGCCCAGGTGGATCGGGCCGGTCGGGTTGGCGGAGACGAACTCGAGGTTGATGCGGCGCCCGGCGTAGGTGTCGGCGTGGCCGAACGCGGCGCCGGCCTCGCGGATGCGGGCGACGATCTCGCCCTGGGCGGCCGCGGCCAGGCGGATGTTGAGGAAGCCGGGACCGGCGACCTCGGCGGAGGCGACGGCGTCGTCCGCGCCGAGCGCCTCGGCCAGCCAGCCGGCCAGCTCGCGGGGGTTGACGCCGGCCTTCTTGGCCACCTGCAGGGCCAGGTTGGTGGCGTAGTCGCCGTGCTCCGGGTTGCGCGGCCGCTCGACGGTCACGGTCTCCGGGAGCACCGCGGTATCGAGGTTGTGGTCGGCGAAGACGGCCGAGGCCGTGGTGCCGATGAGTTCTCCGAGGGCTGCAGGTGTCATGGGCGCAGATTCTAACGCACAGGTCGCGCGCGTCCGGCACGGCCGGGGCGTTGAAAGAGGTGCATCGTCCCTATCTTCGACCCCGGTCACCCCCCTCGGCGGCGTCCCCGGGGCCCGCGCGGGGGCGCGGCGGCAGACTCGGCGGTGCACGTCACACCCGGCGCGCCACCCCCGACGGGGTAGACGAACCGGAAACGACCGAACATTTGCTTCGACAGCAAACGGAATAACGCAACACCCTCATTACATTAATAACCGCAGGTCGCAAGCTTTACCCGTGGGCGTGTCAACTATTTCTGCGCTAGGATCGGGGGTGCCCCAAGGACCCGGACGCCCACCCCACCACCCCGTCGCAGACGTCTCACGACGACCCCGGCGAGTTCGGCGGAGCGGACGTCCGTCTTCACGCCGAATACTCCCCAGGAGCCGCTCACATGCGCATCGCGCTCTTCTCCACGTGCATCGGCGACGCACTCTTCCCGGACGCCCACAAGGCCACGGCGATCCTGCTGACCCGGCTGGGTCACGAGGTCGTCTTCCCCGAGGGCCAGACCTGTTGCGGACAGATGCACATCAACACCGGCTACCAGCGTGAGGCGGTGCCGATCATCCGCACCTACGCCGACGCCTTCGCCGACCCGTCCATCGACTGCGTGGTCGCCCCCTCGGGCTCCTGCGCCGGCGCCGTGCGCGAACAGCACGTGCGCATCGCGGAGCGCTACGGCGACTCCGCCCTCGTCGATGGCGCCCAGCGGGCCGCCGACAAGACCTACGAGCTGTGCGAGTTCCTCTGCGACGTCGAGCAGCGCACCGACCTGGGCGCCTGGTTCCCGCACCGGGTGACCTACCACGCCTCCTGCCACTCCCTGCGCTTCATCGAGGTTGGCGACCGGCCCTACCGGCTGCTCGACGCCGTCGAGGGCCTCGAGCTGGTCGACCTGCCCAACTACGAGGAGTGCTGCGGCTTCGGCGGCACCTTCTCCGTCAAGAACGCGGAGGTCTCCGCGGCGATGGTCTCGGACAAGGTGCGCAACATCAAGTCCACCGGCGCCGAGTACGTCACCGCCGGCGACTCCTCCTGCCTGATGAACATCGTCGGCTCGCTCTCGCGCCAGCGCACCGGCATCCGCGCGATCCACATGGCCGAGATCCTCGTCTCCACCCGCGAGCGACCGTGGACGCCCGAGCGCGCCGCCTACCGGAGGGAGGCCATGCTGTGAGCGTCGTCAACCTCGGCCGCCCGGCGATGCCGCCGGTCGCCTCCCACTCCCCCAGCGCCCTGCGCGGCGACGTCGGCTTCACCAAGGCCGCCCACACCGAGCTGGACAACGCGACCAAGCGCCGCAACCTGCACCACGCCACCACCTCCATCCGCGCCAAGCGCGCCCGAGTCGTCGCCGAGTGCGACGACTGGGAGCGCCTGCGCGACGCCGGCTCCGCGATCAAGCAGGAGGTCGCCGCCCACCTGCCCGAGCTGCTCGAGCAGTTCGAGGCGGCCGTCACCGCCCGCGGCGGCCACGTGCACTGGGCCCGCGACGCCGCCGAGGCCGGCCGGATCGTCACCGACCTGGTCAAGGCCACCGGGGAGACCGACGTGGTCAAGATCAAGTCGATGGCCACCCAGGAGATCGCCCTCAACGAGGTCCTCGAGGAGTCCGGCATCCACGCGCAGGAGACGGACCTGGCCGAGCTGATCGTCCAGCTCGGCCACGACCGCCCGTCGCACATCGTCGTGCCCGCGCTGCACCGCAACCGCGCGGAGATCCGCGACATCTTCGTGCGCGAGATGCCCAACACCGACGAGTCGCTGCCGGCGAACCCGCCGGAGCTGGCCGAGGCCTCCCGCCTCTTCCTGCGCGAGCAGTTCATGCGCGCCAAGGTCGCCATCTCCGGCTGCAACTTCGGCGTCGCGGAGACCGGCACGGTCTCCATCGTCGAGTCCGAGGGCAACGGGCGCATGTGCCTCACCCTGCCGGAGACCCTGATCTCCGTGATGGGCATCGAGAAGCTCTTGCCGCGCTTCTCCGACCTCGGCGTCTTCCTGCAGCTGCTGCCGCGCTCCTCGACCGGCGAACGCATGAACCCCTACACCTCGCTGTGGTCCGGCACCACCGAGGGCGACGGCCCGCAGGACTTCCACGTGGTGATCCTGGACAACGGCCGCACCCACGCGCTGGCCAACGAGATCGGCCGCGAGGCGCTCAAGTGCATCCGCTGCTCGGCGTGCCTCAACGTCTGCCCCGTCTACGAGCGCGCGGGCGGCCACTCCTACGGCTCCGTCTACCCGGGCCCGATCGGCGCGATCATCACCCCGCAGCTGACCGGCATCGACTCCACCGACGACCCCTCGGCCTCGCTGCCCTACGCGTCCTCGCTGTGCGGGCGCTGCGACAGCGTCTGCCCGGTCAAGATCCCGATCACGGACATCCTGCTCGAGCTGCGCCACCAGAAGGTGGAGAACCACCGGCCGAAGATCGAGGGCGCCCTGCTCGACGCCGCCGGCCTGGTCATGGGGCACCCGAAGATGTGGAACGCCGTCATGCAGGGGATCTTCCTCGGCCGCGTGCTCGGCGGCTTCGACAAGACGATCACCCACCTGCCGAGCTTCCTGTCCGGCTGGACCGACGTGCGCGACACCGCCGTGCCCCCGAAGAAGTCCTTCCGCTCCTGGTGGAACTCCGACGAGGCCCGCGAACTGCTCGACGAGGCCCGCCGCGAGGGCATGCCCGACGCACAGGAGCCCGACGCCGCGCAGGACAACGAGGAGGAGAACCGATGACCACCGCCGAGGAGCGCCGCAACGCCGACGCCAAGCGCGAGATCCTCAAGCGGGTCCGCGACGCCCAGCAGCTCTCGCACACCCCGGCCGAGGTCGAGGTGCCCCGCGAGTACGCCACGACCTCCGGGATGGGCCGCGACGAGCTGCGCGAGCTGCTGGTCGACCGGCTGGTCGACTACCGCGCCGACGTGACCCGCTCGAGCGCCGAGGAGCTGCCGGCCACCCTGGCCCGCGTGCTCTCCGAGCGCGGCGCGCACACCGTGCGCTACGCCGAGGGCCTGGACGCCAGCCTCTTCGCCGAGGTCGACGCCGAATGGACCCCGGACTCCCGCGACTCCGACCCGCGCGAGCTCGACTCCGTCGACGCCGTGGTCACCGACTCGCACGTCTCCTGCGCGCAGACGGGCACGATCTGCCTGCAGTCCAACGCGACCAACGGCCGCCGCGCCCTGACCCTCGTGCCCGACCGGCACGTGTGCATCGTGCGCATGGACACCGTCGTCTACGGCGTGCCCGAGATGGTCGGCCGCCTCGACCCCGAGCTGCCCGTGACCATGATCTCCGGCCCCTCGGCGACCTCGGACATCGAGCTCGTCCGCGTCGAGGGCGTGCACGGCCCGCGCGACCTCATGGTCATCGTCGTCGACTGAAGCCCCTGAACTCTTTTCACGGACTCGTCAGTGACAATCCCCCGGCTTGTCGGCCGGGGGATTTTCCGTGCCCTCCGCAACTCCGGTCACCTGCGCATATGTACGCCCGTACACTAGGCGTGCCCTCGGGTTCCGCCCTAGACTCCGGTGTGTCAAGCCGCACGGGAAACGTCGTGGATAAACCCCGACACATCGGTCGCCGGGCGCGGACGCCCCGGGGGACGGACTGACTGGAAAAGGGTCGCCCCATGAAAGAGATCAACGCGGTCGGGGCCCCCAACGCCACCGAGGATGTGTTCCACCACATCCCGCCGGGCGGGAGCGCGCGCCGTTCCCGCGCTACATCCGGATCAACCTGCCGCGCCTGACCAAGGCGCTGCTGTTGATCGTCGTCGCCGTCATCGGCGGCACCGCGGTGGCCGTAGCGCTCTCCGACCACCTCCCCTTCCCCGGGGCCGGGTTCGCGCTGTGGGCGGTGGCGGCACTGGCCGCCGTCTACCTCGCGCTCGGCCTGTGCACCCGGATGCGCATCTGGGACTACGGCAGCCTCGTGGCCACCGTCGCCGTGCTCGTCTACGTCGGCGGGCTCTTCGGCGACGCGCCCTACGTCTGGAACGGCGCGAGCGTCGAGCTGGCGGCGTGCTGGAACACGATGATGCTCGCCTCCGTCGCCTACTGGGTGCTCAACTGGGCCATCAACTACGGCATGATCGTCGCCTGGCCCGACGACCAGGGCTTCACGGACTGAGAGCCCGAAGGAGAAAGAGACAATGGAATTAGGATTTCCCTGGTGGCTGCGTGCCGAGCACTTCCTCAACATCATCTTCGTCACCTTCTTCATCCGCTCGGGCATCGAGATCCTGGGCACCTACCCGCGCCTGCACCGCAAGGTGCAGAACCAGCCCGGCGAGCACTGGGCCCAGTTCACGGTGAAGGAGAAGCCGAAGCACAAGTACTACGCGGTCGGCGCGGAGTACGAGAACTACTCCCCGATCGTCTCGCTGCCCGGCTACGGCAAGCTCGGTCAGGGCCGCTACTGGCACTTCATCACGGTGACCGGCTACGTCACCTGCTTCCTCATCTACTACGTCCTGCTGGCCGTCACCGGCCAGTGGCGCCGCTACGTCCCGCAGAGCTGAGACGTCTTCCCGCAGGCCCTCGACGACGTGGTGAACTACCCGGCCTTCCAGATCCCGCACGCGCAGGACGGCATGCCCTTCAATTCGGTGCAGCAGCTCTCCTACGCCTTCGTGATGCTGATCCTGCCGGCCTTCATGATCTTCACCGGCCTCTTCCAGACCCCGGCCGTCAACACGCACTGGCCGCGGATCACCAAGGCCCTCGGCGGCCGCCAGGTCATCCGCACCCTGCACTTCTGGGGCCTGATCATCTACCTGGTCTTCATCGTCATCCACGTCGCGATGGTCATCATGCACGGCTACGGCCACGAGGTCTCCAAGATGGTCTTCGGACACTCGGACTCCCCGGTCGACGGCGGCGTCATCTTCACCGCGCTGCTCGCCTTCGTGGTCTTTTTCCACGTGGTCGCCACCAAGACCTCGCTCCACAAGTCGCACATCGTGCGCCAGCTCAACAACGCGCTGGTGCGCCCGCTGACCCGCCGGCTGATCAAGCTGCCCAGCCGCCAGGACTTCACCGGCTTCAAGACCGGCCGCCTCTTCCGCGGCTCGGGCTGCCCGCCGGAGATCGACGAGTACACCGCGATGGTGGCCAACAACTACGAGGACGACTACTACCTCGAGATCGGCGGCTGCGTGGAGCGCCCAATGGTGCTGTCCATGCGAGACCTGCGCGAACTGGCCAAGGACCACTCCCAGGTGACCATGCACAACTGCGTGCAGGGCTTCTCCTGGGTCGGCGAGTGGGGCGGCGTGCCGCTCAAGACGATCCTCGACCTGGCCCGCCCACTGCCGGGCGCGACCGACGTCGTCTTCCAGAGCTTCCGGAACATGGGCCGCGACAACGCCGTCTACGACGAGGGCTTCTACTACGAGTCCGCGCCCCTGGCCGAGGCCAACCAGCCGCAGACCCTGGTCGCCATCTCGCTGAACGGCAAGACCGTGCCGATCGAGAACGGCGCCCCGATGCGCATCCGGCAGGAGATCTCCACCGGCTTCCGCTCCATCAAGTGGGTCGAGCGCATCGACGTGGTCAACCGCTACGACATCGTCGGCAAGGGCCGCGGCGGCTGGTTCGAGGACAACGACGACTACGACCGCATGCAGATGATCTAGAAGGAGTCAGAGCACATGTATCCCGTCCACGAGGACATGATCCTCGACGACGCCGCCGGCGAACGGGTGCGCGCCTACATCGAGGAGACCGGCTTCGGCTTCCCGGGCACCGGGCCCGACGACTACGAGATCCTGCCCGTCGCCCGCTACCTCGGCTGGAACTTCACCCGCGAGGACCTCGACGCCTTCGCCGTCGGCCTGCGCTGCCTGCGCCCCGACATGAGCCGCCGGCACACCTTCATCCGCATGAGCCAGGGTCAGCTGACGCGCGAGCCCGACGCGAAGGTGCTCGAGCTCAACGAGCCGGTGCTGGCCACCGACACGCTGCGGATGCGCCGCTGGCGCGACACCAAGACCGGCCCGTCGCGCACCGGCGTCGACTCCTACGCCACCGAGGACGGCTCCGAGCCGGGCGTCGACCTCGACCTGCGCATGCTGCACGACGCGCTCGCCGACGTCCGCTGCTTCGCCGAGGCCGGCGGCGGGCCGACCACGGAGGTCCAGCGCGACCTCGGCGTCGACTTCGGCCTCCTGCTGGCCGGCCGGTACCCGCGGCTGAAGTACCTGGAGAAGGAGGGCAGGCTGCGCGCCGACCAGCTCGAGAGCCTACACGCCTTCGACGCGGACTTCGCCGGCATGGCCGACACGCTGCGCGCGCTGGCCCTGCCGACCGTCGAGGACCACCGCCGCCCCGAGAAGCGCCGGCACGCCGAACACAACGACCGCTGAGGCCGGAGGGCCTCACCGAGAAATGACCATCATGGAACTCGATGTCATGACCGTGACGGGGCTGATCGCCTCCGTCGCCCTCCTCGCCGGCTTCGCGCTGCTCACCCTGGGCAAGCTGACCGCCGAGCACTACACCTACCAGTGGCTCAACGTCATCGGCGCGGGCTTCCTGGCCTACTCCGCCTTCGTCACCGAGCCGATCAACATGGGCGTCTTCCTCACCGAGGTGATCTGGAGCCTCATCGGCGTCTACGGCATCTTCAAGATCTGGCGCAAGCGCCGCGTTCGTCTACACCGCCATCAAGCCCTTCAACGTCGGCCTCTTCGTCACCGAGTTCGTCTGGGCCGTCGTCGGCCTCTACGGCATCTGGCTGGCCTACCGCACCTCCCGGCGCCGCAGCGACGCGCCGACGGCCGAGGAGGTCCCGCCGAACACCCCGGCCTGACCGGCCCGGGTAGCGTGACCGACATGGACCACGACGCGCCCGCCCCGCACCCCCGCCACGACCCGGAGCGGCGCGACCGCATCATCGACGCCGCCCTCGACGTGATCGCCGACGACGGCGTCGAGGGCACCTCGCTGCGCAAGATCGCCGCCCGCGCCGGCGTGCCGCTCGGCTCGCTGACCTACTACTTCGACGGCCGCGAGGACCTCATCACCGAGGCCTTCCTCCGCTTCACCGACCTCTCCGCCGCGGAGTTCCGCGCCGCCTCCGCCGCCGCCGACGACCTCGCCTCCGCCCGCGAGACCGTCGTCTCCGCGCTGACGAGCGAGTCCACCGTCGAGGAGCGCGGCGTCTCGCTGTCCATCGAGATCTACGCCCTGGCCCTGCGCGCCCCGCGCTACCGGGCGATCTTCCTGCGCTGGGTGCGCCGCTGCCGCGAGGCGATGTCCCGTCACTTCGACTGGCCGACCACGCTCGTGCTCGACTCGCTCTACGAGGGCCTGCTCATCCACCGCCACCTGCAGAACCACGCCCACGACGAGGCGCTGATCCGGCTGGCCGTCGAGCGCATCACCCCGCCGGAGAGCTACCACGGCACCGGCGAGCCCGCCGGCCCGCCGCCCGAGGAGAGGTTTCTTTAATTCCGACGGGACCGGACTTATCATTGGAGGGACCATGACCCGAGACAGCACTTCTCTCCAGGCCCTCCCCCTCGAGGACCGTTACGGCCGCGTCGCACGCGACCTCCGCGTGTCTCTCACCGACCGCTGCAACCTGCGCTGCACCTACTGCATGCCCGCCGAGGGCCTCGAGTGGTTCCCCACCGCCGAGACCCTCGACGACGAGGAGACCCTGCGGCTGATCCGCATCGCCGTCGAGGACCTCGGCATCCGCCAGGTCCGCTTCACCGGCGGCGAGCCGCTGCTCCGCCGCTCGCTCGAGGACATCGTCGCGGCGACCAAGCGCCTGCGCACCGACGACGGCACCGCCCCGCAGACCGCGATCACCACCAACGGCCTCGGCCTCGACAAGCGCGCCGCGCGTCTGGCCGCCGCCGGCCTCGACCGCGTCAACATCTCCCTGGACACCCTCGACCCCGAGCACTACCGTCGGCTGACCCGCCGCGACCGCCACGCCGGGGTCCTGCGCGGCATCCAGGGCGCCCTCGACGCAGGCCTGACCCCGGTCAAGATCAACACCGTGATCATGCCCGGCATCAACGACCACGACATCGTCTCGCTGGCCGCCTTCGCCCTCGAGCGCGGCCTCGAGCTGCGCTTCATCGAGCAAATGCCCCTGGGCCCGCCGGACCAGTGGGACCGCACGCGCATGGTCACCGCCGAGTACATCCTCGCCGACCTGCGCACGCGCTTCGAGCTCACCCCCGCCGCCGAGCCGCGCGGCTCCGCCCCCGCGGCCGTCTGGAACGCGATCGACCGCGAGGCCCCGCAGGTCACCGGCCGCATCGGCGTGATCGCCTCGGTGAGCCACCCGTTCTGCGGCACCTGCGACCGCACCCGCCTGACCACCGACGGCTCCGTGCGCAACTGCCTGTTCGCCCGCGAGGAGACATCGCTGCGCGACCTCATGCGCTCCGGCGCGACCGACTCCGAGCTCGCCGACGCGTGGCGCGCCGTTATGTGGGCGAAACTGCCCGGCCACGGCATCGACGAGCCCTCCTTCATCCAGCCGGACCGCCCCATGTCCGCGATCGGCGGCTAGCGCACGATGCCCACCCAGTCGCACCAGCGCGACGTCGTCAATCACCTGCGCGCCGTGCAGGAACTCGTCTCCCCCCTGCCCGGGCGCACCGTCGCCGTCGGCGGCGCCGACCCCCGCCGCGTGATTGCCGACGCCGCGCGCGCCCTGCGCGCGGTGCCGCCCGCCGACGTCTCCGCCGTCGACGGTTATGTCGCCCGGGTGCGCGACCTCGCCGTCGGCGCGTGCCTCCCCGTCGCCGGTGACATCCCCGCCGGCCACCCGCCCGTCGAGATCCCGGCCGGCGCCGCCGTGCGCATCATGACCGGCGCGGTGGTGCCCGCCTGCGACGACGACGTCGCCGTGGTCCCCGTCGAGGACACCGACGCCCCGCGCGTCGAGCTGCCCGCCCGCGTCACCGTCACCGCGCTGGACGCGGGCCGCACGCACATCCGGCACGCCGGCGAGCACCTGCGCGCGGGCGACGTCGCCGTCCCCGCGGGCCTGCCGCTCGACGCCGGGACGCTGGCCACGCTCGTCTCCTGCGGGGTCGAGGCGGTCACCGCCCGGCCCGTGCCGCGAGTGTGCGTGTTGACCACCGGCGACGAGACCGCGCCCGACGCCCGACACGAGCTGTGGCGCATCCCCGACTCCAACGGGCCGATGCTCACCCGCCTGATCAGCGACTTCGGCGCCGAGGTCACCGCCGCGCACTGCCGCGACGACACCGCCGCGCTCGCCGGGCTCCTCGACGAGGCGGCCGCCGGCAGCGACCTCGTCGTCACCGCTGGCGGCATCTCGGCCGGGGCCTTCGACGTGGTAAAGGCGCTCGGGCACGCCGCCACCGCCGACGGGCGCGCGCGGATGGACTTCTACCCGCTGGCCATGCACCCCGGGAAGCCACAAGGTGCCGGGCTGTGGGGCGACACCCCGGTCGTCTGCCTGCCCGGCAACCCCGTGGCCGCCTGGACCTCGGCCGTGCTCTTCGTCGCCCCCTCCGTGCGCCGCCTCGCCGGACTGCCCGCCGCGGGTGCCATCGAGGAGCTCCCCCAGGTCGCGCTGCCCCTCGACGGCGAGCTCACCCCGCGCCACGGGGGTGTCTCGGCGGCCCCGGTGCGCCTCGACTGGGCCGCCGGTGTGGCCCGGATGTCGGCGGCGCGCGGCTCCCACATGGTCGGCGCGCTCGCCGGGGCGGACGGGCTGGCGGTCGCGCGCCCGAACGCGCCCACCGTCGTGCTGCGCGCCCGCTAGACTCGGTGTCCATGACCAGTTCCGAACCTCGCGAACCCCAGTTGACCCACATCGACTCCCGGGGGCAGGCCCGCATGGTGGACGTCACCGCCAAGACGTCGACCGTGCGCTCCGCCACCGCCCGGGGCGAGGTCGCCTGCTCACCCGACATCCTCGCCGCGCTGCGCGACGGCACGGTGCCCAAGGGCGACGTGCTCGCCACCGCCCGCATCGCGGGCATCGCGGCGGCGAAGAAGGTCCCGGACCTGCTGCCGCTGGCGCACGTGATCGGCGTGCACGGCTGCGTGGTCGACCTCTCGATCGAGGAGGACCACGTCACGGTGTCCGCCACCGTGCGCACCGCGGACCGCACCGGGGTCGAGATGGAGGCACTGACGAGCGTGACCGTCGCCTGCCTGACCGTGATCGACATGGTCAAGGGCGTCGACCGCTCCGCCTACATCCGCACCTGCGCGATCGTGGCAAAATCAGGGGGCAGGTCGGGCGACTGGTCGCGTCCGACGCCAGGCCGAACGGAGGAGTCTTAAATGTCCAGCATCCACGCCATCGTCCTCGCCGGTGGGCAGGGCAAGCGCATGGGCAACGTCGACAAGGCGCTCGTGCGCGTCAGCGGCGTGCGCCTGATCGACGCGGTTCTGCGCCAGCTGCCCGGGCCGGAGATCGTCACGGTGGTCTCGCCGAGCGAGACCCTCGATCTGCCCGAGGGCATCCGCCAGGTCAGCGAGAAGCCCGCGGGCGGCGGCCCTGTGGCCGGCATCGCCGCGGCCTTCGACGCCACCTGCCGCTACACCATGGTGCTCACCGTCGACGCCCCGCACGCGCCGGCGCTGATCGCCCCGCTCTACCGCACCCTCGAGCGCGCCAAGGACGCCGACGTCGCCGTCGTCGAGTCGGACGACGGCCAGCTGCAGCATCTCTGCCAGCTGTGGCGCACCCCGGCGCTGCGCAAGGCGCTCGACGGCGTGGCCGCCAAGCACGGCGGCGCCCGCGACGTCGCCGCCCGCGAGCTCATCGCGGACGTCGAGATGATCAAGATGCCGGGCACCGGCGAGGAGAAGGACTACGACACCGTCGAGGAGCTCTCCGCCCTCGGCGAGGTCCAGGTGCCCGAGCAGGACTACTGACGTCTCCGTGGTCGGCGGCTCGCGCGGCCGGGGTGGTCCGGGCCCGGCGTACCTGACGTCGGTGCGCCTGGCCTGCCCCGCCGCCGACCTGCCCGGATACCTCGCCGGGCTGCCGCTGACCCTCGCGCTCGAGCGCGAGCCGCTCGAGCTGACCCGCCCGGTCACCGTCATCGGCGGGGAGAACGGCTCGGGCAAGTCCACCCTCGTCGAGGCGGTCGCCGTCGCGGCGGGTTTCGACGCCATGGGCGGCTCCCGCAACGCCCGCCAGTACGGCTCGGAGCAGACGGTCTCCCGGCTCTCGGAGCACATCGTGCTCAGCCGCCGGCGCAACCCGCGCGACGGGTGGTTCCTCCGCGGGGAGACCCACCTCGAGACGGTCGGCTACTACGCCGGGCTCGGCACGCAGCTGCGGCTGACGGAGCTTAGTCACGGCGAGTCCCTCATGGGCCTGGTCTCTAAACGCTTCCACGGCGACGGGCTGTTCGTCCTCGACGAGCCCGAGGCCGGCCTCTCCGTCTTCCGCCAGCTGGAGCTCCTGGGGCGCATCACCAACCTGGCCGCGGCCGGCGCCCAGTTCATCGTGGTCACCCACTCCCCCGTGCTCATGGCCGTGCCCGGGGCACAGCTGCTCGAACTGCGCGACGGCCGGCTCGGGCCCACCGACTTCGACGCCATGGAGGCGGTCAGCGCGACCCGTGAGTTCATCGCCGACCCCGCCGGCACCGCGGCCTTCCTCACCGATGACGGGGGTCGTCCATGAGTGCCCTGCGCAATCATCGTGGTCTCTTCGTCGACGGCTTGTACCTGCTTTCGTCGGACTCGCCGCGCGCGGCGTCCGCTCCCCCGGTCCCGGAGTGGGTGATGCAGCTGCCGGTGTTCCGCACGGTCGCGGCCGGGCGCACCCTGTCCTTCTCCTCCCCGGTCACGGTCATCTCGGGCGAGAACGGCACCGGCAAGTCGACCTTCCTCGAGGCGCTCGCCTACAGCTGCCGCTTCCCGACGCACGGCGGCCCCTGGACCGGCAACCCCGGCTCCGCCGCGGAGAACCACCTCTTCGGCCGAGCGGCGGCGCTGATGACCGGCCGCCCGATGGCCGGCTGGTTCCTGCGCGCCGAGTCGCACCACCGCGTCGGCCGCGAGCTCGGTGCGGATGGGCCGGGAGTGCGCGACATCAACGCGATGTCGCACGGCCAGTCCGTCGTCCACGTCATCCGGGAGGCCTTCCACGCGTCGGGGCTCTACCTCCTCGACGAGCCCGAGTCCGGTCTCTCGGCCGTGCGCCAGATGGCTCTGATGGCCGAGCTCCACCAGATCGCCGAACTGGGCGCGCAGGTCATCGTCGCCACCCACTCCCCGATCGTCGCCGCGGTCCCGGGCGCGGCCATCTGGGAGATCGACCGCGAAGCGGGTATCCGTCACCGCGACCGGGTCACAGACACCGTCGCCTTCCAGGCCATGGAGGACTTCCTCGCCGACCCGGCCGGCATCGCCGACTACATGGTCGACGTCACCGCCGACGACACGCACTGACTCCTCCTCCCCTTCGCTTGCCGACGTCCCGTCGGTCGCTGTCGGCGACCGACCCCACGGTCGCGCGGTGCTTCCCCTCAGCCGGCCACAGACGCCGCCGGGCAGGGGCCCTTGGAACGGGATCGGCTCAGAACGGCACCGGGGCTGCCGGGTCGTAACCGATCTCCTCGTTATAGGCCGCCCGATTCGCCTCACCACGCACCCTCGCCCGCTCCTCAGCCTCCCGGCGATGCTCCGAGACCGTCATCGCAAGACGCGCACCACCCGGAGTCAGAGGACCGTCCGGGACGCTTACCTGGAAGATGTTGTTCGGCA
>NZ_JASODI010000079.1 GCF_030211955.1 Corynebacterium frankenforstense | reverse complement strand
AGGGCCAGGAAGCCACCTGCAAAGCGCAGCCCGGATTTGCGCTGCTGCCTGCGTTTGAGCGACCTGCTCGCCAGATCGCCCTGCCCCTGCAGCCCCATGCCCGGCTGGCCGTACGGCTGACGCTGGTTGGCATAGGGGTTGTGTGGCACACCCGGCGCGGGCATGTCACCGAACGCGGGCGGTTGGCTCTCCGGGTGGGAGAACGGTCGCTGGAACGGCTTGCCATAGCCGGGTTGGCCGGTTTGTCCGTAGCCCC
>NZ_JASODI010000078.1 GCF_030211955.1 Corynebacterium frankenforstense | reverse complement strand
CTCTACCTCCATTATCATTCACACGAGGCTAGCCCTAAAGCTATTTCGGAGAGAACCAGCTATCTCCAAGTTCGTTTGGAATTTCACCGCTACCCACAACTCATCCCCGCGATTTTTAACTCACGTGGGTTCGGTCCTCCAGCGTGTTTTACCACGCCTTCAACCTGGTCATGGGTAGGTCACTTGGTTTCGGGTCTACGTCATGATACTCTCTCGCCCTCTTCAGACTCGCTTTCGCTCCGGCTCCGTCTTTTCTGAC
>NZ_JASODI010000077.1 GCF_030211955.1 Corynebacterium frankenforstense | reverse complement strand
CCCTCCCAGCATCAGAATCTTTTCCAATGAGTCAACTCTTTGCACGAGGTGGCCAAAGTACTGGAGCTGCAGCTTTAGCATCATTCCTTCCAAAGAAATCCCAGGGTTGATCTCCTTCAGAATGGACTGGTTTGATCTCCTTGCAGTCCAAGGGACTCTCAAGAGTCTTCTCCAACACACAGTTCAAAAGCATCAATTCTTTGACACTCAGCTTTCTTTATAGTCCAGCTTTCACATCCCTACATAACTACTGGAAAAACC
>NZ_JASODI010000076.1 GCF_030211955.1 Corynebacterium frankenforstense | reverse complement strand
TTATATTTCCCCTGTTGCAAACTGAGTTGCAGCAACTCTTTTTCCTGCTGCATCTGAAACTCGCGTAAATCCAGTGGCAGCGTCGGAAGCGAGGTGTTTTCTGAAACGGCGATGGCTTCTTCAGATGGACGGCGTTTAAAGGGATCAATAATGATGTCATCAAGCGGATAATCGCTGGTGCCGTGACGATACACTGAACGTTCCACCACGTTTTTCAATTCACGTATATTTCCCGGCCAGCGATAATTCAGCAATGTTTCT
>NZ_JASODI010000075.1 GCF_030211955.1 Corynebacterium frankenforstense | reverse complement strand
AAAGACCGTAAGCAGGCTCGTTCCAAGTATGGCGTGAAGCGTCCTAAGGCTTAATGGTTCTCCGTTAAGTAAGGCCAAACGTTTTAACTTAAATGTCAAACTAAACTCGTAGAGTTTTGGACAATCCTGAATTAACAACGGAGTATTTCCATGCCACGTCGTCGCGTCATTGGTCAGCGTAAAATTCTGCCGGATCCGAAGTTCGGATCAGAACTGCTGGCTAAATTTGTAAATATCCTGATGGTAGATGGTAAAAAATCTA
>NZ_JASODI010000074.1 GCF_030211955.1 Corynebacterium frankenforstense | reverse complement strand
GGTCTACGTCAAGTAACTGCTCGCCCTATTCAGACTCGCTTTCGCTGCGGCTCCGACTTTTCTGTCTTAACCTCGCTACTTAACGTAACTCGCCGGTTCATTCTACAAAAGGCACGCCATTACACTTTAATGTGCTTTGACTACTTGTAGGCACACGGTTTCAGGATCTATTTCACTCCCCTTCCGGGGTGCTTTTCACCTTTCCCTCACGGTACTGGTTCACTATCGGTCACTAGGGAGTATTTAGCCTTGCGGGATGGTCC
>NZ_JASODI010000073.1 GCF_030211955.1 Corynebacterium frankenforstense | reverse complement strand
AAAAAAGCATAATCAATTCTAAAAAGGGCTGAATTGATTATGCTTCTAGCGTTTTAGCGATCCATCACAACCACGTAACAAACTTCTAAAGGACCATGCAACCCGACAACCAGTTGCATTTCAATATCTCCTGAATTAGAAGGCCCTGAAATAAAGTGAATCGCTGAGCCGATTTTTTCACCTTTTTCTATTTTTTCTGTATAAAAAGCTGCTGGCTGAGTCGAACGTGGAACGAGTTTGCTAAACGGTATAATTGAAATGTA
>NZ_JASODI010000072.1 GCF_030211955.1 Corynebacterium frankenforstense | reverse complement strand
GTGAATGCCTAGGCACTAGAAGCCGATGAAGGACGTGACGAACCACGAAAGGCTTCGGGGAGCAGTAAGTAAGCAATGATCCGGAGATATCCGAATGGGGGAACCCAATATCTTTTATAGGATATTACTTTTCAGTGAATACATAGCTGATTAGAGGTAGACGCAGAGAACTGAAACATCTTAGTACCTGCAGGAAGAGAAAGAAAATTCGATTCCCTGAGTAGCGGCGAGCGAAACGGGAAGAGCCCAAACCAACAAGCTTGC
>NZ_JASODI010000071.1 GCF_030211955.1 Corynebacterium frankenforstense | reverse complement strand
ACATCGTGGATAAACTTGTCGCTGAACTGTAAGGAGGGAGGGGCTGATGTCTGAATTTATTACGGTAGCTCGCCCCTACGCCAAAGCAGCTTTTGACTTTGCCGTCGAACACCAAAGTGTAGAACGCTGGCAGGACATGCTGGCGTTTGCCGCCGAGGTAACCAAAAACGAACAAATGGCAGAGCTTCTCTCTGGCGCGCTTGCGCCAGAAACGCTCGCCGAGTCGTTTATCGCAGTTTGTGGTGAGCAACTGGACGAAAACGG
>NZ_JASODI010000070.1 GCF_030211955.1 Corynebacterium frankenforstense | reverse complement strand
CACGAAAAACAGGGCGCTTTAGCCCTGTTCTGCTAGTACGTTTCGCGCCCAACTAGCCGATGAGCCCACTAATAAACACCATGCCCAACACGACCTGGACAAACACCACCGGCATCTTTCGATCTGCTAGCACAATCCCGAACACCACTAGCAGACCAGGAGAACACCACCCCAACGCTCATCGTCTAGCACCCCGAAACATCAACAACGCGATCAGCCCCATAACGACAAACAACCCCAACACCACCAGGGCAAACACAGAGGC
>NZ_JASODI010000006.1 GCF_030211955.1 Corynebacterium frankenforstense | reverse complement strand
TGGCTCACAATGAACATCCTCTCCTACGGACACAACATCCGTACAAGTTGGGTGTCCACTAAACGAGGGTAACCTCAAGAGGTGTTCGTGGAGTGTGGCGCGCTTTCGATCGTTCCCGTTGAGGGGCGATCCCTAAGGACGCTTTCTGACTATGCCGAAAAATTCGGACTGGACTATGAAATCTTGGGCCGTGCGGAAATGGCTCGCCGGTTTCCGCAGCATGTCTTAAGGGATGGAGAGGTTGGTTTTTTCGACCCTTCGGGAGGCTTTCTCCGCACGGACCTAGCCGTCAACGACGCTGTAGAGGATGCCTGCAGGAATGGCGCAGAAGTAGTTAACGATCCCGTCTCTGGGGTGTCGACCAGGGGTGAAGCTGTCGCGTTGTCAGTTGGCGATCGCGTAGAAATGTTCGATCGTGTCATCGTTTCAGCTGGGGCTTGGGGCGCCTCGCTCCTCCCGAAGCTAGCTGGCTTTTCTTCTCCACGTCGGGTGCTGATGACTTGGTTCCAGGCACGGAGTCACGGTTTCTCCCCGGCGGCGTTTCCGGTGTTCTCTCGGACGATTGGGGGTTTGAATGTTTACGGTGCTCCTGCCCTGGACGGGCGGCACGTTAAAATTTCGGGCCTGGTTCCGCATAAGGAGGTGGACTTCGCCCCGGGAGGGCTAGATTTTGACTCTTCAGCGAGTGTCGAGGAGCTACGGGAGGCCGGGACGATAGTGGGGTCGGCCATGAGGGGGGTGAGCAAATATCCCGTCCGTGCGACCGGTTACCCGGATCTCTATACGTCCGATCGTGATTTCTTGTTCGATTGGGTGGATTCCTCAAGGTCGGTGTTGGTGGTCGGGGGTCTGTCCGGCAAAGGCTTCAAAATGTCGTGCGGCTTGGGGAAGCGTGCTGCTCGAACCGTCTTGGAGGAAGACGTGCTTGACGATTCATTCTCGCTGTCGCGGTTCGCGGTTTAGCTTGCGGGAGTTTCTTGGGCTGGGCGCTGGTTGGGCTCTGTGGTGATCGGTGCTCAGTCTCGGGGTTCTTGCTGGGCAATGGCTCGTCGCCACGGTTCTCTGCTCGGTTTGTACGGGTTGTGCTGATCTTGTTAGGTACTTGCCTGTGGTCTCCGTTGGCGTTCGGAGTCGTAGCGTTTGGTGAAGCGCTCTGGTCACCGCCGTGATCGACCGGCACCCCGAACTGATCCGCCGGGGCGTGTGGGTCGACTCCGGCCCCGTCATGCCGGGCAGCGTCTACGCCCCCGATCTGCCCGGGTCCGTCACGGAGGTGCCGTTGCCGGCCTTCGACGTGCTCGGTGCGCAGGCCAGCCTCGAGGGGCTGAGCGCCGCGCACCTCGACCGCTTCCGGGAACGGGCGGTGCCCGAGCCGGCGGGAGTGATGCGTGCCGCCGTCGAGCTGGGCAACGAGGCCCGCGCACACGTGCCGACCACGATGGTGTGCTGCTCGATGTCCGCGCGACAGGTCCGGGAGATGGCGCAGGCGGGGCACCCGATGTTCGCCGAGGTCGCGAAGCTCGGCGACGTCGAGTTCATCGACCTGCCCACAGGACACTGGCCGATGTGGAGCCGTCCCGGTGAGTTGGCCGGGCTGATCGCCCGCGCCGCCCTGCGGCGCGCATGACCGCACGTGGCCGCGCATGACCGCACACGGCGACCACGACGACGTCGTCAATTGATGCGCCCGCGCCCCTCCGGCGCCGGCCCCGCTACCGCTTCACGCTCGTGAACGCGGAGACGCCCGTGATCTCGCGGCCGAGGATGAGCGCCTGCATGGAGTCGGTGCCCTCGTAGGTGGCCACGACCTCCATGTCGGAGAGGTGGCGGGCCACGCGGTTCTCCAGCAGCACGCCGTTGCCGCCCATCATGTCGCGGCCGATGCGGCAGACCTCGAGCGAGTTGCGCACGGTCTGCATCTTCATCATGGAGGCCATCGCGTGGGTGAACTCGCCGCGGTCGATCAGCTCGATCATCCGGCGGCACAGCAGCTCGTTCTGGGTGACCCCGGCGAGCATCGTGGCCAGCTTCTCCTGCACGAGCTGGTAGCCGGCGATCGGGGCGCCGAACTGGGTGCGGTCCAGCGCGTACTGGCGCGCCACGGCGAAGGCGGCAACGCCGTGCCCGGCGGCCTCCCACGCCACGCCGCCGCGGGTGGCGCCGAGGACCTTGTTGACGTCCTTGAAGCTGTTGCAGTTCTGCAGGCGGTTGGTCTCGGCGATGCGCAGGTCCTCGATCTCGATGTCGGCCTGCTGGATGGCGCGCTTGCCGAACTTCCCCTCGATCGCCGTCGGCCGGTAGCCCTCCGGGTAGCTGCCGTCCCCGCGCTTCTCCACCACGAAGGCCTTGACCTGGCCGTCGGCCTCGCCGCGGGCGAAGACGACGATCACGTCGCCCTGGTGGCCGTTGCCGATCCAGCGCTTGTGGCCGTTGAGCACCCACTCGTCGCCCTCGCGGCGTGCGGAGGTCTCCAGGGAGACCGAGTCGGAGCCGTGGTAGGGCTCGGTCAGGCCGAACGCGCCGGTCTTCTCGAAGCGCGCCATCGCCGGCAGCCAGCGCTGGCGCTGCTCCTCGTCGCCGAGGGTGTGGATGGCACCCATGCCGAGCCCGGAGTGCACGCCGAAGAAGGTGTTGACGGAGCCGTCGATCATGGCCAGCTCGCGGGCGACGATGCCCATGGCCAGCTCGGAGTGGCCCGGGCAGCCGTAGCCGGAGATCTGCCCGCCGGCGATGCCGAGCTCGGCCAGGCCCTTGACCACCTCGGGCGGGAACTCGGCGCGCTCCCAGTACTCGTTGATCACGTCGAAGACGACGTCGCGGCCGAAGGCGCGGATGCGGTCGCGCAGCTCGATGACGTCGGCGGGCAGGTCGGCGTCGAGCAGCAGGAAGTCGGGGTAGTCGGCGTCGGTGAGCTTCTTGGCCTCGGGGTGCGGGGTGGGCTGCAGGGACATGTCGGCCTCCTCGGGCACGGGTGTGTGGGTTTCCGTGTGCGTACGGGGTTATGCGACGGCGATACGAATCACCGTTCGTTTGTGATGCACGCTACATTGCCGACGTCCCGTCCGCCCCTGTTTCCGTGAGTTCTTCCGCACTACGTCCCGTGCGCCGTGGCTAATATCTCCACCTGCCAGGTGGTTCACAGGGGGTGCATATGAGAGAATAAGGCCATGAATAGTGTCCGGGGCTTGTTGGCTGCGCTTGCCTGCGCACCTCTCGTCCTGAGCCTCGCCGCATGCGGTGATGACACGGGGGTAGACGGGGGTGACTCCGTCGGCTCCCACGCCTCCGGGTCGAAGGGGCGCGACGGGCTGAAGCGGCCGAAGCTGGGCGAGAGCCCGGAGGGGCTCAGCCCGGGCGGCGCGATGGGGGAGATCTCCGGCTGCGGCGACTGGCGCGCCGAGGAGCTGGGCACCACCTACTTCGCCGACGGCAGCGTCGGGCTGACCGGTCACTGCTTCAACCTGATGTGGGACGACTGGGAGGCCGAGCGCGACGGCAAGGCCCCGCGTCGTTCCTCCTCCGGTTCTCGCTCCACCTCTGCGGCGCGTCCGGCCGGGCAGGCCAACATCGCGCAGGGCGGCGGTTCGGCCGGGTCCGCGGGGTCCGCGGGTTCTGCGGGTTCGGTCGGTTCCGGCGGTACGAGCGTGGCACCGGGGCTCACCGGTGGCGCCGGCACCGCGCGCCAGGGCACCGGGGTCTCCGGCAACGCCTCGGTCCTCGCCGACGGCGGTCGTCCCGCCGGTGGCAGCCGTCCCGCAGGCGGCGGCGCGCCCGCTCCGGCGCTTGCGCCCGCCCCGGCACCTGCGCCCGTGCCGGTGCCCGTTCCGGCGCCCGCGCCTCTGGTGCCCTCCGGCGGCGGCAACGGCGGTAACGGCGGTTCCGGCAACGGTGGGTCCGCCCCGTCCACGGGCCGAGGCGACGGCACGACGATCATCGCCCGTCCGACCCCGGTGCAGCCAGGTGGCGAGGACACCGGTTCCGGTGGCCTCGTCCTGGTCCCGGGCAACGGCTCGGTGCCGGGCGGGATCCTCGAGCCCGGCAAGCCTGTGAAGCCCTCGAAGCCCGGCGACTCCGATGAGTCGGCCGACCCAGGCACGACCCCGAAGCCGGGCTCGGACGGCTCCTCCTCGGAGCCCGCCGAGCCCAACGAGCCGGAGGGGCCGACGAAGCCGACGAAGCCGCGCGACTCGGAGGAGGACGGCTCGGACAAACCGGACGAGAAGCCGGGCACCACTGAGCCTTCGGATCCCTCGGAGCCCTCGGAGCCGGGCACGACCGAACCTGGCGAGCCCGGGCATTCGGTGCCCTGGACCCCGCTGGAGCCAGCGCAGCCCATCAAGCCCGACCAGCCCGACAAGCCCGAACAGCCCGACAAGCCCGAGCCGGACAAGCCCGAGCCGGACAAGCCGGGTGACTCCGACGGTTCCGAGCTCGGCGAGACCGGCGGTGGCTCGGAGGGTTACGGCGCCGGCACCGTGGTGGTCATCGTCCACCACTCGGACGGCAGCGTGACCGTCCACCACTCGGACGGCAGCGTGACCGTCCACCACCCGACGGCACCGTGACCCTGCGGGGCTAGAAGTCGGCCGGCTCCTCGGTCCGCCGCGTCCCGTGTCGGTACCGGAGTTCGCGCAGCGGAGTCGCTGTGTAGCGGTGACGCCGTGCAGCGGAACCATGAGACGCGCCGAGCCGTCTAATCAGATGGCGGCGTTCGCCCCGGAATCCTGCGATGATGACGGTGGGCGGGTGCGCAACGCCGTCCGGAGAGACAGACACCCCGCGGACTGTGAAAGGGAGGGATACCGGGATGGCCGCTCCTCGTGCCGACGTCAACCCCCAAGTGCTGCGGTGGGCCGCCGAAAGGGCCGGTCTGGACTCCGAGACGGCCGAACGGACGTGGCCGAAGTGGCGCGCGTGGCTGGAGGGCGAGGCGAAGCCCACGGTCAAGCAGGTCCGGGACCTCGCGAAGCGGACCCATGTGCCCTTCGGTTTTCTGCTGCTCGACGAACCGCCGGTCCTGGAGCTGCCGGTCACCGATTTCCGGGCCGGGCACGGCGCACCGGAGCATGTCAGTCCCGAACTCCTCGACACCGTCTACCACTGTCAACGCGTCCAGGACTGGTACATCGACTACGCCGAGCGGGAAGGCGCCGAACCGCTGGACTTCCCCGGCTCCGCGCGGGACTGGGGCGTCGAGGAGACCGCCGCGACGATCCGGCACCGCCAGAGCCCTCACCCACCTCGTCGACCGGTTTGAGGAGCTCGGTGGATTGGTCATGCGGAACTCCGTGGTGGGCAATGACACTCACCGGAAGCTCTCCGTCGACGAGTTCCGCGGCCTGAGCCTCTTCGACGAGACCGCGCCCTTGATCTTCGTCAACACGGCCGACACAAAAGCCGGCCAGGTGTTCTCCTTCCTCCACGAGTGTGCGCACATCTGGCGCGGGGAGAGCGGGGTCAGCGCGGACAGCGTTCCGGGGGCACGTGCCGGCACCGGTCCGGAACGGTGGTGCAACAGCGTCGCCGCGCAGGTGCTGGTGCCTCCGGAGGACCTCCACAGGCAGCCGGTGCGGGCGGAGAGCCTCGTCGAGGACGCGCAGCGTCTGGCCGGGCGCTACTGCTGCTCCGAGCTCTTGGTGCTGCTGGTGGTGAAGGATGCGGGGATGGTCGACGCCGATCTCGTCGAAGACGTCTTCCGGCGGGAGTCCCGGCGTCTGGCCGCCCTGGCAGCTCAGGCCGCCCAGGCGAAGACCCAGGGTGGCGAGAACTTCCACCTCACCGTGCCTGTCCGGGTCGGCAAGACGGCCCTGGCGGCCATCCTCTCCGACGTCCTGGCCGGCGGCACCAGCTACACGGAGACGATGAGCCTGACAAACCTGAAGATCGGGAGTCTCGACGCCCAACTGGCGCGGCGGGGAGCGGCATGACCTACCTCATCGACTCCAACGTCTTCATTGTCTGTCCGGGGCCGGATCATGGATGCTCCGGAGGGTTCTCGGCCTCTCCCGTCAGGGTAAGTGCCTGACCTTTGGGGTTTCTCGACGCTCAGCTCTCGTGTTCGTGTGTGCCGTGCTCCCCGTTTCTGTGGTGATGGTGGTGCTCCGGGTGCGGGCGGAACTTCAGTACGAACGCGAGGATCGCGCAGATCGAGGACGCCGAGAACACCCACGGGCCGAACTGCTCGTAGATGTCGGTGACCCACCCGGGCTGCATGCCGATCAGGCCCGCCGTCTGAACGGCGACGATCAACATTCCACCCGCTACGAAACAAAAAAGTGTGAAAAGAAAAAGCGTGCGGATGATCGCGAAGAAGATGTTCATGGGGCAACTCCCTGGTTTCTGATCTTGAGTTCAGGTTCGAGGGCGGTCAGCCGGGTATCCACAGCGGGAGTATGCCCATGCCGATCACCCAGGCGAGCAGCATCACCGGTAGGACGTAGAACGCGATCAGGGCGGGGAACATCTTCGGCGGATCCGCCTTGGCCATGGCCGCCGCGAGGTAGATGGGCGCACCGATGGGCGGGGACGCGCCCTCCGTGGACGTGCACAGCAGCAGCACGATGATCGCGACCGTCGGGTCGATTCCCACCGAGACCAGTGCGGCGAGCGCAGGGGCGCCGACCGAGGCGGCCGTCGCGGTGGAGGACAGCGGGGTCGCCACGATCACGACGATGACGATGATGAGCCCCAGCAGCACCATCTTCGGCAGGCTCAACGTGTCCAGCCAGCCCTCGAGCTGCTCGCTGAGCCCAAGCTTCTGCATGACGTTCGCCGCTGCGAGCGCGGCGAAGAGCGAGATGCCCACCGTCGCGAACTGGCCGGCGTCCTTGGCCAGCTGGACCCGGAAGTGCTCGTTGTTCTGGCGGATCCGGTGGCGCCCCTCGATCAGGGCGATGATCGTGATCAGGATGGGCACCCACACGATGATCGAGATCGAGCCGAGTCCCTCCTCGCCGATGGGCGTGCTCTCGGTGAACCACTTGGCCAGCGGGCCCACGGTGAGGATCACCGGGATGATGATCCCGAGGAAGATGAACGGTGAGGTCCATCCTCGCCGCAGCGCCGTGGGGAAGGGGACCATCTTCTCGTGAGGGGTGCGCGGCACGCCGTCTTTGCGTGTCCACATCCCGATGACGAACAGTCGGTAGAGGACCGCGTAGCCGCCCGCGCAGGCGAGGGCGACGTAGACGCTCGAGGGCGAGGCGCCCGCCGCCGCGGGCATCGCGAGCAGGATGAACATCGTGGAGTTCGGCGGCAGTGCGATGCCCAGTCCGGCGTTGCCCGCGATGATGGTCGCGGAGCGGTTCGAGCTCCAGCCGGTCTCCTTCATCCACGGGATTGTGACGGTGCCGACGGTCGCGGCGTTGCCAGCCCCGTTTCCGGCGATCAGGCCGATCATCGCGGCACCGACCGTCGAAACGTAGCCGGCGCCGCCGCGCAGTCGCCCGAAGATGGAGTCGAGGATCGTGATGAGCCGGTCGATCAGGCCGGTCGACTGCACGATGATCCCCATGAACACGAAGGCCATGGCTGCGAAGGTGACCTCAGAGGCGAGTGCCGAGGTCACCCCGTACCAGAGCAGTTGCGGCGCCTGGAGTCCACCGACGAGGCAGGTGCCGACCAACCCCACGAACAAGGCCTCGGCGATGTCACGCTTGAGAATGACATTGACGACGACGGTCGCGCCGATCAGGACGATGAGAGCGACGATGCCCATCGGAGATCACCTCCCTGTCTCCGGGGTATCGGCCGCCGTCGACGACTCGCGTTCCGCCAACCACGCGAGGATCTCCGCGCGGTGTTCGTCGACCGCGGGCGGGGCCAGCCGGTAGTCGACCGGCGTTCGCGAGAAACCCATCGGGTCGGCGACCGTGGGCACCCCGCAGGCGTCGACCACCGGGTTGAGGCCGAGCTCCTCGGCGAAGGCCACACCCTCGCCGATGCTCATGATCGGCGCCGCCGGCACGCCGACCTCGCGCAGCCGCTGCGTCCACTCGTCGGCGGTGCCGGCGGCCAGCCGCTCCTCGAGAAGCTCCTGCAGGTCCCCGCGGTGGGCGTTGCGCTGCTCCATCGTGGCGAACCGCTCGTCGGCCGCCAGCCCCGGTGCCCCGAGCGCGGCGACGAGCCTGCCGAACTGCGCGTCGTTGCCGCAGGCGATCACCACCTCGCGGTCGGCCGCGGCGAACGGCCCGTAGGGGAACAGCGAGGGGTGGATGTTGCCCAGCCGGCGCGGCTCCACCCCGCCGGCGACCACCGCCCCGGCCGCGTTGACCAGGCCCGAGAGCGCCGAGGACTGCAGGTTCAGCGCGATGTGCTGGCCCTTCCCGGAGGCCTCCCGCTCGCGCAGCGCCGCGAGGATCCCCACCGCGGCGTGCAGGCCGGTGATCACGTCGAAGATCGCCACGCCCGCCTTCTGCGGCGGGCCGTCGGCCGCACCGGTGATCGTCATCAGCCCGCTGGTCGCCTGCACCAGCATGTCGTAGCCGGGAAGATTCGCCCCGCCGGCGGTGCCGAAACCGGTGATCGAGGCGTGCACCAGCCGCGGCCACCGCTCGGCCACCGACTCCGGGTCCAGGCCGAACTTGGCCAGCCCGCCGGGCTTGAAGTTCTCGATGAACACGTCCGCCGCGCCCACCAGCCGGTGCGCCGTGGCGAGGTCCTCCGGGTCCTTGAGGTTCAGCGCGATGGAGCGCTTGTTGCGGTTGACGCTCAGGTAGTAGGTGCTCACCCCGTCGCGCACCGGCGGGCGCCACTCGCGGGTGTCGTCACCACCAGGCGACTCGACCTTGACGACGGTCGCGCCCAGGTCCGCCAGCAGCATCGTGGCGTACGGCCCGGCGAGAACCCGGGAGAAGTCGGCGACGACCACGCCGGCCAGCGGCCCGCTCGGCGCGGCCTCGTCGTCCTCGGCTCTGGTGTCCTGCGGCGGTCGGGTCATCGTCTCTCCTCGTTGTAGGGGGCGTCGGGGTCATTCCTCAGGCGCGTCGGGCTCTGAGGAACCGGCGCGGGTACCGGAACCGTTTCCGGCACCTAACGCAGTGAGGTGGACCCTAAATGTATGCAAAAGGTGACGTACGGCATACAGTCGGATAAGTTGGTCTCGCATTCGGTATCAATCCACCCGCGAGCGCGATCCGCCCCTTGGCCGCGATCCACCCGCGACCGACAAGACCCGCGACCGACAAGACCCGCGACCGGAAGGAGCCCGCCGTGGAGGTCCGTGAGGCACAGGCCTTCCTCGTCCTCGCCGACGAACTGCACTTCGGCCACGCCGCCAAGCGCCTGCACATGGCGCAGCCGCCCCTGTCCCGCATGATCAAGCAGCTCGAGACCAACCTCGGCGCCGAACTCTTCGCCCGCTCCACCCGGCACGTCGCCCTCACCCCCGCCGGCTCCGCCCTCGTCGAGCCCGCCCGCGAGCTCGTCGCCGCCGCCCGCCGCGCCGAGCAGGCCGTGCGTGACGCCGCCTCCGGGCGCACCGGGCGCATCGCCGTCGGCTTCTCCGGCACCTCCTTCCAGCGTGGGGTGGGCACCCTCGCCCGCGAGCTGGCCCGCACCCACCCCGGCATCGAGCTCAACCTGCATTCCGGCTGCCTCTCGCCCGAGGGCATCGGCCAGGTCACCGCAGGCACCCTCGACGCCACGTTCGGCCGCTGGGACACCTGGCCCAACGAGATCGAGTCGATAGTCGTCGCCCGCGAGGAGCTCCTCGTCGCACTCCCCGACGACCACCGGCTCGCCGGCCAGGACGACATCGACTTCTCCGAGCTGGCCGCCGAGAACTGGATCGTGCTGCCCGGCGGGCTGTCCGCCGGCCTGCAGAACCGCCTGAACTACCAGGCCCGCGCCGCCGGCTTCACCGCCCAGGTCGGCCAGGTCGCCCCCGACTCGATGACGCAGTTCCTCTTCGTCGGCGCCGGCATGGGCGTGGCACTGACCCTCGACTCCATCCGCGAGAACCTCACCGCCCACGGGGTCTCCTTCTCCCGCCTGCCCGGCCGGCCCACCCTCGACCTGCGCCTCGTGTGGCGCCGCGACAACCGCAGCCAGGCGCTGAAGGTCTTCGTCGACCTGGCCCGCGAGCTCTACGCGACGCCCACGCCGAATTGATACCGCCGCCGCAACAGCCGGGACGTCGTTAAGCAAAACCATCACGCAACGCGCACGGGACCGCCAAGATGGCAGCCACCTACCTGACACCGACCGCCCCGCCGAGGGCGCAGCCGAGAGGGAGAACGACATGCCGAGCGTGACCGACCTGATGGACATCGAATCCGAGTTCAGCGCCGAGGAACTGGAGGTGCGCGACCGCATCGCCGACTTCGTCGACCGGCGCGTGCGCCCCGACATCGGCGCCTGGTTCGACGCCGCCCACCTGCCCGTCGAGCTGATCCCCGAGATGGCCGGGCTCGGCCTGTTCGGCATGCACCTCAAAGGCCACGGCTGCCCCGGGCGCAGCGCCGTCGAGTACGGCATCGCCATGCAGGAGATGGAGGCCGGCGACTCCGGCCTGCGCACGGTGATCTCCGTGCAGGGCTCGCTGGCGATGAGCGCGATCTCCAAGCACGGCTCGGAGGAGCAGAAGGAGAAGTGGCTGCCTGGCATGGCCGCCGGCGAGCTCATCGGCTGCTTCGGCCTGACCGAGCCCGAGGCCGGTTCCGACCCGGCCGGGATGACCACCCGCGCCCGCTTCGACGGCGGGCGCTGGATCCTCGACGGCGCCAAGCGCTGGATCGGGCTGGCCTCGATCGCGGATGTGGCGATCATCTGGGCGAAGGTGGACAACGACTCCGCGCGCGCCGCCGGGGTGCTCGACGAGTCCCGCCTCAGGGAGGGCGTGGACGAGCAGGTGCGCGGGTTCATCGTGCCGACCGACGCGGCCGGCTTCACCGCCACGCCCATCGAGTCGAAGCTGTCCATGCGCGCCTCGCTGCAGTGCGACATCGAGCTGCGCGGCGTGGAGCTCGACGCCGAGGCGATCCTGCCGGAAAACCCCGGCATGCGCGGGCCGTTCCTCTGCCTCAACGAGGCCCGTTACGGCATCGCCTGGGGCGCGATGGGCGCTGCGCGCGACTCCATCGAGGCCGCGCTGGACTACGCCGGTAGCCGCCGGCAGTTCGACACCCCGTTGGCCGGCTTCCAGCTGACGCAGAAGAAGCTGGTGGACATGACCGTCGCGCTCAACCAGGGCCAGCTGCTCGCCCTGCGGCTGGGCCGGGCCAAGGACGCCGGGACGCTCGAGCCGCACATGATCTCCGCCGCCAAGCTGGCCAACTGCCGCACCGCCATCGAGATCGCCCGCGAGGCGCGCACCGTCTTCGGCGGCAACGGCATCACCACCGAGCACTCGCCGCTGCGGCACGCGGTCAACCTCGAGTCCGTGCGCACCTACGAGGGCACCGACGAGGTGCACACGCTCATCCTCGGCCGGAAGCTGACGGGGATCGCCGCGTTCGCGTGAGGGGTTGAATCAGAGACTGGACCATTCCAGCAGGAGCTTGGCCACCCGCTTGATGTCTTCCTGGCGTGGGGCCGCCTTCGATCCGACGATCTCCTGAATCAGGTCGATCATCGCCTGCTTCGGTGCGGTCACGACCACGCCCCGGCTCTCAAGGTAGGCCAGCGCGACGCTGAGGGATGTGCGCTTGTTTCCGTCGTCGAATGCGTGCCTTCTCGCGAGATACGCGATGAGAGCCGCCGCGCGCTCGAACACGGTCGGGAAGGCCGGTTCGCCGAATATTGTCTGGAACGCGGCCGAGATCGCGGAGTCGAGGGCCTTTTCGTCCACTCCGTACCCGCGATAGTGCTCGGGGCCGTGCACGGGATCGATGCGTGCCCCGCACCGCCGGTTGGCGGTGCGGGCCGCGTCCTTCAGCGCCTCGACCTGGCGTTTGGTCTCGTCGCAATAGGAATCGTCGTTCACAGGTCAGCCAGCGCCCGGAGCGTGTCCCAGTTCCGGCGTTCCACGCGGTCGACCGCAGCGGCGAGTCCATCCGCGCTGACGGGGGGAAATATCGCGGGAGGGGTCGGCGACTCGCCGGTCATGGAGGACGCCACGGCCTCCGCCCTCAGCGTCTTCAGACTGAGCGGGACGTTCCCGCGGTCCGTCCTCGTCAGGCCCGCGCGGCTCTCCCGCCACGTGCGAGTGCTGTGGCTCTTGTCGGAGAGGACCGTCCCCTTCAGATCGCCGTAGTGAGCCACCACGGCCTCGATGACCGCGCGCTCGTACTCGGAGAGTCGCGAGGAATCACCGCCTCGGATGCTCTCGACGGGAGCGGAGGAGGACCGTGCATCGTTCTCGGCCAGTTTCACGGCCTTCCAGAGCCGAGGCGCGACAGGGCCGTACGTCCAACCCTGCATGTCCTCCTCGAAAAGGCGTCCTCCCGCCCAGGCGAGGTGCCAGGCCTGGGAGTAGAAGCAAAGCTTCTGCAGCTTCATGCGGTCGACGTCGGGCTGGCGCTCGACGATGTACTGGGCGACGTCGACGATGCGTGTCATGATTCCTCCTCTCGCGGTGTTGAATTACCCGGTCACTGTATCCGGGTTATCCCTCAAAAACCATGGTACGGGCGCGTGCCCTCGGAGGATGGCGTCGCGCCGCTAGATCAGCCGCCGCGCCCGCGCCGTCGTGATCGCCGCGGTCCGGTTGTCCACCCCGAGCTTCTGGTAGATGTGCAGCAGGTGCGTCTTGACGGTCGCCAGCGAGATGAACAGCTGGTCGGCCAGCTCCTGGTTGGACGCCCCGGTCTGCAGTGCGTCGAGGATCTCGATCTCGCGTGCCGAGAGCGCCTCCTGCGGGCTCGAGAGCCGCTCCGCCAGGGCCGCCGCGACCTCGGGGGAGAGCGTGCGCCGGCCCTGTGCGGTCGCCAGCACCGCCCGGTGCAGCTCCTCCTCGGGGGCGTCCTTGAGCAGGTAGCCCAGCGCGCCCGCGGCCACGGCGGCGACGATGTCGGCCTCCGTGTCGTAGGTGGTCAGCACCAGCACCGGCGGCCCGCCCGCCGCGCGCAGCCGCCGGATCGCCTCGATGCCGCCGATTCCCGGCATCTGGATATCCATGACCACCACGTCCACGCTTTTCGGCGTCCCGTCGGACCCGTCGGCGCTTCCCGCCCCGTCGGACCCGTCGGCGCTTCCCGCCCCGTCGGCGCCGGTCAGGCGCAGTGCGTCCTCGCCGCTGGCACCCTCGGCGACGACGGTGATCTCGGGGAAGGACTCCAGGATCGCGTGCAGGCCCGCGCGCACGACCGGGTGGTCGTCGACGAGCACCACGCGGACGGTCGGTCCGGTGCCGGGGGTGTCGGTGGTGTCAGCGGTGCCGGCGGTGCGCTCGGTGTGCTCGGTGGCGGGGGACGGGTGCTGGGCGGGAGGTGTCATCGTGCCCCCAGGATATGAGGCACCGGGAAATTGTGTCATTGCAGAATTTGCAGTCTCATCCGACCTGGGGAAACGCCGGGGTCCAAAGCTGGAGTGACACATTTTGCAGGTGCGCCCGGCCCGGGTGCACCGGACAGGGTACTGATGGGCCTGGAGGGGCAGGTGGGATCGGCCTGTGGCCCCGCCCTGCGGACCGCGGCACCCCGCCAGGCTCCGCACCCTGCCAAGGCTCCGCACCCCGCCAGGCTCGGCACCCCGCTCCGCCCCGCCTCACCGCGCCAGCGGGATCCGGGCGGTGACCGTCGTGCCGCGGTCCGAGGAGTCGATCGCCAGCGACCCGCCTGCCTCGGCCGCGCGGTCGCGAAGGCCTGCAAGCCCGAAGTGGCCCTCGGGCACCGCGTCCGGGTCGAAGCCGTGGCCGTCGTCGTGGATGTCGAGGGTCGCCTCGTGCTCCCAGACGCCCAGCGTCACGCGGGCCCGGTCGGCACCGGAGTGGCGCACCGCGTTAGTCAACGACTCGCGGGTGACCCGCTCGAGCACCTCGGCGGCCGGGCCGGTGACCTCGCCGGGCGGGTCGACGACGACCTCGACGGGCAGCCCGAAGCGCCGCGTGGTCGCCGCGGCCAGCTCCTCGAGCCGGGTGCGCAGGTCCGGTCCGGCGGCCACCGCGTTCCCGGCGGCCGACCCACCGGCGGCACCCGACCCCGACCCACCGGCAGCATCCGCGCCGTCAGCCGAACCCACTGGATCGGCCGCGGCATCCACCGCCCCCGAGCGCCCGCCCCGCGCTCCCGAGCGTCCGGCGGCGACCAGTCGGCGCGCCTCGGCGAGGTTCTCGGCGGCGACCTCGCCGATCACCCCGAGCCGCTCGGCGGCCGTGCGCGTGTCGCCGCTGTCCAGCGCCTTGCCGGCGGCCCGGGAGAAGAGCACCACCGAGTTGAAGCCCTGGGCGAGGGTGTCGTGGATCTCGCGGGAGATGCGTTCGCGCTCGGCGAGCCGCCCGGCCTCGTTCTCGGCGGCCAGCGCCCGGGCGCGGGTCAGCGCCAGCTGCCGGGCGATCTCGCGCTGGCGTTCCAGCTCCTCGACGAGCGCGCGGTAGACGTGGCGCACCGCCACGGCGAAGGCCACGCCGAGGGTCGGGCCGATCAGCCCGCCGACGTTCCAGCCGTCCGCCTCGGAGATCACCGGCAGCCCGAGCGCGGGCACCGTCACGCCCACCACCAAGGTCGCCGCCACCACGGCCATGCCGGGCACACCGTCGCCGGCGACGTGCATGATCACGAAGACCAGCGGGAAGAGCAGCCAGAGGAAGTCCGTGCTGAGCATCAGCAACGCAAACCACAGGAGCAGCACCACCGCCAGCCACCAGCCGCGCAGCGCACCGGGCCCGCGGGTGGTCCGCCCCATCGCCAGGCGGTGGTCCCAGGTGGTGCCCACCAGGTAACAGACCGCCAGCGCGGCGGTCAGCGCCAGCACGAGGCAGCGCAGCGGTGTGGCGTCGTGGGGGAAGAACGCCGAGGCCGCGCCCAGGAACGGATGGTCGGGGTTTCCCGTCCACCCGCCGCCCGGCGCCTGTTGCTCGAGATACCGCGCGCCCCGCCAGCTCAGCACCGCGGCGAGCGCGAGCAGCAGGGCGAAGAGGACGTGCACGCCGACGCGCATCGCGGTGAGCAGCCGGGCCAGCGGTGCACCCGCCGCGGACGGGGCGTCGGGCGCCGCACCCGCCGCGGATGGGGCGTCGGGCGCCGCACCCGCGCCCGACGGCGCGGCGGGCGCCGGCGGTGCGGAAGGCGCGGCGTCGGAAATCGAGGGGGCCATGGCGCCCAACCTAGCCGCCCCGGCGTCGGTGACGGATCAACCGACCGGTTGACCGGAAAGTGAGGTCCGCGGCCGATGTGCAGGTCACAGGCTTGGACGGAGGATGAGAGTACATCGAAGAAAGGACCCGACAATGTTTCTCGCACTGCGCGACATCGCACACGCCCGCGGTCGCTTCGCCCTCATCGGCACCGTGATCGCGCTGGTCACGCTGCTCCTCGTCATGCTCACCGGGCTGACCGGCGGGCTCTCCCAGCGCAACACCTCCGCGCTCGACGCCCTCGAGCCCGAGCGCGTCGTCTTCGCCGGCGCCCCGGCCGGCGAGGAGCCCAAGGTCGACTTCGCCGAATCCCACGTCGACGAGTCCACCGAGCGCGCCTGGCGCGAGGTCACCGACGTCACCCCGCTCGGCGCCGGCCAGACGCGTGCCGACGTGTCCGGCCAGGCCACGGCCGTCGCCGTCTTCGGCCTGCCCGCCGGCACCGAGGTTCCCGGCGGCACCGTGCCGGACTCCGGCGCGCTGATCCCCGACGAGCTCGACTCCGGCGAGTTGGTCCTCGGCGGCCAGGACGTCGCCGTGACCGGCACCGTGCCCACCGAGTACTACTCGCACCTGCCGGTCGTGTGGACCGACATGACCACCTGGCGCGAGGTCACCCACAGCGACGAGCCGACGGTCCTGCTTGCCGACGCCCCGTCCGACGACGTCGCGGACAAGGTCGCCCACCAGACCGGTTCCACCGCCGTTTCCCTGCGCGACTCCTACGACGGCCTGGCCGCCTACCGCTCCGAGCGCGGCTCGCTGGTGACCATGCAGGCCCTGCTCTACGGCATCTCCGCGCTGGTCATCGTCGCCTTCCTGAGCGTGTGGACCATCCAGCGCACCCGCGACATCGCCGTGCTGCGCGCCCTGGGCGCCTCCCGCGGCTACGTGCTGCGCGACGCGCTGGCCCAGGCCGGTGCTGTGGTGCTCGCCGGTGCCGTCGGCGGCGGCCTGGTCGGCTGGGGCCTGGGCGCCCTGGCCGCGGGCGCCGTGCCCTTCGCGCTGACGCTGGCCACCGTCGCCGGCCCGGTCGTCGGTGTGGTGGTGCTCGGCCTGATCGGCGCCGTGGTGGCCACCCGCCGCGTCGCCCGCGTCGACCCGCAGCTGGCGCTCAACGCGTGACCTGCATCTGAGAACAACCGGACACAAAAGGACGTTGAAGAGAACCACCATGAACCACAAGAACACCACCCCGGCCCTGGACCTGCGCTCCGTGACCGTGACCTACCCCGACGGCGACCAGACCGTCACCGCCCTGGACGGCATCGACTTCTCCGCCGTGCCCGGCACGCTGACCGCCGTGGTCGGCGAGTCCGGCTCCGGCAAGTCCACGCTGCTCTCCGTGGCCGCCGGGCTGGTCGTGCCGAGTGCCGGCGAGGTGCTGGTGCGCGGCCGTGCCGGGGGAACGGGTGCCGGTGCGGGTGCGAAGGCCGGCGCCGCCGCCACCGCCTCCGCCGAGGCCGACGCCGTGGACCTGGCCGCCGTCGACGAGAACGAGCGGGCCCGCGTGCGCCGCGAGCGCGAGGGCGTGGTCTTCCAGAACCCGAACCTCCTGGCCTCGCTCAAGGTGCGCGACCAGCTGCTCATCGCCGACCACCTGCGCGGCAACGCCCTGGACCGCGGGCGCGCCGACGAGCTGCTCGAGACCGTCGGCCTGGTCGGCATGGGCGACCGCCGCGTCCACCAGCTCTCCGGCGGCCAGCGCCAGCGCGTCAACATCGCCCGCGCGCTGATGAACAGGCCCTCGGTGCTGCTCGCCGACGAGCCGACCAGCGCGCTGGACCGCGAGCTCTCCCACGAGATCGCGGGGCTGCTGCGCAGCGTGACCGATGAGTTGGGCACCGCCACGGTCCTGGTCACCCACGACCGCTCGCTGCTCGACTACGCCGACGTCGCCGTCGAGATGCGCGACGGCACCCTGCGCGCCATCGACCCGGCCACCGCCGCGGCCTAGAAGACAAAAGGCGCCCGGCCCCAACCGGGCGCCTTCGCCGTTCCGGGACCCAGCCGGGCCCCAGCCGGGCGCCTTCGCCGTGCCGGGTCCCAGCCGGGCGCCGGCCCAGGGCCCTAGGCCCAGAGGCCTTACCCGCGCGCCTCCCGCGCGGCCTCCGCCATCGCGCGCCCGGCCGTCAGCCCGGAGAAGATGCACCCGCCCAGGAACGTCCCCTCCAGGGCGTTGTTGCCGTGCATGCCCCCGCCGCCGAAGCCGCTGGCCTCACCGGCCGCGTAGAGACCCGGCAGCGGCTCGCCGCCGAGCGTCAGCGCGCGGCCCTCGAGGTCGGTCTCGATCCCGCCGAGCGTCTTGCGGGTCAGTAGCCGCAGCCGCACCGCGATCAGTGGGCCGTGCTCGGGGTCGAGCAGCCGGTGCGGGGCGGCGGTGCGGGCGAACTTGTCGCCCAGGTAGCGCCGCGTCGCGTTGACCACGTTGGCCTGGTAGTCCTTGGCGAAGTTGTTGGCCATCTGGGTGTCGCGCGCCTCGATCTGGGCGCGCAGCCGCTCCACGTCGAGCTCCGGGGCCTGCGGGTCGGCCTCACGCGCGGTGGCGTTCATGCCGGCCACCAGCTCCTCGAGGGTGTCGGCGACCACCCAGTCCTCGCCGTTGTCCATGAACTTCCGGATCGGCTCGGCCACCCCGGAGGTCAGCTTGCCCACCAGCTTGCGCAGGTCCTTGTCGGTCAGGTCCGGGTTCTGCTCCGAGCCGGAGAAGAGGAACTCCTTGCCCACGATGGTCTTGTCCAGCACGAACCACGAGTAGGTGTGCCCGGTGGCCAGGATGTGCGTCATGGTTTTCACGGTGTCCGCGCCCGGGATCAGCGGCACGGGCAGCCGCTCGCCCTCGGCGTCGAACCACATCGCGCTGGGCCCCGGGATGATGCGGATGCCGTGGCCCGGCCAGATCGGGTCCCAGTTCATCATGCCCTCGGTGTAGTGCCACATCCGGTCGCGGTTGACCAGGTGCGCGCCGGCGGCCTCGGCGATCTCGATGCCGCGTCCGTCGACGTGGGCGGGCACGCCGACGACCATCTGGTCGTCCGCCGGCATCGGCCCCAGCCGGTCCTCGGGCCAGCAGCGGCGCACCGCCTCCAGGTTGCCGCCGACGCCTCCGGTGGCGATGAGCACCGCCGGGGCGCGGTACTCGAAAGTGCCCACCTCCTCACGCGGGCTGGCCACCCCGCGCTCGAGCTCGTCGCACTCGATGAGCTTCGCCCCGCGCACCCCGGCGACCTGCCCGCCCTCGACGATGACCTGGTCGACGCGGCGGCGGTGCTCGAAGCGCACGGTGCCCTGCTGTTCGGCGGCACGCAGCGGCTCGTCGAAGACGCGCACGACCTCCGGGCCGGTGCCCCAGGTGACGTGGAAGCGGGGCACGGAGTTGCCGTGGCCGTCGGCGGTGCCGTCGCCGCGTTCGGCCCAGCCGGCCATCGGGATGGTGCGCAGCCCCAGCTCGCGCAGGTAAGCGCGCTTCTTATGGTGGGCGAACTCGAGGTAGGCCTCGGCCCAGCGGCGCGGCCAGTGGTCCTCGGCGCGGTCGAAGCCGGCCGAGCCGAACCAGTCGTGGCGGGCCAGCTCGAGGGAGTCGTGGATGCCCAGGCGGCGCTGCTCGGGGGTGTCGATGAGGAACAGCCCGCCGAGCGACCAGAACGCCTGGCCGCCGCGGTTGGCGGCGTTCTCCTGGTCGACGACGAGCACCCGCGCGCCGGCCTTCTGCGCCTCAAAGGCGGCGACCATGCCGGCCAGGCCCGCGCCGACGACGATGACGTCCGGCGCGAAGTCGCAGGCCGGGTCGTGGTCGAACCCGGCGTCCGCGGAGGCTTTTGCGGAGGAAGTTTTGTCCGTCATGGCAACGAAGCTAACACGCGTTCGCCGCCGCTGTCCCCGTTATCGCCCGCGCGGGCTTGCCGACGCCGCGCAGGTTCCGGCACGGCGTGCGCGGCGCCGCGCGCCCGCTTGCCGACGCCGCGCCTGCCCACGCCTCAGCGCACGCTGCGGCAGTAGCGCGGGTCCCAGCTGTCGACCTCGTAGACGAAGACCTGGTCTTCGGGGTCCGGGGCGTTCTCCTCGTAGACCGGCGTCAGCCCCGGGGCGTTGTGCAGGTTGAGGAAGGACGGGTACGGGTCCAGGTAGGACCAGAACATCGGCGGCGAGGCGACGATGTAGCGGATGCCCAGCCGGCAGGCGGCCTGGTCGACCGGGTTGGCCGGGTCGCCGTTGAGCTGGTCGGCGTGGAAGAGCACGTCGGTGGTGTCCAGCGGGTCGGCCTGGCGGTCGTTGAGGTAGTGCGTGAAGACCATCGGCAGGTCGTGGGTGACGTAGCCCCAGCCCATGCCCTCCTCGGGTGCGGAGAGGATGGAGAACGGCGTCGGGGAGGCGTCGACCTGCCCGCGCAGGAAGTCGAAGGCACGCAGGTCCGCCATTGAGACCACGCGGCCGGTCTTGTCGCCGGCGGCGGCCATGATCTGCAGGCCCTGGTCCTCCGCGCCGGCCACCGCGGGCAGCTGGGTGGTCATCACCAGCGCCGTCACGCCGATGACCGCCGCGGCCTGGGCGGCCTGCACCCGGCCTGCCCGGCCGGCGCCGGCGTCGACCACCGGGACGTCGTCAATCGGCTCCTCCGTGCCGCGCCGGGCGCGGGCGGCCCACAACTGCAACCCGGCGCCGAGGGCGGCGATCAGCGCGCCGACCCCGGCGGCGACCGCCATCGCGGAGATGAGCGCGACGCGGTGCGAGGCGTTGTAGTGGAAGGAGGTGAACAACTCGAGCGCGTCGCCCAGCCCGTTGTCGAAGGGCATCAGGCAGTAGACCGTGCCGCCGAAGCCGAGCGCCCACAGCGCGGTCAGCCAGGTCCCGCCGGTGAAGGCGAGGACGGCCAGACCCACCAGGCCGGCGACGATCAGGGCGTACCAGACGGTGTCGTCGCCGTAGAAGTCGAAGAACTTCGTCTCCAGCATCAACGCCTGGGTCACCGAATCGGAACGCACGTCGACCAGCTGCTGGGTGGACTCGGTGACCTCGCCGACGTTGCCCAGGCCCACCAGGAACTGCGGGGCGAACGGCACGGCCGTGAGCACCGCGGTGAGGATGAGGTGCCCCAGCGCGCCCAGGCGCGTGACCCCGGGGGCCGGCCTGACCAGCTGCTGGATCAGCCACAGCCCCAGGCCCGCGGCGACAACGGTGGCCGCCGAGGCGTGCGTCTGTGCCGCGCCGAGCACGGCCAGCGCCGCCAGCGTCGAGGCCGCCCAGCGCGCGTCAAGGGTGACGGTCGCCGCCGCGGTGACGGCCACGGCGACGCCCGCCAGCCCAATGCCGAAGCCGGCCGGCCAGGAGCCGTCGAAGAAGATGATCTGCCAGGCCGGCAGCAGCAGCGCCGAGGCCGCCGCGAGCGTCGTCGCCGCCCAGCGCGTCGCCGCCGCGGCCGGGGCCAGCGGGGTGTCGCCGCTGCGGCGCAGCAGGAACCCGGCGCCGATCCAGACCAGCGCCGCGGCCGAGCCGGCGGCCGCCACGGCGAGCGAGACGGCCATGAACAGGTTGATCACCTCGACGGTGTCCCACGCGCGCCCGGTGACCCTGAAGGCGATCTCGCCGGCGTAGTCGCAGGCCACGTGCCATCCGGTGGGGTAGTAGACCTCCTTGGCGTCCTCGGCGTAGCGCAGCTCGCCGGTGCGCGTCGGCGAGATCACGCCCGTCTCGTGGACCCAGTGCACCAGCGAGGCGTGCCAGTGCATGTCCCAGCCCTGCGGGATCGCGCGCAGGCCGCGGTCGCCGTCCTCGATGATGCGTCGGGCGACGTCCACCGAGGCCCAGACGACCAGCGCGGCGACGGTGCCCGCCGAGAGCAGCGCCTGCGCCCAGGCCCACGGCGTGGCCCCCGGGCTGCTGCCGGCGTGGCGCGCGCCCCGATTGCCGACGTCCCGGTGCACCGCGTGTGCGCCCCGCCCGTCGTACGTGTGGCCGGCGCCGAGGGCGCCGGGCCGGCGCGGGTCGTAGCTCTCGTCGCGCTCGGCGTCGAGGCGTTCGCGCACGCGCCGGCGCTGGGTGGCGATCACCCCGAGGGGCAGCGCCAGGGCGAGCACGAAGACCCAGGACAGGGTGAGGCTGAGCGGGTTGACCGGGATGCCCAGCCCGCCGAAGGCCCACCCGAAGAAACCGAGCACGCCGACGGTGGCCGGCACCGCGGCCGCCGCAGACAGCCCGGGACGGCGGGTGAGTGCCAGGCCGATGAGCAGGCCCGGGACCACCAGCGTGGCGAGCATGAGCGCGCACAGCAGGACCAGCTCGGGGGTGCCCGCGGTGGTGGCCGCGGTGCTGGCCGTCGGCGCTGGGGCGGCGGTTACCGTCACGATGATGCGTGTCCTTCCTCGCGGCCGGCCCGCCCGCCGGGGCAGGGTCGGAGTGGGGTTGTGATGCGGGTACTGAGTCTAGTGGGAGGCCGGGACACAACGGCCCCGGTTCGTCCGTGGCCCGTTTTCCACCACACGCGACACTTTGGTGCAATAAAGTGAACTGCACCACACGTCGATACCGGCGCGGAGGCGGCACCGCGGTGGGCCCCGGGTCCCGCCGCCCGTCTCCCCGCCGGCTGAATCCACTGAAAGGCGCGGCTCATGGACGACAAGACCGACCGCACCCAGGAATCGACCGGGTCCGGCGCGGGTGGCTCCGGCGCCGCCGGGTCCGGCGCGACCGCCACCGCCACCGCGGAGGCCGACGCCCCGCGCTCCCGGCTGGCCCGCCTCGGCGACCGCACCCTCGACGGCGTCGAGAAGGTGGGCAACAAGCTGCCCACCCCCTTCCTCCTGTTCACCTACCTCTTCCTGATCACCGCCCTGGCCTCCTCGGTGATGGCGTGGGCCGGCGTCTCGGTCGCCGTGCCCGGCTCCGACGAGGAGCTCCACGTCAAGGGGCTGTTCACCGGCGAGGGCATGGTGTGGCTGACCGAGAACGTCGCCGAGAACTACATCGGCTTCCCGCCCCTGGTTACCGTGCTGCCGATCATGCTCGCCGTCGGCGTCGCCGAGCGCTCCGGGATGCTCTCCGCGCTGATCCGCAAGCTCTTCGGCAGCGCCAACAAGACCCTGCTGCCCTACGCCGTCGGCGTGATCGGCGTGACCGCCTCGGTGATGGCCGACGCCGCCTTCGTCGTCGTGCCGCCGCTGGCCGCCATGGTCTTCCGCGCCGCCGGCCGCCACCCCGTCGCCGGCCTGCTCGGCGGATTCGCCGCCGTGGGCGCCGGCTACTCGACCGCGCTGGTGCCCACCAGCCTCGACGCCCTGTTCGCCGGCATCACCAACGCCGTGATGGGTACGCTTCCCGGCCACGAGGCCACCGAGGCCAACCCGGTGTCCAACTACTTCTTCAACATCGCTTCGGCCGTGCTGCTCGGTGTCGTCGCCGGCTGGCTGATCGACCGCGTCCTCGAACCGCGCATGTGGCGCCAGGACGTCCCGGTCGAGCGCACCGCCTCCGGCCAGCAGGAGTTCGAGACCGCGAAGGCCGACGACCACCGCCTCGACCCCGAGCTGACCGCCCGCGAGTGGGCCGCCCTGAAGGTCTCGCTCGGGGTGACCCTGCTCGTCGGCGTGGTCATCACCGCCGCGGTGCTGTGGCCGGGCTCGCCCTGGCGCAACGAGGACGGCGGCTACCTGCCGCAGTCCCCTCTGCTCAACTCGATCGTCTTCATCGTCGTGGTCTTCTTCGCGGTGATGGGCATCGCCTACGGCATGGTCGCCGGCTCGATCCGCCGCTTCGACGACGTCGTCGACATGATGCGCAAGTCCCTGATCGACCTCTCCGGCTTCCTCGTGCTCGCGTTCATCCTGGGGCAGTTCGTCGAGCTGTTCAACTGGACCGGCATCGGCACCTGGACCGGCATCGGCACCTGGACCGGCATCGGCACCTGGACCGCCGTCAAGGGCGCGGCGCTGCTCGAGTCCATCGGCCTGACCGGCTTCGCCGCCATCGTCGGCTTCGCGATCCTGGCCAGCGTGCTCAACTTGCTGATCATCTCCGGCTCCGCGATGTGGACCCTGATGGCCGCCGTCTTCGTGCCCATGTTCGCCCTGCTCGGCTACGAGCCCGGCTTCACGCAGGCGGCCTTCCGCGTGGGCGACTCGGCCACCCAGATCATCACGCCGATGAATCCGTACATGATCGTCATCCTCGGCCTGCTGCGCCGCTACGAGCCGAAGGCCGGGCTGGGCACGCTGATGAGCCGGCTGGTCGTCTTCGTCGTGCCCTTCTGGATCACCTGGGTCAGCCTGCTGGCCGTCTGGTTCTACTTCGATCTCCCGTTGGGCCCCGGCCAGGGCGTCTTTTTGGCAGGGTAGGGCCCATGGACACGCCGTCGACCGCGTACCTCGACCACACCCGCAAGCTTCTCGACGCCCGCGCCGCCCGTGCCCGGGAGCGCGCCGGGGCCGCCGACGCCGGAGGAGCTTCCGGGGGAGGGAGTGAAGCTCCCTCCCCGTCGTGGCAGCGCATCGCCGCCGACGCCGAGGAGCTGCGCGGCGAGCTGCGCGACCTGGCCCTCGACCTGCACGACCACCCCGAGGAGGCCTTCGAGGAGCACCACGCGGCCGCCGCCCTGGCGCAGCTGCTGCGCGCCCACGGCCACCGCGTCGAGACCGGCGTCGGGGGCCTTCCCACCGCCCTGCGGGCGGTGGCGCAGACGCCGGGCGGCGGGACGTCGGAAATCGAAGGCGACGGCGGGGACGCCCGCGACGGCGGGCCGACGGTCGCGATCCTCGCCGAGTACGACGCGCTGCCGGGCCTCGGCCACGGCTGCGGGCACAACATCATCGCCGCCGCCGGGGTCGGCGCCTTCCTCGCCGCCGCCCGGGAGCTCGAGCGGGGAGTGACCGGCCCGGGGCGGATCGTGCTGCTGGGCACCCCGGCCGAGGAGGGCCACACCGGCAAGGAGCACATGATCCGGGGCGGCGCCTTCGACGGCATCGACGCCGCGGTGATGGTCCACCCCTTCGGCTACGACCTCGCCGAACACGCCTGGGTGGGCCGGCGCACCATGACCGCGACCTTCCGCGGGATCTCCGCGCACGCCTCCTCGCAGCCGTTCATGGGGCGCAACGCGCTGGACGCGGCGACGCTCGCCTACCAGGGCTTCGGGCTGCTACGCCAGCAGATGCCGCCGAGCGACCGGCTGCACGCCGTCATCGACTCGGGCGGGCGGCGCCCCTCGGTCATCCCCGACGAGGCGCGCCTGTCGGTCTACGTGCGCTCGCTGATCCCGGCGGCGTTGCGCGACCTGTCCGCGCGTGTCGACGACGTGCTGCTCGGCGCCGCGCGCATGGCCGGCGTCGACGTCGAGCTGGACTGGGACATCCACCCGCCGAGCCTGCCGGTGCGCAACAACCACGTCCTCGCCCGGCGGTGGGCGCGCACCCAGGTGCTGCGCGGGCGCACCGCGCTGCCCGGCGGGATCCTGCCGGACTCGCTGGCGGCCTCCACCGACTTCGGCAACGTCTCGCACCTGGTGCCCGGCATCCACCCGATGATCAAGATTGGCCCCGACGACGCCGCGCTGCACACCGCGCGCTTCGCCGAGTGCGCCCGCAGTAAGGCGGGTGTCGACGCCGCGGTGGACGCCGCCGCGGGCCTGGCCCAGGTGGCCGTGGACATGCTCGACGAGCCGGAGCTGCTGGCCGCGGCGCGCGCCGCGTTCGAGGCGGCCGGCGGGCGCCTGGCGGTGGCCGACTACCTGGGGTGATGCGGGGACATGTCGATTCAGAGGAGAAAAAACGACATGTCTGCCCGATGTGTCGATCGCGTCGACATGTCGTTGACGCATGGTCGTGTCGGGGCGGGTTCGCGTAGGATCGCCGCGAAACGTTTACGCGTCAACTATGTCTTGAGGAGCTCTCCAGAATGCTCACCGTCGAAGAGGCCATCCGTTCGCGCCGCGCCACCCGCAAGTACACCGACCTGGTCCCCTCCGACGAGGTCATCGACCGCGTCGCCGAGCTCGCCCTGGAGGCGCCCAGCGCCTTCAACGCGCAGCTGCGCGACCTCGTCGTCGTCCGCGACCACGACGTCAAGGAAGCCCTCTTCGAGGCCTCGGGCCAGCGGCAGTTCCTCGACGCGCCCGTCGTCTTCGTCGCCGTCGGCCGCTCCGAGATCGAGCAGGACGACGACGAGGAGATCCTCGGCGCCGAGCGCGCGAAGAACCTACGCGCCGGGCGCGCCACGCGCTCCGAGGCCGTCCGCCGCGAGCACGGCCTGCGCGACGCGATGCTCGTCGGCGGCTTCCTGCTCGTCGCCGCGCAGGCCGAGGGCCTGGCCACCAGCCCGACGACCGGCTGGGACGAGGAGAAGGTCAAGGAGGCCATCGGGCTCGGCGGGCGCTCCGACCGCTCCATTGCGCTCGTCGTCGCCGCCGGCTACCCCGACGAGACCCCGGCCCACCCGGGCCGTGCGGCCAACCGCCGCGTCGACGACCGCTACTGACAACCACTGAGGCCCCGGCGCCTCAGCGCCGGGGCCGGGTGGGACGCGCCGGGGCCGACCGACGCGGCGTCGGCAAGCGACCGCGCCTCAGCGTCGGGTCAGCCCCGCGGTGATCGGGCTGACGACGGCGTTGACCAGGCCCAGCACGATGGAGCCGAAGACCGCCGCCCAGAACCCGGAGACCGTCAGCCCCAGGCCCACCGACTGGGCCACCGCCGCGGCGAGCAGCAGCATCGCCGCGTTGATCACCAGGGAGAAGAGCCCCAGCGTGAGGATGGTCAGGGGCAGGCCGAGCAGTTGGACCACCGGCTTGACCAGCGTGTTGAGCACCACGATGATCGCGCCGACGCCCAGGAAGACCCACAGGCGGTCGTGCCCGCCGTCGCCGACCAGCGGGGCGGCCGGCACGGAGACGTCCACCCCGGGCACGAAGGCGGTGACGACGAGCAGGGCGAAGGCGGTGGCCACGGCGTGCACGAAGAGGTTCCAGATCATGCGCATGGGGCCGATCCTACGGGCCGAAAATGTACGTATCGTGGTGACCGACGAAAGGATGCCTGATGAGTCACCCCACCCTGCTGTTCGACATGTACGGCGTGCTCATGCGTCTGCCCGGCCCGAGCTTCCGCCGCGGCGTCCTCGCCGCCGCCGGCGGCAACGAGGACATCTGGCCGGTCTACGCCGAGCTGCGCCCCGCCCTGGACGCCGCCCAGGTCACCGAGGTCAACTACTGGCGCCAGGTCGCCCTGCGCGCCGGGGTCGAGGACCTCGACATCCAGGAGGCCATCGCCGCCGACTACGGCGACTGCCTCGAGGCCGACCACGAGGTCGTCGACAACGTGCTGGCCCTGCGCGACAAGGGCTACAAGGTCGGCATCCTCTCCAACATCCCGACCGGGCTGGCAGCACGTGTGCGCCGGCGCCACTCCGGGTGGCTCGACGAGTTCGACGCGGTGACCTTCTCCTGCGACATCGGCGTGGCCAAGCCGGACACCCAGGCCTTCGCCGTGGCCGTCGACGCGCTGGGCGCCTCGCCGCGCGACACCGTCTTCTTCGACGACCGTGAGGACTACATCGCCGGCGCCGAGGCCGCCGGCCTGTGCGCGGTGCTCTTCACCGGCTGGGACTCCGTGGCCGGGGAGCTGGGGCTCAAATGACCGGGCCCTACTTCTACGAGTACGAGGGCCGCCGGCCCACCGTGCACCCGGACGCGTGGATCGCGCCGACGGCGACCCTGATCGGCGACGTGACCGTGGCCGCCGGGGCCTCCGTCTTCTACGGGGTGGTCCTGCGCGGCGACGTCGGCGCGATCCGCGTCGGCGAGCGCACCAACATCCAGGACAACTGCGTGCTGCACGTCGACACCGGCGAGGAGTGCGTGCTCGGCGACGACGTCACCGTCGGGCACCTGGCCCTGGTGCACAGCGCGCACGTGGCCGACGGCTGCCTGATCGGCATGGGCTCGAAGGTACTCTCGCGGTCCCGGATCGGGGAGGGCTCGCTCATCGCCGCCGGCGCGGTGGTCCTCGAGGGCGCGGAGATCCCGCCGCGCTCGCTGGCCGCCGGGGTGCCCGCGAAGGTACGCCGCGAGCTGACGGCCGAGGAGTCGCAGGCCTTCATCCCGCACGCCGCGAACTACGTGCAGACCGCGCAGGGGCAGGGCGCGCGCGTCGAGCCCGACCGGCCGTAGGGGCGGGTTCAGCGGCTCGGGGCGGCGGGCGCCGGGAGCGTCGGTCGCGCACGGTGGGCTAGCGTGCCCGCGGTCTGCGGGGTGCGGGCAGCGTCGGGTCGCCGGGGAAGAGCCGCGGGCCGAGCCAGAGCGCGACGTAGACCAGGCCGACGAGCACGGGGATCTCCACCAGGGGACCGATGGTACCGGCCAGCGCCGGCGCCGAATTCGCCCCGAAGGTGCCGATCGAGACCGCGATGGCCAGCTCGAAGTTGTTGCCCGCCGCGGTGAACGCCACCGAGGTTGAACGCGCGTAGCCCAGGCCGGCGGCCCGTGAGGCCAGAAGCGCCAGGGCGAACATCCCGACGAAGTAGATCAGCAGCGGCAGGGCTACGCGGGCCACGGTCAGGGGCTGAGCGGTGATCTGCTCGCCTTGCAGGCAGAACAGCAGCACGATGGTGTAGAGCAGGCCGATCATGGCCAGCGGGGATATCGCGGGCAGGAACCGGGACTCGTACCACTTGCGGCCCCGTCGGCGCTCCCCGATCCAGCGTGAGACCAGCCCCGCCAGCAGCGGGACCCCGAGGAAGACCAGTACCGAGGTCACGATGGCGGTGAAGGAGAACTCCGCGGTGGTGGTGGCCAGCCCCAGCCACCCGGGAAGCACCTGCAGGTAGAACCAGCCGAGCACGCCGAACATGAGCACCTGGAACAGCGCGTTGACCGCCACCAGCACGGCGGTGACCTCGCGGTCCGCGCAGGAGAGCTCGGTCCACACGAGCACCATCGCGATGCACCGGGCCAGGCCGACGATGATCAACCCGGTGCGCAGCTCCGGCTCGTCGGGCAGGAAGATCCAGGCGAGAGCGAACATCAACGCCGGTCCGACCAGCCAGTTCAGCGTCAGCGAGAGCACCATGAGCCTGCGGTCGGCGGCGACCTCCGCGGTCTTGTCGAAGCGCACCTTGGCCAGCGGCGGGTACATCATCACGAGAAGCCCGATCAGGATCGGCAGCGAGACGCCGCCGATCTCGAGAGCGCTCAGCGCCGTGCCGAGGCCCGGCACCGTGCGCCCGAGCAACAGGCCGACTGCCATGGCGATCAGGATCCACACCGGCAGGTACCGGTCCGCGACGGACATGCGCGCACGGTGTGGCGTGCCGGGAGCCCCGGATTGCCCGGGTCTTCCGGATCGTGGGGCGCGGGCCTGCGGTGAGGGGGTGGACAAGGGGTGGGCTCCTCTCGCGTCTTTCATATTGACAGCCGTCAATATAACATTGGAGCCATGACGAGTCCACGATCCGGGGAGTGCTGTTCACTGGGCAGCGGGCCGCTCGACGACGCTGAGGCGGCCCGGTATGCCGAGCTGTTCAAGGTGCTCGCCGAGCCGAACCGCCTGCGCATCCTCGCCCAGCTCGCCGCCGGCGGCTGCGGGCCGACCACGGTAGGTGAGCTGACAGAACTGGTGGGGTTGAGCCAGCCGACGGTCTCGCACCACCTGAAGAAGCTGACCGAGGTCGGGCTGCTCGAGCGCTCGCAGATCGGCCGCACCGTCGTGCACCGCGTGTGTCCGGAGCCGTTCGCCCGGCTGCGCGCCGTACTCCAGATGGACTGACGGCATGGTCGCGTGCACTGCACCCGGGGCCGGGTTCGACCACGAGGCGATCGTCGTCGGCGGCGGTCAATCCGGCCTGGCCACCGCGTTCTACCTGCTGCGCGCCGGGGTCGACGTGCTGGTCCTCGACGACCAGCCCGGCCCGGGCGGCGCCTGGCGGCACGCCTGGCCGTCGCTGACGCTGTTCTCCACGGCCGGGTTCTCCAACCTGCCCGGCGTGCCCATGCCCGCCCATGAGGGCTTCCCGCCGGCCCGGCACGTCGTCGACTACCTGGCCATGTACGAGCGCCGTTACCGCATCCCCGTTGAGCGGCCCGTGCGGGTCGGGCGCGTCGAGGCGCTCGACGGCGGCGGGTTCCGGGTGCACGCCGCCGTGCCGGACTTGACGTGGACGTGCGCGCGGGTCATCGGCGCCACCGGCACCTGGTCGGCCCCGTTCGTGCCGGCCTATCCGGGCCGTTTCTCCGGCAGGCAGTGGCATTCGGCCAACTACCCCGGACCGGCCCCCTTCGCCGGGCGCTCGGTGGCGGTGGTCGGCGCGGCGAACTCGGGGGCCCAGATCGCCGCGGAACTGCTCGAGGATCCGGACGTCGGCGAGGTGACCTGGTACACCCGGCACGCCCCGCGCTGGATGCCCGACGACGTCGACGGGCGGGTGCTCTTCCGGCGCAACCGGGAGCGCTTCCGGGAGATCGCCGCGGGCCGCCCCGACCCGGGGTCGGACTCGCGGCTGGGCGACATCGTCGTGCTGCCCCAGGTGCGCCGCATGCGCGACGCCGGGCGGCTCACCGCCACCCCGATGTTCGCCTCCCTGTCCCAGGTCGGCGCGGACCATCTGATCTGGTGCACCGGCTTCCGCCCGGCCCTCGGGCCCTTCCGCGGGCTCCTCGGCGGCGCCGGCGGGGCCGACCGGCGCGGGGCCGACCCGCACGAACCTGTCCCCGGGCTGCACCTGGTCGGCTACGGCGACCGCACCGGCCCGGGCTCGGCGACGATCCTCGGGGTCGGCCCCTACGCCAAGCAGACGGCCCGCGCCGTGGCGGAGGAGGTCAAGGACACCGCGCGTTGAGACGGGTGCCGCGCACTGAGCCGGGTGCCGCGCGCTGAGCCGGACCGGCCGTAGCCTTCAGGCCGCGGCGCCGACGCCGTCGGCGACCTCGACCGGGTCGCGCAGCAGCTTGTCCAGCGCGACGGCGCGCGCGATGGCGACCACGATCTCCCGGTGACCGGGGATCATACGCAGCTCCACGTCGTTGCCCACCCGGCCGCGCACCGTCTTGGCGAAGGTCTGCGGCGCGCGCGGGTCGGCCGTCAGCGCGCTGCCGGCCAGGACCAGGGTGTCCGGGTGGTGGCGCGCGATGAGGGCGGCGCACATGTCGCCGAGCATCCGGGCGCGCTCGTCGAGCAGCGCGCGCAGCTCCCGGGAGTGCTCGGCGCGGCCCACCGCGTCCTCGAGCGTCATCGTGCCCAGCCCCGCCGCGGCGACGGTGTCCAGGAAGCCCTGGGTGCTCAGCCGCTCCTCGGCGGTGGTGGGCAGCCCGGGCCCGGGCGCGGGTGCGGGCAGCGAGCTGAGCTGGGTGACTCCGGTGGCGTGGGTGACCGCGGCGCTGATCGAGTCGTCGGCGAAGAGCGCGAGCGTGCGCGGCGGCTCGTCGCCGGCCGCCGGCAGGTTCGCCGACTGGGTCTCCGAGCCGAGGATGGCGGGCACGGCCGCCGAGACCGTCACCGGCACGTCGAAGTGGTAGCGCAGCCGCCCGGCGAAGTCGACGCCGTGCCAGCCCAGGTTGGGCGCGTCCACGATCCCGCGCTCGGTGACCTGCCCCGAGGTGGTCACGCCGAGCGCGCCGAGCGGGGTGGCCACGCCCGCGGTGAGCCGGTTGATGCCGGCGACGAGGTGCTCGAGGAAGTCGGAGTCCTCGTGCTCGGAGACCTTGATCTTCAGGTCCAGGTCGCGCAGGCGGCGGCCCTCGGCGTCGTAGAGTCCCAGGTACGTCGAGGAGGTGCCCACGGCCGCGCCGACGAATACCGCCGGGAAGTCGGCCGGCTCCAGCGGCGTGGTGGGCCTTCCCGGTCCGTCGGAGACCGCCAGGTCGGCGCGCGCCCGGATCAGGCCCGCGTTGATCAGGGTGGTCACGGCGCGCGTGATCGTCGGCTGCGACAGCCCGGTGGCCTCGATGAGCTCGGGGCGGGTGCGTGCTCTGCGCAGGCGGATCAGGTGCAGGCACTTCGCCGCAGGGGACTGCGGGCGGGCGAAAGCTGTGGTGCCTGGGCGACGGTGCATGAGTTCACAATAAACCTGTGTAGACCAAGTTGTCCAAAAAATGCCCCCTAATCTGTACCGCTCGGTCTAATCCGGGCGTTCTCACCAGTTCATACGTCCGGGGAGCCACCATCGGTTTCACCCGTATCGGGGTAAAGGTACACGAAATTGCCGACGCCCCGCCCGTCCCCCCCGGGCGCGGTACCCGCGCCGTCGGGCGCGCGGCGGCGCGCCGGGGACGCGCCGGGGCCGCGCCGGGGCCGCGCCCGCGCCGCACGTGTCAGCCGACGGCGCCGAGCACGGCGTCGTAAAGCAACGGCAGCCCGTGGGCGGCGGTGGTCGAAAGGGACACCGCGGCCAGCCCGGTCAGCTCGGTCGGCTGTGGGGTGACCTCGATGATCACGGCGCCGGACTGCGCGGCGAGCACCGGCAGGCCGGCCGCGGGGTAGACCACGCCCGAGGTGCCGACGACGATCATCACGTCCGCGCGCCGCGCCCAGCGCTCGGCGGCGTCCCACTCGTCGTGGGGCAGCGCCTCGCCGAACCACACGACCCCGGGGCGGACGAGGTTGCCGCAGCGCGGGCAGGTCGGCGGGGTGGCGCGCTCCACCGGTTCGACGGGGATGTCGCCCTCGTGGATGCCGCGGTAGGGCCGCGCGCAGATGGTGCAGCGGAAGTCGAAGAGCGAGCCGTGCAGGTGGGCGACGTCGTGCGCGCCGGCGCGCTCGTGCAGGTCGTCGATGTTCTGGGTGGTCACGTGCACCTGGCCGGGGCCCTCGGCCTGCCAGTCGGCGACGGCCAGGTGCCCGGCGTTGGGCTCGGCGTCCAGCGACTTGCGTGCGCGCCACAGGTACCAGGCCCACATGGGCTCCGGGTCGCGCGCCCAGGCGTCGATGCTGGCCAGCGCGGTGGGGTCGACGTTCTCCCACAGGCCGGTGCCCGCGTCGCGGAAGGTGTCCAGGCCGGAGTCGGCGGACATGCCGGCCCCGGTGAAGACCTCGACGCGCAGGTCGTGGTGGGGGTCGGCGGCGGCCGCGTCGGCCGCGTCGGAGTGCGTCCCGGCGGCCGCGGCGATGAGCTCCGCGGCGCGCGCGATGTCCGCGTCGAGGGTGTCTGAGTGGTGCACCGGTTGCTCCTCTATCTCTTCGCTGTGACTCCGAGGCTACCGGCGCCCGCGCGGGCGCGCGCGGGAAAGGCGCCGGAAATTCCAGGTCAGCCGTAATTTTTCCACGGGTGGCCCCGCTCCGGGGCTGGGGGCTAGACTGTCCGCTTATGAGTTCTCCGACTGCGCTGAGCTCCTCGGACGAGGCATCCCGGGAGCCTTCCCTGCTCGACGCCGCCTGTGAGGCGTTCGTGGCCGACCTCGCGGAGCTGTCTCCGACGTGGGCCACCGAGTGGGGCCTGCCCGGCCACGACGGTGAGCTGCAGGACTTCTCCCCGGAGTACTACGACGCCCTGGGCGAGCGGACCCGCGAGATGGTCATGGACGTCGACGCCTTCGACGAGGCCACCGACAGCTCCGACGACGAGGACGACTTCGACGACGTCGACCAGGTCACCGCCGCCGCGCTGCGCGACCGTCTGGGTGTCTTCCTCGACCGCCACCACCACGCCGAGGACCTGCGCGACCTCAACGTCATCGAGTCGCCCGTGCAGACGATCCGCGACTCCTTCCTGCTCATGCCGCACGAGACGGCCGAGGACCTCGAGGCCGTGCGCGCGCGCCTGGCCAAGGTGCCCGCCGCCCTCGAGGGCTACCGCGCCTCGCTGGACGAGGCCGCCGGTCACGGCCTGGTCGCCCCGCTGCGCCAGGTCGACGCCGTCAACACCCAGTGCGAGGAGCTGGCGGAGACCGGCTCCGTCTTCGAGGGCCTGGGCCTGGACCCCGACTCGCGTGAGGTCGCGGCCGCCAAGGAGGCCTTCGGTGAGTTCGCCGACTGGCTCAACGAGCACCTCGCCCCGGTCGCCCCGCACTCGGACGCGGTGGGCCGCGACCGCTTCGAGCTGTTCTCCCACGACCACCTCGGCGACGTGGTCGACCTCGACGAGGCCTACACCTGGTCGCTCGAGCGCATCGCGGAGCTGCGCGCCCGCCAGGAGGGTGTCGCCGCCGAGCTCTATGGCGCCGGCACCACCGTGCGCCAGGCGATGCACCAGCTCAACCAGGACGAGCACTACACGATCAACGGCACCGGGGCGCTCCAGGAGTGGATGCAGGGCGTGGCCGACCAGGCCATTGTGCACCTCGACGGCACCGAGGTCGACGTGCCCGACGAGATCAAGACCATCGAGTGCCGCATCGACCCGGCCGGCACCGGCGGCATCTTCTACACCCCGCCGTCCGACGACTTCGCCCGCCCCGGCCGGATGTGGTGGTCGGTGCCGGAGGAGCAGAAGACCTTCCACATGTGGCAGGAGCTCTCGACCGTCTTCCACGAGGGCGTGCCCGGCCACCACCTGCAGATCGGCATCGGCCTGGCGGAGTCCTCGCTGAACCTGTGGCGCCGCTCGGTGACCTGGATCGCCGGCCACGGCGAGGGCTGGGCGCTCTACGCCGAGCAGCTCATGGCCGACCTGGGCTACTGCGACGACCCCGGCTTCCGCATGGGGCTTCTCGACGCCCAACGTCTGCGCGCCGCGCGCGTGGCGCTGGACATCGGCGTGCACCTGGGCAAGAAGACGCCGGACGGCGGGGTGTGGGACTCCTCCTACGCCAAGACCTTCCTGCGCGAGAACACCGCGATGGCCGAGCCGAACCTGGTCTTCGAGCTCGACCGCTTGCTCGGCTGGCCCGGCCAGGGCTCGGCCTACGCGCTCGGCGAGCGCATGTGGCGCGAGCTGCGCGACGACGCCCTCGATCAGGGCATGACGCTGGGCCAGTTCCACAACGAGGCGCTGCGCCGCGGCTCGATCCCGATGTCCGTGCTGCGCGAGGATCTGCTGGACTGAGCGACCCGCCCGGTGAGCTATCTGCGCATGATGCGGAGGATCTGCGGCAGCCAGGCCGCCAGCAGCAGCACCGCGACCAGGCGCAGGATCTGGAAGGTGATCACCTCGGAGCCCGCCCCGCCCTCTGCGGAGAGCGCGAGGACCGTCTCGAGCGCGCCGGGCGTGGTGGCCAGGTAGCCCTCGAAGTGGGTGACCCCCGTCCACAGCGCGGCGAGGACACCCGCGCCGGCGCAGACGGCCATCATGAAGAAGATGTAGGCCACCGTCACCGGCAGCTGACGGGCGAAGAGCTTCAGCGTCGGCACCGACAGCGCGCCGCCGGCGATCCAGCCGATGGACAGGAACGCCATGACCGCGAAGACCATCGGCGGCTCGAAGCTGATCGAGTCCGGGGTGACCCAGCTGCCGATCACGGCCAGCAGCATCGGGCAGAGCACCCCGGCGGCCGGGATCTTCAGCTTCTGGCCGATGGGGTCGCCGAACATGGCGGCGGCGACGATGATCACGGCGGCCAGCAGGTTGAAGTGGAAGTCGGCGCCGATGGCGTGGCCGGCCTCGGCCGGCGGTGTCAGCAGGTGCGCGACGGCCGGCAGGGTGACCGAGACGATGAGCAGGCGCAGGTACTGCACGAGGGCGACGTAGCGGTAGTCCGCGCCGATCTCGTCGGCCAGCGCGGGCATGGTCGACGCCCCGCCGGGCAGCATCGACAGCATCGCGGTCTCGGTGGAGATCTCCTTCTCCGAGCGGCCCAGCAGGATGCCGCCGCCCACCCCGGCGCCCACGGTCACCGCCCCGAAGACGGCGGCGGGGATCAGGGTGCCGGCGATCTCGCCTAGGGAGACACCCACGATCGGCATCGCGGCCAGGATGCCGATGATGCCGCGGCCGAAGCGCCGGTAGTACTTGTTGACCTGCAGGTCATGCCCGGTACCGAGTGCCACGGTGCCGGAGACGACGATGGCGGCCAGAATCCAGCCGGCGGGCACGTTCCAGCGGTCGAAGAGCCAGCCCAGCCCGATCGAGGCCGGCACGACGAACAGCCAGCGCAAGGGACTGTCGGGGCGGGTGAGAGCCATCGGACGTGCGGGTATCCTCTCCTTCGTGGCTGCGGGGTGCGCTCCCGATCCTAGTGGGTCACCCACCGGGCCTAGGCTGAAAGGGCGGGGCACATCCCGTGCGACAGGATGCGGGACGCCCGCCCCAGACAGGACGCGGGATGATCAGCGAGAGGAGACCCGCGCGTGCTCTTCCTCGGACTCTCGGCGGAGGCGCTGACCGTGCTCGCGGGCGGCGCGCTCGTGGCCGGCTGGGCCGACGCCGTCGTCGGCGGCGGGGGCCTGATCCTCATCCCGCTGATCATGGCCGTCGCCCCGGAACTCGCCCCGGCGGTCGCGGTGGCCACCAACAAGGTCGCCGTCATCTGCGGCAGCGGCTCGGCGGCGGTGACGCTGATGTGCAAGGCCCGCCCGCCCGTGCACCTGCTGCGCTACCACCTGCCCGTGGCCGTCGTCTGCGCGATGGCAGGGGCGGCGACGACCTCGCCGGTGCCCGCCGAGGTGATGCTCCTGCTGGTCATCGTGCTCATGCTGGCCGCAGGCCTCGTCGTGGCGACCAACCCCTCCCTGGGCCGGGAGACCTCGGCTCCCTTGCCCGGGCGTGCGCGCCGGGGCCCTGCACCCCCGGCTTCGGCTTACTGACAAGCGACCCTTGCCCGGGCGTGCGCGCCGGGGCCTGGCGCTGGTGCTCGCGGCGGCCAACGTCGTCGGCGCGCGCACCGTCATCGCCGGCGGCACCCGCTTCCTGCGCGCCGCGCTGCTGGTGGTCGTGGTGGTCATGGGCGGCTACCTCGCCTGGCAGCAGTGGGGCTGAGAGATTGGGGCCCACGCGGGGCACTCACCCGGCCGCGCCCGCTTACCGCGCCCGCCGCGCGCGGCTCACATCCGCTTCTTCGTGCGCGCGGTCGCCGTCGCCGACCACGGGTCCTCCGGCCACGGGTGCTTCGGGTAGCGCCCGCGCATCTCGGCGCGCACCTGTGCGTACGGCCCGGACCAGAAGCTCTCCAGGTCGTCGGTGACGGCCAGGTCGCGCCCGGCCGGCGAGAGCAGCCGGAACTGCACGGGCACCCCGGCGAACCGGGGCGACTCCGCCAGCCCGAAGCACTCCTGCAGCTTGACGCTCACCACGGGCCGACCGGTGGAGTAGTCCACCCGCGGGTGCGAGCCGCTGGGCACCGCGAGGCGCCGGGGTGCGAGCTCGTCCATGCGGGTCGCCTCGGGCCAGGGCAGCAGGCGCTGCAGGGCGTCGAAGAGGTCGATCGAGCCCGGCGGGGTGCCGTGGGCGGCCTTCTGGATCTCCGGGGCCAGCCACACCTCCGGCTCCGCGGTCTCCGGGTCGGGCCACGGCTCGCCGACCCGCTCGTGCAGGAAGGCCAGCCGGTCGCGCAGGGCGGCGGCCTTCTCGCCGAGGCGGAACATGCCGGTGCCCTCCTCGCGCACCGCGGCGGCGACGGCCTCGGCGGCCCGCTCCGGCGGCACGGTGGTCGGGGTGACCGCGAGCTCGATGGCCCCGGCCCGGCGCACCGCCCGCCCGCGCAGCCTCCCGCCGGCGAAGTCGGCGCGCAGCTCCTCGGTCACCCCGATGATCTCCAGGGCGTCGGCCTCGTCGATGCGCGCCGCCGAGCGGATCGTCGCGCCCGCGCGCCCGGCCCGTCCCGGAGTGCCGGAGCGGGTGACCTCGCCGACGGCCAGCCACTCCGCCCCGCTCAGCCCGGTGTCCCCGGGCAGCACGGCGCGCGTGCCCGAGGCCAGCAGGTACTCCCCGTCGCGCTCGCGGCGGGCGATGCGCTCGGGGAAGGCCAGGCCCACGGCCACCCCGTCGCTTGCCGACGTCGCGCGGTGCCCCGTCCCGGTACCGGTGCGCGTCGCGACCGAGCGCAGGCGGGCGACCTCCCGCGACGGTGCGCTCGCGCGCCCCAGGTCGCCGGACGCGCCGTCGGAAAGCGCGGCGAGCACCTCGGCCGCCGACGGCCCGGCGGCCAGCAGCGCACGGCCCAGGCGCGGGTCGAGCGGCAGGTCGGCGAGCCGACGGCCGAGTTCGGTGGGCCGCCCCTCGGCGTCGACGGCGTGTAGGGCGCGCAGGGTCTCCTCGGCGGCGGCGGTGGCGGCCGGCTGCGGCTCGCTGACCAGGGCGAGGCCCTCGCCGCGCGGGGTGCCCCAGCAGGCCATCCAGAGCGCGGCCTGGGTCAGGTCGGCGGTGTCGATCTCGGGGGTGACGTGGGCGTCGAAGTGGCGCAGGTCGTCGGAGGTGAAGGCGCGCAGCACGGTGCCGGGACCCTCACGGCCGGCGCGGCCGGCGCGCTGCTCGGCCGTCGAGCGCGCCTCCGAGACCGTGACCAGGCCGGACATGCCGCGCCCGGAGTCGCGGCGCGGTACGCGCGAGAGCCCGGAGTCGACGACGGTGCGCACGCCGGGCACGGTGACGGAGGACTCGGCGACGGCGGTGGAGACGACCACGCGCGCCGGGCCCGTGCCGTCGAGGGCGGCGTCCTGGGCGGCGCGCTCGAGGCGGCCGTGCAGGGGCAGCGCCCGGGTGCGGCAGGCGGCGACGGTCTGCTCGACCTCGCGGGCGCCGGGCACGAAGACCAGCGCGGAGCGCCCGGACTTCTCGACGGCCTTGTCCGCCAGCGCGGCGAGGTGGGCCCAGAAGGCGTCGCGGGAGCGCCGGTCGGCGGCCATGCGCCCGGGGTGCGGGTGGTAGCTGGTCTCGAGTGGGTGGGTCACCGCCGGGGTGGAGACGACCGGGGCCTCGCCGAGCAGCTCGGAGAAGCGCGTGGTGTCCAGGGTGGCGGACATGACGACCAGGTCGAGGTCCTCGCGCAGGGCGGCCAGCTCCGCGGAGAAGGCCAGCGCGAGGTCGGTGTCGAGCTGGCGCTCGTGGACCTCGTCGATGACCACGGCGCCGACCCCGGTCAGCTCGGGGTCGGAGAGCAGCATGCGCACCAGCACCGCCGGTGTGACGAACTCGACGGCCGAGCCCGCCCGGGAGTCGCCGCGCACGCGGTGGCCGACGGCCCCGGCGTTGCCGGAGAGGTGGCGCAGGCGGCGGGCGGCGGCGCGCACGGCCACGCGCCGCGGCGCGGTGACGATGGTCTTGAGCGGGGCGGCGCCGTTCCTGGTGCCGTCGGCCGCTGCGTTCGCGGCGCGGCGGGCGAGCAGGTCGGCGACCAGCGGCGGGACCAGCGTGGTCTTGCCGGTGCCGGGCGGGGCCTCGACCACGGCGCGGCGGTGGGCCTCGAGGGCCTCGGCGATCTCCGGCAGCGCGCCGGCGACGGGCAGACCCGCGCCGATGGCGTCGAGGTCGAAGGGGCTGGCGGGGATGTTCATGGTTTATCCCAGGGTAGCTGCGCACACGGAAAAACCGGGCGCCCCGCCGTGGTGGCGGGACGCCCGGTCTGTCGCGCAGCAGGGCTGTTGTCTCTTAGAAGATGCCCTTGTTCTGGCGGCCCATGTGATCGAAGGTGTGCTCGCGGGAGTCGACGTCCTGGTCGTTGGACGTGGTCTCGTCACCGTCGATGCGGCCGGTCTGGGTGACCGTGATGTAGTTCTTCAGGCGACCCTCCTTGGTCAGGCCGTCGCCGAAGTTCAGGTTGGCCACCAGGGCGGTGTCACCCGAGTTGATCGGGTTGGACAGGGTGACCTCGAAGGAGCGGACACCCTTCTCGGCGTCGAAGCCCAGGTCGCGGGTGTAGGCACCGTTGAACCAGCCCGGGGTGATCAGGCGGTCGACGCCCTCGGGGCCCTCGGCGGTGTGGACGTCGATGCGGAAGCGGGTGGCCATGTTGTCCTGGAAGTAGCGCTTGTCGCCGACGTTCTTGACGCGCAGGGCGACCAGGCCGGCGAAGCCGGCGGACTTGCCGGCGGCCACGGTGAAGTAGGGCTCCAGGTCGTAGTCGGCCTTGGCCTCGTCCTCGGTGGCCTCCTCGTCGGTGGCCTCGTCCTCGGTGGCCTCCTCGTCGGTGGCCTCGTCCTCGTCCAGCACGGTCTCACCGTCGGCGGGCAGGTCGCCCTCCGGGTCGGTGGCGGTCTCCGGCTCGATCTCCGGCTCGGCGTCGGTGCCGTCCTCGACCTCCGGGTCGGCGACGGAGGTGTCGACCTCCGGGTCGACCTCGGTGTCCTCGTCGGTGGCCACGGCGTCGGCGTCGGCCTCGGCGACCTCGTCGGTCAGGGTGTCGTCGATGATGTCCTCGGTCTGGGTGGACTCGTCGACGGCCTCGTCCTCCTCGACCTCGTGGGCGGTGCCCATCCAGGAGTCGGAGGCGTTCTTGTACAGCTTGACCTCGACCTCGTTCTTCATCGGGGCGAAGACGCGCCACGGGGTCGGGGTGGACCAGGTGCCGTTCGGGCGGCAGTACTGCTGGGTGCCGTCCAGGTTGATGGTGCGGAAGCCGTAGGTGGCCTCACCGGTGTGGCCGGCGGGGACGTCGTACGGCCCGATCTGCTGACCGGCATCCCAGGTCAGGGAGTAGGAGAACTCGCCGCCGATCTGCTCGGTGATGGTCTTGGCGATGCCGATGGAGCCCTCAGTGCCGTCCTGGCTGTGGGAGCCGCCGAGGTTGATGGAGGTCTGGTCGGTGCGGTCGCCCTTGATGGACAGGGAGACGGTCTGCGACTTCGACAGGTTCTGGGTCAGCGGGATGTCGTTCTTCGTCTTGTTCGTCGCCGAGATGGTGCCGGCCGGCGAGAAGTTGTCGGTGACCTTGTAGACCACGGTGCGGTAGTCCTCACCGGAGTTGCACACGGGGCGCGGGTTGAGGATGTTGGCCTTGATGTGGTCGGAGCCGTGCGTGGTGTGGACGATCGGCAGGTCCGGGTTCAGGGCGGGGGTCTCGGGGTAGGTCTCGTGGAAGGTGTCGGCACCGGCGGTCGGGGCGATGATGCCCGTGGCCGCGACGGAGGCGGCAGCCAGCCACGTGCAGACGCGACGGGTGAGCTTCATTGAATTTTCTCCTGGTGTGAGAGGTGTTGCGGGGAGAGATACCGGGGGCGGAGCCACGCCGGGAATGAAAATCGAATCCGAGGGAGCTGAACAGCGTCCCACGGGCCGCTGTGAATGGTGACGCCGGGCCCGCCGCCCCGCAACCGCTTTATCGACGAAAGTTTTACCTTCCCGTGCACGTTTCGCCGGCGTAGGTAAGACCATTCCCCCTGATAGTCGCGTCGCTGGCGGAATGAAGATCGTTCATAACCCGTGAAACAAAAACCCTAATCCGGGGGTGCCTGTTTCATCTGCGGCGGTCTTATCCGTTACCTTGCCTGCCCGATCAGGGATGCGTCAACCATCGCCGGGGGTAGCGTACCGTCTCCCGGGAACCTTGTGGGAGAAGATTGAACGATTTCTGTATCGAGTCTGTGAACTGCGGAAACGCCGGTACCCCGGGAGGGTATATGCGCCTTCCGGCCCCGCCGCCCGGGCCGGCGGGGTGGAGTGGGACTATGTAGCCGGGGCTGTACCTCAGATCGCGAAAGTTGGCCAATCGACAATGGCGGGTCGCCCCGCGTGGCCGGGTCGCCGCGCCCGCCTCAGCGCGTTGCTCGCCGTGCCTGCCTCAGCGCGGTCCCCGGCGCCACCGCCGCGGCTCAGGCGAAGGGCTCGACCGGGCTGCCCTCGTCGAGCTGCCCGCGCTCCCGGCGCTCCGGGTCGCACTCACGGATCACGCGGGCCGGCGTGCCGACGGCAATGCAATTTTCCGGGAGGGAACGCGTCACCGTGGATCCCGCACCCACGGTGGTCCCGTCGCCAATCTCCACGCCCGGCAGCACGGTCACCCCCGCGCCGAGCCACACGTCGGCGCCGAGGCGCACCGGCGCCGCACGTTCCCAGCCGCCGCGGCGCATCGCGACGTCGTCAGTCGGGTGCGTGGGCGTGATCAGCTGGCAGTTCGGCCCGATCATGGCGCGGTCGCCGACGGTGACCTCCGCCGAGGAGAGGATCGTGACGCCGAAGTTGATGAAGACCCCGCGGCCCAGGTGGACGTTCTCGCCGAACTCGATGCGCGCGGGCGCGAAGAGCGTGGCCTCGGCGTGCTCGGCGTGGGTGACCTCGCGGATGATCGCGCGGCCGCGCTCGAGGTCGGTGTTGGCCAGCTCATTGAATTCGTGCATGAGCTCGGCGGTGCGGTGCTGTTCGGCGGCGATGTCCCCGCCGTGGGTGAGGTACCAGGCGCCGGAGCGCATCCGGTCCATGGAGGAATAGGCTGGGGCGTCGAATCCGGACATGGCCCCATCGTGCCAGGAGGTGAGTGCCCGTGCCCACGCTTTTCGACGCCGCCGGCCTGCCCCGCCCGCCCCGTGAACTCGCCCCGGGCGCGGTGCACCTGCCGGGCTTTCTCGGCGCGTGGCAGCAGTCGGGGCTGGTCACGCAGGCGCGCGAGATCGCCCGCTCGGTGGCCGGAACGCCGGTGGCCATGGCGCGCCCGCGCACGCGCACCGGGCAGATGAGCGTGCACATCCTCTCGCTCGGGCGGCACTGGGCGACCAATCCGTACCGCTACGTGCGCGAGTTCGAGGGCGTGCCCGTACCGGAGATCCCGGCGAACTACCAGGAGATTGTCGACGCCGTGCTGGTCGTCGCGGGCGAGCGCTCCGCGGCGTTGGCGCCCTGGGCGGGGCGCATGCGCGCCGAGGTCGCGCTGGTCAACTACTACCCGCCGGGCTCGCGGATGGGCCTGCACGTCGACGCCGACGAGGTCGCCGACGCACCCGTGGTCTCGCTGTCGATCGGCGACACCGCGCTCTTCCGGCTCGGGCGCGCCGAGGAACGCACCGGCCCCTTCGTGGACGTGCCGCTGATCAGCGGCGACGCCGTCGTCTTCGGCGGGCCAGCGCGCCGGGCCTACCACGGCATCACGCAGGTCGAGGACGGTACCGCGCCCGCGCACGCGGGACTGAAGGAGGGGCGCATCAACATCACGATCCGGCAGGTGGACTACTAGGGCGTGGGGTGGTGCCGGGGCTGGAAACGGGTGGGCCGCGACTGGGTCGGCGGCGGTCCGGGAGGGGCACAGCCCGGGGTAAGTGTGGCTTGCCCCGGATGTGGGGGCGGGGCGGGATCCGTCTGCGAGGCGCGGGCGGCGCTGCCAGAATGGTCCTATGGCTGACAAAGAGATTGCACAGGACAACCAGAAGGTCGCCGTGGTCACCGGCGGCTCCTCCGGCATCGGCGAGGCGACCGCGCGTGCGCTGGCCGGCGACGGCTGGCACGTGATCGTCGCCGCGCGCCGCGTGGACCGCCTGGAGAAGATCGCCGCGCAGATCGGGGGTGAGGCGGTGCGCCTGGACGTCACCGACGACGACTCGGTCGCCGAGTTCGCCGCCCAGATCGAACGGGTGGACCTGCTGGTCAACAACGCCGGCGGTGCCAAGGGCCTCGACCCGGTCAAGAAGGCCGACCTCGAGGACTGGAAGTGGATGTACGAGACGAACGTGCTCGGCACCCTGCGCGTCACCCTGGCGCTGCGTGACAAGCTCGTCGAGTCTGAAGGGCTGATCGTCAACATGGCCTCGGTCGCCGCGCTCAACCCGTACGCGGGCGGCGCCGGTTACAACGCGGCCAAGTTCGGCCTGCGCGCCATGACGCGCGTGCAGCGCATCGAGGAGGCCACCGAGGGCACGAACATCCGTGTCACCGAGATCGACCCGGGCCGGGTGAAGACGGACTTCTCGCTGGTGCGTTTCAAGGGCGACCAGGACAAGGCCGACGCGGTCTACGAGGGCCACGTCAACCTGGGCCCGGAGGACATCGCCGAGGCCGTGCGCTGGGTGGCCTCGCTGCCGGCGCACGTCAACATCGACCGCGTCCACATCATGCCGCGTGATCAGGTGTAGGGGGTTGGCGGGCCCGGGACGTGGGTTGGCGCGAGCTACGGTCGGCGACGTCAAAGTGACGCTGAACGCTACCGTCCTCGGCGGTTCCATGAGTTTGTGAAGAAGGGCTGCAGCAGATTGCTGCAGCGATCGGAGTCCACGGCCGCGACACCGCATCGTGGGAGGACGAGCCTCAATGAAGGGCTGCAGCAGATTGCTGCAGCGATGTCGGGCGGGTAGTGCAGTGCGCGTTCTACGGTGCGCCTCAATGAAGGGCTGCAGCAGATTGCTGCAGCGATATGTCAGGCACAGGGGGTCCTTTCTGTGGGGTGCCAGCCTCAATGAAGGGCTGCAGCAGATTGCTGCAGCGATGTCCATTGCCGGGACGCCGACAAAGGAATTAAGAACAGCCTCAATGAAGGGCTGCAGCAGATTGCTGCAGCGATCGGATGGACTTGACTAGTGCCACGGAGTGACTATCGCCTCAATGAAGGGCTGCAGCAGATTGCTGCAGCGATCGAGCGCTTCGAGCACTGCGGGCGTTGGCTTCCGCGCCTCAATGAAGGGCTGCAGCAGATTGCTGCAGCGATTCGGCGGCGTCGCAGGCTGCCTCTTCGGCGTCGGGCCTCAATGAAGGGCTGCAGCAGATTGCTGCAGCGATACCGGTCCGTCTCCTCACACAGCAGACTGATCGCGCCTCAATGAAGGGCTGCAGCAGATTGCTGCAGCGATTCGTCCTTGAAGTCGTCCTTGTGGACATTGAGGGCGCCTCAATGAAGGGCTGCAGCAGATTGCTGCAGCGATAGCACGGGATAAAACAGCGCCCTGAGTAGCAGCGTACCAGGTGTTCCGCGAGTGACGGATTCCTCGATGGTCGTAACGAAGCGGTCACCTGAGTCCTCGCCATGGTCCACCTTTGTGAGCTGGGCAGACAGTTCGCGAGCGACACGCGAGATTGTCGGATTAGGTGGGTGCTCGCTGATCGGAATTCACGGCCACCCAATCAGAACACTAATGGGCCGTCCGGCGTCGGTTCTCTCGATTGGCCGAGGAACCTGAATCGGCGCCTGTGCTCTTCAAGATCCGCAACCCTACCGAGATCGCAGAACAACACTGAGTCCTCCTCTCCATCGATAATTCCCCTTATGGCGTCCTCCAGCCGAAGCAGGCGCGCCGGACTGATGTCCACTACGAATACGCTGTACTGAATCCGGTCTCCGTAGCTTCCCAGAGCATCTGCGAGCCGGGTACGTCTCCTGTCATTGGGAACGTCATAGGCGATGAGTGTTCTGCGCGCGTCGTTCCGGCTCAACGTGTCTTCACCGCCACATAGTGCTCCTGCGTTCCGTCAAGGCAACCGAGAACCAAGCGGGCTTGCACCTCGAGCGCACGCCTCCAGGAAACTCTGTATCCGAATGTCGGGTGGGTGAATTCGGTGTTCATCCGGTTCTCAAAGACCCTGATCAGAGCCTTTCTCCCCTCTGGGGTGAGTCGAGGGGTACCGGTGACCTCCGAAAAACTCGATGGAGTAAGCGCACCCCGGTTAATGCAACTGATCACACACGAGTCTGCAATTACTGCGCGAAACTCCTCCATCAAGTCGAGGGCCAGAGCTGGCTTGTTTCGGCTGCTGGAATGCAGAAATCCTGCATGCGGATCCAAGCCGCACGCGATCAGGGCCTTCACCGCCTCAGCCGTCAGCAAGGCGTAGGTGTAATTGAGGGCTGAGTTCAGTGGATCCGTTGCGCCTCTGCCGGAACGTCCAGGCCAGCGTTTGGTAAACCATCCCCGGTGAGTACCGCGCAGCATGGTGGCGAAGTGACCGAAATACAAGGCGGCCGCCGAACCCTCGACACCGAAAATCTCCTGTCGAGAGGTAGAAGCAGCGGCGATCCGTTGCAATTCCCGCATGCTGGCCACGGCGGCAGGTTGAGATGGGTCGGCGTTGCGTCGGAGAAGTGTCGCCTGGCCAGCAATCTTGCCGGCAATGAACTCGCGCGCGAGATCCACCCTCCCGTGAGCAGATGCCACGTGCTGTTGGACGCGTGCGGCACCGTTGGGCCCGTCGCCTGGCTGGTTCCATCCGTAAACTCTGCCGGAACTCGAGCACCACACCACTGTGATCCGCTGCCACATGAGATTGCGTAGCAGTGCACTCGACACATCGACGTTTCCGTGCAGGACCAGCCCGTTGACCCGCTCGAGTGGAACGGTTGCTTGCCTTTCGCCCCGCACGCTGATTAACACCCGTCCCTGTCGTGTACTCAGGCGTGCACCCGGCGTTGCCACGTGCAGGACCTGCCCGTCTGGATCGGCTACCCGGATCCTCCGCCTCACAGTGTGCAACCTGCGCTCGTCCGGTAGGCAGACCCCGGCGTGCGAACAAGCGGTACACCGCGGATCATCCTCCAACGGTTCCGGGGCCTGCACGGAGTTGCAGATCTTTCTGGTTTGCCGCACGTAGCTTAATGCGTTCGCGATCTCCTCGGCACCGATGTCCACTGACACCGACTTGTTGCTGTCCGGGAAATACACCCGGTGTCCGTCAACGCGCTGCCCGTCCTCTGTAAGGCAAAGCCCTTGAAGTGCGAGCTGGACGACCATCGCGTCCGTCACCGTGGGCGTTTTTCTTGTCGGTGTCGCCTTGTACTCTGTGACCTCAACTCCGCCGCCGGTAACGGTGACGACGTCTGTCCGGCCCACCAGACCGTGGGCATCTGAGTGGATGTTCATGCTGCGTAACCCGTCCGGCCGAGACTCCGAGGGAGAATCGACTCGGCGGTGAGCCTGTTTCCCCGCCTGAATCTGGACATGGTCGCTGCGCTCTCCGGCGGCTTCCAACCAGGCGCGGCGCGGACAGAACACGGTGTGAGCCACGAGGCTGATCGGGAGCGGAGGCTCCGGGACACCGACCTCCACTGATGACTCTGGGGCAGTCACAGCACGTGGACCTTTCCGGACTGAACCTGACGTTCAGGAGCGTTGCCGCTGCCCGTCTTAAGGATCGGGAACACGATCACTGCCGGTACACGCCGTTGCCGGAGCCATGCGCGCGCCGCCGCGACCAACGCGGGGTCCGTACGATCCGCGTCCGCTGACTCACCGGGGGCATCCCGGGGAGGCCTGACCAGATCGCGGTGCACCAGGTCCATCTGCGCGGAGACGAGGATCGCGCGCAGCCGTGCCGGAGTGACCTCGCCAACGAGGGCGGGCAGGGCCATGTTCCGAGGATGGGTGACCTCGTTGGGCCAGACGCCGGGGGTCGCATTGACAGGAGTACCCCACCTGCCGGCGGTACCGCGGTGCCCGAGGGGGAACTGCGCGATTCCGCGCAGCGCGCAGTAGACCATGGCGTTATCCGCCGGCCCGGGGGTGGTCAAGCCCGACGAGCTGCGTGAGGTGTCCCTGTCCTTGCCTAGCGGATCCCGCAGTTTTTCCCCCGTGAGACCTTGGATGATGTGCTCAGTAGGCCAATCCGCAACCTCGTGGCATAGCGGGCGGTAACGGTGGGAGATGAACTCCTCACCGCGGTTGCGCGTCTTCATCTCCCATCGGGACGCACCCCGGTCAGGTTCCAGGTTCTGCTGTCCCATGTGCCAGTGTGAGGGCTCACCGAGTGCGTCGATCAACCGCAGTGTCGATGCGGCATTGACGACGTCGAGCTCGTCCAGCGCTGCGTGGCGCGTGCGCTGGAGCCTTCGCCATCCGGGGCGGTCAGTCACCGAAGGGGTCTTGACGCGGGGTGAGAATGCGGCTACTGGCACGCGTCCGCCGGTGTCGACGTCCGCGTTGACCCAGGTGGCGTCCCGGTCACGACGTGCGATTGTGAGAACCGCCGTCGCGATCTCCTCTGCGTCAAGTGAGCTCAGCACGCGACCTCGGGGTTGTCCTTCGTCGGTCCAGCCGAGCCGTGCCTGTCCGCCGGCCTGCTCGATGATGTCGGCGAGACCGTACAGGGCGAAGTGGGTCAGGGCAGAGCGCACGGAACCACCCATAAAAAACGCTTTCATTATCGTCCCTCCCGGGAAATCTGGTTATCGGCGGCGCGGAGCAGCTCCTCGAGGTATGCGGTGGCGTAGACGCCGGTGGACCGTTCGGTGTCCTCGACCAACCGGTCCCACTCGCCGGCGGTGAACAGCTCGGTCGCTACCGCTGAGGCGGGGTTCGACGCCTCGATGAGTTCGCCGCCAACATGCGGGAAGCCTCGGCGACCGTGGCCGTGGCTGGTGCCGACTAGCCTCAGGACGAGCCGGTCGACCTGGCCGCCTGAACCGCTGGCCTCGGCGGCGAAAAGCGCCGCGGAGAGCTGCTCGTGACGCCAGCCGGTGGGCAGCCCGGAGACGGATCTCCGTGCAGCACGGGCTCGGGGGCCGTGACTCTTGGCGAGTGGCACCGGCGCATCCTCCTCCGCGTCGTCGCCTCGGCCGGTCGCACCGCTGTTACCAAGCAGCCGCTGGAAACGGGCGTCGACCTTGCCGTCATCGTGGTGGAGCCCGGCCAGACTCACCCTTCGGGCGTAATCGGAGATCAAGCCGACGGCCGCGGCAATTTCTTCGGCACGTCCGGCGACGTCCGAGTTGTGAGCGGCCAAGGTCACCGGCTCAGACGACGGCGTCCACCGCTGGTACACCGGAGAGTCGAAGGACTCGGGCTTCTGCACCACGGCGGCCCAGGGCAGCTGACGGATCGTCTCATCATGGGGCGGAAGAACCACTGTGCCCTCCATGCCGTGCTCGGCGAGGAGCCGGGTGGCTTCCTCGGAACTGAGCCCCACGAAGGCGCGGAGCAGGCTTCGCACCGGAACGTCGAGCTCAGCAGGCTCGGGTACCGCATCCGTGTCGACGAGTACCCGGCCGCCGATGTCCGGAACAGGAACGGGGGAAGTGCGGTCTTGCGGATTGTCGACCACGATTCCACGGGTGGTGAACCTGTGCCCGCGGTCCAGCACCACGGTGTCACCCGGACGCAAGGCGGGGGGATGCGCGGCGTCGGCAAGCGTCACGGTGTCCTCGCGCACAATGAAGGCGCGCGGCGGGGCTGTCGGCGCGTGACCGGTATTTCGTGGGGTGATGATTCCGGCGAGAATCCTGCGGGCCACCGAAATGTTGGCGGGGAAAGCCTCGTCCTCCAGTGGAGGGAGTGCCCGCAAGATCTGGAGAGCACCGGTCGAATCCTCGCGTGGCAGCAGGTCGCGGACCACGATGCCGACCTGCGCGATGTCAGCCGTGAGATCATCGCGCAGCCAGATCTCGAGGTCGTCGTCGGCGAAGAGTGCATCGCCGGTGCGTGCCCAGCGGAAGAGATCCGCGTGCTCGGGGCGCTGGAAGAGAAGCCGACGGGGGGTAGCCGGTGGTTGTGGGACCGAAGCGAGCGCCTCGGGGCTGACACCGGCGCCGAGGTCGCGGAGCTCGTGCAACCAGCGGAGACCTGCACTCAGGTCCTCGCGGACGTAGGGCAGGTCCACCTTCTTGGGCAGCTTTTCGGGGACGATGACACGCACGGGTGAGGACTCGCGCATCCCGAGTCTGTTGACGCGGCCGAAGCGCTGCGCGAGCGAATCGGCGGGCGCCAGTTCGGTGACCAGTCCGGCGAGATCGATGTCCACGCCGACCTCGAGGGTCTGGGTGGCCACCAGCACATCAACAGTGGCGTCACCGCGAAGGGTGAACAGGTCATGGTGCTTGCCGTTCCGTAGCTGTCGGAGGTCCCAGGGGCGCATCCGGCCGACGAGGACCTGCACGTTGAGTGACTTGTCCAGCTTCGACAGCTGAGCGGCCACAGCCACGGCGGTGTCGACGTGGTTGACGATGCAGCCGACCGTGTGTGGCCGGAGCTCTTGTGCCTCCGCGCTGTTTGCCGAGGTTCCGTCCGGATCCGTACCGGGTATCACCCTCGCGCGCACGCGCACGATCTCCTCGGCGAAAGCCCTGGCCAACGCGACGGTGGCCTTCTTGCCGTTCCATCGTGAATCGGTGACGAGCTCGAGGGGTTTTGCGGCGCGGACGCGTCGACTGAGCACCTCGTCGGCGCCGTCGACGAGGTCTTCGGCGGAGACCCCGACACGACGGGCGGAGACCCCGGAAGGCGTGGCGGTGGACTCGACGACCTGGAGTGCCGGTACCCCGAGGTCGGTTTCCCGGTGGACCAGCTCGGCGATGCGCCTCGCGGAGAGTAACAGCTGCCGGTTGAGGTGAGACTCGTCGAGGACGAGCACCGAGTCATACCCGATGACCGCCGCCTCGCGTGGCCGGGACAATCGGGTGGCGCCGTAGGCTCGGAAAAGCATCCGCGAGCCGAACATGTCCGGCGTCGCAGCCACGACCGCGCAAGCACTCGGGTCCAGGAGCGTCGGGTTCTCCGGTCGGGTCGCGCCACGGATGTGGCCGACCAACAAGGGGGCCTGCGCATCCGAGTCGTCGAGATCCGTCGCGCGTTGGGTGCGCAGGCCTCTGAGCAGGGCAGCGACCCGAGTGACGACGTCGCTGGAAGGTCCGGGGTGGGCGTCTTCGGAGAGCGCCTCGTCGAGCAGCTTTGCGCATCGGGTGGCACGGTCGTGTTGGTTGTCCACCAGCGCACGCCGGTTGACCACGGCGAACAGGCGGCGCGGAACGCGGGGTGCGGCGCCGGCGGCGGCCAGCGCGTTGGCGAATACGTGGACCTCGACGACGGCGGACTTACCGGAGCCGGTGGGCGCGACAATCTGGTCGGGCCATTCGCCCCCGGTCAGAATCTCGTCGAGCAGGCGCTCCTGCCAGCGGAACGGAGCGTGGCCGTCATTGAGCGCCGCGAAGAAGTCGCCGAATTCGCCATGCCACAGAGACAAATTGGTGGAGTCAGTCATTGTCATCTCCCATCAGCGTCGGGTAGAGGCCCTCGGGTATGTCGACGGGCGTCAGCAGGCCCCCGCCCAGGTGCCGTGACTGTCCGATCGCGGTGATCGCGGTGTCCAGGGCGAGGTCACCCAGGTCCACCAGCCCGCTCCACATCCGCGGTACCATCCGGGGCGAGGCCTTGTGCACGAAACTGTTGGAGTCTCCAGGAACGAGGCGCGTGGCGCCGACCTTCACCCCGCGCGCCGATGCCGCGGCGTGCAGCTCGATGAGCCTTCGGTCACCGCGTGCGGTGGTGGGGAACTCGTCGCGCCACACGTGGGCCACCGAGACCACTCCGGCCTCCCGCAGGCCCCACTGCTTGCCGCCGGTGGCGGTGGCCCTAGGGCTGCGGTGCTCGGTGACGGCGACGGGAAGAGGCGACCACAGCCGGCGGTGGCCGTCTGGGGCCGGACCCCAGAACCTGTCTCCCGGGGCGCTGACGCCCTGGAAACGCAGCGTGCGCCGACCGTGACGGCAGTAGAGGCTGCGGATGTTCGCCAGGCCGCCGGCGAGTGCGGCGAGATCCTCATCGGCTGCATCCGTCGGCACAAGCAAGGCCAGGCCGTGGCCGTCAATTCCGTGGTGGCAGGCCATGCCTGCGGGGATGTACTGGATGGCCAGTTGGTTGGCTGGACGCGGTTGTCCCTTCGGGTAAGCGCCTGTGACCATGGCCGGAACCGGTCCGTCGATGGCGGCGATGAGCGCACGGTGGAAGGCCACCGCCCAGTCCATCCGCTCCTCCGGCGCGAGTGCGGGGCCCCCGAGCTCGAGAAGCAGGACGCGAGACCACGGTGTCTCGGGCTTAGGCGGCTCCGGGCTGCGGTAACGCAGTGAGGTCAGCCCGTCGCCGGGGACGGGGGCGGGGCGGGTCACCTCGCTCTTCGTCGCTTTCTGGACAGGGTTTTTGCCGGGATTCGCCGCACGGTGGGCCGCGGTGAGGCCGGCGGTCCGGCCCGGCCCGGGAGCACGGACAGGATGCCCGCCCGGAGCGAACATGGATGACTCGCGGTCGAGGACGAGATTCGGTTCGAAGTCCTCGTGGCTCAGGACGACGGCGCTCTCGGTCTCTCCGAGGACGGCGACGTCCGCGCACAGCAGGCGGATGGTCTCGGCGACCGCTACCGGGGCCTCCGACCAGCGGTATCCGATCGGACCGTTGAGGCTCACGCCGTCGGACACCCGTCGGTGGTTGGTTGACTTCTTGGGGTTGACCAGGCCTTCCTTGCGGAAGATGATGCGGGAGGAGTCGGCGGACTGAGGTCGGCGCTCGGGGAGGAAAAGGCCCTCCGGCGGGTGTTCCTCGAGCCAGCGCAGGGCCTCGAGGGACTCGGGACTCGGGCCCAGCCCGGCAGGGTCTTCGACAGCGGAGCAGCCGGTGGCCGCGGCGTTGAGGAGTGCGGCGTGCAGGCGTGCCGGGTCGGGGAAGGGGTCCGGCGAGCCGTCGCTACGGTGCCCGACGTACACCCCGAGGGGGAACCGGGCGGTGATGGCGAGCGGGGTCATCGGTCAGGCCTCTTCCTCAGACTCGTCGACGGCGCCCCGCAGGACCGCAGGATTGCCGATGAACTCGAGAGTCTGCCCCTGCCACCGGATGCCGGCCTTGGCCTCGGCCTCGTCCATGGCACGTTCGAGAAGGGCGTCGGCGGTGTCGACGGTGATCGGGTCGATCGGCTGAGACTTGCCGAAGCGCAGGTCCAGCTTGGTCTCGGGTTCGGAAAGCTCGACGAGATCGCAGTTCGCCCGCAGGTAGAGCTCCTCCTCGGCTCGGGCGACGACTGCCAGGTCGAGTGCGGCGAGCAGGGTGCGGCAGGCGGCGTCACCCTCGGCTCCCGCGCCGAAGCGCAGCTGGCGCAGGGAGGCGAAGGAGAGGACCCAAGAGCGGATGATCCGGGAGCAGGCGACCCCGCCCAGGGCATCGAGGCTCGGCGGGATGCCGCCAAGGCCCAGTGACGAGGCGGAGACGGGCTCCTTCTTGGCCTTGTTGATCTCGGAGCGCAGGGACGCGACGGTTTTGGCACTGAGGTCGTGCTCCTGATCGGCGAGGATGCGTTCCATGCTGGCTCCGTCCAGCTGGACGCTCATGGCCACCGGGTCGACGCGGGCACCGCCGCGCAGTGAGTAGCGGTCACGCCCCTCGGCCTCCTGGTCGGCGAGAACGCCGATGATCTCGCCGGTGACCGAGCTGCGGATGCGCACCTGGTCTTTTGCGCGGGTGGCGTCCCACGCACCCAGGGCGAGGCTGATCGGGGAGGTCTCGAGCAGCGCACGGGAATCGGCGGGGGTGCAGTTGCGCAGCGCCTGGAACACATTGGTCTGGGTGGCGGGCCGGCCCTCCAGGGTGGCGGCACGGAAGTGGCCGTCGAAGGCGCGGTGCGGAAGCTCCATGCAGAGGAAGTCGCGGTCCTCGTACTGAACACGCATGCGGGGGATACGGGAGGCGACCGGTTCGGCGTCGCGAATCGACTGGGCCAGTGCCGCCTCGCCGCGGTTGCTGGAGGACTGCTTGCCGTCAATGAGGGCCACGGTCTGTGCCTGGCCGTCGATGTAGCGGGTCTCGAAGGCGAATGTGGGGTTGGAGTGGCTGACGAACTTCGCCGGCGCGATCGAAGCGTGCGCCCCGGCGGCGGCGCCCAGTTCGGTGGTGGAGGTGAGGACGCTGGATCCTCCGCGGCGGCAGGCGCTCAGCAGGTTCTCGTAGGTCTGTGCTTCGGACATGACGATCCTTTCGGGTCGAACAGGAGTGTGGATGAGGAAGGGATTCCGTCCCGGGCTTGTGGTCCCATGGGCGGTGCAACGGACGATGCAGCACCAAACATACACGAAAGTCGCGACAAATAAGATAAACTAACTTGTAGTGCTTTTAAGGTGTGGTCGACGTCATGCCCGACGCAGGATGTAACCTGACCATCATGACATTCGGTTCCATCCTCACCCTGCTGGGGGTCTGGGTCGCGGCCATCATCAGTCCCGGCCCCGACGTCGTGCAGATCACGCGCCAGGGCGCGCGCTCCAAGCGCGCCGGCGTGTGGGCCGCCCTCGGAGTGATGACGGGCAACACCGGCTGGATCCTGGCCAGCCTCCTGGGCCTGTCCGCCCTGCTCACCGCGCGCCCGGCGCTGCTGGCCTGGCTGCAGCTGATCGGCGGGGCCTACCTGGCCTACCTGGGCGTCAGTTCCATCCGTGGCGGCTTGGCCACCCGCTGCCAGTCCGCCCGCGCCGTGCACGCCGACGTGCCCTCCGGCTCGCGCGAATCCGTCACGCCCGGGCCGGTGCCGAAGCGCACCGACGCCGACTCGACCGCCGGGCAGGCCTGGCGCGCCGGTTTCACCACCAACCTGGCCAACCCGAAGGCCGTCCTCTTCTTCGGCGCCGTCTTCGCGCAGTTCATCGAGCCCGGCATGGGTTGGGGGATCACGGCGTTCATCGCGGCGCTGCTCATCGCGGTCGGCCTGGTCTGGTTCGTCAGCTTCGCCCTGGCCGTGCGCGCGTTCTCGGCGCGCATCGCGGAGAACTCCGCGGTCATCGACATCGTCACCGGAGCGATCTTCTGCCTGCTGGCCGCGGTGATGGTCGTCGAGGGGGTTCTCGGACTGCTCGGCGGCTAGTGCTCGACGGCCAAGAGATTAAGGAGGCGGCGCAGCGATGTACTGGCTCCGAGGGACTCCAGCTAAACGAACTTCCCTCAATGAAGGGCTGCGCCGCCCCGCGCCCGAATCCTACCCGCCCTGCCAATCCTGCCCGCCCCACCGTCCACCCGGCCGCCCGTCCCGCCCGCCCGTTAGACTCGTGCGCATGCAGGACGTTGAGGTTCCCGTCTCCGGCGGGTCGATCAAACTGGGGCAGTTCATCAAGCTCGCGGGTCTGGTGGCCACGGGCGGGGAGGCCAAGGCCGTCATCTCCGAGGGCCTGGTCACCGTCAACGGCGAGACCGACACGCGCCGCGGGCGCCACCTCGCCATCGGCGACCGGGTCTGCGTGGCCGAGGCCTGCGCCGTGGTCGCCGAGGACGACGGCGAGGACGACTACTTCGACGAGGCCACCGCAGACGACGACTTCGACCCCGAGAAGTGGAGGAACATGTAGATGCCCGCGTTCAACGCCCAGGGCGGCATGCCCTACTGGATCGACCTGAACACCCCCGAGCCCGAGGCCGCGGCCCGCTTCTACACCGGGCTTTTGGACTGGCAGGTCAACGAGGAGGTCGAGGGCTCCGGCTACCTCGTCGCCCGTGTGCAGGGCCTGCCGGTGGCCGGCCTGATCCCCGCCACCGGCGGCGCGACGACGTGGGTGACCTACTTCCTCGCCGACGACCTCGAGGCGCAGCTGGACCGCATCGGCGAGCTCGGCGGCAAGGTCCTCGCCGGTCCCACCGACGCCCAGATCGGGCGCATGGGTGTCGCCGCCGACCCGAACGGCGCGCTCTTCGGCCTGGTCGAACCGCGCGGCGAGGACGCCTTCGTCGCCGGCGGCGAGCCCGGCTGCGCCGTCTGGCACGAGCTGACCTGCACCTCCGGCTTCGACGAGGCGCTGGACTTCTACACCGGCCTCTTCGGCTGGCAGTCCGCCACCGTCGGCGGCGAGGGCACGGACCTGCCGCGCTACGGCACGCTGCTCGCCGACTCCGCCCCCTTCGCCGGGCTGCGCGACGCCGCCGGCCACTTCCCCGAGGGCGTGCACGGCTTCTGGCAGACCTTCCTGGGCGTCCTCGACGTCGACAAGGCCGCCGCGCGCGTGCCCGAGCTCGGCGGCGAGGTCATCCAGGGCCCCTTCGACGCCGAGTTCGGCCGCCTGCTCATCATCGCCGACCCCACCGGCGCGACGGTGACGCTCTGCGAGGTCGAGGAGTACGAGGAGCTCGACATCCAGGAGGGCAACGACGTCTTCGAGGCCCTGCGCGCGCAGGGCCTGGGCTAGTTTGCTTGACGACGCCGCGCCCGACTCGCCGTTGGCGTTGGACGACGTCACCGACGCCGTCCTCGCAGTAGTCGACAAGATCCCGGCAGGCCGGGTGGCCAGCTACGGCGCGGTCGGTGCGGCCGCCGGCACCACCGCGCGCCGGGCGGGCCGCGCGATGCGCACCCACGGCCACCTGACCGCCTGGTGGCGGGTGGTGCGCGCGGACGGCACCTCGCCGGTGGGGGAGCGGGCACGTGTCCACTGGGACGAGGAGGGCATCCCGTACACGGTGACCCGCACCCGCGAGGGCGCGCGTTACCGCGTGGATATGCGTTCCGCGGGTCTGCGACCGGGAGAAATTTAGCCTCGACATCAACATGTTCCGTCAGCTAAGTTAGGCATTGACGCCACCTGTTACGACAGGATCGGAAGGGAACCCCGGGATGCCAGCCGGACGACTGGACCCGGGGTTGCCGCATTTTAATGTGCAGGTTTAGAGCCTTACGAAGTCGTGATGTCTAGCACACGGTGTCCCGGACCTGATCCCAGAACCTGGGTTCGCCGAGTTGCGCCGCATTCAGCGCCCCCAAGACGGCATCGGGGATCCATAGCAAAGGTTCGTCTTTGCCGCGTAGGTGGGAGAGCCGCAGATTCTTCGCTTGATTGCGTGCCTGGAGGGCAACGATGTGGCGAATATCTTTCGCGTCCTGTGCCTGCTGACGACATTCGAGGGAGGCATCTTGGACATCCATCGACGCAAGCTCGTAGTAGAGCCGTTCGAGACACTTCCGGCGAGATCTCTCCTCTTTGGCAGGGACTTCGCTCCAATGAGTCACGATGGTGAGCATCGACCCGGTAGCGGCGACCTGTCGTGAAATCTGATCGCGGCGGGGAGGACTCTCGTCTCTCCAATGAAGTTTGCTTTGGCCCGGCAGGAGAAGAGGACGAAGGACATCACGTGCTGCTTCGAGTTCAGTTGTAGCTAGGAGAGCCGCTCCGATTCGGTACGCCTGTCGACCAGAAGGCATCTGAATGATCGACTCATCTGCGAACGCGACGTAACCGGAGCTCATAGGCGGCATCGTAATGGGGGCCGCGACGAGGCGACGCGGTTGACGTGCGCGGCGACCTCGCGGGTCTAGACTGAGTTTCCATGAGGAACACCCAGCGCACAGCCAGTTCCGCCGCAGCTCTCCTGCTCGCCGTGGGCGTCGCCGTCTCCGCTCAGCCTGTCGCCTCGGCCCTGCCGCTCGGGGCGACCCCGCCGCGCACCCAGGCCTCGGTCCAGGTGCAGAACGGCCCGCGCCTGGCCACCCCGAACGCCGACGAGCCGCGCCCGGCGCTCTCGCTGTCGAAGCTGTACCTCGGCCACTGGGTCCTCCACCACGGCGCGCCGGGCGACGCCGCCCGCGTCGAGCAGATGATCCGCTTCTCCGACGACCGCATCGCCAGCGAACTCGACGCGCGCTACCCGCAGGCCATCGACGAGACGGCCGGCTGGTTCGGGCTGCCCAACACCCACCGCAACGGTTTCTGGGGCAACTCGGTGACCTCGGCCAATGACCTGACGCGCTTCCTCGACGCCACCCGCAACGACCCGGTCGCCGCCCCGATGTTCCGCGGCATGGAGACCGCCGCACCGGTGGCCGCCGACGGGTACCGCCAGGACTACGGCACCGCGACAGTGCCCGGCGTGACCGGCACCAAGTTCGGCTGGTCGGACGACCGCCGCAGCGTGCACGCGACCGCCTCGATCGCCCCGGGCGTGGTGCTCGCGGCCAACACCTACGGCACCCGCGAGGCCCACACCGCAGACGTGCACGCCGCGCTGCCCGCGGGCCTGCCGCAGCTGCCCGGCGCCCCGTCCGGCCAGCTGTCGATCGACCTGGGCTCCTCGGCGATCCCCGCGGTCAGCGGCGCCGAGCTCAAGGCGCGTCTGGCCTGCCACGACCCGTACAACCTGCGCGCCGGCATCGACGACGCCTGGCTGATCCCGGTCCAGATCGCCGACGCGATCCCGGCCTGCTGATCAGGCGGCGGGAGTCCGGCCGCGATCGCCGGAGTGAGAAAGTCTCACTGAGCAAGTCAGAGTGAAACCACAGTGAGAGTCTCATTGTGGTTGCCAGAGTGCAAACAGAGTGTGAAAGTTTCACACTCTGGGGTGGATGACGGTGATTTATCCGGGAGTCTCGTCTGGAGGCCGCGAAGCCGGATAGCCTCCTTGTGCAGGTGTTTTCTCGGTGATTGAGGTTGCCCGCCCTGAGACTTCGTGTTGTACGGGCCCTCACTTTAAAAGTTGTACTGACTCATTGTAAAAGTATGACTCTGGTTGTACTCTGGCGATATGGACTGGACCGCGGACAAGGTGCGTGCAGCTGTCGAGGACCTGCGGCGCTACGGTGACGACTTCGTCTCGGTGGAAGCCAAACGCGCAGACGGGGGACTGCCCGAGAATCTCTCGGAGACAGTGTGCGCTTTTGCGAACATGCCGGGCGGGGGTGTCATTCTGCTCGGTGTCGACCAGCATGACGGTTTCGCCATTTCCGGTGTCCGCCAACCCAATGTGCTCGCCCAGGGTCTGGTCGAAAAGACCCGTGCCACGGTGGATCCCGCGCCTCACGTAGTCACGAGCTCAGTGGAGATCGATGGCGTCAGCGTCGTGGTCGCGGAAGTGCGACCGGTCCACCCGAGTCTTCGCCCCGCAGCGGTGGATGGTGTCGCGTACCTGCGTCAGGGTGACGGCGATTACCAGATGAACGCCAATGACCTACGCCTTCTCGAGATCGACAAGCTGCTGTTCAGTGGGCAGGTGCCCGGCGAGCTACGGCCGGTGGCCGGCACTTCGAGAGAAGACCTCGATGGCGATCTGACCGACGCTTACCTGGGCAGCATCCGACGGCATAGCAGGCGTCTCGGGGCGTTGTCCTCCGATGACGATCTTCTTTGCGCAGTCGGAGTCCTGACAAAGGACGGGGAACTGACGGTCGCCGGCCTCTACGGACTCGGGTACTACCCGCAGGGACGGTTGCCCTCGCTCTCTGCGACCGCGGCGGTGCGTCTCGACCGGGGGCGGGGACCGGCGCGAACCCGGAATCTGACTCACTTCGAGGGACCCGTGCCGCAGATGCTCACTGACGTGGTGGACTGGATCGCCGCGAACACCGGTACCGAGCAGGCCTACCGCGAGGACGGGCACATGGAGCAGCGTCCGGAGTTCCCCGGACGGGCGATCCGCGAGCTTGTGGCCAATGCCCTGGTCCACCGGGATCTCGGCCCGGCGTCCCTCGATGAGCCGGGCCGACACGTCGACGTCCGGGTCCACAACGACCGAATGGTGATCACCAGCCCGGGCGGTCTGCGTGGCGTGTCGGTTGAACAGCTGGAGAGCGCCGAGGTCCACACCGCTGAGGTCAACCAGCGTCTCTACCAGCTGATGAAGTACGCCGTCACCCCTGACGGTTCCCGCGTGGTCGAGGGAGAGGGCGGCGGAATCCGGGAGATGTTCGACTCCGTGCGTGAGGCGGGGTTGGCCAGGCCCAGGCTCTTCGACAACGGCGTGAAATTCACCGTCATGCTGCCCAGGAAACGACGGTTCACCGCCGACGACGAGAAGGCTCTGGAGCGGCGTTTCCCCGGCACTGATCTCTCGGCGATCCAGAAGACGGTCATTCTGGCCGGCGACGCCGGAGAGACGTGGACCCCGGAGCGGGTAGTCGAGGAGTTCTCGCCGCTGGACCGGGAAAGCGCTCGAAGCGAGATCGAGTGGTTGCGGGAACACGGTTTCCTGGAGACGGCTTCGCTGAGCCCGGCAAACGACCGCGATACCGGTCCGTCTTCGAGCTTCCCGCAGGAACAGTCCGCTGGGCCTGACGAGCAGCCGGTACCGTCCTCGACCGGCCGAGGGATCGATCGGGTCCCCACCAACCAGCAGCTCGTCATGGAGGCGTTGGCGGCCGGCCCGCTGAACTTCGCCGGCATCGTGGACGGCACCGGGCTGACTCAGGGGCAGGCGCGCTACGCGGTGAACAAACTGATCGAAGCCGAAGCCATAGAAATGGTCGGCGGCCAAGGCAGCCGCCGGACCTTCTACCGGGTCAAATCCGAAAGCTGACCCGGCTCCCGCCTACTTCCCCTCGCGCGGGGTGACCTCGCGCAGGTAGTCGGCGACCTGCTGCACCTTCTTGCGCGCCACCGCCGGCGTCTGGATGCGGTGTCGGGCGACGAGCTCGCTCACGGTGATCTGCGCGGCGTCGTCAATCCCCTCCGGGCGGGCGGCGATCTCGTCCTGTAGGCCGATCTGCGCCAGCGTCGGCGCCCACTCGGACGGGGCGGGAAGCTCGGCGCCGTCACGCACGGCGTCGGGAAGCTTGGCCACGCTGCCCAGGTCCGGGAACGTCAGCACCAGGGCGTCGGCACGCGCGCCGGCGAGCACCGCCAGCGCGCCACCTGAGGAGTAACCCCACACCGTGACGGTCTTCGCGCCCTGCGCGCGGGCGTGGTCGATGCACGCCTCGACGGCGGAGACCATCTCCGGGACCGTGTGCTCGGGGGCGAGCGGGTAGTCGAGGTCGATGATCGTCGTGCCCGAGAGCACCGCCGCGGCCGCGACCTCGGGGCGCCACTGCATCTCCATCGCCTCGCCGGCGCCGCGCCACCAGCCGCCCGAGTGCAGCGAGACGGCCCACGCGCCCGTCGGCTCCGGCGGCACGAAGGCGGCGGCGCCCAGTTCGGGGAGATCCTCGACCGTGGCCGGGGTGCCGAAGGCCACGCCCGGCATCGAGTGGTCCAGGCCCGCGCCCAGCATCAGCATGCCCGCGTGGGTCAGGCGGTCCGGCAGCAGCGCGGTCCACTTGTCGGCCGGCTCCGGGTCGCCGTCGCCGCCGGCCCACGGCGGGGTGAACGGCGGCAGCGGGTAGTGCGCGTCGATGTAGGAGCCGATCTGCTCGAGCTGCTCCTCCTCGGTCGGGGTGCGGTCGACCCCGCCGACGTGGAAGGCCGCGCGCTCGGCGGCGTCGATCTCCTCCTCGGTGCGCTGGTCAGCCTGTTTTTCGAGGTCCTGGTCGTGCTCGTGGGATGCGTCGTTCATGAGCACCAGTCTAGGTCTGTCCCACAGCCGGTTGTGGTACATAAGGAGGAGACAGCGTGCTGAAACGCCTCGAAGGGCAGGAGCGAGCCAATGAGCGGAACCGCGCACATCTACGACGCCGAGCTGAACCCCACCAAGGATGAACTGGCTCGCCGCTTCGCCGGCTTCGACGAGGTCGTCGGGTCCTGGCGGCTGGTCGACCCCGACGACCAGGTCGGCATCGAGATCCTCGTAGGCCGCGACTTCTACGGCCGCGTGCTCCAGCTGCCCGTGACCTACCGGCCGATCGAGGCCGCGCTCGACGAGGGCGTGACCTTCACCGAGATGGACCACAGTGAGCTCGGCCGGCGCGCGGTCAGCATGGCCACCGCCGACCCGGTCGCCGTGCGCGAGATGATCCGCGCGATCCTCGGCGCCGACACCTCGGCGGACTTCTCGCTGGGCAGCCCCGTGCTCACCGCGCACGGCAGCGGCTGCGTGGCCGACGACCCGATCAGCGAGGTCAGCGAGGTGGACGTGCGTGAGTGCACCCGTCAGCGCGCCTCCGGCGTGGCGCTTGTCGACGGCGCGCACAGGAACTTCGTGCTGCGTATCGCCGCGCAGCCCGGCCCGGCCCGCCCCTCGAGCACCGGGTACCAGACGCCGAAGCTGCGGCTGACGACCACGGCGCCCGAGCTCTTCGGTGACTCCGAGGTCGTGCTGGCCGACCTGTACTGGATGGGGTAGGGGGCCAGGGGCCGGTGCGATTCCGGTTCGATTTCCGGGGTGCGCGCACGGTTTTACCGACCCGGGGTCGGTAAGCGATTTCGCCCGCTTCCGTGACCTGCGGGTTTAGCGGGCCCATTTCGGGATTACCGACCCGGGCCCGGTAACCCCCGCTGGCCCGGGGCCTCGGCGCCCCCGGCCAAACTCAGCTCAGCGGCTCGAGTCGCCCGACGGCGTGGACGACCTCGGGCTTCTTCGCCGAACGCAGCTGCAGCCCCCAGCCCGAACCGGTCGCGGAGACCGCGGTCGACCCGCCGGTCGACCCGCCGGCCGCCCCCGAACCGTCCGCGCCTGCACCGTCCGCATCCCGGTCGGCCGTGAACGCGACCTTCGAGGGCAGCCGCACCGGATTGCCGAACTCCACCTCGAAGCGCGCGGCCTCGGGCACCAGGCCCTCCATCCCGGCGAGCATCGCGGCGGCCGACCACATGCCGTGGGCGATGGTGCTCGGGAAGCCGAAGGCCTTCGCGCCCACCTTGGAGACGTGGATCGGGTTCTTGTCCCCGCTGGCCTCGGCGTACGCGGAGATCGTGTCCTGGGTGACCCGCACGAAGGCGGGGTTGGCCGCAGGCTCCCCGGCGGCCTTGACCGCGGAGTCGGCCGCGGCGGGCAGCCCCTCGGTCTTGGCCCCCTTGCCCAGGAAGCCGGAGACCTGCCGCCAGACCACCTCGTCGCCCTCGGCGGGGATGGTGACCTCGGTGACCATGTCGATGAGCATGCCCGCGCGGTGGGCGCGCGGGTTCTCGGCGCGCACGCGGATGTCGAGCGCCTCGCCGACGTGCAGCGGGCGGGTCTGCTCGATGGCGTTGGTCAGATGGACCACGCCGACGGCGCCGAAGGGGAAGCCCTTCGAGTTCATCACCTTGATGGCCAGCGGGAACGCCAGCACGTAGGGGTAGGTCGCGGGCAGCTCCTCGCCGAAGCGCAGGCCGGTGGTGCGGCAGTACTCGGCCAGGTGCGCGGTGTCGGGGACCACGCCGTGGACCTCGAAGCGCTCGGCCGGGATCTCCCGCGCGCCGGCACCACCGGCACCGGCGCCACCGCCAGAGCGCGCGCCGGAACCGCCGGCACCCGACCCCTTCTTCAGCGCACCCAGCCCCGGCACCAGCCCGCCGAGCGCCGCGCGGTACTCGCCCATCAGGTCGGGGACGGCCGCAAGCTTCGTGTAACCGTTGGTCGCAGCAGCCATGTTCTACGCCCCCATCATGTTCTGGCCGCACACGCGCACGGTGTTGCCGCTGACCGCGGCCGAGGCCGGGGCGGCGAAGTACGCGATGGTCTCGGCGACGTCGACGGTCTGGCCGCCCTGCTGCAGCGAGTTGATGCGCCGGCCGACCTCGCGCGGGCCGAGCGGCATCGCGGCGGTCATGGCGGTCTCGATGAAGCCGGGGGCCACGGCGTTGACGGTCAGGCCCGCGCCGGTCTCGGCGAACTTGCCGGAGAGGGCGTCGACCAGCCCGATCACGCCGGCCTTGGTGGTCGCGTAGTTGGTCTGGCCGCGGTTGCCGGAGATGCCGGCCATCGAGGAGACGCCGACCACGCGCGCGGACTCGGAGAGCGCACCGGCCTCGAGCAGGGCCTCGGTGATGCGCACGGGGGCGACGAGGTTGATGTTCTGCACCATCTTCCACTGGCCCTCGTTCATGTTGGCCAGCAGCTTGTCGCGGGTCACACCGGCGTTGTGCACGATGGTGTCGATCGGGGCGTCGAAGCGCTCGCGCACGTGCTCGGCGATCACCTCGGCGGCGTCGTCGGCGGTCACGTCGAGCGGCAGCGCGGTGCCCTTGACCTTGTTGGCGGTGTTGGCAAGGCCCTCACCGGCGGCGGGGATGTCGACGCAGACCACGCGCGCGCCGTCGCGGGCGAGCACCTCGGCGATGGTCGCGCCGATGCCGCGGGCCGCACCGGTGACCACGGCGACGCGTCCCTCGAGCGGGCGTTCCCAGTCGGCGGGCTCCTCGGCGGCCTGCGCGCCGACGCGGATGACCTGCCCGTCGACGAAGGCGGACTTGCCGGAGAGCAGGAAGCGCAGCGTGGAGGCCAGCGGGGCGAGTCCGCTTGCCGACGCCGCGTGCGCCCCGCCCTCGCCGGTTCCCGCACCCGTGGCGGCGGACCCGGCGCGGAGCGCCGGGTCGGTGTAGACGAGCTGGCAGGTGGCGCCTCGGCGCAGCTCCTTGGCCAGCGAGCGGGTGAAGCCCTCGAGGGCGCGCTGGGCGATGCGCTCGTCGATGTCCGCGGTGGCCTCGGGGGTGGTGCCGAGGACGACGAGGCGGGCGCAGGGGGCGACCTTGCGCAGCTGCGGGTGGAAGAAGTCGTAGAGGGCCTCGAGGTCCTCGGGGCGGGTGATGCCGGTGGCGTCGAAGACGAGGGCGGCGCGCTTGGTGTCGGCCTCGGCGGAGAGGTACTGGTAGTCGCCGCCGAGCAGGTCGCGCAGGCCGCCGGCCAGCCGGCCGTCGCCGCCGATGACGACGGGGCCGTCGAGGGCGGGCTCGCCCGGGGCGTGGCGGCGCAGCTTCTCGCCCTGCGGCACGCCGGCCTTGGCGGCGAGCGGGGAGTTGATGAACTGTTCGAGCAGTCCGGACTTCGGCATGGTGTTGGCTCCCTTGGTCGGTGGTGCTGTACTCGTGTGGAGTCGGACCCGGCGGTCCTGGACCCAGGTGGTTTCTGTCTTGTAGGTGTCGGTGCACGGTGCAGCGTGCGGCGCCCGGGCGGGCCCGGGGCGCCGGTGCCGCTGCACGGTTCGGCTACACCGTAGCAGCGGCAAGTGTGGCGCAAGCCAAATCAAAAAAGAAAAGTTGCACACGCCACGTCGGAGTGTGCGATCATTCCCCGGGAACGCCCCGCGGGAAAACCGCGGCCACGACAACCGAGGAGTACACCATGATCACCTCCACCCGCCGCGTCGCCGTCCTCGGCGGCAACCGCATCCCCTTCGCGCGCTCCAACCGCGAGTACGCCGACGCCTCCAACCAGGACATGCTCACCGCCGCCATCGACGGGCTCGTCGCCCGCTACGGCCTGCAAGACGAGCGCCTCGGCATGGTCGTCGCGGGCGCCGTGCTCAAGCACTCCCGCGACTTCAACCTCACCCGCGAGTGCGTGCTCGGCTCTGCGCTGAGCTCGCAGACCCCGGCCATGGACGTCCAGCAGGCCTGCGGCACCGGCCTGGCCGCCGCCGTCTCCGTGGCGGACGCGATCGCCCGCGGCCGCATCGAGGCCGGCCTGGCCGGCGGTGTGGACACCACCTCGGACGCCCCGCTGGCCGTCGGCGACGAGCTGCGCCGTACCCTGATCAAGCTGACCACCGCCAAGTCCACCGCGGACAAGCTCAAGCTCGTCGGCTCGATCCGCCCGAAGCAGCTGGCGCCCGAGCAGCCGCAGAACGGCGAGCCGCGCACCGGGCTGTCGATGGGCGAGCACGCCGCGATCACCGCCCGCGAGTTCGGCATCACGCGCCAGGCCCAGGACGAGCTGGCCGTCGCCTCGCACCGTAACCTCGCCGCCGCCTACGAGGCCGGATTCTTCTCTGACCTGCTGACCCCGTTTCTCGGCGTGCAGCGCGACACCAACCTCCGCCCGGACTCCGACACGGAGAAGCTGGCCAAGCTCAAGCCGGTCTTCGGCAAGAAGGACGCCGAGCGCCACGGTGCGCAGACGACCATGACCGCCGGCAACTCGACCCCGCTGACCGACGGCGCCTCGGTGGCCCTGCTGGCCAGCGAGGAATGGGCGGAGCAGCACAACATCCCGGTGCGTGCCTACCTGGTCGACACCGAGATCGCCGCGGTCGACTTCGTCCACGGCCCCGACGGCCTGCTGATGGCCCCGACCTACGCCGTGCCGCGCATGCTCGAGCGCAACGGTCTGAGCCTGCAGGACTTCGACTTCTACGAGATCCACGAGGCCTTCGCCTCCCAGGTCCTGGCCACCCTGTCCGCCTGGGAGTCCGACGAGTACTGCCGCGGGTGCCTGGGTCTCGACGGCGCGCTGGGCTCCATCGACCGCGCCAAGCTCAATGTCAAGGGCTCCTCGCTGGCCGCCGGCCACCCCTTCGCCGCCACCGGCGGGCGCATCCTGGCCACCGCCGCGAAGACGCTCGAGGAGAGCGGCGGCGGCCGCACCCTGGTCAGCATCTGCGCCGCCGGCGGCCAGGGCATCGTCGCCATCCTGGAGCGCTGACCCGCGCCACCGCCCCGGCCTCGCGCGCCGGCCTCGAGTGCCGGGCCGCGCCGGGACGTGCCGGCCGCCTCGCGCGGCGGTGCGCCTCCGCGCCGGGCCATGCCGGGCCGCGCCGGGGCGGGGTCGGACCGGGTGTCCTCAACCGAATCGTTATTCGTTTTTCCATGACAGGGGAGTGTCGGCTCCTTTAGGGTGAGCCATAGCACACGAGGAAAGGACTATGTTATGAGTAACAAAATTACCACGGCCAAGCCCGAGTCCGGTAGCCCGGCCGTCCTGCCCACCGAGACCGATGACAAGATCGGCCGCGGTCTGCGCGCCATCCTCGACGGCCCCTGGGCCCGCCTGCGCCGCGAGGTGCGCGAGACCATCAACAACCCGGACCTCCTGCCGGCCCCGCACCTCAGCCTCGACGAGCAGCGCGAGCGCCTGCTCGGCCAGGTCAAGGCCATGGGCGCCACCGGCATCCAGTCCGGCGCCTTCTCCGTGGCCAACGGCGGCCAGGGCGAGAACGGCAACATGCTCACCAGCCTCGAGATGATCGGCGGGGTCAACCTGCAGCTCATGGTCAAGGCCGGCGTGCAGTGGGGTCTGTGGGGCGGTGCCGTCGACGCCCTCGGCACCGAGCGCCACCGCCAGTACGTGCAGGACACCATCGACCTGAAGCTGCTCGGCGCCTTCGCCATGACCGAGCGCGGCCACGGCTCCAACGTCCGCGACCTGGAGACCACCGCCCACTTCGACCCGGCCACCGGCGAGTTCGACATCCACTCACCGACGCCCTCCTCGGAGAAGACCTACCTGGGCAACGCCGCCAAGCACGGCTCCATCGCCGCCGTCTTCGCCCAGCTCTACACCCCGGAGAGCGAGGAGTCCCGCGGCGTGCACTGCTTCATCGTGCCGATCCGCGACGGAGCCGGAAACCCCCTGCCGGGCGTGACCATCGAGGACAACGGCCACAAGGGCGGCCTCAACGGCGTCGACAACGGCACCCTGAAGTTCGACCACGTGCGCGTGCCGCGCGAGAACCTGCTCAACCGCTTCGGCGACGTCGACGAGAAGGGCCACTACACCTCCTCGATCGAGTCGGACAACCGCCGCTTCTTCACCATGCTCGGCACGCTGATCCGCGGCCGCATCGCGGTCGGCGCCGCCGCCGGCGCCGCCACGCGCTCGGCGCTGGCCATCGCCACGAAGTACGCGACGCGGCGTCGTCAATTCGAGACGGTGCCCGGCAAGGAGCGGCTCCTGATCGGCCACCGCCAGCACCGCCGCCGCCTCATCCCGCGCATCGCGCGCTCCTACGCGCTGGCGCTGCTGCAGAACCAGCTGATCAAGACCGCCGACGAGCGCCTGCGCGACACCGAGACGGTCAACCGCACCGGCGAGGACCTGTGGAAGCAGCGCGAGTTCGAGTCGCGCGCCGCGGCCGTCAAGATCGCCAACACCGCCCACGCCATGGACGCCATCCAGGAGGCCCGCGAGGCCTGCGGCGGCGCAGGCTACATGGCCGAGAACCTGCTGACCACCTTCCGTGCGGACGCCGACGTCTTCGTCACCTTCGAGGGCGACAACACGGTGCTCGCGCAGCTGGTGGGCAAGGAGATCATCACCGCCTACTCGCGCGAGATGTCCGGGCTGTCGGGCATCGACATCGTCAAGTTCGGCGTCGACAGCGTCAGCGAGATCCTGCGCAAGCGCACCCCGATCCCGCTGACCGTGCAGAACTGGGTCGAGAGCATCAGCCGCAACGACGAGAACTCGCTGTTCAACGCGTCCTACCAGCTCAAGCTCTTCCAGGAGCGCGAGCAGAACATGCTGCGCGCGCTGGGGCGCCGCCTGCGGACGGCCAAGGACCTGCCGCTGGCCGAGGCCGCCGAGGTCGTGGACAAGGCCCAGGACCACCTCATCGACTGCGCCTGGGCGCGCGTGGACACCCTGCTGCTCGAGGCGCTCCTCGAGGCCGAGGCCGACATGGACGACCTGCCGGAGGACTCCCTGCTGCGCAAGGTCTTCGAGCAGATCCGCCAGCTCTTCGCGCTGGACACCATACTGAAGAACTCGGGCTGGTACCAGGAGAAGAACGTGCTCGTCGGCGGCCGGATCTCCGCCGCGCGCGCTGCGGTCAACGACCTGGTCGACTCGCTGGGCCCCTGGGCCGAGCAGCTCGTCGACGGCTTCGGGGTGCCGGACGTGGTCCTCGACGTGCCGATGCTGACCACCCGCGCCGGCGTCGAGGGCGTGCCGGAGCAGAACCGCGAGGAGATCGCCGCGGACCTGGCCGCCAGCGCCGGCGTCGCCGACCGCGTGCCCAACCGCGAGGTGTCGGGTGACGACGCCGCGGGGCGCCAGGCGGCCGAGTAAACACCCGCGCGGCGGTGCTGACGCGCCGCCGCCGGAGAACAGACAAGGAGGCCGCCGGTCCCGGTTCGGGATCGGCGGCCTCCTTATCTATAGGTGACGGTGCGGAGCGCCGTCACGTGCGGAGCGTCGTCACGCGCGCGACGCCGCGCGGTGCGCACGGCGGGTGCGGCGCGACGTCGTCAAGCGACGGTCACCAAATTGTGACGCGCCGCTCGGGGGCGACGTACATCGGGTTGTCCTCGCCGACCTCGGGGAAGGCCTCGTAGAACTCGTCGATGTTGGCCGCGATGACGTTGCAGCGGAACTCCGCCGGCGAGTGCGGGTCGATGGCCAGGTACTGCGTGGCCATCTCCGGGCGGATCGCCGTGCGCCACACGCGCGCCCACGCCAGGAAGAGCCGCTGCAGGCCGTCGAAGCTGCGCCCGGCGATCTCCGGGTCCGCGTCCGAGACCTCGAAGGCCTTCTTCTCGGTCTCCTCCGGGGAGACACCCTCGGCCTTGAGATGGCGCAGGTAGGCCACCACCGCGATGCCCAGGCCGCCGAGGTCACCGATGTTCTCGCCCAGCGTGAACGAGCCGTTGACCCCGCCGGACTCGATGCCGGCCTCCTTGAGTTCGGTGGGCACCAGCCCGTCGAACTGCTCGACCAGCCGGTTGGTCAGCTTCGTGAACGCCTCGCGGTCCTCGTCGGTCCACCAGGAGTTCAGGTTGCCGTGGCCGTCGTAGCGCGAGCCCTGATCGTCGAAGCCGTGGCCGATCTCGTGGCCGATCACGGCACCGATCGCGCCGAAGTTCTCGGCGGCGTCGGCCTCCGGGTCGAAGAACGGTGGGCGCAGGATCGCCGCCGGGAAGGTGATGTCGTTGACCACCGGGTTGTAGAAGGCGTTGACGGTCTGCGGGGTGGTCACCCACTCGTCGCGGTCCGCCGGCTTGCCGATCTTGGTCACCTCGAAGTCGTGGTTGAACGCCGCGGCCTTGCGGGTGTTGGCTACCAGGTCGGCGCCCTTGTCCGAGAACTCCAGGCCCTCGTAGCTGCGCCAGTTGTCCGGGTAGCCGATCTTCGCGCGGAACAGGCCCAGCTTCTCCAGGGCGCGCTCGCGGGTCGCCGGGGTCATCCACTCCAGCTGGCTGACGCGCTCGCGGTAGGCGGCGACCAGCTCGTCGACCAGGCCCAGCATGCGCTCCTTCGAGGAGGCCGGGAAGTGCTCGTCGACGAACTTCTTGCCGATCTCCTGGCCGACCATCTGCTCGGCCAGGCCCGCGCCGCGCTTCCAGCGCGCGCGCTGCTCCTCCGCGCCGGAGAGTACGCGGCCGTAGAAGTCGAAGTTGGCCGCCGAGATCTCCTCGGAGAGCACCCCGGCGCTCGCGCGCAGTAGCGCCCAGCGCGCCCACAGCTTCCAGTCGTCCAGGCGCTCGTCGGTGAACAGCCCGGCGAGGTGCTCGAGGTAGCTCGGCATCATCACCACGATGCGGTGCTCCGGCAGCCCACCGCCGGCGAGCATCTCGCGCACCACCTCGGGCAGCTCGGCGAACTCGGTCGGGTTGTAGGTCTTGACGGCGTCGCGCGAGGCGACCACGTCCCAGTGGCCGGCCGCGATCTCGGTCTCGAGGTCCACGACGCGCTTCGCGGCGTCGGCGGCCGCGGCGGCGTCCACGCCGTCGAGGAAGCCGAGCATGCGCTCGACGTGCCCGCGGTAACGGCGCAGCGTCTTGGCGTGCGCCTCCTCGCGGTAGTAGGCCTCGTCCGGCAGGCCGAGTCCGGCCTGCACCAGGTAGGCCAGGGCCTCCTCGCCGCCGGAGTCCTTCTCCACCCAGAAGCCGACCGGGGCGCTGCCGCCCACCCGGTCCAGCTCGCCGAGCACGCGCGCCAACGCCGGGGCCGACGCGGCGTCGTCAATCTTCTTCAGCTCCGGCGCCAGGGGCGTCACACCGGCGGCGTTGACGCCCTCGGTGTCCATGAAGGAGGCGAACAGGCGCCCCGGCAGGCCCTCGTCGGCGGTGAGGATGTCGCGGACGTCGGCCTCGGCGGCGTCGCGAAGCGCGTGGAAGGTGCCGTCGACGCCGCGGTCGGCGGGGATGGTGTGCCGCGCGATCCACGGCCCGTTGACGTAGTGGTAGAGATCGTTCATGGCGTCCACCATAGAGCGGGTGGTGGGGGGCCTCGCGTAGCCTGGGCGCCATGCAACTGACGGCACCGCGCGTGAGTCCGGGGGAGCGGGCGGCCATCGCCGATCCGCGCGCCTGGCGGCTCGGCCCCGTACCTCCGTACCGGGCATGGTGGCTGCTGACCGGGCTGCTGGCACTGACCCTGATCGTCCCCTTCGTCCTCGACCTCGCCCTCCCCGAGGCCGACGCCGACGACGAGGTGGTCCTGAGCGCCGAGGGCTTCGACTGGGAGCTGCCCGTCGAGGACCCGGCCACCGGCCAGACGATGATCTGCGAGGCCGACATGGAGTCGCTCTCGGGCGCCGCCTACAACTGCGGCGGGGAGCGCATCGACATGATGGCCGCCGAGGGCTACCGCGACGCCGACCGGTCGGTGCGCCGCGCGATGCGGGCGCTGTCGCAGAACGTCATCTTCGACTTCGCCGACGTCGAGGTGCACTGGGACGGGCGCTTCGGCATGGCGGTCTCCTCCGAGGAACCCGTGGTCGGCGTGGCCATGATTGACCCCGACGCGCGCGGCGAGGGCGCCGGCGCGGACGACCCGGACCCGATGCTCGTCGCCGTCGTCGAGGGCGACGACGCCGCGCGGCTCGTGGCGCCGGTCTGGCGCGCGCTCGGTGGCGGGGAGATCCCGGCCGAGGCGCAGGCGGAGCTCAACGCGCTGGGCAGGCCCGGAGCCGGCCCCGGCGGCTCCGGCTCCGAGCTTCCGGGGCGCGAGGAACGCTCGGGCGTGCCCGATCTCCCCGATCTCTCCGACCACCGGGGCAGTTTCTACGACGCGGCGGGTGCCGGTGCGGGCCGCGCGGGCGCCGCCGCCGTCCGCGCGGGAGTGCACCGCGCGGGCGCCGCCGCCGAGGAGGTGCGCGCATGAGCAGGCTCTTCCAGATCACCCTGTGGGTGCTCGTGATTGTCACGGTGCCCGTCTCCGCGCTGCTGCTGGTACCCAGCGGGATCATGTCGCCGCCCGGGCTGTTGCTGAGCCTGCCGCTCGGCGCGGTCTACATGGCCGCGTGGATCCTGCTGCTGCGCCTGCTCGCCCACTGGCCCGCGGCCGGCTTCGGCTGGGCGTTCGCCTGCGTGGCCAGCGGCATCGGTATCGCCACGGCCGTGCTGCCGTGGGCCGGGCCGATCTCCTCGGTGGTGACCAAGCTCGGCTGGGACGCGGTGAACATGTCCTTCGGCGGCGCCTACCCGGAGGAGATCCTCAAGTCCGCCGCCGTGGCCGTGATCCTGCTCAGCTTCCGCGGCGTGGACCGCCCCTGGCACGGGCTGGTCACCGGCGCGCTGGTGGGCCTCGGCTTCGAGACCTACGAGAACGCCCTCTACGCCAGCTTCGGCGCGATGCTCGACCCGAACACCGACGTCGAGGGCACCCTGGGGATGTGGCTGCTGCGCGTGGTCTTCGGCCCCGGCCTGCACGTGATGTTCACTGGCCTGGCCGGCTGGGGCATCGGCGTGGCGCTTTTCGACGCCCGTCTGAGCACCGCCCGGCGGTGGGGCGCGGCGTGCGCGTGGGTGGGCGCCGGATTCGCCCTGCACTTCTGCTGGAACATGATGACCGGCTCGATCCCGGCGCAGATCGCCGTCTACATCGCGGTCGCGCTGGTGGGCTACCCGCTGTTCATCGGGCTGATGTGGCGCGGGCACCTGCTTGGCCGGGCGGACCGGGAGGCCCGCCCGTGGCACTACGACGGCAGCATGCGCCGGCGTGCGCGGCAGCGGGCGCAGGTGCCGGGGCCCGGTGTCCCCGGGCCGGGTGCCCCGGCGGGCGGTGCTCCCGGTGCTCCGGCGGTCGGGCCCGGTGTCCCCGGTGCTTCAGCGGCCGGGCTCCCCGCACCGGGCGCCGGGTGGGGCGGTAAGGGCGTCCCCGCGCCGGGCGCGCAGGGCGCGCCGGGGTGGGGGACGCAGCCGACGCCGGGCGCGTCGGAAATCGGTGGTCCGGGCGCGCCGGGTCGGCCCGCACCGGATCAGCCTCTGCCGGGTCAGCCGGTGCAGCCTTCGCCTGGTCAGCCTGTGCAGGGGCCGTACCCCGCCGGGCCGTACAACCAGCACCCGGCAGGTCCTTACAGCCAGCCTCCGGCGGGTCCGCACCAGCGGTACCCGGCCCCCTACGGCGCCTATGACCCGTACCGGCCGGAGCCGGGCGGCTGGGCCGCGGAGTCCGAGGGCCGCCGCTAGTTCTTCTCCTCGTCCTGGGTGTCGATGTTCATCTCGGAGGGCTTCCACAGCCCCGAGCGCGTGATCTCCTCGTGGTCGATCTGCGCCACCCGCGGCTGATCGCCCTGCGAGTTCGAGCGCGGGGTGTAGATCTCCAGGGAGCCCCAGTCACGCTGCCAGTCGCCGTCGAGGTAGGCGGGCAGCTCGTAGGACCAGTTGACCGTCTCGGCCAGGCCCAGCGTGCCGCCGCCGGCGTAGTCCTGCACCGGCGAGAGCGTGCGCTTGCCCGGGCCGTCCGGCGAGACGCGGAACTCGGGGATCTCCGCCACGCCCGCGTAGTGGCCGAAGGGCCGCTGGCACGGGAACTGCAGGCCGACCGACCAGTCGATCATGCCGGGGGCGTCGGCGTCGAGGCGCTCGCTCAGGTGCTCCAGCGTCGGCACGCGCGGCGGGGTGAAGGCCAGCCACTCGTCCTCGTCGAGCGAGGTGTCGCGGGCGTTGATGCGCACCACGTCGGCCGACTCGGGCAGCTCGTCGAGCGGCAGGCGCAGATTGCGCCACGTCGGGGAGAGTCCGACGTCGTAGAGCTCGACGGTGCCGGTGTCGGTGACCTCGCCGTCGGCGCCGCGGGTGCCGTACTCGAGGACCAGGCGCTGGCCCTCCTTGAGCTCGCCGTTGATGTCGTGGTGCTCGATGGAGCCGGCCGCCGAGACGACGAGCACCGGCTTGTCCCCGCTGCGCTGGTCGGGCATCTCGTACCAGGCGGTCTTGGCCGCGGCGGCCGCGCCGAGCTCACCCTCCGGGGTGTAGGAGCCGATCACCGGCACCCGGCGGAAGTCCAGGTTGAACGGCAGGTCCTGGGTAGAGCCGTTGACGCCGACGGCCTCGCCGCCGCGCTCGCCGCCGGTGGTGCCGGAGGTGGCGTCGTCACCGTCCGCGGTGTTCTGCTGTTGGGAGGCCTGGGTGGCGAAGGAGCCGGCATCGCCGGTGGCCACGTCGTCCGGGGCGATGTCGCTGGGCACGGCGTTCGGGTCGAAGCCGCGCACCTCGCCGGCCTCGAGGGACTCGCCGAGCGGCACGCCGTCGATCGGGGTGAGGAAGGAGTCGTTCGTGTCGGCCTCGACCAGCACGTCGCCACCGAGCCCGCAGGTCTTGCCGCGCAGGTCGTTCAGGTTGCCCTTGCCCACGGAGTAGGCCGGGTACTGGTCGATGAAGCCCTTGGCGAAGCTGGCCACCGAGAAGGCCGCCGTGACCACGCCGAGCACCGCGATCGGGGCGGCGACCAGGCGGGTCCAGGCGTTCTGCCTCGGCGCCGGGCTGGTGCCGCGCACCCCGGCGACCAGGGCCTGCACCACGCCGACGGCCAGCACCAGGATGGCGATGAGCAGCACGATCGAGGTGGCGAAGACCGCGTGGTACTGCACCGGGCGGTCCCACCAGGGGATCGCGAAGCTGGAGACGTACCACCAGCCGTTGTCGCCGGCCAGGGCGAGTGCGTAGAGCAGCAGGAAGCCGCCGACGATCAGCGTGTGCGCGCGCCGCGAGCGCAGCGCGAGCAGCGAGACCGCCAGCGCGGCCACCGCCGCGAGCGCGGCGCCGATGCCCGCGTAGACGCCGAAGTGGTGGGTCCACTTGGTGGGCGTGAACATCATGAAGAACATCGCGCCGACGACGATGCCCACCAGACGCAGCACCGGACCGAGGTCCGTGCCCGGGATGCGCCGCCAGCGCACCACGGCCAGGACCACGACGGCCAGGGCCACGAAGAGGATGAGCATCGGGAAGCGGCGGGTGAACGCGCCGTCGACGGTGCCGACGTCGAAGAGCGACTGGTAGCGGGCGAACTCCTGGTACCAGGGCAGCGAGGGGCCGATCTCGCCGCGCACGCGCGTCGACTCGAGCACGCCGGCCAGCGTCTGGTCGGCGAAGACGGCGATGAGGATCGCGGTGCCGGCGCCGAGGAAGGGCGCGAGCATCGGCAGCACCGAGCCGACCATGGCGCGGCGGGCGAAGAGCACGCGGAACAGCGCCGGCAGGCTGACCAGGAAGGCGGCCACGGCCATCAGGCCGGTCGGGCCGGCGCCCAGGGAGAGCGTGGCGATGATCAGACCGACCGCGGCGGGCAGCAGGCGCCGGGTGGCGATGGCCCGCTCGAAGCTGACCCAGGTCACCAGCGCGCCCATCGCGATGACGGGCTCGGGGCGGGTGCCGTTGTCGTAAGGCAGCCAGAAGGCCAGGAAGATCGCGGCGACGGTCCACAGCGTGACCTTGCGTGCGCCGACGGCCTCGCCCAGGCGCGGCAGCACCTCACGGGAGAGCACGAACCAGATGATCAGGGCGCTGACCAGGGCGGGCAGCCGCATCCACGCCGAGGCGGTGGACACGTGCGTCATCAGGGCCAGCAGGTCGTAGTAGGGGGTGCCGAAGGGCGACTCGGGCACGCCGAACCAGCGGTAGTAGTTTGCCATGTAGCCGCTGGGCCCGGCCTCGCGGGCCATGGTCAAAAGGTAGCCGTCGTCGGCGGTGTTGGCGCCGAAGAAGTGCCAGAAGAGGAGTACGCCGCCGACGATCCAGTCGAGCACCCGCGGGCGCCAGGACCCGGGCCGCACCACGGGCAGCCGGCCGCGCCCGTCGAGGCGGTCCAGGCGCCACAGGCACCACAGGGAGACTGCGGTGAGCACCACGCCCAGCCACATCGCCAGCGACTTCCACACCGTCGGCGAGGAGGTGAACCGGGAGTTGATCTCCACGTGCACGTCCAGGCCGGCGTCGGCCAGGGCGGCGGCGTTGTCGGGGGCGTCGGCGATCTCGGAGTAGACGCCCGTGACCATGGGGCGCAGGTCCTCGTCGGGCTTCTCGCCGGTCAGGGTCTCCTCGTCGAGGGTGCCCACGCCGGCGGCCTGCCCGGTCACGTCGACGGTCGCCGCGTCCTCGGTGACCTTGACGTGCAGCGCCGCGTCCGCGTCGAGGGCGTCGACCTCCTCGGGCGAGAGCCGGAAGAAGACGGTGCCGGCGCTGGCCACGCTCAGGTCGCCGTCGACGGAGCGCACGAACAGCCCGCGCTGCCCGGACTTCTCCGAGTCCGAGGGCACCGTGCCCAGCAGCAGCGTCTCGCCCTCGTTGAGCCGGCCGACGGCGTCGACGGGCACCGTGGCCTCGAGCTCCTCCGGGGCGTAGGACATCAGCGGCGCGTTCACGCTGGCCAGGTCGCCGTCCTGCGGCCAGTTCAGCGTCGACTGCGTCTGCTTGACCGGCAGGAACGGCACGGCCAAAAAGGACAGGAACGCCAGCACGCCGGTGACGACGGCCAGGGTCTTCAGCCACCGCGGCGCGAGCGGGCGCTCCGGCTGCGGCAGCTCCGCGGTGTGCGTGCGCCGTGCGTCGTGGTCACCGCGCACGCTTGCCGACGTCGCCGTGGCCGCCGCGGGCGATTCCGCCGCGGGTGCGTCGGGGTGCGGGTTCTTGGGGGATCTCGACGGGTCAGTCACATATCGTGAGTCTACGGCAGCCCCGCGGCGCGGCCCCAAGCCGCGCCCGGGCCGCCCGGTGGGCGCCTGCCCCACGCGCCACCGCAGCGGGTGCGGGGCGGCGAGGTCGGGGCGTCGGCAATCTCTCTCCTAGCGGCGCACGGCGACGACGAAGGGGCCGACCTGCTCGACGGTCCACAGGTCCGCGTCGTCGAAGACCTCCGGGTTGAAGAAGACCGCGCGGTAGCGGACGTTGGGCTGGTTGGGGTAGATGTCCTCGGCGAGGTGGACCTTGTAGGCGTCCTCGCCGGCCAGCCCGGCCTCGACGTCGCCGCGCATGACGAAGACGTCCGGGGCGCGCCACGGGGTGTCCTCGATCTTGTCGACGAAGCCCCGCGGGTCCGCCTCCCAGGAGTCGTCCGCCCACTGCTCGATGGCCTCGTTGCGGTGGTCGAACTCGCCGAGCGGGTTGGCGTAGTGGCTGGTGAAGGACTGGAAACCGAAGTAGGGGTAGTAGGCCATGAAGCGGATCTCGTCGGTGAAGACGACGGTGTCCTCGGGCACGCGGCCGGCCTCGCGGATCGTCTGGTCGATCTCCGCGTAGTACTGCGTGGCGTCCGGGGCGAAGCGGTCCGCGCGCTCGCCGTAGCCGTCGGTGTCCACGTAGGCGTGGTCGATGTGCTCCTCGTTGCGGCCCGGGATCTGCTGGGCGTAGGCCAGGCCCGCCAGGCCCAGCAGGCAGACGAGCACCAGGCTGACCGTGCGGCGCGCGGCCGGGGTGACGCGGTCCGGGTAGAGCTTGTCCGGGCCGACCGCGCGCAGCCGGGCCAGCGCGAGCATGCCCGCCGTGGCCAGCGCCACGGTGACCAGCACGTCCGCGCGGAAGCCGAGCAGCGTGGTGCCCAGCGCCGTGATCAGCATGCTCAGCAGGATCCAGCCGTAGAAGCAGCCGGTGGCGATGGCCAGGGCGCGCGCGTCGAGGTCACGCCAGCCGGCGATGAGGTAGACCAGGCCGACCAGGCAGAGGAAGCCGACCAGGGAGAAGGCCAGGAAGGGCATCGGCAGGCGGGTGCCCTCGCCGGGCAGGTAGTGCATGGCCGTCGCCCCCGAGGCGTGGCCGCCGGTCAGCTCCTCGATCAGGTAGGGCGCCCAGACGACCGCGGCGATCGCCATGGAGCCCAGGCCCGCGGCGAGCAGGTGGAACAGCGGGCGGATCGAGCGGTGCGCGGCGGCGGCCCAGAAGGCCAGGACCACCACGGTGCCGGCGAGCAAGCCCGTGTAGAGGGTGTACATCGAGGCCGAGACACCCAGGTAGACGGCGACGCCGAGGGTGGCGAACCAGGAGCCGTCCACGGCGCGCCGGGCGACGAGCACCGCGGCCGCCGCCCCCATGGCGATGATCGTCGCGTAGGGCTCCTCGGGGTTCATCACCAGCATGATCGAGGTGGTCACCAGGGCGATCGCCGCGCCCTGCGGCAGCGAGCCGGTCAGCCGCTGCCAGACCGGCACCAGCGCGCAGGCCGCCGCGGCGATGGAGACCAGCGCCCACGGCTGGTAGACCTCCCAGCCCGGCAGCCCCAGCAGGTTGGCCAGCCGGCCGCCGCCCCAGAACCAGGCGGACGGGTAGTAGCTGGGCAGGTCCCAGTAGTTCATGTCCGCCAGGTGCGCGGTCTGCGTCATGCGGGTGAGGAACTGGGTACGGAAGGACTGGTCGGCCTGCAGGCCGTCGAGGTAGAGGCGGGTCGCCGAGAGCGGGACGCCCGTGGAGGTCAGGACCAGGCCGGCGGGGGCCAGGTAGGTCACGGCGACGGTCAGCCAGGTGCGCCAGCGGGGGCGGGGGTTGTCTGTGTCGGCGCCGGTGTTGGCGCCGGTCTTGTCGGCGTCTGTGTCGCGTTCGCGGATCCACAGCGCGCAGAGCACCACCACGGCCGCCACGACGACGACCGTCCCCGCCGTGGCCAGCGCGCGGGTGACCATCGAGGTGTTGAAGGCTGGCAGCGATACCGCGCGCAGCACCAGCCAGCCGGCCAGCGTGGCCACCGCGCCGGCCAGTGCGGCCAGCAGGATCGCGGCCACCGTTGCGCCCCGGCCCCAGCGGTCCGGGCGGACCGGTGCCGGCGGCGGGGTGAGGCGGTGGGCCTCGGGGTCGGTGGTGGTTTCCCCGTTCACCGGGGTCGCGGAGGCACCCACCGGGGTCTCCGGGTCGCCGGTGGGGGAGGCGGTGCTGCTGGTTGCCATGAGCTCAAGTCTTGCACACCGGTGGTCTGCGGCCCGGCACCCCGGAGCCCGGGTCGCGTGTGGGGTTCGGCGGGCTCGGGGGCGGGTGTGGCGGGGTCGGTCGGGGAGGGCAGGCGGCCGCAGCGCGGGGAACCTGGGGCGGGTGGGGTTGGTGGGGTCTCCTGGGTGGCTCTGGCGGGCGGGCCGTGGGCTGTGGCGGGCGGGCCGTGGACTGTGGCGGGTAGGCGGTGGGCTGTGGCGGGCCGACTGTGGGCATTTTGGGTGGGTTTGTCCGGCCGCGCCGACGTTTCCCAGGTCGATTTCGCGGTCCAGGCACAAAACGACACAAAATGCCCGCCGACCCCGCGCCGAACCCCACCGACCCCGTCAAAACCAACCCCCCCCACCAACCCCACCAGGCCCTCCAAGCAACAGGAAACCCGGGCCCCGGCCCATCAAAGGACCGGAACCCGGGTCTCACCCCGCGCGGGGCGCGCTAGGACGTACGGCGCTCTAGGGCGCCGCCGCCTCAGACTCCACCCTTACAGCGGCAGGCGGTTGAAGATCTGGCGCGGGATGAAGTTGAACACGCCGGCGACAGCCTCGAAGGCCGGGTGGACGAAGATGATGTCCTTGCCCTTGAGCACGGCGTCGACGATGCGCTCGCCGACCTCCTTGGCGTCCACGGTCAGCGGGGCCTCCTTGACCCCGGCCGACATCTTGGTGCGCACCTGGCCCGGGCGGACGACCAGCACGTTGACGCCGGAGTCCTTCAGGGCGACGCCGAGCTGGGTGTAGAAGCCGTCCAGGCCGGCCTTGGAGGCGCCGTAGACGAAGTTCGAGCGGCGCACGCGCACGCCGGCGACCGAGGACATCGCCACGATGGTGCCGTGGCCCTGCTCGCGCATGCGCTGGCCGAGCAGCACACCCACGGAGACGGGGCCGGTGTAGTTGACCTGCGCGGAGGCGACGGCCTTGTCGTGGTTCTGCCACAGCTCCTCCTGGTCGCCCAGGGTGCCGAAGGCCACGATGGCCACGTCGACGTCGCCGTTGGCGAAGGCCTTGTCGATGACCTCCTCGTGGGTGTCGAAGGCGGTGGCGTCGAAGTCGATGACCTCGACCTCGGAGGCGCCGGCCTCGCGGACCTGCTTGGCGGCGGCCTCGATGCGCGGCGAGTCCTCACGGGCGGCGAGGATGACGCGGGCGGGGCCGCGCTCGAGGAACTCGGTGACGGCGGCCAGGCCGATCTCCGAGGTGCCGCCGAGCAGCAGGATGTTCTGGGCCTGTCCCACAGCGTTGAGCATTTGGTGACTCTCCTTGTTGCTTACCTTGTAGCTTCGCTTGGCTTTGCGGTGAGTGTAGGTGGGCGCCGCGCGGCGCGGCGTGCGAGCATGCGGCTCGCGACCACGCGGCCCGCGACCGCACGGCGCCCTCGCCGGATCAGTGCAGCTCGAGGCGGCGCGACATGTCCGAGGCGAACACGCCGGTCGGGTCGATCTCGTTGCGGGTCTTCAGCCAGCCCTCCATGCCCGGGTACATCTTGTGGAACATCTCCGGGGTGGTGCGCGACTCCTTGGCCAGGTAGAGGCGGCCGCCGAACTCGAGGACCTGGCGGTCCAGGTCGTCGAGCAGCTTGTTCAGGCCCGGACGGATCGGGAAGTCGACGCAGACGTTCCAGCCCGGCATCGGGTAGCTCAGCGGGGCGCGGTTGCCCTCGCCGAAGAGCTTGAACACGTTGAGCGCAGAGTAGTGGCCGCTGGCCTGCATCTGCTTGATGATGTCCTTGAACGGCTCGACGGCCTCGGTCGGCACGACGAACTGGTACTGCAGGAAGCCGGCCTTGCCGTAGCCGCGGTTCCACTCACCGATCAGGTCGAGCGGCTGGTAGAACTGCGTGAGGTTCTTGACCTGGTTCCGCGCCGGCGCGCCCATCATGTAGTAGGCCTCGCCGATGGCGGACAGCGTCAGCTTGTTCATCGTCCAGGACGGGAAGATGTCCGGTACGGTCATCAGCTGCGGGGCGTTGAACTTCAGCGGGTCCTTGGCCAGCTTCGGGGCGAACTCCTTGAGCTGGTCGAGGGTGGCCAGCGAGCCGCGCGAGATGGTGGCACGGCCCAGCTTGGGCTCCGGGGAGATGACGTCGAACCAGGCCGAGGAGTAGGAGTAGTTCTTCTCCGAGCCGTCCGAGTGGGCGGCGATGGTCTCGTCGAGGTTGCTGGTGCGGTCGGTGTCCGCGATGAAGTAGGCCGTCTCGGTCTTGGTCATGCGGATCTGCGCGCGCAGGATGATGCCGGTCAGGCCCATGCCGCCGACGGTCGCCCAGAACAGGGTGCCCTCGGGGTCGTCCTCGCTGCCCTCGGGCTCGAGGTGGAGCACCCGGCCGTCGGCGACGAGCAGCTCCATGGAGGTGACGTGGTCGCCGAAGGAGCCGTCGGAGTGGTGGTTCTTGCCGTGGATGTCCGGGCCGATGGCGCCGCCGATGGTGACCTGGCGGGTGCCGGGCAGGACGGGGACCCACAGGCCGTAGGGCAGGGCGGCCTTCATCAGCTGGTCGAGGGTCACGCCGCCGTCGACGTCGACGATGGCGGTGTCCGGGTCGATCGAGTGGATCTTGTTGAGTGGCTGCATGTCGACGACGATGCCGCCGCCGTTCTGGGCCGGATCACCGTAGGAGCGGCCCATGCCGCGGGCGATGATGCCGCGGCGCTCGCGCTCGGGCAGCGACGAGTTGCGTTCGGCGGTCATCGTGACGGCGTCGATGATCGTCTCGACGTCCGGGGTCGACAGGACGTGGGCCGTCGACGGGGCGGTGCGGCCCCAGCCGTGCAGCGACTGTTCCGTCGTGGGGATGGTCTCTTGTGCCATGGGAAGCTATCTTTCCTTGTGCTCGGTGCCGATGGATGTGGGATTGTGCCCGGTTCCGTGGCTGTGGCCTCGGGGCAGACGAGAGGCCCTACGCGACGCGCAGGGTGGATATGTTGACCTTTTCGGTCTCATACGTGGTCAACGATACCCGGGTGGGCGTAGGAATCCACAATGTAACAGCTGTGTCCAGGGGGTGAGTCTGCGTACATCTGCGTGTCCGTGTTTCCGGTTCTGCCCGGTTGTGATTGACGACGTCCCGTCACATGAGATCTGCGCCACCCTCCGGGTGGTGCGGTGCGTTCCGTCACTGGGTTGTTCCCGCCGTGGTGCGGTGCCCGCCCGCGGCGGGCCCGCCCCTGGGGGCGGTGCCCACCTACGGGGCGGGAATCGCCCCTGGGGTGGTGCCCACCTACGGGGCGGGAACCGCCGGCGGGGAGGGGCGCGACGTCGGCAATCGGGGCTTCAGAGGTCCAGCAGACGGCGCACGGGTTCGGGCAGTTCCTCCTGGCTGGTGATCGTGGGCCCGGAGTACTCGCGGAGCTCCTTGAGCACCAGGGACTGGCTGGTGGTGTCCACCATGGGCAGCTCCTGGGCGACCAGGCGCACCATGAAGTCGTCGAGCGGCAGGTTGGTGCGTTGCGCGGCCTCGTGGACGCCGTGGCGTTCGTCGTGGCTGATCTCGGACATGGCATCCAGGCTAGCGGGGTCGGGGCGGTAACGTCGGGAGCCATGACGTCGCCTGAGACCACCGCCGCAGAGACCGCGGCTGAGAACGCCGCCCCCGCCGAGCACCCCGTCATCGCCGTCGTCGACGCCGGGGAGGCGCGCACCGTGGTCTGGCACGTGCAGACCAACCCGGACTTCTCCTCGCCGGCGGCGATCCTCTCGGGGGCGTGGGTGCTCTCGGAGGGCGACGGTGACGTGGACCCGGATCGGCTGGACGACCTGCTCACGGGCACGGTCGTCGCGCGCACGGAGGCCGCGGTGGAGCGGGGGCTTGACTTTCCCACGGCCGCCGGCGTGCTACCCGGCTCCGGTGCCGGGGTCCTGCCGGCGCTGGTCGAGCCGATCCGCGCGGCGGCCAAGGAGATCAGCGCGGCCGTCGCGGCGAACAAGGAGAAGAACCCGCAGGCCAAGGGGCTGCTGCTGCCGAAGGTCGAGGTCCCGGACCCGGGGTACCTCGCCGAGGCCTACCACGGGGAGCCGGGGGCGAAGGCCTGCTGGGCGCTGGCGCGCGCGGTGGCCGACGTGGTCGACGGGTGGCGCGCGGTGGAGAACAAGCGGCGCTCGCGGGCCTTCCTGAAGGACGAGTTCGGTAAGTCGGTGCGCCCGATCCCCCTGCCCGAGCTGGGGTAGGGGTTTGGGCTGGCCTGGCAGGGGCTGGGCTGGCCCCTGACCTGGTTCCAGATCCCGGGCCACCTTGGGCATTTTGTTGCAGTTTGCGCGGACGGCCGGAATCTGACCTGGGGAAATACCGGGCCGATCCGACAAACCCACCCAAAATGCCCACGAGCCTGCCGCACCCCGGCCGGCCCCCGGGTTTCGCCCCGGCGGGAGGCGGCCAGACGCGGCTACGCTGGGGCTCATGTCACCGTCTCCGGCCGGCGTCCGCCACGGGATCGACGACGACACCGTCGTCGATTTGGCAGCCGCGCGTCGAGAGCGCAGCCGCGGGCCCCGCGACGACCCGGCCGCGCGCACCGTGGTGCTGCGCGTCGCGGGGGCGGAGAGCCAGGGGGAGGTCTACCGCCACATCGGCGTCAACGACCACCTGCACCTGTTCGACCTGCACCAGATCCTGGACGTCTGCCTCGGCTTCGACACCCCCGAGGCCACCGGCGACGGCACCGTGGCCTGGTGGTTCGGCCCCGCGGCCGCCGACACCGCCCCCGGCGACGACGAGGAACTCCACGGCGACGACGAGCTCCACCTCCACCTCGCCGAGGAGGACGACGAGGTCACCTACCACTGGGGCCTGTGGGCCGTGCCCGTGACCGTGGTCGGCGGCTTCCCGCGCGACGCGGCCACCCCGGACGCGCTGTGCGTCGGCGGCTACGGCAGCTTCACCGGCGCGCCCTTCGACCTGCCGGGCATCAACGCACGCCTGACCGGCGCGGAGACGATCACCGACGTCCTCGCGGCGGTGCACCCGCAGGTGCGCGGGCTGATCTCGCGCAGCGGGCTCTTCGACTTCGTGCCCCTGCTGCAGGCCCTCGACCTCACCGCGGCGGCCTCCTCCTGGCCGGAGCGGATTGACGACGTCGCGTCCCACACCCGTGCGCGCACGGGCGCGGGCCCCGGCGCAGACGGCGCCGCGGACGTGCTAGTGCCGCTCGCCGAGCTGCCCCTCGAGCACGACCAGCGCGGCACCGACGCCTTCTGGGCGACCGTGCTCGCGCTGACGTGCCTGTCCGACGAGGAACTGACCGACGAAGTGATCACCACCACGATGGCCGCCCTCGGCTGGACCGCCCCCGGCGGCGGCAACCTGGAGGCCGACGAGATCCGTGGGCTGTGCCGGGACTCGCTCGACCGGCTCGCCGCGCACGGCGGCTACGGCCCCGACCGCCTCCCGCCGGTCGGCCGCCTGGACCTCTACCGTGCGCTGCTCGCGGGCGGTGCGGCCCCGGTGGACTAGGCTTTCCCACCATGCGCGACGCACGTGAGGACGACTCCCGCACCGAACCGACCGGCCACGAGGAGCACCACTCAGGCAGGCAGACGACCGTGATCAAGGGCACCGACGAATCCAGCCTGCGCACCCAGGCGGTCCGCTTCATCATCTCGGGCGTCGCCTCGGCGGTGGTGGACCTGAGCTTCACCGCCGTGATGCAGTACCTGTTCGGGCAGAGCCTGGCGGTCTCGCGCACGGTCGGCTTCATCTTCGGCACGCTGAGCGCCTACATGATCAACCGGCGCTGGACCTTCCGCGCCGAGCCTTCCGTCCGCCGCTTCCTGGCGGTCTGCCTGCTCTACAGCGTGACGTACCTGATCAACGTCGGCGGCTACAAGTACGGCTTCATCCTGCTGGCCGGCTGGGGGCTGCCGGACTGGCTGTCCACGCTGATCGCGTTCGTCGTCTCTCAGGGCACGGCCACGGTGGCCAACTTCGTCATCCAGCGCACCATCATCTTCCGCGGCGCCCGCTGATCTGACCTCTCGCGTCCCGCCCGGTAGTCTCGGGGAGGAATCACCGGGTCGGGAACACGAGGAGAGGAGCCGCCGATGACCGCCGTGCGCGCGCGCCGGGCCGAGCTGGTCTGCGCCGGGGTGCTCTCCGCCGTCCTGGCCGTGGTCGTCGTCGTGCTCATGGGCGACTCGTTCGCGGAGCTCGGCAGCGGCGTGCGCAGCTCGATCAGCTGGGTGATGGCCAGCGTCGAGTTCATCGGCGTCGCCGCGGGCCTGGGCCTGGCTACGGTGTCCTGGTTCATCTTCCGGCGCACCTCCGGCAAGCGCCGCGGGCACGCGCGCATCGCGCTCAGCGGCGCGCTGGCCTACCTGGCGGTGCGTGCGGTGTGGTCGCTGGTCTACTCGGCGGCCATCGGCACCGGGGGACTGGCGACCTTTCTGCGCGTGGCGGAACTGGTGGCGCTCAGCCCGATCGCGGTGCTGCTCGGCGCCTCGGCCGCGCTGTTCCTGCAGCGGCGCCGCGGGGACGAGACGGGCGGGGAGCTCGGCGAGCCCGGGGCCGGCCTCGACCACGGTGCACCCGAGCCCGAGGGCCGGCCCGAGCCCGATGGCCGACCTGGGGCCGAAAAGCCCCGCTAGGGCCGCTCGAAGTGCTCGCGCCGGCCCAGCCGGTGCAGCCGCAGCCACTCGCGGAACCCCTTCGGGTCGCGACGCTGCACCAGGAAGAACCAGCCGAAGCGCGCGTACTCTTGCGGCAGCAGCCGGCGCATGCCGGGCTGGTTCATCAGGTAGCCGCGGTTGCGGTAGGTGAAGAAGCGCTTGTTCTCGTTGTCCGGGTACTGTGTGTGCATCCGCCCGCCGAGGATCGGGCGGAACTCCGCCGAGCCGTCCGGGTGCAGGTACGCCGTGTTCAGCGCGGTGCCGAAGGACAGCCCCGAGCGCACCAGGCGGCGGTGGTACTCGACCTCGTCGCCGCGGATGAACAGCCGGTAGTCCGGCACGCCGATGACCTCCATCGCGCGCGCGGAGATCAGCGCGCCGTTGAAGAGGCTGGCGATGCCCTCGACCAGGTCGCCCTCGAGTTCCGAGCGTCGACGCTTCCACGTCAGCCCCTGACGCAGCGGGAAGGCGAGCCGGTCGGTGTCGTCGATGTTGCAGACCACGGGCGAGACCTCGTGCAGGCCGTGGGCCTCGGCGGCGTCGAAGAGCTTCTCCAGCACGTGCTCGTCGGCGGGCCGGCCGTCGTCGTCGGCGCACCACACGGCGCCGGCGCCGAGCGCGAGCGCGGTGAGGAACCCGTAGGCGAATCCGCCTCCGCCGCCGAGGTTGGTGCGGCTGGACAGGTAGACCCCGCGGTCCCCGGCGATGTGATTGACGGCGTCGCGCACAGCTTCTTCATTGTCGTTGTCGACGACGATGATCCGCTCGACGCGGTGCGTCTGGTCCGCGACGACCTTCAGCGAGTTGCGCAGCATTTCGGCGCGGTGGTGGGTGACGATGACGGCCATCGTCGGGTTTTCGCGGTTGAGCGGCGGGATCTCCATGGGCTCAATTCTGGCACACGGTCGCCGGCGCGCCGCCCGCGCCGCGCGACGTGGGTGGGGCCGGGGCGCACCGCTCGGCGGTCGCCCAACTCGCCCGTGCGTGGGGGGCGCGGACGAGGGATCTACTGCGGGAGACCGGGCAGCTGGATCTGCGGCAGGGGCGGGAGCTGGCCGCCGTTGAGGAAGAAGTTGGCGACGCTGCCGAGCACGGCGATGACCGCGGCGGCGATGCCGGTGCCGGCCAGGATGTCGTAGGTGGTGCCCACCTTGTAGTCCTTCTCGGCGTCGTTCTTCACCGAGGAACCGGCGATCGACCACCAATCGGCGGCGGCCTTGCCCTTCTCGAGGTCGCTGCGCTCAGAGCTTAGCGCCGAAGAGCCGTTGAAGGGCTCGCTGGTCTTCTTGCCGTTGCCCTCGGCCCACTCGGGGTGCTCCTCGCGGAGCTTGCCGATCTCAGGGAGCTTGCCGTAGCGGTCCAGTCCGTCGAGAAAGGGGTCCTTCTCGGCGTCGGTTTTGTCGTTCGCGCCTGCGCCCGCGGTGGTGCCCGGGGCCGTGGACTGCGGAACGTTGTCCGCGGCCTGGGCGACCTGGACGGTGGAGAGCATGGTGGCGCCGGCGATCACGGCGGCGAGAAGACGCTTCTTCATGGGCTTCCTTTCGGGACGACTGGGTTACAAGATTATCCGGGTGGCTCTCAGGTGGCCATCTGCACGGGTGGTGGTCGCAGGAAACCCCGCCGCGCCGCAGGGAGCGACGGGCCGGGTTACAGGTGACTCGAAAGAACCGAGTTGACGGCCTAGGCCCGGGATCGGGAGGCCGAGGCCCTGGACGAGCGCGCCCAGGGGAGCGACGATGCCGGTGGCGATACCGACGCCCCACAGGATGTCCCAGGTGGTGCCCTCAGGGTAGTTCTGCTTGGCGTCGTTCTCGATCGAGGAGCCGACCGCGGTCCGCCAGTCGTCGTGCTCCTTGAGCTCTGATCTGTGGTCTTGCCCGGCTGCTGCTCGAGAGCGGTTTCTCAGGAGCCCTTGAAAGCGGGGGCACTCCGTACCGTGGTTCCAGTTGGGGTACTTCTGGGTCCGATTGACGATCTCGCCGATGTGAGAGGCGAACTCTCCTGGGGTGCCCGGGGTGGCCTCCTCGGCCTGCGCGACCTGGACGGAGGTCAGCATGGTGGCGCCGGCGACGACGGCGATCAGGCGCTTCTTCATGGAGAAGATCCTCTCAAAGAGGTGAACCTGAGCCGCGAGCGCGTTCAGGGATTTATCGGCGATTGCAAAGGTCACTTCGTAAATATGCCGAAGTGAATGCTATTTATAAAAATACCGCCATTTGTGTACCAAAAAGTATCTGCGCAGCTGTTGTCCTCGGACTCTGCGGAGGCTTCGGCTACGGGCCGTTCAGCTTTCGCGCGGGCCAGCTACCAGGAGTGAGGAGAGCGGGGCTGAGGCAGCTTTTCTTCGTCGAGGACGATTTCCGAGTTGGTGTACCGGGAGAGAATCTCGGCGGCCACGCGGGGATCGTCGAGAATCGCGGCCGTCAGCTGGATGCGGTGCCACTCGTCACGAGCTTTTCGAGGTGTGGTTTTCCACTTGTTTGTGTCGACCTCCAGACCGAATTCGGCGCGCAGCGACTCGAGGATGTCTTCGAGGCAGGGGCGAAAGCGAGGGCCTCCGAGCGGGAAATGATATTCGGCGACCGAGGGGACTTTGGCGGAAAGGTCTCGTTTGGCGCGTCCCCTGGATCGATGGGTTCCTCGTCCCGGGAAACCGAGAAGGTGGGTGAACTGATCTCGATGCGCTGCGACTTGGAGATATGCCGCCGGAATTTCCCTGCCGGGTTTGCGTAGGTAGTCGTAGCGGAAAAGCTGAGTTCCTCTCCGCTTGGCGAGTGGCCACACAGCGATCGTGGACTGCGAAATCGTGAGGTCGCCGTGTCGATCACTGATGAATCCGCGGAAATTGAGATCAAGCCCCAGAAGCGCGACCGGGTGTTCCGCAATCGCGTCGTAAGCAGTGAGCGCGACAAGTTGTGACGTCGGCCTGCCCTTCTCCTCTTCGTTCCGGGGTGGCGCGATAGAGAAGTCGTTGATGCTCTCGAGCCGGGTGATCTCGAGCTCCACGCGGCAATCAGTGAAGAACTCCAGTGACGTGGTCAAAGACGACAGAAAGTCACTGATGGCGCCGGGAACTTCTCGATCGTCTCTGGCGCTCACGGGATCACTCCGCGTCGGGCCGCGTCAACCAGCGGGGTCCATCGAGGCGTCGCCAATCCGTGTACTCGGATTCGGAGAGAAGGGAGCTCTCGCCCAGCTCGCCCAGCTCGTCTTCGGTCATGCCGACCCGTTCAAGGATGCGGTCGATCTCGTCGAGTGGTTCCTCACGGGTGAGGACGACGTAGCGAAGCGGGGAAGTCGGGCTGGACATGGTTCGCCTCCCTCTGCCGGCGGTGGTCGTGCCGAGTCTGTGGTGGTACCGAGTCTAAGGCGCTCGAGGTGCGGAACAACGAAAGTCGGCGAGGAGATCCGCCGGCTCCCCCGCCGGCCCCCGCCGGCGCTAGCCGGCCTACGCCTCGTCGCCGGAACCGGACGCGTCCGCACCCGGGGCGGGGGACGCGGCGTCGTCAATCGCGAGGCCCAACGCACGGGCGTGGGCCTCCTCGTCCTCGGGAGCCACGGACACGGCGGCGTCCTCGCCCTGGAACTGACGGACCATCCGGCGCATGTGAGCGCCGGCCTCGGGGCCCTCGTAGGCCTCGACGACCTCGTCGACCAGGCCCGTGCGGTGCACCTCGCCGTGGTTGATCCACACTGCCGTGTTGCACAGCTGCGCCAGGAAGTCGTTCGAGTGCGAGGCGAAGACCAGGATGCCCGAACGCTTGACCATCTCCTGCAGGCGCACGCGCGCCTTGGCCATGAAGGCGGCGTCGACGGCGCCGATGCCCTCGTCGAGAAGCAGGATCTCCGGCTCGATCGAGGTGACCACGCCCAGCGCCAGGCGCACGCGCATACCGGTCGAGTACGTGCGCAGCGGCATGTTGAGGTACTCGCCGAGCTCGGAGAACTCCGCGATCTCGTCCATCTTCCTCTTCATCGACCGCCGCGTCTGGCCCAGGAAGAGCCCGCGGATGATGATGTTCTCGTACCCCGAGATCTCCGGGTCCATGCCCACTCCCAGGTCGAAGACCGGCGCGACGCGCCCGCGCACCGACGCGGAACCCCGGGTCGGCTCGTAGATGCCCGAGAGCAGCCGCAGCAGCGTCGACTTGCCCGCGCCGTTGTGGCCGACGAGCCCGACGCGGTCGCCCTCGCGCAGGTGCAGGTTGACGTCCTTGAGCGCCTCGACGACGACCACGTTGTCCGTGTTGCGGCCGATCGCGCCGCCGGCCGCGCCCAGGAACGCCTTCTTCAGCGAGCGGGTCTTCGCGTCGAAGATCGGGAAGTCCACGCACGCGTGGTGGGTGTCGATGGAAACCATGATGTGCTCCTTATCCGCCTAGACCTAGACCCAGTACGAGACCCGGAAGCGCCACTGGCGCATCGCGATCAGCGCCAGGATCACGCCGCAGACCGTGAACCCGATGACGATCCACCAGTGGTAGGCGGGCAGCGGGGCGCCGATCAGGGGCGCACGCACGATCTCCAGGTAGTGGTAGAGCGGGTTGAGCTGGGCGAGCTTGGCCCGCGAGCCCATCTCCGCCATGTTCTCCTGCAGCGTCGAGGTCATCCACACGATCGGGGTGACGTAGAAGAGCAGCTGCGTGCCCGCCTCCAGCAGCGGCGAGATGTCGCGGTAGCGGGTGGCCACGATGCCGAAGAACATCGCCACCCACACCCCGTTGATGATCAGCAGGGCGAACGCCGGGATCGCCAGCAGCAGGTCCCAGCCCAGGTTGCGCGGGAAGATCAGCACCAGGATCAGCCAGATGACCATGTTGTGCGCCAGGAAGAGCGTCTGCTTCCACACCAGGCGGTAGACGTGCACCGACAGCGCCGAGGGCAGCTGCTTGATCAGCCCCTCGTTGTCGATGAAGATGTCCGCGCCCTCCTTGATGCACCCGGAGATGAACCCCCACATGATCAGGCCGACGGTCACGTGCGGCAGGAACTCCGCGATCGGAACCTTGAACAGCACCGAGTACAGCAGGCCGAGGGCGAGCGCCATGACGCCGGTGGCGATGGTGATCCACAGCGGGCCGAGCACGCTGCGCCGGTAGCGCTGCTTGATGTCCTGCCAGCCCAGCAAAAGCCACAGCTCATGCTGGCCGAGCCCCCGGACCAGGTCGGCCCAGGCGGCCTTCATCGTGCGCGACTGCGAGGCGGGGGCCTCGCCCTCGGGCTCCGACGTCATCCGCGCCAGGTCCGCGCGCAGTTGCTGGGTACGTGTTTGTTCCTGCACGGCACCCAAGCCTAGCGGGCGGGGTGGGCGGATCGTGAGCCGTGGCGTGCTTGACGACGCCGCGCCGCGCGGCGTCGTGCGCGCCGACGCCGCGGGTGCGTGGGGACGTCGCCCGGCGCGACGTCGGAAAGTGAATGGCGGTCAGTGACGGATCACATTATGTGCTGGTCGTCACCCATGCCCGCCCTGACCTGGCGATGTGGCGCGGCGGGCGGGGGCGGGCATACTGGTGGGGACTACAGCGCACACTCTCGTCAGGAGAACCATGGTCTACGACGTCGCGGAGGTGCGCGGTCAGTACGTGTCGCTGGGTGACGGCTGGACGTACCTGAACGCGCACGACCGGCCCCAGATCCCCGAGCGGGTCGCCGCCGGGGTCGCGCGTGCCTTCCGCACGTCCGCCGCGCCCCTGCCGCCGACCACCGGGCGCGTCGGCTCGCACACGCGCACCACCGGCGGCGGCTTCGAAGGCGAGCTCCACCTGACGGCCGCGCGCCTGGCCGTGGCGGACCTGGTCGGCTCCTCGCCGGAGAAGGTCGTGCTCGGCTCCAGCCTCGAGCAGCTCTACGCGACGCTCGCGCGCGCGATGCGGCCGATGTGGCGGCGCGGCTCGAGCGTGCTGCTGACCAACCTCGACCGGCCCGAGCTGAGTCACCAGCTCGCCGCCGCCACCGACCACGTGCGCTGGGCGCAGCCCGACCTGGGCACCGGTGAGCTGCCGGCCTACCAGTACGAGCGCCTGGTCGAGCCGGGCACCCGTCTGGTCTCGCTGCCCGCGGCGCACGAGCTTCTGGGCACCGTCACCCCGGTCGCCGAGATCGTCGACGCCGCGCACCGCGCCGCCCGGCTGTGGGTGCTCGTCGACGCCACCACGTACGCGGCCTACCGCCCGGTGGACATGGGCGAGTGGGGCACCGACATCGTCGGCGTGGACCTCGCGCGCCTGGGCGGGCCGCAGCTGGCGGCGCTGGTCTTCCGCGACGAGCTGATGCTGCGCCGCCTCGACCCGGTGGACCCGGCCGCCGAGCGCGGCACAAACCGCAGCCTCGAGTTCCCCGTCTCCGAGGGGCTGGCCGGCGGCGTGGCGCCGCTGGTGGAGCACCTCGCGGCGCTGGCGCGCCCGGAGGGTTCGGGTGCCGGTGCCGGCGGCGGTTCCGGGGCGCGCGGTGGCGCCGGCGGGCCGCGGCGCGACCGGCTGGTGCGCTCGGCGACCGAGATGGCCGCCTACCTGCGCTCGCTGAGCCGCGACCTGGTGACCTTCATCGGCTCGCTGCCCGCGGTGCACATCCTGGGCGTCACCGGCGAGGTCGCGCAGGGCTCGCGGGTCGACCGCGTGCCGCGGATCTCCTTCGCCGTGCGCGGCGTGCCCGCCGAGACGGTGCACCGCCGGCTGCTGGACAACGGCCTGGTCACCACGGTCGCGCCGACCGGCGGGCTGCTCTCCGACATGGGCGCCGACGAGGTCGGCGGGGCCGTGACGGTCTCGCTGGCGCCGTTCAACCAGAGCCACGACATCGAGCACCTGACCCGCGTGGTGGCCTCGCTGGCTTAGACCGCGGGGTTTGTGGGTGCGGGGCGCGGTGGCCTCGCTGGCCTCGCTGGGTCGGGGCTCGCGGGTCCCGCGGGGTCAGCGGGGCAGTTGGCTCCGTGGGCGTGGCGCTGGTGCCTCCGCGACCCCTTGTGAGCGAGACCTAGCTCACTTATTGTGTGCCTATTCCTAGAAGCGCAGCACGCATGTTCCGGGAGGCGCACCATGGTCGAGTCGCATTCGGTCGATAAAGGCCCCGACGGTGGTTCCTCGGACGGCGGTTCTCCGAACCGCGATTCTCTGCTGACCCGCTCGCCTCGTCTGATCGGCTGGGGACTCACCGTCCTCGCCTACGTGGTCGGCTACCTCTTCTGGATCATCGGCCGGGACTGGTGGTGGCCGGCCGTCATCGTGACCTGCGCGGTCCTGGTCGGGGTCTTCGCCGCGAACTGCTATCTGGCGGTCACGAGGAAGAAATACGACCTGTTCCTGGCGGCGCTGCTGGCCGTGGCCGCGCCCTTCGTGGTCATCGCGGTGGCGTTCGGCTGCTGCTTCTCGGGCCCGCCGGTGTAGCGCCCCGCCGGAGTGGTGCCCTGGTGGCCCAGGATCGGGGCCGCGAAGCGCCCCAACCGGGAAAATGTGTCGTGGGGGATTTCAACGAACCGCGTTTTCCCAAGTCGGCATCCGAGCGGAGTTCTGGAATGACACAAAAAGTCGGTCCTCGGTGGCTCGAGAGCCGTTCTCTGGCGGCAGGAGAGTCGTTCCACGGTGGCAGGACAGCCGATAGCACCCGCCGGCGGCCCGCGCGGGATAGCTCCGCTCGCCTGTGGAAGACCGCTGTGATCGGGAAGCGGTATCCACAGTCCCGACTTTGGGGGATACCTTCCCGGCCCATCATCTGCTGGGGTGGAGTCATGGATTTCGGGGCGGCGCTGATCCTGACCGACAGGCTCTCCTCCTGGCAGCAGGAGAAGCTGCGGCGGCGGGACACTCACGGGGAATCGAAGTTGATCAAGCTGGCCAAGGGGGCCTATGTGCTTTCCAAGGACTGGCGCCGGCTCACCCCGAAGCAGAGGTTGTTCCTCAGAGTCGCGGCTCTTCAGCACGCAGTGCCTGGCGGTGTGCTGACGGGGCAGGCCGCGGCACTCGCGATGGGGCTGTCGACCTGGAGTGGGCCGGGGCAGATGCGCATCGACCTCTACCTTCCCGAGGGCCGCCGTCCGAGACGGCTGCCGGGAGTACGCCTGCACCGGCCGAAGACCGGTGGCACTTTCCCGACGAGCGTTACGACGGTGGCGGGGATGCCGGTCCGCGTGGTCTCCCCGGTCCGGGCTGCTCTCGACGCGGCCCGGTTCGACGGCGCGGCGGCGGGGCTGGTTCCTCTCGAGAACGCCTGGCACGAGGGGAGGCTGACCGGACATGACCTGGACGTCCAACTGGACCTCTTGGCCGGGACACCAGGGATGCCGTATGCGAGGAAGGCGCGGGAGATCGCCACTCCCTACGGCGAATCACCGGCCGAGAGCATCTCGGCGCTGCACATCGCCGCCGTCGGCCTGCCGGCACCCCTGCGTCAGGTGTCGATCTTCGACGGGGACGGGGTGTTCATCGGGAGAGTGGACTTCTTCTTCCCGGACGTCGGGATGATCCTGGAATACGAGGGAGCGGCGAAGACGACGGGGGCGGAGGGGAGGAACACTGCCCTGCGCGAGCTTCACCGCAGCCGTGGCTTCCACAACTTGGGCATGGTGCTGCGCCACCTCGACGCCGAGACACTGCGGGATCCGAGCGCTCTCTTCGGGGTGAAGGACCTCCACCGGGCGCTCCAGGTGAGGGGAAGACCGGTGGACCGGCGGTTCTGGGCCCCGCCACCGTCCCCGGAGCAGTGGGACCGGGGAGTCCGGTACCCGACCGGGAGCGGCAGTCGGCATCTGCCGCCGGATCTCCGTGACTGTGCGTGAGTCGGCGGAATTCCGGGAGTGTGCGTGAGTGAGAGGTACCGGCGACCGGGGATAGCAGGGGGCGACCGGGGATAGCAGGGGGGACCGGGAAAATGTGTCATGGGGGCTTTCAACGAACCGCGTTTCCCCAGGTCGGCATCCGAGCGGAGTTCTGGGATGACACAAAAAGTCGGACCGGCCCCGGGCTGACCGGAAAACCGCGTCGCCGGACCTCGGCTGGAGACCCGAAAGCCCGGGCCGACCCCGGGCCGGCCCCAGACTCACCGGAAAACCGGCCCCGGATACCCGGTCAACAGGCCTAAGACCCCTCCCTCAGCTCTCCACCCGCAGCGCGAGCTTGCCCGTCACCTCGCCGGAGTCGAGCGCGGCGTGGGCCCGGGCGGCCTCGGCCAGCGGAAAGGTCTCGTGCACGCGGTGGGTGATCGACCCGTCCGCGATCAGCGGCCACACGTTCTCCACCACGTCGGCCACGATCTCCGCCTTGCCCTCGACCGGGCGCGCCCGCAGCGTCGTGCCGCGCACCGTCAGCCGCTTCGGCAGCAGCGGCGCCAGGTTGATCTCCGCCTTCGTACCGCCCTGCATCCCGATGATCACCAGCTGCCCGTCCGGCGCGAGCGCCCGGATGTTGCCCTTGAGGTACTTCGCGCCCATGATGTCGAGGATGACGTCGGCCCAGCCCTTGAGCTCCTCGGCGAAGTCCTGCTCGCGGTAGTTGATTAGCTTCGAGGCACCCAGCTCACGGCAGTACTCGAGCTTCTCCGCCGAACCCGCCGTCACCGCCACCTCGCAGCCGAGCGCGTGCAGCAGCTGCACCGCGAAGGAGCCGACGCCGCCGGATCCGCCGTGGACCAGCACCTTCTTGCCTTCGGCCGTGCCGGGGCGCAGGCCGGCGGCCATCCCGAGGTTCGACCAGGCGGTGCAGGTGACCTCCATGATCGAGCCGGTCTCCGCCAGGCTCAGCCCCGCAGGCAGCGGCGCGGTCTGCCCGACCGGCACGGCGACCAGCTCCGCGTAGCCGCCGCCGGCCAGCAAACAGCCGACCTCGGAGCCGACCGCAGGCCCTTTACCGGTGTCGTTCGCAACGACGGTGCCCGAGCACTCCATGCCGATGATCTCGGAGGCCCCGGGCGGCGGCGGGTAGTGGCCCCGGGCCTGGAGCAGGTCACCGCGGTTGACCCCGGCGGTGTGCACCTTGACCAGGATCTCGCCGGCATCGGGCACCGGGTCGGCGACGTCCTCGAGGACGAGGGAGGTCGGGTCGTTCGGGTCCTTTTGTGTGATGGCCTTCATACCGCCCCACCCTAAAGGCGACCGCGGGGCCGCGGCCACCGTTTCCGCCCCCGGGCGCAGACCTCGCCCCGACGCCGGCACGGACCCGGTCCCGACGCCGGTGCAGCCTGGTCCACGGGCGGGCCCATGCGGGTCGTCGAGCCCCGCTTCGGTATTGTTCCGGGGGCAGGGAGGCGTGGCAGAGCGGCCGAATGCACCGGTCTTGAAAACCGGCGACGGGCAACCGTCCGGGGGTTCAAATCCCCCCGCCTCCGCGCGAGCGACCGCCCCGCGGGTCCACCGGGATCCGCGGGGCGGTCTTTTCACGTCACCACGCGCCGACCCGCGCCATTCACACAACGCCGACCCGCGCGGCGTCGTCAATCGGCGACGCGTACCACCGTGCGCCCGTGGCGCCGGCCGGCCAGCAGCTCGGAGCCCGCGTCGATGACCTCGGACAGGTCGATCTCCTCGGTCAGCGACTCGAGAACCTCCGTGTCCAGGTGCCGGGCCAGCAGCGCCCAGGCGCGCTTGCGCAGCTCAGCCGGGGCGTCCACGGAATTCGCGCCGACCAGCGTGACGCCGCGCAGGATGAACGGCAGCACCGAGCCGGGCAGGTCCGGGCCCTGCGCCATGCCGCAGGCCGCCGTGACGCCGCCCCACTTGAGCTGCGCGACCGCGTTGACCAGCGTGTGCGAGCCGACGGTGTCGACCACCCCGGAAAAGCGCGCCTTCTGCAGTGGCTTGCCCTGCTCGGCGAAGTCGGCGCGGTCGAGGATCTCGCCGGCACCGAGCCCGCGCAGGTAGTCGCCGTGCTCGTCGACCCGCCCGGTCAGCGCCACCGTGTCCAGGCCCAGCCCGGTCAGCAGGTGCAGCGCGATGCTGCCCACCCCGCCGGTCGCGCCCGTGACCAGCACCGGCGCGTCGCCGGCGGTCACCCCGTGGTCGACCAGCGCCTGCACGCACAGCGCCGCGGTGAACCCGGCCGTGCCGATCGCGGCGGCCTGGCGCGCGTCGAAGCGGTCCGGCACCGCGATTGCCGACGTCGCGGGGGCCGACGTGCGTGCGACATAGCCGCCGTCGCGGCGCTCACCGAGGCCCGCACCGTTGACGACGACGGTCTGGCCGGGGCGGAACTCACCGCCGGGGGCCTCGAGGACCGTGCCCACGGCGTCGATACCGGGGATCAGCGGGGTGGTGCGCACGATGCCGGGGTTGCCGGCCAGCGCCATGGCGTCCTTGTAGTTCAGGGAGGAGTAGGCGACGTCGATGAGCAGGTCACCGTCGGCGACCTCGACGGCGTCCAGGTCGACCTCGGTCAGTTGCGCGGGCTGCTTGAGCTCGCGGACGATGACGGCACGGGTGGGGGAGGCGGGGGAGTGGCTCATGCCTCGTGAGTGTAGGAGAGAACCCGGCCGCGGTGAGGGGGTTTCGCGCGGCCGGGTGCGGCCCGGGACTGCGGCCGGGTGCGGCCCGGGACCTACAGCCCCGCGGCGCGCCAGGCCTCGAGCAGCCGGTCGTTCTCCTCGGGCGTGCTCACGGTCACGCGCACGCCCTCGGGGAAGGCGCGGACCACCACGCCGTGCCCGGCCAGCGCCTCGGAGACCCGCCGCGGGTAGTCCGCGTCGCCGGCCGGGGTGGGCAGCCACACGAAGTTCGCCTGGGTCGGCGCGGTGCCCAGTGCGTCGGAGACCCGGTCGCGGTCGGCGACGATCCCCTCGACGCGCTCCATCAGCGCGTCCGCCGAGTTCAGCGAGGCCAGCGCGCCGGCCTGCGCCGGGGCGGAGACCGCGAAAGGCACCCCGACCTTGGTCATCGCGTCGATGATGCCCGGCTCGCCGAAGGCGTAGCCCACGCGGGCGCCGGCCAGGCCGTAGGCCTTGGAGAAGGTGCGCAGCCCCACCACGTTCGGCCGCGCGGCGATCTCCTCGGTGGCGACCGGGGTGTCCTCGGCGCGGTTGAACTCGAAGTACGCCTCGTCGAGGGCCACGGTGACCCGCTCCGGGATCTTGTCCATGAACTCGGCGAACTCGGCGCGCGTGATCGTCTGGCCCGAGGGGTTGTTCGGGTTACACACGAAGATCACGCTGGTGCGCTCGGTCACGGCGGCGGCCATCGCGTCGAGGTCCAGTCGGCCGGTCTCCGTGAGCTCCACCGGCACGCACGTCGCGCCGACGACCTGCACGAAGATGGGGTAGGCCTCGAAGCTGCGCCACGGGTAGATGACCTCGTCGCCCTCACGGGTGGTCGCCTGCAGCAGCTGCAGGCACAGCGCGGAGGAGCCGCAGCCGACGGTGACCTGCTCCGGGGAAAGGCTCAGGTGGTCGGCCAGCGCGGCGGTCAGCTCGGCGGCGGGCATGGCGGGGTAGCGGTTGGCGCCGGCGGCGGCCTCGGCCATCGCGTCGACGGCGGCCTTCAGCGGCGGGAAGGTCACCTCGTTGGAGGAGAGCTTCAGGGCGTCGGCGAGCTTGCGGCCGGGGGCGTAGGAGGGCAGCGTGTCCAGGTCAGGGCGGATCATGGGATTCACCCTAGTACCGGTTGCGTGCACCGAAGCACCGGCGCCGCCCGGACGCCCGCCCCGGCGGGCCCACCACCGGACGCCCGGCCCGGCCGGCGCCGCGCCCGCCCAGTCCCCGGGGCCCGGACAGCGCCGCCCCCACCCACGCCGCAGGTGCGCGCTGGGCGGGTGCCCCGGGACGTCGTCAAGCAAGTTTGAATTCGCACGCGACGCTCCGGTAGGCTCTACGCAGTCCGACTTCGAGTCGGACGGTCAGGAGACGTGCCAGAGCGGCCGAATGGGGCTCCCTGCTAAGGAGTTGACCTTGTGATGAGGTCCGGAGGTTCAAATCCTCTCGTCTCCGCCACGCGCCCGTAGCTCAACGGATAGAGCATCTGACTACGGATCAGAAGGTTGGGGGTTCGAATCCCTCCGGGCGCACCACCATGAAGTGACGGCCTCGTGGCCGCCGGTTAGAGTCGGCGGGCGCGGGGCCTCATTCGTGCCGCGGCGTCGGTGGACGCGGCGGGGGACAAGCACCATGACAGACGGGAGGTGCGCCGTGGGCGTCACCGAAACCTGGGATCTTGACGGACTCAAGCGCATCCTGCGCGCCGACAGCCTGCGCCCCGAGCAGGCCCACGAACTCGCCGCCCGGCTGGCCGAACCCCCGATCCAGGACGTCGTCGCCCTCGTCGAGCGCAGCGACCCCACCCGCGCGGCCCTGGTGCTGCGCCTGCTCAGCCGGCGCCGCTCCATCGAGGTCTTCGACGCGCTCGACCCGCGCCACCAGGCCGACCTGATCGGCGCGCTGCAGAACCGCGACATCTACGAGTTCTTCGACGAGCTCGACCCCGACGACCGCGTCTCGCTGCTCGACGAGCTGCCCGCGGAGATCGCCGAGGCCCTGCTGCGCCAGCTCGACCCCGGCGAATCGCACGTCACCGAGGTCGTCATGGGCTACCCGAAGGGCTCGGTCGGCCGCCGCATGAGCCCCGAGGTCGCCACGATCTACTCGACGATGACGGCCGCGCAGGCGCTGGAGAAGCTGCGCCGCTCCGCCGAGGACGTCGAGACGATCTACGCGGTGCCCGTCGTCGCCCACGACCGCAAGCTCGAGGGCTTCTGCTCCTTCACCGAGATCTTCACCGCCGACGACGACACGCGCCTGGCCGAGATCATGAACGAGCCCGTCTACTGCCGCGCGCACGACGACGCCGAGGACACCGCCCGCTGGTTCCTGCCGCTCGACTACCTCGCCCTGCCCGTCGTCGACGACACCGACCGCCTCGTCGGGCTTCTGACCTGGGACGACGCCCAGGACATCGTCGAGGAGGAGGACAGCGAGGACTCCGCGCGCTCCGGCGGTTCCGAGCCGCTGCAGCAGCCCTACCTGTCCACCCCGGTGGCCAAGCTGGTGCGCTCGCGCGTGGTGTGGCTGCTGGTGCTGGCGGTCTCGGCGATCCTGACCGTGCAGGTCCTCGACGTCTTCGAGGAGACGCTGTCGAAGGTGGTCACGCTCTCGCTGTTCATCCCGCTGCTCACGGGCACCGGCGGCAACACCGGCAACCAGGCGGCCACGACGGTCACCCGCGCGCTGGCGCTCGGCGACGTGCGCAAGCGCGACATCCTGCAGGTCATGTGGCGCGAGCTGCGCGTGGGCCTGATGATGGGCGTGCTGCTCGGCGCGATCGGCTTCTGCCTGGCCGCGCTCGTCTACGGCGTGCCGATCGGCGCCGTGATCGGCTGTACCCTGCTGGCCGTGTGCACGATGTCCGCGACCGTCGGCGGTGCGATGCCGATCGTTGCCAAGTCCGTCGGCGCCGACCCCGCGGTCTTCTCCAACCCGTTCATCTCCACCTTCTGCGACGCCACCGGCCTGATCATCTACTTCCTCATCGCCATCTCCGTGCTCGGCCTCTGACCTTCGATTGCCGACGTCCCGCCCCACCCCGTGCGCGTCCCGTGCGCCGTCCGGCGTGGGGCGGCCGCGCGCCTGCGGCGCGCGGCGGGTGCGGGTGGCAGGGGAGCGGCGGTGGGTGAGGTGTGCGGTGGGTTCGCGGCGGGGTGTGGGGCCGTGGGTGATCTGCGCGATGGGCGCGGGTGGGCGCCGGCGGCGAGCGGCGGGACGTCGGAAATCCGGGTGTATTTATTTCGTCCGCTTCGGGGGTGGCACCACCCCCGCACCCAGGTTCGCCTGACCGGGCGGACCTGCGCATATGTGTGACAGGTGGGGCGGGAGTGTGAGGCGTCTGGGAGTCCGGTGTTCCGGTGGTTAGGATCATTATCGTAACCGCCGGTGGTGGAGAATATCGACGTCCACCCCGTTGACCTCCCCGGGCGGGAGGTGCTGGCCTCCCTGGGCGGGAGGCGCGGTCACCCACGGGAAAACCCCCGGAAAAACTCGGGACCCCCAGCACGAAGGACGCCGTAGCCATGACCACACCCAAGGTCCAAGAGAGTTCCTCACACGCAGTAGGCGAGGACTCCCGCACCCCAGACTTCAAGGACATCCGCCGGCGGGTGACCGGCCTGATCGTCGGCCTGCTGCTGGCCGTCGTCATCTACCTGATCTTCCCGGACGGCGCGGCCGAGCGCATCAACGACGCCTACGCCGAGGACGGCGTCGATTACACCGGCAGCGCGATGCGGATCACCGCCGCCGTCGCCGTGCTCATGGGCGCCTGGTGGATGACCGAGGCCATCCCGCTGGCCGCCACCGCCCTGGTGCCGCTGGTCGCGTTCCCGCTGCTCCAGGTCATCGAGTTCGGCGAGATCTCCTCCTCCTACGCCGAACCCACGATCTTCCTGTTCATGGGTGGCTTCATCCTCGCGCTCGGCATGCAGCGCTGGAACCTGCACCGCCGGCTCGCGCTGACCGTCGTCAACGCCGTGGGCACCCAGCCCAAGCGGCTCGTGCTCGGCTTCATGCTGGCCACCGGCTTCCTGTCGATGTGGGTCTCCAACACCGCGACCGCCGTGGTCATGCTGCCGATCGGCATGTCCGTGCTGCAGCTGACCGCCGAGACCGTCGGCGGCATGCGCAACCAGCGCAACTTCGCCACCGCCCTGATGCTCGCCATCGCCTACTCGGCGTCGATCGGATCGGTCGGCACCATCATCGGCACCCCGCCGAACGCCCTGCTCGTCGCCTACATGTCCAACAATCACGGCATCGAGATTGGCTTCGGCCAGTGGATGCTCGTCGGCGTGCCGATCGCCGTGGTCTTCCTCATCATCGCGTGGCTGGTGCTGGTCACCGCGTTCAAGCCCGAGATGAAGGAGATCCCCGGCGGCAAGGAGCTCATCCGCGAGGAGATCAAGAAGCTAGGCAAGATGCACCAGCCCGAGGCCGTCACCGCGATCGTCTTCGCCGGTGCCGCGCTGTGCTGGATCTTCGTGCCGATCCTCATCGACAACTTCGGCTGGTCCGTCACCATCGCCGACGCCGCGATCGGCCTGGCCGCCTCGCTGCTGCTGTTCATCCTGCCCTCCGGTTACAAGCCTGGCGTGAAGCTGATGGACTGGAAGACCGCCAACGACCTGCCGTGGGACGTGCTGCTCCTCTTCGGCGGCGGCCTGGCGCTGTCCAAGATGTTCTCCGAGTCCGGGCTCTCGCTCTGGATCGGTGACCTGGCCCAGGGCCTGCAGGTCCTGCCGGTGATCCTGCTGGTGGCCGCCGTGGCCGCCCTGGTGCTCATCCTCACCGAGTTCACCTCGAACACCGCGACCGCCGCGACCTTCCTGCCGATCCTCGCCGGCGTGGCCGTGGGCATCGGCCTGACCGAGGGCGGCAACGAGCAGAACGTGCTGCTGCTGACCATCCCGGTCGCCTTGGCCGCCACCTGCGCGTTCATGCTGCCGGTGGCCACCCCGCCGAACGCGATCGCCTTCGGTTCCGGCTACGTGAGCATCGACAACATGATCAAGGGTGGCATTTGGCTGAACCTGATCGCCGTCGTGCTGACCACCATCACCGTGTACTTCATCGCGATCCCGGTCTTCGGCATCGTGTTGTGACGTCCGTGCGGTGACCGTCGGGTCTGCGTGACCCCGGTTCCGGCCCGGCCCCCTCGTGGGGTCCGGGCCGGTTCTGCGTTTCGTGGGGAGGGTCCTGCGCGGGCTGGTTTTGTGTGTGATCCGGGTCTGTGTGTGGGCCGGGGCGAAAGGCCGGGCCTGCCGGCGCATTTTTGCCTGGTGAGCAGGGGATTTGGTGGCCGCGGGGGCCGGGGGTAATGTATTTCCTCGTTGCAGGGGCTAGCCCCGGTGACGGACTGCGCCCGTAGCTCAACGGATAGAGCATCTGACTACGGATCAGAAGGTTGGGGGTTCGAATCCCTCCGGGCGCACGATCAGGGCCCCGTCGAAAGGTGGGGTCCATTTTCGTGTCTGTGACCCGATTCAGCGGGTGGGCCGACTGATTGACCGGTCCGGTCGGCCGGTCATCGGGGCCAATCGGGGGAGCGGGGACGGTTTCCCGCCCGGATCCGCGCGCTTTTACCGACCCGCGCCCGGTAAAACCGCACGCGCGGGGCGCTGGCCGGCGCCGGCCGGGGGAGCGAGGCGCGCCGACTGAGCACGTCGACTGAGCACGCGGAACGCCCCCAGACCACCCCAGGCCGCCCCACGCCAACCCCTAGAACACCTCGACGCGGGCGCCGAGCGACTCGGCCTGGATGAGCACCTGGACCCACTCGCCCTCACCCGGGCGCACGCGCAGCACCGGGCGCGAGGAGACCGGCACCGGGCTGACCGACTCGCCGCCGCGCGCCCCGGAGGCCTCGCGGGCCTTGAACCGGATGCGCGCGCTGTGCCCGGCGTCGGCGAGCTCGGCGATGTCGGGCTCGGGGCACGAGAGCGACTCGCGGGCCTCGTTGAGCAGCTCGAGGACCTCGTCGAGCACGTCGACCACGGCCGCGGCGTTGGTCTCGCACATGGCGCGGACCAGGGCGGGCTCGCTGCCTGCCACCCGGGTGGCGTCGCGGAAGCTGCCCGCGGCCAGCGAGTGCGCCAGGGCGCCGCCCTGGTCGCCGACCACGGCGAGCACCTCGGCGAGGACGTGCGGCATGTGGCTGATGCGGGCGACCGCGGCGTCGTGCACCCCGACGCGGCCGGGCACGACCTCGGCGTGGACGACGCCGGCCAGCGTCGCAACGTCCTTCCACAGCTCCACCCAGGAGGCCGGGACCTCCGCGGCGCCGGTGCCCGAGGCCCCGGCACCGGAGGCCCCGCACGCCAGGTCAAACCCGATCACCCACGCCGCCCCGCGGAAGAGCCCCTCGTGCGAGGCCTCCCAGCCGGACTCGGCGGTGCCGGCCATCGGGTGCGAGCCGACGTAGCGCTCGGCCATGCCGCGCTCGCGCACGGCGTCGAGCACGGCGCCCTTCACGGAGACGACGTCGGTGAAGCCGCAGTCGGGGGCGTGCTCGGCGATGGCGTCGAGCATCTCGCCGACGGCGCCCATGGGGGTGGCGACGACGACCAGGGCGTCATCGCCCTGGGCGCGGGACAGGACGTCGGAAATTGAGGAGGTGACGTCGAAGCCCTCCTTCTTCGCCTCCTCGACGGCATCGGGGGAGCGGTTGTAGCCGTAGGCGGTCTCGCCGGCGGCCACGAGGTCGCGCAGCAGGGACCCGCCGATCAGGCCGAGGCCGAGGATGCATACGGGGCGGGAGATGCGTTGTGAGCTCACCTGACAAGCATGACACAAGACGACTACCGTTGCCGGTATGCAGCCCCAGACCACGGACGACGTGGACTTCGACGGCGAGGGCGAGGACTTCGCCAGTTTCGCGGTGACCGTGACCAGGACGGACGCACACTGGCACGTGTGCGAGTTCGACGACGACTTCGACGACCTGGACACCTCGATCCGCGCGGTGCGTGCGCTGCGCGCCGAGGGGCCCGCGTTCGCGCTGCTGTGCGTGGACGACGACTACTTCATCGTGGTGCGCCCCTCGCCGAACCGCACCCGCGTGCTGCTCTCGGACGCGACCGCCGGGGTGGAGGACGACATCGCCGCCGCCGCGCTCGAGGAGATCGGCGCCGAGGTGCCGGACCTCAACCCCGACGAGGTCGAGGACGTCGACCCCTGGGCCGAGGGCGACTTCGACATCCTCGCCGACCTCGGGCTTTCCGAGCAGGTCATGGGGCTGATCACCGACGACCTCGACGCCTGGGCCAGCGAGCAGATCGTGCGTGTCGCCGAGGAGCTCGGCTTCGACGACGAGCTCTTCGACGAGGTCGAGATCCCGGAGCATTGAGTTCGATTTCCGACGTCCCGTCCCCCGGCGCCCGGCGCTCAGGCGCGCCCGTGCGCGGGGGCAGTGGTGGTGCCGGTTCCGCGGCCGCCGGAGGGCCGGGGTCCCGTTCGGCCGGGGACGGGGGCTCTGTTCTTCCTGAGGCCACGGGGGAGCGTCGCGCACGCGAGCGGATGCGCCGGGCCCTCGAGGTCGCGCGCACGACCCCGGACGGTGACGTGCCCGTCGGCGCGGTGGTCTTCGCGCCGGACGGTGAGGAACTGGCCGCGGCGACCAACCGCCGCGACGCCGACGGCGACCCCACCGCGCACGCCGAGGTCCTCGCGCTGCGCGCGGCGGCGAAGACGCGCGGGGACTGGCGGCTGACCGACTGCGAGCTCGTGGTCACCCTCGAGCCGTGCTCGATGTGCGCCGGCGCCCTGGTGGGCGCGCGCGTCGGCTCGCTGGTCTTCGGCGCCTGGGAGGAGAAGACGGGCGCGTGCGGCTCGGCCTTCGACCTCGTGCGCGACACCGCCACGATGCACCGGCCCCAGGTGCGCGCCGGGGTGCTCGCCGAGGAGTGCGCCGGTCTGCTCGCGCAGTTCTTCGCCGCCCGACGGTGAGGCGTGGGGCGCCTGCCTCGGTGCGCGCGGCGCGGGGCGCCGACGCCGCCGCGGCGGCCGCGACGGTGACGGGCGCGGCGTCGGAAAGCGACCGCGCAACCGCGCGCGGTGGCGGGCCGCGCGCAGACCGTGCACAATGCATGAAATAAATGCGGGGCCGTGAACTGGGCATTTATCGATGAACGGTGTTCGTTGAAAGTTTTGCGCCCGTCACGGCGCGCGCGGCGTCGTTAGACTGAAGAGCACAAGAACACCGACGAAAGGAGCATGCATATGGGTGACATCCAGAACACGGCTGAGGACTTCGCCGGAAAGGCCAAGGAGGCCGCCGGTGACGTGACCGACAACGAGGACCTGCAGAACGAGGGCAAGGCCGACCAGGTCGTCTCCGACGCCAAGGAGAAGGTCTCCGACGCCGGCGACGCCATCAAGGACAAGGCCAACGAGGTCATCGGCAAGTTCAAGGACGACAAGTAAGACTTGTCTCCCTCAAGGGCCCGCGCGAGCGGTCCCTGCGCACGGCCCGGGATTTTCCTCCCGGGCCGTTTCGTGTGTGTGGGGCGCGCGGGGTGTGCGCGGGGGCGCGTGCGGTGCCGCGAGGCGGGCGGGGAAAGCGTCGCGAACGGGTGATTTGGTCGCGGCGGAACCGGTCGGTTAGCCTATTCGGCGGTGGCGTGTCCGAGCGGCCGAAGGTGATCGCCTCGAAAGCGATTGTTGGGTAACCCCCAACCGAGGGTTCAAATCCCTCCGCCACCGCGCAGCGGGACCGCGTCCCCTCCCCGAATGGATCGGGAGGGGGGCGCGGTCCCTTTTTTAGCGATGGGCGGGGGCGACCGTCGCCGGACGCGGGCGGGAATCCGCCCGCACCGCAGACGGGGCGCGCACCGCGACGGTGATGTAACGCCGGGGCAGCGCGCGTCGGAAAGTTCTTGTGGCACCCGCGGGGCCTCGGTACCGTTCCGGGACACGGGTAGAATTGGACTGTTGCCCTGCACCCTCGACTCTGGAGTCTGGACTGACGTGGCTGAACTGCTCTTCAAAATGGGACGCTGGTCGTTCCGTCGCAAGTGGGTCGTCCTCGCGACGTGGCTGATCATCCTCGGTGCCGTGGCGGGTGCCGCGGTGGGGTTCAGCAAGCCGTTCTCCAGCCAGTTCAGCATCGGCAACGCCCCGTCCATCGAGGCGACCAAGCTGATGATGGAGAACTTCCCCGAGGCCGGCAACCCCGCCGACGCCGCGACGGTCAACCTCGTCTTCGCCACCACGGACGGCAGCAGGCTCGACGAGGAGCACAACAAGGAGACCATCGACGACGTCGTGGGCGCCGTCGAGGACAGCCTGCAGGGCGAGATCCGCAACACCCAGCGCTTCGGCAACCCGGTGGTGCTCTCGCCGCAGCTGACGCAGGGCGTCTACGACATGTCCGTCGAGCAGGGTCTGCCCGAGGCGACCGCGCGCGAGGACGCCGAGAACCTCGCGCTGGTCTCCGACGACGGGCGCATCGCCTACACGACCTTCGACTACGACGTCGACTCTGCGATGGAGGTCAGCGACGAGCAGCGCCAGGCCGTCTACGACGCCATGGAGCTCGGCCGCGGGCAGGGCCTGCAGGTCGAGGCCGGCGGCGCCGGCTTCGGCGACCCGATCGCCATCAAGGCCACCAGTGAGGTCGTCGGCCTGGCCGTCGCCTTCGTGGTGCTGCTGCTGACCTTCGGCTCGCTGATCGCCGCGGGTCTGCCTCTGATCACCGCCGTGATCGGCGTGGGCATCGGCGTGCTCTCGATCCTTCTGACCACAGCCGTCGTCGAGCTCAACGACGTCACCCCGACCCTGGCGATCATGATCGGCCTGGCCGTGGGCATCGACTACGCGCTGTTCATCCTCTCGCGCTACCGCGTGGAACGGGAACGCATGTCCGCGCCCGACGCCGCCGGCATGGCCGTGGGCACCGCGGGCTCGGCCGTGGTCTTCGCCGCGGCGACAGTGATCATCGCGCTGGCGGCCCTCGTCGTCGCCGGCATCGAGTTTCTGTCCTGGATGGGCCTGCTCGCCGCGCTGACGGTGGCCGTGGCGATGCTGGTGGCCCTGACCCTGGTGCCCGCGCTGCTGGGCATCTTCGGCGAGAAGGCCTTCGGCGCACGCATCCCAGGCGTGGCCGGCAACAAGAAGCGCGACGGCACCTGGCCGAAGCGCTTCCGCAAGGGCATGACCATGGGCCGACGCTGGGTCACGCTGGTGCAGAAGGTCCCGGCGCTCATGCTCGCCGCGGTGATCCTGGGCCTTGGCGTGCTCTCGCTGCCCGTGACGCGCCTGGAGATGGCGCTGCCCTCGGACACGACCTCGAATGTCGACACCACCCAGCGCAAGGCCGCCGACCTGATGGCCGAGGGCTTCGGCGCCGGCGTCAACGCCCCGCTGCTCTTCGTCGTCGACGCCCACGCCGTCGACCCCGACGCGCCCGCCCTGCGCCCCTTCGTGGAGGCGCAGCGGCAGGCGGCCGAGGCCGCGGCCGCGGAGGCTGAGTCCGCCGACGCCGAGGGTGCACCGGCCGAGGGCGCCGCCAACGCTGCCCCCGAGCCCTTCGACGAGCACAGGGCCGCCGCCCAGGCCGCCTACATCTACACCGTCGACAAGATCGACGGCATGGCGGAGATCAAGAACGCCCAGCTGGTCGGCATGAACGACGACACCACCGCCGCCCAGGTCATGATCACCCCGTTCACGGGCCCCGAGGAGCAGGAGACCGTCGACGTCTCCCACGCCCTGCGCGACCGCGCCGCCGAGATCGAGGCCGCCACGGGCGCCACGGTCGGCATGACGGGCCTGACGGCCGTCCAGATGGACATCACCGAGGAGCTGGGCAACGCGATGCCGCTCTACCTGGCCATCGTGGTCGGCCTGGCGATCGTGCTGCTCCTGCTGGTCTTTCGCTCGATCACGGTGCCGGTGGTCGCGGGCCTGGGCTTCCTGCTCTCGGTCGGCGCCGCGTTCGGCGTGACCGTGCTGTTCTGGCAGGAGGGCCTGTGGGGGCTGGTCAGTTCGCCGGGGCCGCTGATCTCCTTCATGCCGATCTTCCTGATCGGCGTGACGTTCGGCCTCGCGATGGACTACCAGATGTTCCTGGTCAGCCGAATGCGCGAGCACTACACGCACAACGGCGGCCGCGCCCGCGAGGGCTCGCGCTACAACGGCGTCGAGGAGTCCGTCATCGAGGGCTTCTCCGCCGGCGCGCGCGTGGTCACGGCGGCGGCGCTGATCATGATTGCCGTCTTCGTCGCGTTCATCAACCAGCCGCTGCCGTTCATCCAGATCTTCGGCTTCGCGCTGGGCGCGGGCGTCCTCTTCGACGCGTTCTTCATCCGCATGACGCTCGTGCCGGCGACCATGTTCCTCATGGGCCGGGCGACCTGGTGGATCCCGCGCTGGCTCGACCGCATCCTGCCGAGTCTCGACGTCGAGGGTTCGAAGCTGGAGAAGGACTTCGAGGCCGGCCTCATCGGCCGGGAGGGGGCCGGGGACGCCACGGATGAAAGTGACGACGCCGCGCCGCGCGCCCGTGCGGTGGCCGCGCACCGTCGGCGTTGAGGCCCGCTTGACGACGCCGCGCCGCGTACCCAGGGGTGTTCGGCGCGGCGTCGGTCTGTGCGCGGCGAGGTTGCCGCGGCAGGGTGCTCGAGCCGTCTCCGGGGGCACGTGGGTGGGGGAGCGGCTGCGCGATGCGGCGGGGAGGGGTCGCCGAAGCAGCCGGCCGCGGGTGCGGTCTTCGAGGCGCGCCGCATTGACGGCGTCGACCTGACGACCAGCGCCGGCGAGGCCGTGGCCAAGAACGATCCGGAGTCCCGCGACTCCTGCCGCTACGAGGTGCCCGCGCCCTATCGCGACGGCACGATGAGCGAGGTCGCCATTTTTGACCCGATCGACCCGGCCTCGATGAAGCTGCAGAAGGGCGGGAAGGACGACCTGTGGGGCATCTCCGGCAGGCTCTCCGGCAAGAAGCACACCTACACGGTGCGCGTGAACTACCGGCGCACCTCGACCGCCCGCAGTTCGCCGACAATGTCGAGATCAAGCGTTTCGAAGTCGGCGGCATGGAGCGCACCGCGAACCGCGAGGGGCGATACACGATCCACGGCACGCAGGACAGGCGGGCGATCGTGCCCGCCAAGAAGCATTTCGGCTTCAAAGTCGTCGTCGACTTCAGCTACAGGGACTTCCTGAAGGCGAAGAACGACCCGGACGCTGAGTGCACCGGCCGTCCCGGCCATGGACTGTTCAACACCGCACATGTCAGCTCTCCCGGTCGCGGTGACGCTGCCGCCGACGCCTGCGCGCCGGTGCCGGAACCGAAGAATCCGGCCCCGTCGACCACCAAGGAGGTCGTCGGCAACGACACCGAGCACGGCCGGATCACCTACCGGATCTCCGTGGACAACCGGAAGTCCCGGGTGCCGCGGCAGATCACCGTGGTCGACCGCCTCGGCTTCACCGACACGGTAGAGGTGCGTGAGGTGCGCGTGGACGACCGGGCCGTGCGCGTGCAGCGTGACGGAACCTTCGCGGTCGCCGGCAGCAACGGTGGCCCACAGGCCGAGGTCCGCGCGGGTGAGGTCCGCGCGGGTGAGGTCAAGACCTACCGCGTCACCGAGCCCGCCTGAGCATCGACGCCGGCCACGCCTCCGAGGTCCGCACGGCCAACGGCAGGCAGACCGTGGCCCGCCTGGACCAGCGGCTGCCCGACGACGGCGGACGGCTCCTGTCCACCGGTACTGAGCCGCTGGAGCTCGACCAGGAGTACCTGCTGGTGGAGACCCGCTCCCCGCGCGGCTTCGAGCTGCTGGCCCAGCCGATCCGGTTCCGGCTCGTCAACGCCGACGACGGTGTGGTCACCGAGGTACTCGACGCCGCCCAGCACCCTGAGGCGGAGGTCGCCGGGACCGCGGACTGCGGTTGCGTCGGCGTCCTGAAGGTCGCGGACGTGCGCACCGGCACGCTGCCCAAGGCGGGCGGCAACGGTGTGGCCTGGTGGCTGCTGGCGGGCGTCGCCCTGCGCGGCGCCGCCGCGCTGACCAACCGCCGCCGCGCCTGACAGTGCTGAGGCGTGAGCCCCGGGGAGCGGCCGAAAGGCCGCACCCCGGGGCTTTCCCGTGCCGGGCGCAGGCGCCCGGCGCCGCGCAAGAACGCGTACGGCACCGCGCACGGCCGCACGTACGCGCTCACGCGGGGCACGCGCGGCGTCGTCAATCGGACCATTAGCATCGGAGAACATGCACACCCCCGCCATGGACACCGACCTCAGCTTCCGCGTGGACACGCGCCTGGACCCCGCCGAGGTGGCGGCCAGCGGGCACGAGGTGCACGGGCGCACGGGCGTGATCAGCACGCCGCACGGTGAGATCGCCACCCCGGCGTTCATCCCCGTGGCCACCAAGGCGACCGTCAAGACGCTGACCCCGGAGCAGGTGCGCTCCACCGGCGCGCAGGCGATCCTCTCGAACGCGTACCACCTCTACCTGCAGCCCGGCGAGGACATCGTCGACGAGGCCGGGGGAGTGGCGGCCTTCGAGAACTGGCGCGGGCCCACCTACACCGACTCGGGCGGGTTCCAGGTGATGAGCCAGGGCGTGGGCTTTCGCAAGGTGCTGGCCATGGACCTGACCAACCTGACCGAGGCGGACATCCGCGCCGTGGACAAGGAGCGCAAGGCCCACGTCGACGAGGACGGCGTGGACTTCAAGAGCTTCATCGACGGCTCGCTGCACCGCTTCACCCCGGAGCGCTCGATGCAGATCCAGCACTCCCTCGGCGCGGACATCATGTTCGCCTTCGACGAGCTGACCACGCTCGTCGACACGCGCGCCTACCAGGAGTCCTCCGTCGAGCGCACGCGCCGCTGGGCCGAGCGCTGCCTCATCGAGCACGACCGGCTCACCCGCGAGCGCACGCACCGGCCGCGCCAGTCGCTGTGGGGCGTGGTGCAGGGCGCGCAGTACGAGGACCTGCGGCGACGTGCGGCGCGCGGGTTGATTGAGCTTTCCGACGCCGCGCAGCAGCGCGGTGCGCGTGGCTTCGGCGGCTTCGGCATCGGCGGGGCGCTGGAGAAGGAGAACCTGGGCACCATCGTCGGCTGGGTCTGCGACGAGCTGCCCGAGGACAAGCCGCGCCACCTGCTGGGCATCTCCGAGCCGGACGACCTGTTCACCGCCGTGGCGGCGGGCGCGGACACCTTCGACTGCGTGGCGCCGACGCGGCTGGGCCGGCGCGGCGGGGTCTACACGCTCGACGGGCGGATCAACCTGCCGGCCGCGCGCTTCAAGCGGGACTTCCGCGGCGTGGACGAGGAGTTCGGCGGCTACGTCTCGCGGAACTACTCGCGCGCCTACCTGCACCACCTGCTCAAGGCGCACGAGTACCTGGCCGGCACGCTGTGCACGCTGCACAACCTGGAGTTCATGGTCCGGCTGGTGGAAAACATGCGCGCCACGATCGCCGAGGGGCGCTTCGCCGAGTACCGCGACGAGTTTCTCGGGCGGTACTACGCGGGGCGGAAGTAGGGGGCTGGGTTCTGGGCTTCGGAGGAGTGCTGTCTGCGATTCCCACCAGGGGTGGTGTCATGCTCACTGTTGGTGCGCAGTGGTTCCGGTAACCTGAAGGCGTCTATTCGTAAAGATGAATACAGGCGATTTTCGGCCGGTATTCAGGGAACCGGAAGCGACGGGCGGCTGTCATGGCGGATGGGGAGCACCGACCGAAATCGGCGTCGGAGGGAGATGCCCCGGCCGGCAGAGTGCCCTTGTGGGAGCGCGGCGACGCCGTCTCGGGGCTGAGCGCGCGCGCCCGCAGCCTGTGGGCGAAGTCCGGTGACGAGACCGGTTGGCTCACCCTTCCGCAGCACCTCGTCGACGCCGCCTGTGTCGCGGAGGCCCTCTGGGGCGGATGGGTGCCCGACGCGGTGAAGCGGGAGATCGCGAGGATGACGGGGCTGCATGAGGAGCAGGCCCTCGTCCTAGTCACCTGGCTGGCCGGCACCCATGACATCGGTAAGGCGACGCAGAACTTCACCCGTCAGATCGAGGCGACGGGGGCCGGGGCGGAAATCGTCGCCGGCATCGGTGCAGCGGGTCTGTCCCTGGGCGCCTGGCGGCGGGCCGCGGACATGCCGTTCCTGCCCCACGGCACCGCCTCGCAGGTGATTCTCGCCGCGTGGCTCAAGGGTCGGGGCGTCGGTGGGAGAGTCGCCGGTGCTTTCGCCTCGGTCGCGGGAGCCCACCACGGCATCGCGCCGGCCGGGCAGGACGTCAAGCAGGCCCGGATACTCATCACGGAGCACCCCGCCGAGTGGCACGAGGTCCAGGAGGAGATTCTCGCGGCCATCGCCGAGCTGACCGGGATCGACGAGGTGCTGCCGGACCTTCGGATCCGGCCTGCGGCACCGGCGCTTTCGCTGCTCACCGGCATCGTGGTGATGGCGGACTGGATCGCCTCCAACAAGTTCGCCTTCCCGATGGTCTCGCGCGGCACCCAGGCCGACCGGGTCGCGGCAGGTACTGCGGCGGTCGACCTCTCCGGGGCCTGGCACTCCGTCTGGCCGGGGCACCTTGACGCCGACGAGTACTTCCGGTCGATCTTCGCCTGGCCGGGGCACTTCACCGCACGCCCGGTCCAGCGGGCCGTGCTCGAGGCGGTGGAGGGGATGCCGGACGGTGACGGCGGACTGGTGATCATCGAGGCCCCGACCGGTGAGGGCAAGACCGAGGCGGGACTGGCGGCCGCGCATCATCTCGCGGTCAAGGACGGTGCCCACGGCGTCTTCTTCGCCGCGCCCACGATGTCCACGGCCAACGGCCTCTTCGACCGCGTCCTCGAGTGGTCGCGTGCCGCGACCCCCGGGTCTGAGGTCGCCTCCATGTTCCTCGCGCACTCGAAGTCCGCGCTCTCCGACTCCTACCAGCGGCTGCTCCTCGACGGGATCGACGAGGACGCGGCGGCCGCCGAGAGCGAGGTCGGTGAGGTCTTCGCGTCGCGCTGGCTGAGCGGACGGCACAAGGGGCTCCTGTCGAACTTCGTCGTCGGAACCGTCGACCAGGTGCTCATGCTCGCCCTGCAGATGCGCTACTCCATGCTCCGCCACGTCGGCCTCGCCGGAAAGGTGGTGCTCATCGACGAGGTGCACGCCTACGACGCCTACATGTACTCCTATCTGGCGAAGACCCTGGAGTGGCTGGCGCGTTACCGCGTCCCGGTGATCCTGATGAGCGCGACCCTCCCACCTGCGCAGAAGGCCCAGCTCATCGCCGCCTACCGCGGCGAGTGGTCCACGGAGCCGGCCGCGGTCTCCTCCCGCGCCTACCCGCTGGTCACAACCGTGGCTCGGGAGCAGGTAAGCGAGATCGAGGTGCCCGCGCGGCCGACGGACATGCACGCCGTGGTGGAGTTCATCGACGACGCCGTGCCGGCTGCCGTCGCTCAACTGGGCGAAAGGCTCGCGGAGGGCGGGTGTGCACTGGTCGTGTGCAACACCGTTGCCCGGGCCCAGGAGATGTACTCGGCCTGCGTCGAGGAATTCCCCGGAGAGGTCGAGCTGCACCACTCCCGGTTCCTGGCCAACGAACGCGCCGTGAAGGAGGACCGCCTGCGTGCGGAACTCGGCCCCGACGCGCACCGGGGGGCGGGGCGCCCGTACCGCAAGGTCGTGGTGGCCACTCAGGTCGCCGAGCAGAGCCTCGACATCGACGTGGACCTGCTGATTTCCGACGTCGCGCCCATGGACCTGCTCATCCAGCGCGCCGGGCGCATGCACCGCCACGACCGTCCGGCCGGCGACCGGCCGGGACCGGTCACGCAAGCGGCGATGCTGGTGCGGGGAGTCCTCGGCCGTGACCCCGCACCGAGGCTCGACCCCGGTACCGCCGCCATCTACGACCCGGCGGTGCTGCTGGCGACCATGGCCGAGTTCGAGGAGACAGTGATCCCCGGCGGGTTCCGGCGTCCCGACGACATCGAGCCGTTGGTGCACGCCGTCTATGACCCCTCCCGGGAGGCGCCCCCGGGCTGGGAGAATGCCTGGGCGGAGGCCCAGGAGCGCAGCAGCGAAGCGCGCGCTGAAGCACTCTGGCGTGCCGGGGTATTCCAGATCCCGGAGCCCGGGCACGCCATGAAGCTGGAACCTTTGTTTACCAGGTATCACGCGCCGGACCGAAAGGTTGATCCGGAGCAGGCCGCCGTGGCCCAGGTGCGCGACGCCGGCGACTCGATCGAGGTCATCCCGATCGTGGTCGGAGAATACGGCTACCACCCGTGGGGATCGCCCGCGGAAGCGAGCTTCGGTGTGGAACCCGAGCGAGAGGTGATGGACCTGTTAACCCGTACCACGGTGCGGTTGCCGGGGACCTTCACCAGGGAGGGCGTCATCGTGAAGGTCCTTGACGATCTTGAGGCGCACACGCCCGCGGAGTGGGCGAACCACTTCCTCCTGAAGGGGCAGTTGGCCCTGGTGCTGGACGAGGACGGTCGCGGCGAGATCGCGGGGCATCCGGTGCGTTACTCGTCCGAACTTGGTTTCGAAGATCTGTCGGCTCCGTCACGGGGTGACCGTAGTGTGAAAAACGAATGACAGAGGCAAAGGAGAAGAAGCCGATGGCAGAGAGTTTCTCGCTGGTGGACAGACCGTGGATCCGCTGCCAGCTCACCGACGGAACGGAAGCGGAGGTGAGCATCCGACAGGTCTTCGACGGGAGCACCGGGATCCGCGGCGTGCGAGGCGACTCGCCGACGCAGGACTACGCCGTGCTGCGACTGCTGCTGGCGATCTACTGGCGCGCCCACGTCCCGGACGCGCAGCCCGCGCCGGGTGAGACCTACGACCACGGCGGGTGGTTCGAGACCCAGCTAGCCAGTGTCGACGCCGGCGAGGCTGATGCAGCCGTCCTGGAGTACCTGGAGAAGTGGGGTGACCGTTTCGACCTGCTCCACCCCGAACAGCCGTTCATGCAGGTCGCTGACCTGGCCACCGGGTCGGGAAAGATCAGTGGGGTCAGCAGGATGATCCCCGAGGCCGAGTCGGACGACTTCACCATGCGCGCGGGCGCCGGCCGGCAGAGCCTGGGCCTGGCCGAGGCGGCCCGCTGGCTGGTCCATCTGCAGGCCTACGACTACTCGGGGATCAAGTCCGGTGCCCTCGGTGATCCCCGCGTGAAGGGCGGCAGAGGCTATCCCATCGGCACCGGCTGGAGCGGCATGACCGGAGGCACGGTCATCGTCGGCGAGACCCTCCGGCACACGTTGCTGTTCAACACGGTGGAGGAGGCGTTGGCCCGCGAGGACGACCACCCCGTATGGGAGCGCCAGCCCGACGACCCCGCCGAGCGGAAGGACCCGACGCCAAAGGGCGCGGCGGACCTGGCGACCTGGCAGTCGCGCCGCGTGCGTCTCCACACCGAGGGGGACCTCGTCACCGGTGTGCTCGTCAGCAACGGCGACAAGATCCCCGACGCCGGTGCGAACGTGAGCGACGACCCGATGACGCCGTACCGGTACAGCAGAAACAAGTCGAAGCGCGATCACGTCGTCTATTACCCGCGCCCGTACGACCTGGAGCGGACGATGTGGCGCTCGCTCGAGCCGTTGATCATCGCCGAGAAGGACGAGGGCTACGGCGAGGAGAGCGACTCCAGGTCGAAGAAGGACCTCCCTCCCAAGCGTCCCCGCACCCTGGACCAGGTCGCCGAATTTGAGAACGATGACGCCGCACCCGACTGGGTGGACCTGCAGCTGGTCTCGACCGAGTACGGGCCGCAGGCCTCGACGATGGGCACCACCGTGGCGACCCACATCGAACTTCCGCGGAGCCTCCTGGCACCCTCGGCGGTGTCCACCCGGCGGACGCTGATCGACCAGGCCGCGGCCACCAGCGATGCGGCGGTGGCGCTGGGGAGGTTCGCCGGGAGTCTCCTCGAGGCCGCCGGCGGTGACTACGAATTCCAGAGCTCCCCGACCGACGCGTTGCTCAAGGAACTCGAGCCCGAGTTTCTCGAGTGGATAGGGAAGCTCGATCGGGAGGGCCTCGACCAGGCGGTGCGCGCCTGGCAGTCCACGGTGCAGGAGACCATCCTCTCGCAGGCCCGGGTTCTGCTGCGTGGTGCCGGCCCGAAGGCACTCGTCGGCAAGACGGTACCCGGGCGTGGCGACGGGCCGGACTCCATCGTCTCCGCCGGCAGCGCCTACCGGAGCCTGCAGGTGGCGCTGCGTAAGGCACTGCCCACGACCGCCGTGGAAACGAACCCAGAGACCAGTGAGGAGAAGTGACGAAGATGTCAGAAACCCAGACACACGCGGAGGAGCGTGCGCCACTCGCCGTCGCCGTCGGTGTGACGGTCAACCGGTTGCAGAACGACTATCTCTCCGGTGGCGGCCGGGCACCAGCAGCCAGGGGCGTGCTCGCTGAGCTGCGGCGTGGTGCAGGGCGGCCGGCGCTGTCGGACCCGCTCGCCCTGGAGCGGGTCCTGGGCGTGATGGATCCGGTCCTCACCGAGAACGAGGTCGGCACCCAGGACGGGCCGTCCCCGTCCGAGGAGGCGGCCTACCAGGCGCTGGCGTTGTTCGCTCTGCACATGCAGAGCGCGACGGCACCGGTGCACGTTCGTGGGACCTCCTTCGCCACCGCCTGCGGCCTGCTCGCCGCACGCAGCGAATCCAAGTCCATGAAGCCCCGTTTCGACGCGCTGTTGCTGGCGCAGAATCCGCATTCCCGTCTCACCCATGTCCGGTCGCTGATCACGCTGCTGCGCGGTCAGCAGCTCGGCTTCGACTACGGGGCCTTCGCCCGGGATCTCCGGGCCCTGATGAACCCCCGACACCGCGACGGCGTCCTGCTGCGGTGGGGGCGCGACTTCGCGCTCGCCCCGTACCGGAAGAACCGGCGGGCCGAAAGCCACCCGACCGCCTAGCCCGGCTGGTCCGGGTACCGACACCTCGAATCCAGAATCAACCCACGCCGGGAAACACTCCCGGCGACCTCCGAAAGGAAACATGACATGCCCCTCATCCTCGACATCCACGCACTGCAGTCGCTGCCGCCGAGCCTGATCAACCGGGACGACACCGGCGCGCCCAAGTCCGCCGTATTCGGCGGCGTCCCTCGTCAGCGTGTCTCCTCGCAGTCGTGGAAGCGCGCGATCCGCAGGACCTTCGAGGAGGACTTCGACCCGGCGATGGTCGGGTTCCGCACCAAGCGGGTGCTCGACCTGGTGGTGGACGAGATCCAGGAGATCGGTGGCGAGGACGCGTGGCCCGATGACCGTGCGGTCTCCGAGGCCTCGGCGGTGTTCAAGACCCTGAAGATCAAACTCGTCGACCCGAAGAACGCTCCCGAGGACGATGAGCTGGACGACGACCACCGGCGTGAGCTCGCCAAGACCGGCTACCTGCTCTTCCTGAGCAAGCAGCAGATCCACAACATCGCCCAGGCGGTCGTCGACGCTGACGGGGAGAAGATCAAGAAGACAGACGCCAAGAAGCTCTTCAACACCGACCACTCCGTAGACATCGCGATGTTCGGTCGTATGGTCGCAGATGACGCGGACTACAACGTCGACGCGTCCGTCCAGGTCGCTCACGCCATCGGCGTGCACGCCTCTGAGCCGGAATTCGACTACTTCACCGCGGTGGACGACCTCGACGAGGACGAGGCCGAGACCGGTGCCGGCATGATCGGCACGGTCCAGATGATGTCATCGACCCTGTACCGCTACGCCAATGTCTCCTTGGACTCCCTGGCGGAGAACCTCGGTGATGCTTCCGCCGCTGTCACCGCGGCGGAGGCGTTCGTCGACGCCTTCATCAAGAGTATGCCCACCGGCAAGCTGAACACCTTCGCCAACCAGACCCTCCCGGAGCTGGTCTACGTCGCTGTCCGGGACACGCGCCCAGTCTCCCTGGTCAACGCCTTCGAGGAGCCCGTCGTCGCAGAGCAGGATGAAGGGCGACGCGCGGTGGCCGCGCGTCGCCTCGCGGCGGAGGAACGCGAGATCGAGCAGCAGTACGGGTTCGTCCCCGTCGCAGCCTTCCTCATCGGGCTGGGCGATCTGCGCAAGCCCTTCGAGGAGCTCGACGCGAAGGCGACGACGCTGCCGGAGCTCGGCGGCCAGCTCCACGAGGTGCTCGTCCGCGAACTTTCGCTGGAGGATGAGGCCCGGTGACCGCGACACTGCTACTGCTGCTGAAGGGGCCGATGCAGGCCTGGGGCGACTCCAGCCGATACAAGATTCGTGCCACCGGCCAGGTCCCCACCAAGTCGGGTGTGATCGGGATGCTCGCCGCCGCTCAGGGTCGGCGGCGCTCTGAGCCGGTCACGGATCTGGCAGGTCTGCGGTTCGCTGTCCGCGTGGATCAGCCGGGTTCCCTTCTCCGGGACTATCAGACGGCACAGGAATGGCAGTCCGGGGGCGGGACGAGTCTGGTGACCCGTTACTACCTGGCCGATGCCGTGTTCGTCGCGGCGATCGAGGCCGACGACCGTGATCTCCTCGAGAATCTGGCCGAAGCGCTGCGGAAGCCGCGTTTCCCGTTGTTCCTCGGGCGCCGTAACTGCCCGGTCCCCGCCGGCCTCGTGATCGGGGTGCATGACGGTGATGCGGTCGCCGCACTCAGAGACACCCCCTGGCAGGCGAGTCGATCGCACCGACGTGAGCGCACGCGGAGTGTCTCGCTTCCGATCTACCGGGATGCGGACCCCGGTGAGGAAGGCGTTCCGCATCAGGACGTCCCCGTGTCCTTCGCTCAGGAACACCGCCGTTACTCCTGGCGTGAAGTCGTCCAGGATGAACCGGTGATCGTCGACAACCCCGAGGGGCGCTCCGACGACCCGTTCTTCGAGGCGGTGATCTCAGCGTGACGGCGACACTGACCAGGGTTCTGATCAACCCGCAGCGCAGGCAGGCGCGGAAGCTCCTCACCAATCCGCAGGCCATGCACGCGGCGGTGCGGGCGACTTTTCCGCCGGACATCGAGCAAGACGATGCCCGGGTGCTGTGGAGGGTCGATCATCGGGGCCACGAGCATGTTCTCTATGTCGTGGGGCCTGAGCAGCCGGATGCCACCGGCCTGGTCGAACAGGCCGGGTGGGCGACACGGCCGGCGCAAACCGCGGAGTACACACGATTCCTCGCTGCACTCAAGAAAGGGCAGCACTGGCATTTCGAGCTAGTGGCCAATCCGGTCATGAGCAAGGCCGGCGACCGTGGTACCCGAGGCAAAGTCGTGCCGCACGTCACCCCGGAGCAACAGCTGGACTGGTTGATCAAGAAGTCCGTTAACGCGGGATTCTCCGTGGCCGGGTCCGACGAAGACGGATGTCCGCCTACCGCACGAGTGGTGGAGAGAGCCAACCTCAGGTTCCGGAGAAGGGACCGGACGGTCACTGTGCGGACCGCGCGTTTCGACGGCGTCCTTGAAGTGACTGACGTCGACGCATTGAGGTCGACTCTCGTTAACGGATTGGGCAAGGCCAAAGCCTACGGGTGTGGTCTGCTGACACTGGCGCAGCCGCATTAAGACAGGTACCCCTAAAGATGCCAAGGACACCCAGCGAAATTCCGATCGTGCGCCGTGAACTCGCGCGCATGGAGGACCGCCTGACTTTCCTCTACGTGGAACGGGCGGTCGTCAACAGGAAGGACAACGCACTGACCGTCCTGGACAGTCGGGGCATCGCTCACGTACCTGCGACCACGCTTTCCGTGTTGATGCTGGGGCCGGGTACCAGGATCACCAACGCCGCGATTGCGTTGCTTGGCGACGCCGGGTGCACGGTCGTCTGGGTCGGTACAGGTGGCGTGCGGTACTACGCGCACGGGAGGCCGCCGGCGAAGTCCTCCCGGATGGCTGAGGCGCAGGCCCGGATCGTGACGAACCAACGTCGCCGTCTCCAATGTGCCCGCGAGATGTATGGCATGCGCTTCCCCGGTGAGGATGTCTCCAGGTTGACGATGTCGCAGCTTCGGGGCCGAGAGGGCGCCAGGGTTAAGCGCATTTACGCCGCGGAAGCGGAGCGCACCGGCGTCGACTGGAACCGTCGCCGATACGACCCGAACGACTTTGACGCCGGAGATCCGATAAACCGCGCGTTGACCACTGCAAACGCCGCCTTGTACGGGATCACGCATGCCGTCATCGTAGGACTCGGATTTGTGCCCTCCCTCGGGGTTGTGCACACGGGCACCGACCGGGCTTTCGTTTATGACATCGCCGATCTCTACAAGGCGGAGACCGCTATCCCCGCTGCGTTTGAATGCGCTGGCGCACCCGACGGAGAAATTGGCGGAAGAGTACGCCGAGCGCTCCGGCACAAGGTGAAGAAATTGCGTGTGATGAAGCGTATGGTTCGGGACCTTTATTCGCTGATGAAAGTCGAGGGAGCGGAACTTGTTGATGTGGACCTTATGTTGTGGAACGAGCTTGAGGTCATTGCATCCGGGGTGAACTGGGGGCCAGAGGATGATCCGGTGATGCATTGATGATGGTTCTCGTGGTGACCGCCTGTCCGGCGGGGTTGCGCGGAGATCTGACGAAATGGCTTATGGAGGTCGCGCCTGGCGTATTCGTGGGTAGGCCCTCTGCCCGGGTCCGTGATCTGCTGTGGGATCGAACCGAGGATCTTCTCCAGCAGGGTAGAGCGATTCTGGTTTATTCCAGTGACAACGAACAGGGAATGGAATTCCGCACGCATCTGAGCGATTGGACACCGACCGACTTCGATGGATTGACGCTGATGATGCGTGATACCAAAGCCCGCGGCAGGACGGCGCGGAGAAACACCGGCTGGAGTATCGCTAGAAATGCCCGCCGAGCCCGTCGTCCGCACGGTTAGAGTCGGGCTTCCGCGGACAAGTCGTATCTAGAATGGGGTTCAGGCTCCTAAAGCTGCAGCTCTGCAAGTGTCCTCCCCGCGCCAGCGGGGATGAGCCCTGTGCACCCGACTTCCGCAGGAAGCGCTCGGTGTCCTCCCCGCGCCAGCGGGGATGAGCCCGCCTCACGTTGTCCCGGACTCGCGGGCGGAAAGTCCTCCCCGCGCCAGCGGGGATGAGCCCCCGAAGATCGACAACGCCTTGAAGATCATGAGGTCCTCCCCGCGCCAGCGGGGATGAGCCTCTCGTCGTCGGCCATCTGCCTGGCCGTCAGCAGTCCTCCCCGCGCCAGCGGGGATGAGCCCCCCGCCTATCTGGATCTTCTTGGCGTGAAGCCGTCCTCCCCGCGCCAGCGGGGATGAGCCGTGTTTCTGAACCGGCGCTCTTCTTCGATCGAAGTCCTCCCCGCGCCAGCGGGGATGAGCCGCAAGAAGGACAGAGGTTCGGCAGAGGCCGAGCGTCCTCCCCGCGCCAGCGGGGATGAGCCGTAATACCCGCCGCCGCCTAGATTGCCGACCTTGTCCTCCCCGCGCCAGCGGGGATGAGCCTCTGGTCGTCTCGTTGTCCGTTTAGGCCCGGTCGTCCTCCCCGCGCCAGCGGGGATGAGCCCATTCCCGAGGTCGCTGCCGCGCAGCACTACTTGTCCTCCCCGCGCCAGCGGGGATGAGCCGCGTTTCTGGCCGAGCGTGAAGCGCCACGGCCGGTCCTCCCCGCGCCAGCGGGGATGAGCCCAGCAACCTCTCCGAAAGGCTCGCCTCGGAGCTGTCCTCCCCGCGCCAGCGGGGATGAGCCCTCGGCGCGGGCGGCGGCGCGGGCGGCGCGGTCGTCCTCCCCGCGCCAGCGGGGATGAGCCGGTGCCCGGACCTGGGCTTGCTTTCTGCGGCATGTCCTCCCCGCGCCAGCGGGGATGAGCCCGTCATGCGGTCGAAATCCTCCGGCGCACTACCGTCCTCCCCGCGCCAGCGGGGATGAGCCGATCTTCGGGGTGACCTCCATGACCGCACCGTCGTCCTCCCCGCGCCAGCGGGGATGAGCCCCGGAGCCGGGGGAGCCCTGCTCGCCGCGCGGGGTCCTCCCCGCGCCAGCGGGGATGAGCCCCACCATCACGTAGGCGCCGGCCATCAGGGCCAGGTCCTCCCCGCGCCAGCGGGGATGAGCCCCGTCAGCGTGCGGCCGCCCTCGGTGCCGCGGAGTCCTCCCCGCGCCAGCGGGGATGAGCCCGGTCAATCTCCCAACCGAAAGCGTCATACGTAGTCCTCCCCGCGCCAGCGGGGATGAGCCGCGCCGACTTCTCGGACTCACGGGCGGATTCCAGTCCTCCCCGCGCCAGCGGGGATGAGCCCATGAGGGAATTATATCATGCCGCAAAAGCGAAGTCCTCCCCGCGCCAGCGGGGATGAGCCGGTGTTTCCGGTGCTGCCCGGTTCCGACACCGCGTCCTCCCCGCGCCAGCGGGGATGAGCCGCGGGACATCACACTGATTACCCGCAATTCCAAGTCCTCCCCGCGCCAGCGGGGATGAGCCCTTCTCCAGGTCCGCACCAATCTCGGCGGAAAGGTCCTCCCCGCGCCAGCGGGGATGAGCCGTCTCAGACCGGTTGTAGGCCAAAACGAGCGCGGTCCTCCCCGCGCCAGCGGGGATGAGCCCCGTCCTCGCTCACGCTGCACATAACCGACGCGGTCCTCCCCGCGCCAGCGGGGATGAGCCGTCCAACTCGCCGTCGGTGTAGGCGATCTCCGTGTCCTCCCCGCGCCAGCGGGGATGAGCCCGAACGAGCGCCGCCAACAAGACCTACTGGGTGGTCCTCCCCGCGCCAGCGGGGATGAGCCCACCCGCATTATGGTGCACAACCACAAAAGACAGTCCTCCCCGCGCCAGCGGGGATGAGCCGAACATCGCCGATCACCTCGACGGCAACGGCCCGTCCTCCCCGCGCCAGCGGGGATGAGCCGCTTGCGGTAGTTAAGAGACATGCGAGCTCACCGTCCTCCCCGCGCCAGCGGGGATGAGCCCGATGAGAAACTCCGACGGCTCGCCGAGATCGAGTCCTCCCCGCGCCAGCGGGGATGAGCCGTTGCAGTGAGGGTTCGCGAGGACCGTGGCGTTGTCCTCCCCGCGCCAGCGGGGATGAGCCCCACCCGCGAATCCAGGGGGTAGAACGCGGCCTGTCCTCCCCGCGCCAGCGGGGATGAGCCCTTGTGGACGCGGGCCACGTAGGCCTTCGCCACGTCCTCCCCGCGCCAGCGGGGATGAGCCGTGCATGAGGACTTCCTTGTCCTCGAGGACCTGGTCCTCCCCGCGCCAGCGGGGATGAGCCTCGGCCTCATTGAGCACAATGGCATTCGGCACAGTCCTCCCCGCGCCAGCGGGGATGAGCCCGCGGATGATCCGGCCCAGGTTAATGCCATGTTGTCCTCCCCGCGCCAGCGGGGATGAGCCCATCGGCGAATTGGGCGGCCTCATGGATCATCAGTCCTCCCCGCGCCAGCGGGGATGAGCCCTCATCCTCCCACCACGACATAAGCCCGTCGTGGTCCTCCCCGCGCCAGCGGGGATGAGCCCCCCAGCCGCGACCTTCACGGCCGTGGTGTGGAGTCCTCCCCGCGCCAGCGGGGATGAGCCCCACCGAGGGGCTCGCCGAATGGCGCCGACTAGGTCCTCCCCGCGCCAGCGGGGATGAGCCCAAGGACCCCGGGTTTGACGACATTTGGGACCCGGTCCTCCCCGCGCCAGCGGGGATGAGCCCCGTCCAACCGACGGCGCGCCTCCCGGGCGTCCGTCCTCCCCGCGCCAGCGGGGATGAGCCGTCCTGGCCCCGCACCACCTGGTCACCCGCAGGGTCCTCCCCGCGCCAGCGGGGATGAGCCGCTCACGCGCCGTGATGTGGACGACTGGCACCGGTCCTCCCCGCGCCAGCGGGGATGAGCCGATCGGCTCACCGGTCTGGAAGCGGGAGCCGACGTCCTCCCCGCGCCAGCGGGGATGAGCCCGCCCGCTGCCGGTCGTCCACGTCGAGCAGTTCGTCCTCCCCGCGCCAGCGGGGATGAGCCCTCGGCGTCCGTGCCGGGCTCCGCACCGGCCGGGTCCTCCCCGCGCCAGCGGGGATGAGCCGATCACCGGCGCGATCTAGGCAGGTTGGTGGGGAGTCCTCCCCGCGCCAGCGGGGATGAGCCCTGCCACACGAACCCGAACTTGACCCCGGCGGCGTCCTCCCCGCGCCAGCGGGGATGAGCCGTCGGGGTCCGTCTACTGGCGTGGCCGGGTGCGGTCCTCCCCGCGCCAGCGGGGATGAGCCCGTTCGTCACACTAACCTCCTACGACCTCGAAAGTCCTCCCCGCGCCAGCGGGGATGAGCCGGTGACCGGCCGGGTCACGCTTAAGCCGATTGAGTCCTCCCCGCGCCAGCGGGGATGAGCCCTTCTGAGCCTGCGGGCCGCGGCGGGTAGGACTGTCCTCCCCGCGCCAGCGGGGATGAGCCGTAGACCGGATGGCCGGAGCAGGACACGTCGTCGTCCTCCCCGCGCCAGCGGGGATGAGCCTGCCTCGACGGCATCGGCGGTAGTTCCGCCGTAGTCCTCCCCGCGCCAGCGGGGATGAGCCCCCCCTCCACCGTCGTATCCGTATGGGTCCGTGGTCCTCCCCGCGCCAGCGGGGATGAGCCGTTCCTCGTGTTCAAGCACGGCGGCGACGGGACGTCCTCCCCGCGCCAGCGGGGATGAGCCCTCCGGCTGGGCCATGGGCCACGTCGGCCCGCAGTCCTCCCCGCGCCAGCGGGGATGAGCCCCATCCACCCGGACCGGACGCTTCCCGGAGGCAGTCCTCCCCGCGCCAGCGGGGATGAGCCGCCGTAGCCGATCATCTGCTTCATCCAGGTGGTGTCCTCCCCGCGCCAGCGGGGATGAGCCGGTCAAGCAGGCCGAGGCGGACCTCACCGAGGCGTCCTCCCCGCGCCAGCGGGGATGAGCCCCACCCCGGAGACTGTCGACGGGTGGCTCGGCCGTCCTCCCCGCGCCAGCGGGGATGAGCCCTCCGCCGGCCAGTACCTGACCCTCGTCGACGCGTCCTCCCCGCGCCAGCGGGGATGAGCCCGCCGTGCAGGCCGCCGGCCGGATCGCGGCCGCGTCCTCCCCGCGCCAGCGGGGATGAGCCTATCTGGATCTTCTTGGCGTGAAGCCCGAGCGAGTCCTCCCCGCGCCAGCGGGGATGAGCCCGGAACATCAGCGCCTTTGTTTCGCCAGGTGTAGTCCTCCCCGCGCCAGCGGGGATGAGCCGTCGAATATTTTCTTGGGTGGCTCGATTTTTGGGTCCTCCCCGCGCCAGCGGGGATGAGCCCCGGGACGTCCTCGCGGACACCGCATTTTGAGTGTCCTCCCCGCGCCAGCGGGGATGAGCCCCATGCGTCACCTGGAAAACCGCTCTCACCATCGTCCTCCCCGCGCCAGCGGGGATGAGCCCAGTGCGGCGGTGCGCGCCGCGCAGTGGAAGGTGTCCTCCCCGCGCCAGCGGGGATGAGCCCGAGTCGTCCGGCCGCACCGGATCGCGCCGAGCGTCCTCCCCGCGCCAGCGGGGATGAGCCCTGACCGGCCCGGCGGGCTTTTGGTGTGGTCACGTCCTCCCCGCGCCAGCGGGGATGAGCCGTTTGACGAAGAGGGCGATGTTATTTCTACCAAGTCCTCCCCGCGCCAGCGGGGATGAGCCCCCATCATCGGGGCGGATCATCACCTCCGGCGAGTCCTCCCCGCGCCAGCGGGGATGAGCCCGCTCCGGCGTGACAGAGAAACCATCATCGCCGGTCCTCCCCGCGCCAGCGGGGATGAGCCCCAAAAGACGCCCTATATGTTTGATACGTGGGCGTCCTCCCCGCGCCAGCGGGGATGAGCCGTTGTGAAGTATTTGGCCGAATTGGCCGATATGGTCCTCCCCGCGCCAGCGGGGATGAGCCCCAAAAGACGCCCTATATGTTTGATACGTGGGCGTCCTCCCCGCGCCA
>NZ_JASODI010000069.1 GCF_030211955.1 Corynebacterium frankenforstense | reverse complement strand
TTGTGTTGTGTGAGAACTCGATAGTGTGTTGATGTACTTTTTGTGGTGCGTTTCTTGTGGCTTGTCCGCCGGCACTGCCTGGGTTGTATGCCTTGAGGTGGTGTTGGTGTGTGCCGGTGGGGGTTGACCTCCCTGGGCCTTGGGTCCGAATGATGGTTTTTGCCGGTGGCAGGTTGCTTGGAGTGCATTGTTTTGTACTTTTGAGTTTTTTCTTGTCAGTTTTTTGTTTGTCAGGTTTCGGGCTTTTCACGGCTCGTTTTTTGCGA
>NZ_JASODI010000068.1 GCF_030211955.1 Corynebacterium frankenforstense | reverse complement strand
GGCGCACTTTGACTTGGAACACCAAATATGAAAACCGCAGGCAACCTCGTTGTTCTTGGCAGTATCAATGCCGATCACATCCTTAACCTTAACTCTTTCCCGACACCTGGTGAAACCGTAACCGGTAGTCATTATCAGGTCGCATTTGGCGGTAAAGGCGCGAATCAGGCTGTTGCTGCGGGTCGTAGTGGCGCGAATATCGCATTCATTGCCTGTACGGGCGATGATGATATTGGCGAAAGTGTGCGTAAACAGTTAGCCAAAGACA
>NZ_JASODI010000067.1 GCF_030211955.1 Corynebacterium frankenforstense | reverse complement strand
TGGTTGCCCGTGTGCGTTAGTTATCTCAACGCCTGCGGCGATAACCTCCGGGCTGGCAGCAGCAGCGCGTCGTGGGGCGTTGATTAAAGGCGGTGCGGCGCTGGAACAACTAGGTCGTGTTACCCAGGTGGCGTTTGATAAAACCGGTACGCTGACCGTCGGTAAACCGCGCGTTACCGCGATTCATCCGGCAACGGGTATTAGTGAATCTGAACTGCTGACACTGGCGGCGGCGGTCGAGCAAGGCGCGACGCATCCACTGGCACAGGCC
>NZ_JASODI010000066.1 GCF_030211955.1 Corynebacterium frankenforstense | reverse complement strand
ATGATCCGGTTCTGACTAATAGCTGGTATAGGCTAAAGAATAATGGGGCTTCACTGATTCATTTTGCACATTATTCAAATGAATCAATTACTAATAGTCTTAATCTTACCAAGATTTATAAGGCTAGTGTCTATAACAAAAATATTAAATAGGTTGTAGTTAAAAATGGAATTATCATAAGTTTAGCAAAGCTAATTACATCTTTAATGAGGTGAATATTAGAAAAATATGTTTAACGCTAGAACTAAAAGTATAGTAATTAATGGCTATAGTA
>NZ_JASODI010000065.1 GCF_030211955.1 Corynebacterium frankenforstense | reverse complement strand
CCCCCGAGGAGACCACCAAGGTGGCTCCCGTCGAGGAATTGCCGAAGCCGACCACCCTGCAGGAAGCGTTGGATGCGGTGAAGGAAGCGAAGGATCAGTACGTGGCTGCTGATGAGGCAGCTAGGGCAGCGCAGAAAAGGGGCGAAGGCATCGACGAAGCCGAGGCAGCTGCGGATGCTGCCTGGAGCGTCTTGCAGGCTGCCCAGAACAATCTTGAGGAGTTCAAGGCGCAGCACCCGGATGCCACGCTCGAACCGGAACCGCAGCCGACGTCTGA
>NZ_JASODI010000064.1 GCF_030211955.1 Corynebacterium frankenforstense | reverse complement strand
CAACCATTTCGCTTACCGTACCTGTCGTCACGCTAATTGCCTTTATGACGGGTAACGAATTGCAGTTTGCACTTGGTGCGCCAGAAATGGTGGTGATGGTGGCCTCTTTAGTACTGTGCCATATCTCCTTCTCCACCGGACGAACTAACGTGCTCAATGGCGCAGCGCATCTGGCACTGTTTGCCGCCTATTTGATGACGATATTTGCCTGACAGTTATATCTCCTCCGATGACGGAAATCGGGGGAGATAATATAAATTCCTGCTTATTGTATTTC
>NZ_JASODI010000063.1 GCF_030211955.1 Corynebacterium frankenforstense | reverse complement strand
ATAAAAAGTTTCAACTTTTTTATTATTTTTAATTTTTATATTCTAAAAGAAAAAGCGTGGTACAAAAATCACTTTGGATTTTTGCTTCACGCTCAAAATCTGATAAACGGCGGGAACAGAACCAGCTCCTTCGGAAATAAGCCGAAATTATCCAAAAATTAAAGAACAATTTCCGGAAATTTCTTCTTATTTCTCGGAGCTAAGCGGTGCTGTCCCGACCTTGTTTTCTTCTCCCGAGTGCGGTCTTAGTGCACTCAGCGTTTTAATAAAATGCGAC
>NZ_JASODI010000062.1 GCF_030211955.1 Corynebacterium frankenforstense | reverse complement strand
GACCGCGCAGCACCCTCCGCATGCTTCGCGCCGAGGTGCGCACGGATGACAGGGGTGGAGATTTCACTGATGTGGTCCAGGCCGGCGAGGAGGGGGATGAGATCGGCTCGATAGGCACGGACGGTTGCGTCAGAGAGTCTGCGGGAATAAGTCAGCTCATCGAGAAAATCCATGAGCACGGCCTCAATATTGGCGGATAACCCGAGATCCGGCTCAGTCCTGTCGTCGTTATTGGTTGCGCGCTTCACGGTTCTGACCTTAGTAGATGCACACCGCGAGAC
>NZ_JASODI010000061.1 GCF_030211955.1 Corynebacterium frankenforstense | reverse complement strand
CTCTTTCTTTAAATTTGTTATTGTCATTATCCAACTGAATTAGAAATCATTTACATAAATGTCATATTTAATTTCAAAATGTCATATTCGCCATTTTTCCTTTCCACCTCAAACTTTTCTATAAAATATTTCATAAATATCCACTATAGAAAGGTTATACAAAATGAAAGTCTTCTTTAAAAACTCGAATTTCCGGCTTTTTGCAACTGGTAGTTTTCTTTCAAGCGCTGGTGATGTTTTATTCTACCTAGCCTTCATGACCTATGCCAGCAATTTAAAAA
>NZ_JASODI010000060.1 GCF_030211955.1 Corynebacterium frankenforstense | reverse complement strand
CCTAAGTACAAGGATATGTTTACAAGCGTTAGCCGTGATATTTACCAAACTAAACCAGGTGAGGAAGAACAATTAATTTCAACTCAAACTGTTAACTTTGGTAGAAACGGTGTTGAAGACTTAGTAACTGGAAAAGTTACTGGAACTGGTGCTTGGGAAGTTGGTAAGATCGAAAACAACAAGTTTGTTTTAGGCGGCGAAGCAGAATATCCAACTGCAGCAGTAGAACAAATTTCTAGTTACGATTCATACGTAAATGGCACTAAAGCAACTGAAATTCA
>NZ_JASODI010000005.1 GCF_030211955.1 Corynebacterium frankenforstense | reverse complement strand
TGGCTCACAATGAACATCCTCTCCTACGGACACAACATCCGTACAAGTTGGGTGTCCACTAAACGAGGGTAACCTCATAGAAGCTTCACGATTGCCTAGCGGCAGCGAAGAATCGGCGAGCCCTATCGGACTTCGCGTTGTCAATAACCTGGTCTGCAGGCCCCTGTTCGGCTATCTTCCCGCCATCCAAGTAGATGACGGTATCCGCAACCTCACGCGCGAACTCGATTTGGTGCGTGACGATCAGCATCGTCATACCTTCCTCTGCGAGTTGCCGGATGACCGCGAGGACTTCGCCGACCAACTCGGGGTCTAGCGCAGAAGTCGGCTCATCCAAAAGCATAAGCCGAGGCCCCATCGCCATCGCTCGGGCAATCGCCACACGCTGCTGCTGCCCACCCGAGAGCTGATCCGGATAGTGCCCGGCAAAGTCTTCAAGTCCGACTTTCTTCAACTCTGCGATGGCGTCTTTACGGGCATCCTCTTTGCGCTTTTTCAAAACGCAAACAGGCGCTTCCATCACGTTTTCAAGAGCCGTCTTATGTGGAAACAAATTAAATTTTTGAAATACCATGCCAACCGATTGACGATCAATTGCGAGCTTTCCGTCCCCACTAATACGTATCGATCCAACGCCTTCAGGCTCATAACCAAGTAGATCGCCAAATACCTCGATCCGCCCAGAATCAATTACTTCCAGCCGATTGATACATCTGAGCAAAGTGGACTTCCCAGACCCGGAAGCACCCAACAGGCAAACCACTTCTCCTTCGTTTTGAACGAATGAAATTTCATCCAGAACCCGCCTCTCACCAAAACTCTTTGAGACACGGTCGACCGTGATCGCATGCGCAATCTGGTCATGTTTATTTTCTTGCTGTCGACGTGCATGCATTTACCTCAACCCCTACTATTTATTCGAGACGTAGCGTCCTCGACTCAAGCGTCGTTCAAGCCGGATTTGAACTGCGGTAAGTATTGTAACCATGACCAAATACCAAATGGAAGCAACCAGCAGAAGCGGAATCACCTGATAGTTGTTCGAATATATTATCTGCGCCGAGTAAAGCAGGTCATTAAGAGCAATTACACTGACGAGAGACGTGGTTTTCAACATCGTGATGACCTGATTTCCGGTCGGCGGAACGATGACCCTGAGCGCTTGGGGCAGGATGATCCGAGACATCCGTTGCCGAGAGTTCATGGCAAGTGCTCCAGCAGCCTCCCACTGTCCGCTATCGATGCTCGATATTCCTGAACGTATAATCTCAGCCATGTAGGCACCCTCGTGCAGCGAGAACGCCAGAAACGCTGCCATAAATGGAGATATTATTTGATTCGCGTTGAACTCCAGGGAAATATCCAAACCTGGCACTTCCACGCCAGTAGCCGGAAAAAGCGCAGCCAAGTTGAACCAAAGCAGAAGTTGCACAAGCAGCGGCACACCTCGGAAAATCCATATGTAGCCCTCTGCGATTATGTATAATTGTTTCGATTTCGACAATTTCATCAACGCCAGAAGCGCCCCGATAACCGTACCGCAGACCGTTGCCGCTATTGTCAAAAGTACAGTATTTACAATCCCAATAAGGATGTTGGGGTCAAATAGAAATTCGGCTACCGTAGGCCATCTGAAGTTCGGGTTAAGCGCGATCACTACAGTGGCAACAACCACGATTGATATAGCTATGTATCCGCCGATTTTTGCACGCGTGTCGCGGGCTGGTAGCACCCGGGCGGGGGTTTGTTTGACGTTTTCCGCAATAGTAGCCATGTCAACCTTCAATCTCCGTGGATTCAATCCGCTGGTCTTGCATCGAATATTTTTCAAGCAACCGGTCATAACCTCCGTTTTCCATCAGTTTCTTCATGGCCATTTCTATAGCTTTCGAAAGGTCAGATCCTTTCGTCACCCCTATCCCCAGTGTTGAACCTTGGGTGAGCTTTCCATTTTCCACTAATCGCGTTTCTTGGGACGCGGCATAGGAGAGTACTGGTGCATCTACTGCCGTAGCGTCCACCCTCTGGCTGAGCAAAGCTAGCAATGCTTTTTGCTGGTCAGGGAATGCCGCTGTTTCAAGCTCAGGAGCGCCTATTTGTTCACATTTTTCAGCTTCTTCAGGAAGTACCGTCGTCATTTGGTATGAACCTGCCGATGCGCCTACTTTGCGACCACATAGCGTCTCGGGCGTTACTTCATTTTCGCGCCCTTCAAGTACGCCAAGGGAAGTGGACGATTGGTAGTAGTGGACGAAGTCCAGTACTTCTCGGCGCTCATCCGAAATCGCCATGTTGGAAAAGGTGACTTCGTACCGTCCAGCCTGTAACCCCGGTATAATTTGGTCGAAAGGAGACGCGTGAATATCCGTTTCGAGCCCCATTAGAGCTGCTACATGGGTGGCTAGATCAGGGTTGAACCCCTCTATCTTCCCTGTTGCCGCATCCGGTATGTTTAGGGGCGCCATTCCGTCCGCGGTTATAACAGTTAGTACCCCATCGCTTGCAACGTCTTCAGGTACTAGAGCAGTAACTTCTGGGTCGGGGTTAGGCAGCGGAATATCATGATTTCCGTCTGTCCCGGTAGTCTCAGTCTTTACCGGGGAACATGCACTGACGAGCAGAAGCCCAGTGCATGCAATCGTTTTTAGGCCACGGTGCTTCATTTTTCCTCCTGGCCATCTTGTCGCTCGGGCGGAAGATCTTGCTTAGCTGGATCTGATTCGGTGATGCCTCTACAAATCGATACGGTCCTGGCTTGATGCCGGATAGTATCAAGGGCAAATGTTGTTTTGTGCATTTTTCTAGGCTCGGTGTTTGTTGGTACTTTTTATGTATCAATCTGCAGTCTTCAGGGCTTCCCCCGAACCCCGCGGTGCAGTACCCAGTCTTCTTCGGTTTTTCGTTCCTCTATTGGTGTGTACCCGGGTTGCTCCAGGAACATCACCTACATCACGGCCATGAGCACTGCTGCCGTTTTTGCTGGCGGAGCTGCACGCTTCCTTGCGCTCTCGACTCCACGGTCGTTGTTCGCGCGTGGATTCAAATCCTGCGGAACATGCGATTGTCGATAGCGTCGGGCGTCGTACCCGTCTTCGCTTCGGGTACCTTCTTCGCACAGGCCCGGGTTTTGCCGAGCCTTCTTAGAAGTAGATGCCCAGGGGTGTAGTCGCTCTCCCATTGCACCTCAGAATTGCCTCCTTTCCCCTTGCACGGTTGGCTTCCGTTACAGGTCGGTATGGCGTTGCCGTGAGACCTCCGGATACAGCGACAGGCACAGGTTGGTCAGGGTCAACGGATCCGAGAGCGACTCCCCCAGCAGCTCCTCGATGCGCCGCAGCCGGTAGCGCACCGTGTTCTCGTGGACCAGCAGCTGCGCGGCCGTGCTGGAGACCGTCAGCCGGGAGCGTAGGTAGACGATGAGGGTCTCGCGCAGTTCGGGGTGCTCACTCAGGGGTGCCACGAACCCGGTGAGCGCCTCCTGGCCGGCCCGCGCGCGGTTGGCCGCGAGCAGCCACTCCGCCGGGGTGAGGTCCTCGGCCGCGATCACCGCGGGTGCGCCCGCCTGCCCTTCCTCGGCGCGACCCGGCACCCGGCGGCGCGCGACCTCCGCGGCCGTGCGCGCCGTGCGCACCGCCTCCGGCACGCGCGTGAGCTGGTCGAATGCGGCCGAGAGCCCTGCGATCACCGACGGGGTCGCTGCCACGTCCGCCGCGCCCTCGGCCTCCCGCTCCCCCGGCTCTTCCCGCTCCCCCGACCCCGCCAGCGCGGCGGCGAGCCCGCCGCGCGCGCTCTCCGCGGGCAGCGCCAGCAGCAGTTCGGTCTCGCCCTCGCCGCTCGCCTCGAGGGCGAGCATCGGCAATTCGGCGACCCCCGCGGCGTCGGCAAGCGCCGCCACCGCCTCGGGCGCCAGCCTGTCCCCGGCCGCGTCGGTGCACACGGCCAGCCGCAGCGGGGCGTACGGGGTGAAGCCGAACTCTGCCATGCGGCGCCAGGCGCGGTGCTCGCCGGCCGGGCTGACGCCGAGGCGCAGGTCGCGCAGCAGTTCCGCGGAGCCGATGCTGCGCTGGGTGCGCGAGAACTCGTCGACGGCCCCGTAGGAGCCGAGCACTGCCTCGACCGCCTCGAAGGCCGGCGGGGCCACGGCACGCACCCGCCCGGCGTCGAAGGCGGCGAGGACGAACTGGTAAGCGTGCGCGCCGACGCGGACCTCGCGGGCGGCGGTGAACCAGCGCCCGATCTCGCCGTGGCCAGCCACTCGCGCACGAGCGCCACCGGCGCCCCGCCCGAGGAGCCGAGCAGCTGCGCGCCGTCGCCGAAGACGAGTGCCGCGCCGTCGACGGCCTGCGCGAGGGCCTCGACCAGGCCGGTCAGCGGTTCCAGGCCGGTCCCGGCGCGCAGGACCGCGCGCATGACGGCGAGCTCCTCCTTCGGGTCCGTCATGGATCTCCCCTCGCTCGGCCGTTTCCTTCCGCGCGGCCTGCCCGCGCCCGGGTCTTGTGGTTTCCACAAATCCGGTTGGGAAGAATCATAGTTTTTTCATGGTCGTCGCGGACACACCGAACGCCAGATATGGCACAACTCATATAGAGGAGGAAACCATGTCAGAGCTCAGAGTCGCGGTCGACGTCGGCGGAACCTTCACCGACGTCTGCATCTTCGACGACACCGAGAAGTCCATGCGAGTCACCAAGGTCCCGTCCACCCCCGACGACCCGATGCGGGCCGTCATCGCCGGCGTCGAGCGCGGCGAGATCGACCTCAGCAACGTCGAGTTGTTCTCCCACGGCACCACCGTGGCCACCAACGCCCTGATCACACGCCGCTTCCCCAAGACCGCGATGGTCACCACGAAGGGCTTCCGGGACGTCCTCGAGATCCGCGACGGCACCAAGGACGAGCTGTGGGACGCCTACAAGGACGTCTCCGGGCCCTACCTGCGCCGCCGCGACCGCTTCGAGGTCACCGAGCGCGTCGACTCCGCCGGCCGCGTCGTCGAGCCGCTCGACGAGGACGAGGCCCGTGACCTGGCCCGCCTCCTGCGCAAGCGCGGCGTGGGCACCGTGGCCGTGTGCTTCATCAACTCCTACGCCAACGGCGACAACGAGGTGCGCATGCGCGAGATCCTCGAGGAGGAGCTGCCGGAGGCGACGGTGTCGACCTCGGCGGAGATCCTGCCGGAGATCTTCGAGCACGAGCGCTTCAACACCACCGTCTCCAACGCGGTGCTCGGACCCCTGGTCGCCGGGTACGTCGAGCGCCTGGACGGCAAGCTCAAGGACGGCGGCTACGACGGCGACCTGCTCCTGCTGCACTCCGGCGGCGGGTCAATGACGCCGACGATGGTTAAGCGCTTCCCGGTCCGCCTGGCGGCCTCGGGCATCGCGGCCGGGGCGATCGCCGCCCAGCACATCGCCGAGCAGTGCGGCTACCGCAACGCCGTCGGCCTGGACATGGGCGGCACCTCGACGGACATCTCGATCGTCGCCGACGGCGAGCTGCGCGTGACCAAGGAGTGGGAGGTCGAGTACGGCCACCCGATCGTCTTCCCCAGCATCGAGGTGCTGACCATCGGCGCCGGCGGCGGCTCGCTGGCGCACATCGATATCGCAGGCTCCCTGCGCAACGGCCCGCAGTCCGCGGGCGCGGACCCGGGCCCCGCCTGCTACGACCAGGGCGGCACGGAGCCGACGAACACCGACGCGAACCTGGTGCTCGGCCGCCTGGGCACGCAGCTCGCGGGCGGCGCGATGAGCCTGAACGCGGAACTGGCGGAGCAGGCCGTCAACGAGACGATCGCCGGCCCGCTCGACCTGGAGACGGCGGAGGCCGCGGAGTCGATCCTCAAGGTCGCCAACGCGAACATGGCCGACGCGGTGCGCCTGGTCTCCATCCGCCGCGGCCTGGACCCGCGTGACTTCGCGCTGATCGCCTTCGGCGGCGCCGGCGCGCTGCACGGCGCGGAGGTGGCCCGCGAGCTGGGCATCCCGACCGTGGTGGTGCCGCCGAACCCGGGCGTGACCTCGGCGATGGGCTGCCTGCTCGTCGACGTCCAGCACGACCTGGCCACCATGTACACCACCTCCACCGACGACGCGGACCGCGACCACCTGGAGCACGAGTTCGCCGCCCTGGAGGACGAGGCCACCGAGCGGCTGCGCCACGAGGGCGTGGCCGAGGAGGACCGGGAGCTGCGCCGCGGCATCTCGATGCGCTACGCCGGGCAGTGGCGCTCCCTGCAGGTCCCGATCGGCTCCGGCCCGGACGCCCTGGACGCGGTGGTCACCCGCTTCCACGAGGAGCACGAGCGCCAGTTCTCCTTCCGCAACGACGAGACCCCGGTGGAGATCTACCAGCTGCACCTCAAGGCCGTGGGCAAGACGCCGAAGCCGGCGTTCACCCCGACCCCGGACGCCGGGGAGAAGACCCCGGAGCCGACGGCCACGCACAAGGTGCACTTCCGCCGCGACTGGCACGAGACCCCGGTCTACAACCGCGACGCGCTGGGCCCGGGCATGGAGATCGCCGGGCCGGCGATCATCAACCAGCTGGACTCGACCACGGTCGTGCCGCCGGAGACCCGCGCCGAAATCGACGAATGGCTCAACATCCGCATCCACCTGACGGGAGACGACCAGTGACCACCACAACCGATTCGCCCACCAGCCTGCACCCGGTCACCTTCGAGGTGCTCAAGAACGCCTTCGCCACCAGCGTGGACCTGATGAGCGAGCAGATCCTGCGCACCTGCTACTCCTTCGTGATCTACTCGCGCGACTTCTCCTCGGCCCTGTGCGACGCCGAGGGCAACACGGTCATGCAGGGCTCCGGCGACATCGCCGTGCACGTCGGCACGCTGCACTTCCAGTGCAAGGCGGTGCTCGAGGAGTTCGCCGACGACATCCACCCGGGCGACGTCTTCTGCGTCAACGACCCGTACCACGGCGGCACCCACATCAACGACGTCAGCTTCATCCGCCCGATCTTCGTCGGGGACGAGATCATCGGCTTCGCCCAGAACAAGGGCCACTGGGCGGACATCGGCGGCAACGTGCCGGGTTCCTTCGACGTCAACGCCCGGGAGCACTTCTCCGAGGGCCTGCGCATCACCCCGGTGCGCGTGCGCAGCGAGGGCCGGCTGCTTCACGACGTCGCGCAGTTGCTGGTGTCCAACACCCGCGCGCCCGAGCAGGCCTTCGGTGACCTCAACGCGCAGACCGAGGCGACGGCGGTGTGCGAGCGCGAGGTGCTGCGCCTGGTGGACAAGTACTCCAAGGACACCGTGGTCACCGCGATGCGTGAGACGCAGGACTACGTGCGCCGCACGGTGCTCGGCAGCCTGGCGGACCTGCCGCACGGGGAGTGGGAGACGGTGGACTACATCGACTCCGACCCGGCCTTCGGCGAGGGCCTGGTGCCCATCAAGGTCAAGCTCACCCTCGACGGTGAGGGCATCCACTACGACCTCTCGGAGTCGGCGCCGGCGGTCTCGACGTTCCTCAACTCCGGTTACGGCGCGACGCACTCGGCGATCTACGCGGGCACCAAGACCTTCTTCCCGGAGGTGCCGCTCAACTCCGGCTTCTACGCCGCGGTGACCGCGGAGCTCGGCGGGGAGGGCTCGGTGGTCAACGCCGGCTGGCCGTACGCCGTGTCGGGGTTCTGCTCGGGCCCGTACGAGAAGGTGATGAACGCCGTCTTCGAGCTGTGGAGCCAGATCATGCCGGAACGGGCCATGGCGTGCGCGTTCAACCTGGAGTATCTGCTGGTCGGCGGGCATGATGCGCGCACCGAGGAGCAACGGTACTTCATGTGGTACGACTGGATGGCCGGCGGCTGGGGTGGCCGCTCGACCAAGGACGGTTCCTCGGCGACGGCGCCGGTGTTCGGCACGGGCCTGGCGGTGCAGTCGGTCGAGGGCCAGGAGCGCCTGAACCCGGTGCTGACCACGGGCCATGAGATCAAGGCGGACTCCGGCGGGCCGGGTAAGTTCCGCGGCGGCTGCGGCGTGGAGAAGGGCGGCACGCTCACAGACGCGCTGAAGGCCGTGATGAGCTACTGCTGCGACCGCGGCCGCTCGGTGACCTGGGGCATCGAGGGCGGGCTGCCGTCGGTGCCGCACGGGGTGTGGCTGAACAAGGGCAGTGACGAGGAGCGCTACCTGGGCGCGACGTTCTCGGACGTGAAGATCCGCCCGGGCGACACCTTCACCCGCCCCTCGGCCGGTGGCGGCGGCTACGGCGACGCGCTGGAGCGCGATCCGGAGGCGGTGCTGGAGGACGTCATCGACGGCTATGTGAGCATCCGCCGCGCCGGGCGCGACTACGGCGTGGTCATCCACGAGATCGACGCGGAGCTCGACGAGTACGAGATCGACGAGGCCGCCACCACCGCCCGCCGCGAGGAGTTCCGTGCGGCGCGTGCGGAGTGGCTCAACGCGGATCCCGAGGAGGTCGCCCGCGGTTACCGCGAGGGCGAGCTCGACGTCTACGACGTGGTCCGCCGGCACGGCGTGATCCTCGAGTGGGGCTCCGGCGAGCTGCTGCCGAAGACCACCGAGCATTACCGGGAGACGATGCAGCGTCGCTCGGCGAGCGCCTGGTGATTGCCTCCCGCTGCAGTTGACGACGCCCCGGGGGCCACCCGGGGCGTCGTTTCTTGCGGTCGGTGGGGCGCGACGGCTGCGCCGCCGCGACGGGAAGTACCACGCTCACGCGCGGCGCGGTCTGGCGGCTACGCGGCGGTCGGCTCCTTCTGAACCTTGGTGAAGGGCTTGGCCGGCCACCAGAACTTCTCGCCGAGCAGCTGCACCACCGCCGGGATGAGCAGCGTGCGCACCACGAGAGTGTCCAGCAGGACGCCGAGGAAGATGACGATGCCGATCTGGGCGAGCACCACCAGTGGCAGCACGCCGAGGGCGGCGAAGACGGAGGCCAGCAGGATGCCGGCGGAGGTGATCACGCCACCGGTGGCGGACAGCGCGCGCAGCACGCCGCGGCGCGTGGCCTCGCCCGGGGCGGCGATGCCGACGGCGACCGAGCCGCCGGCGGCGGCCTTCGAGGCACCGGCAGCACCGGCGCCGACCTCCCCAACCGAACCGTCGGGCTTAGCTGACGCGAGCTGGGCGGCCTCTTCCTTGGCGCGGGCGACCAGGAAGATCGAGTAGTCGATGCCGAGGGCGACCAGGAAGACGAACGCGTAGAGCGGGGTGGTCGAGTCGAAGCGGTCGAAGCCGAAGATCCCGGTGGAGGCCCACCAGCCCAGGCCGAGTGCGGCGATGTTGGTCAGCAGCACGGTGGCGGTCATGATCAGTGCCGCGAGGAACCTGCGCAGCAGGAACACCAGGGCAATGAAGATCAGGCCGAGGATCAGCGGGAAGACGACGGTGCGGTCGCGCGCGGCGGCCTCCTCGGCGTCGACAAGCTGGGCGTCCTGGCCGCCGACGAGGGACTCCGCGCCCACCCCGGAGAGCGCCTCGCGGGCGGCGGTGGTGTCGAGGTTGGAGACACTGAGCATGGCGTAGTCGTCGGCGGCGCCCTGCTCGCGCACGGTGGCACCGGCGTCCTCGAGCGCGGTGGTTGCGGCGGCCGCATCGCGGGTCGCGACCTGCGCCGGGGTGGCGTCCTGCTCGGGGAAGGCCTCCTCGAGGTTCTCGGCGGCGGTGATGGACTCAGGCGTGTCGAGGAACTGGTCGGACTGAACGAGCCCCGTGGTGATGCCGAGGGCACCGGTGCAGGCGGCGCCGATGACGATCAGCGAGGTCGCGGTGACGGCGACGGGCTTCTTCTCCACGAAGCCGGCGACGCGGTCCCACAGCTTGTGCTCGGGCTCGTCGCCGACCTTCGGGATGCGCGGCCAGAAGACCCAGCGGCCGAAGGTCACGAGCACGCCGGGCAGCACGAACATGGCGAAGATAAAGGCGACGACGATGCCGATCATCGCCGAAAGACCGAGCCCGCGGGTGGTGGGCACGACGCTGGCGAGCAGGCAGACCACGCCGAGCACGACGGTCGAAGCCGAGGCGGTCACGGTGCGCAGCGTCGGGGCCCAGGCCCGTGCCATGGCGGCGAACCGGTCGTCAGTGGCGGCGAGCTCCTCGCGGTAGCGGGAGATCAGCAGCAGCGCGTAATTGGTGCCGGCGCCGAAGACGAGCACGGAGAGGATGCCGGCGGTGGACTCGTTCCACACGGTGCCGGTAGCGGAGAGCACCCAGGTGAACACGGTGGCGGCCACGCGGTCGGCGATGCCGATGACGATCAGGGGCAAGAGCCAGAGCACCGGCGAGCGGTAGGTGACGATGAGTAGCACCGCCACGATGGCGCCGGTGACGGAGAGCAGCAGGACGTTGGCGCCGGAGAAGACGCCGGAGAGGTCGGCCTCGACGGCGGCCGGGCCGGTGACCTGGGAGGTGACGCCGTCGGGCAGGTCGGCGGCCGCGTCGTCGCGTAGCTCGGTAACGGCGTCGGCGTTCTCGGTCAGCCCCTCGGAGGCCACCTCGACGGGCACGATGGCGGCGGTGGCGTCCTCGGAGGGGATGAGCGGTCCGCCGAGCTCCTCGGCGCGGGTCTGCAAGGCGGCGAGGGCGTCGGGCTGCAGGATGGCCCCGTCCTCGGTGTTGAACAGCACGACGGCGGCCTGGGAGTTGGTCTCATCGTCCGAGCCTGCCTCATCCTCCGAGGCCTGCTGCTGCAGTTCGGCGATCCGGGTGGAGTCGAACCCGTCCGGGAGGGTGGCGGTCGGTGAGTTGGGTTTGTCGGCCGCGCCGATGGCCATTGCCCCGACGCCGAGGGCGATGAGCAACACCGCGAGCCAGCGGAAGGCCTTCATACGTGTGGAAGCCACAACATCGACACTACGTGTTCCGCTGAATATCCCTACTTCGGATGCTTAACGACGCCATGTCGCGAAGCTCTTGACCCTGAGTAATTCCTGGCTTAAAACCGAGGAGCCAAAGGCAGGGCAGCGAACGAGCCCCCTGAGTGCAGGGGTAAATATTCCAGCCACGCCGATCACTCGAGCGGCACGGTCGCCGTCTTCGTTGAGTCGGATTGAGCCCGAAGGAGCGCCTCCTGCAGCTGCTCGTCAACCGCATAGATGAAGAGTCCGTGGACACCTCGGGTGAGCAGGACGTTCAGTTCATTGGCGATGAGCTCATCACCCAACCTCCGCTTGGACTTGTCTCGCAGAGTGCGCTGCTGCGTTGCTTTGGAGTGGGCACTCGCCGAAGGATCAATGATCACCCGCCCGTCCCGGTATTTGATCGAAGGGCCCAAAATCACCGCGGCATAGTTGAGATCAAGCCCCTGGACGGTAAAAGTAGAACCGACTTCGTTGATCGTGAAGGACTGCTCCGCCCAGGAGCTCCCCTCGTATTTTTTCTTCTTTTCTTTCATCTGGAGATTCCACGGTAGAGACAGTTTCCCGACGTCTACCATCCACATCCTGGGTTCGTTCTCCGGAGGCTTTTGTGAGAACGGCCAATCAAACGTAGCAAGCAACCTCGACAGCCCTGACTCCACCGGGCTTTCGGGATCCTTTTCATGGGTACGGTTAGCTTCGACAGCAAGCCGCTTATTGATCTCTTTAATCTTCTCGTACATGGCTACGGGGTCGTCAAAAATCCTCAGCTCAAATCCATGCGAATCTTTGGATCCCGCCGGAACCGGGAACGGCCTGATTGACCGGTCATCCACCAGCGCTCTGATCCAGTTGACCGTCGCTGCCGCAGCGTCCATGCGCATCTGGTTCTTCAACTCAATGTGCACGTCGCATTGGCCGAAAACTTCGTCGAACAGATCAGGCTCCCAGTACTGCGACGTCTCCAGGATCTGTTTATGGTCATAGACCGCCACGACCATGCGTGCCCGCGCAAGGATGTCACGCATCTGATTCTTTCCGCTGTATCCCTGGTCTCCCTGAGTGAGCAGCAGATGCGCCTCATCGACCAGCACAAGATCGACGGGATCCGAAGGATCGACCAGGTTGATGAACCTCGACGGCTTCACCACTCGCTCGGGACCGCTCTTCTCATTCCCTGTTTGGAGAATGCCGAGCTTCTTCGCGATGTCCTGATAGACGGCAAGTTGCTGGTTGTGATTGACGACCAGATAAGCGTCCATGTTCTCGAATTCGGGATCGACGCTTGGATCCCCCTCACCGGTCAGGAGGTCCAGGAAGAGACTGCTGATGAGGACAGTCTTCCCCGAGCCTGCCTCACCCGAAACCACGATCAGCTTTGACGGGTGTTCCGCATGCTGCTGTTTCTCCACGGCCTGGAGAATCTCCTGTCGAGCATTCTCCTGCTCATCGGTCAACCTATGGAAGGGCGACGCCTTGAATATCGCAGAATCCCGAACTTTCTTGGCCGGCGGGAACAGCAGTGGATCGTACGCGTTCAGCCTCTCCCAGATCGCGTTGAAAGTACTGTCGAGGTACTCCTCAGTGTAGTACCTGCCCTGGGGATTCGTCCGGCGGTTATTCACCGTGACGACGCGATCGACCGCCGTGACGTACTGCATCAACCGGTTCTCGATGTCCAGTGTCAGAGACTTGTTGAATCGCTCATTGGCCACGACATACATCTCAGAGCCCTCAGCCAGGTAAAGATCGTTGAAGTCACTCCTGCTGATCCGGTCTCCCCGGAAGTGCTGCTCGGTCCGCCGGACGATGTCGTTGGTCTCTCCGACATATACGGTGTACTGCTTTTTCTTCCCGCTCCCGTCTGCGATGACATACACGGTCGGAAACTCGAGAAGGTACATGGCGTCTTCTTCTGAGCCAGCCGCGACCTTGTTCTCCCACTCAACCAAGGATTCTTCCTTGTACTTGAGCCGTTGCACCATGGTGCGCCCAACTGGCGACAACTGATCAGAGACGGTCATACTTCGTGGACTTTCCGTAGGCCTTGTCGACGGGATACTTCGCCCGGGTGATCTCGAGCTTCTTCAGGATGAGCTCGCCGGGGTCCTCCCCGAGACGATCCGCCAGGAAAAAGCAGTACGTCAGAACATCGGCGAGCTCCAACCGAACCGCCTCTGCATCGCCACTGTCGCCCCACTGAAAACACTCGAGAAGCTCTCCCGCCTCTATGGAGATCGACTTCGCGAGATTCTCTGGGCTGTGGAACTGGCCCCAATTCCGCTCCGCCGCGAATTCCCGGAGTGCGGTAAGAACACGGTCATCAGTCACGGCGCCATCCTATCAACGCATTTGGTACTCGAAGCTGGGCAAATCCACCGCTGACGTCGATCAAGCTGGAGGGAAGGACTATCCGCTACCTCAGCGTTCTTCCATCTTCGACTAGCCCGGGATGAGCCCCTCGACCAGGACCTGCAGACCAAGCCGGAACGGCAGGTCAGCGTACGGGTTGGTGTTCTCCCCGCCAGCCGGTCGGTGCGCCAGAACGGAGCGCAGCGCCTCGGTCTCGACGCGCTCGTCCTGCGTCTCGTTGTCCCCTTCCGGAGCGCCCTCCGGCACATCGAAGATGTCCGCCGGAGCCTCGGCATCGAAGGCGGACCCAAAGACGAAGGACTCCACCGCCACGATGACGGCCATCACCTGTTCATCGGCGACCCCGGCCAGGCGCAGCACCCGCACGACGTTCTCGTACATGACCGCGGTCTCCCGGGTACCGAAGATCGACATCACGGCCACCGTCCCGATCAACGGCGTGTGTCTGGCCAGCACGTCGCGATAGGAGATAGCCCACTCCGTGACCGCCTCCCGCGGGCTGAGCGATCCCGCCAGGCAATCCGTCAGCGCAGTCACGTCAACCTGCGCCATGACCGCGTCCTCGAGCATATAGAGCAGCTCCTGTTTGCCGGCGACGTGGTTGTAGAGCGCACTCGGCGCCACGCCCAGGTCACGGGCGACGGCCGCCATGCTCAAAGCGGCGTAACCCTTCGCAACCACGACGCGTAACGCGGCGTCGGCAATTTTCTCCCGCGTCACCACCGCTTTCGTCGGGCGGCCGCGAGCGCGCTGTCCGTTAGACACAAATAACCCTTTCCATGTCACACGCGGTCGTGTACTGTGACCTGCAACGCAAAATGATGACTATTCATTTTGCCCGTCTTGATCAACCGAACGCCCTCAACCATCGGGCAGACGCAAGGAGGAAACGTGACCGCAATTGAACGCGACGTTGTCATTGTAGGTGCCGGTCCCGCCGGCTTGACCGCTGCATACACCCTGCGCAACAAGGGTCTTTCGGTGGCTGTCGTCGAGGCCCGCGACCGCGTCGGCGGCCGCACCTGGAACGGCCTGGCCCGCGACGCCGAGGGCAACGACCACTTCATCGAGCTCGGCGGACAGTGGATCTCCCCCGACCAGACCCGCCTGACCGCGCTCGTCGAGGAGCTCGGCCTGGAGACCTTCCCCCGCTACCGCGAGGGCAAGTCCATCTACGTCTCCCCCGACGGCACCCGCCACGAGTACGAGGGCACCACGTTCCCGGCCTCCGAGAAGACCATCGCTGAGATGGACAAGCTCACCGGGATCCTCGACGAGCTCGCCGCCGAGATCGACCCCGCCAAGCCCTGGGAGCACCCGCGCGCCGCCGAGCTCGACGCCGTCTCCTTCCGCTCCTGGCTCGAGGAGCTCTCCGACGACCCCGAGGCGATCGACAACATCTCGATCTACATCGCCTCCGGCATGCTGACCAAGCCCTCCTACACGTTCTCCGCGCTGCAGGCGCTGCTCATGGCCGCCTCCGCCGGCTCCTTCAGCAACCTCGTCGACGAGGACTTCATCCTCGACCGCCGCGTCGTCGGCGGCATGCAGTCCGTCTCCCTGACCCTGGCCGAGAAGCTGGGCGAAGACGTCTACCTCTCCCAGCCCGTCCGCCACATCGAGTGGACCACCCCGGACGAGACCACCGGCGACCCGGTCAACAACATCGCCCCCGACGTGCGCAACGGCGTGGCCGACAACGGTGAGGCCGGCTCCGTGACCGTCCGCACCGACGAGCTCGAGTTCCACGCCCGCAACGTCGTGCTGGCGGTGCCGCCGAACCTCTACTCGCGCATCAGCTTCACTCCCCCGCTGCCCCGCGAGCAGCACATCGCGCACCAGCACATCTCCATGGGCCTGGTGATCAAGGTGCACGCCGTCTACGAGACCCCGTTCTGGCGCGAGGAGGGGCTCTCCGGCACCGGCTTCGGCGGTGGCCGCCTCGTCCAGGAGGTCTACGACAACACCAACTACTTCGGTGCCGAGCGCGGCGAAGACACCTACGGCACCCTCGTCGGCTTCGTCTCCGACGTCTACGCCGAGAAGATGTGGGCCCTGCCGGCCGAGGAGCGCAAGGCCGCCATCCTCGACGCCATCGCCGACTACCTCGGGCCGAAGACCCGTGAGCCGATCGCCTTCTACCTCTCCGACATGGCCGCCGAGGAGTGGACCCGCGGCGCCTACGCCACCAGCTATGACCTCGGCGGGCTCTCGCGCTGGGGCCACCTGCAGAACGAGCCGACCGGGCCTATCCACTACGCCTGCTCGGACATCGCCGGCGAGGGCTACCAGCACGTCGACGGCGCCGTGCGCGTGGGAGAGGCCGTCGCCCTCGACATCATCGCCCGCAACGGCGCCAACTGAGGACCAGCCATGACGAACCCCCCGCGGATCATGGTGGCCTACATCGCCACCGGCGGCGGCATCGACGCCCTGCGACTGGCCACAACCCTGGCCAAGAACAGCGGAGCGGCGATCGACATCGTCATGGTCGCCACCGAGGGTGAGGTCGCCCCGGGCATCTACCCGCACGACCACGGCTATTCCGGCCTGGTCGAGGAGCAGATGGGCCGCTGGCTCGCCGAGGCGGCGGCCGAGGTGCCCGCAGACATCGAGGTCACCGGCCACATCGTCGTCGGCGGCTCGGTAGCCACCGCGCTGATCGACAAGGCCGGCGAGCTCAACGCACAGACGATCGTCGTCGGCTCGCAGGGCGGCGGCATGTTCAAGCGGTTGACGCTCGGCAGCGTGGTCAACTCGCTGCTGCACGCCAGCCCGGTACCCGTCGCGCTCGCGCCGAAGGGCTACAACCACCCGGGTCCGGTGGAGCGGATCACCGTCATGTTCGGTCCCAAGCCCGGCGCCACCGACATCGTCGAGGTGGGGCTGCGCCATAGCACCGACCTCGGCGTGCCCGTCCGCTTCGTCTCCCTGGCCATCACCGGCGAGAAGAGCACCGGAACCGACGCCGTGGCCGCCCTGCGCACCACCGCAGGCGACCGGCCCGCCCGGCGCGCCGCCGAGCTCATCTTCACCGGCCGAGCCACGGCCGAGGTGATCGAGGCCCCGAACGTGGAGAGCGCCGTGGGCCGGCTCGACTGGTCAGCCGGCGACGTCGTCTACATGGGCTCCGCCCGCCTCGCCCCAGAGGGCCGGCTCTTCCTCGGCTCGACCGCAACCCAGATCCTGCGCCACACCCCGGCGCCCGCCATCGCCGTTCCCAACGGATACACCACCGGAGCGCACGAGTAAGGAGGTGACCTCACCCCCATGAGCACCGCACCCGCAACACCCGAGACCGCTCGGACCAGCGGCCCGACGACCTCGTCCAAGGGCCTGTCCACCGGCAAGGTCGGCCTGATCGGTGCCGTCGTCATCGGCATCAGCTGCATCGCCCCGACGTACACCCTGACCTCGGGCCTCGGGCCCACCATCTCGGAGGTGGGACGCCACGTCCCGGCCATCCTGCTGCTCGGGTTCATCCCGATGCTGCTCGTGGCCTTCGCCTACCGGGAACTCAACAACGCCGTGCCGGACTCGGGGACGAGCTTCACCTGGGCGACGAAGGCCTTCGGGCCCTACGTCGGCTGGATGGGCGGCTGGGGACTGATCACCGCCACCATCCTGGTCATCTCGAACCTCGCAGCCGTCGCGGTGGACTTCTTCTACCTGCTCATCGCACAGCTGACGGGGCACCCCGAGATCGCGGACTGGACCCGCAACCTGTTCATCAACATCCCCACCACGGTCGTCTTCCTGGCGATCGCGTGCTGGATCTCCTACCGGGGACTCGACTCCACCCAGAAGCTGCAGTACGTGCTCGTCGCGCTGCAGCTGGCCGCCCTGCTCGTCTTCGACGTCGTCGCCCTGCGCCAGGCCTACAACGGCGGGGGCTTCAACTTCACCGCGTTCGAGCTCGAGTGGTTCAACCCGCTGGAGATCGGCAGCTTCACCATGATCGCCGCAGGCATCTCGCTGTCGATCTTCATGTTCTGGGGCTGGGACGTCACCCTGACGATGAACGAGGAGACCAAGGACCCCGAGCACACCCCGGGTCGGGCGGCCACCGTGACCGTCCTGGTCATCATCGCCGTCTACGTCCTCACCGCGGTGGCGATCGTGGTGTGGGCCGGAACCGGCGACACCGGGCTCGGCGCCGGGAACCCGGACAACCAGGAGTCCATCTTCGCGGCCCTGTCCTACCCGGTTCTCGGGCCCCTGGCCATCCTGATCTACTTCGCGGTGCTGGCCAGCTCCTTCGCGTCGCTGCAGTCGACCATGGTCGGCCCGGCGCGCACCCTGCTGGCCATGGGCCACTACCGGGCGCTGCCCCCGGCCTTCGCGAAGATCTCGCCGCGCTACCTCAGTCCGTCGACCGCCACTGTCTCCTCCGCGATCGCCGCCGGCGTCTTCTACATCGCCACCCGCCTGGTCTCGGAGAACGCCCTGTGGGACACGATCACCGCCCTCGGGCTGATGATCTGCTTCTACTACGGCATCACCGCGGTCGCCTGCATCTGGTACTTCCGCCGCGAACTGTTCACCAGCGTCCGCAGCGTCGTCTTCCGGCTGATCTTCCCCGGACTCGGCGGCGGCTTCCTGCTGTTGATGTTCGCCGTCACCGCGATCGACTCCCTCGACCCGGCCTACGGATCCGGCACCTCGATCTTCGGCGTCGGCGCCGTGTTCGTCCTCGGCATGGGCATCCTGCTGCTCGGGGTGGCGGCGATGCTCTTCACCCGGATCGCGCACCCCGCCTTCTTCCGCGGCGAGACCCTGCCGCGCAACGAATCCACCACCGACGAACAGACCCCCCTTCTCGACTGACCGACACTAACTGACAAGGAGAAACCTCATGTCCACCGAATACCGCATCCAGAACCCCGCCACCGGCGAGACCGTCAAGACCTACCCAACCGCGACCGACGAGGAAATCACCCGCGCGATCGACAACGCCGCCGGCGCCTACGCGGACTGGGCCGCCAAGTCCTTCGACGAGCGCGGCGCAGCCCTGCACCGCCTCGCCCAGGCCCTGCGCGACAACGAGGAGAAGCTGTCCACCCTCTCCGCGACCGAGATGGGCAAGCCCTACGAGGAGCTGATCGAGGAGATCCAGTTCTCCGCCGAGATCATCGACTACTACGCGGACAACGGTGCGGACTTCGCCGCCGACCAGTCGATCCCCACCCCGGACGGCGAGGCCGTCATCCGCCGCCTGCCGATCGGTGCGCTGCTCGGCATCATGCCGTGGAACTTCCCCTACTACCAGGTCGCCCGATTCATCGCGCCCAACCTGATGCTGGGCAACACGATCATCCTCAAGCACGCCGAAATCTGCCCCGGCTCCGCCGAGGCCATCGCCGAGCTGTGCGCCGAGGCAGGTCTTCCCGAGGGCGTCTACAACAACGTCTTCGCCTCCCACGACCAGGTCTCGACGATCATCGAGAGCCCGAAGATCCAGGGCGTGTCCCTGACCGGCTCCGAGCGCGCCGGCGCCGCCGTCGCCGAGCAGGCCGGCCGCAACCTCAAGAAGGTCGTCCTCGAGCTGGGCGGCACCGACCCCTACATCGTGCTCGACACCGATGACATCGCCGCGGCCGCGAAGCTCGCCTGGCAGACCCGCATGGTCAACACCGGCCAGGCCTGCAACTCCAACAAGCGCATCATCGTCATGGACGACATCTACGAGGACTTCGTCTCCGAGCTGGTCTCGCTGGCCTCCGGGATGCGCCCGACGACCTTCGACCAGGTCGACGAGAACTCCTACTGCCCGCTGTCCTCCCGCCAGGCGGCCGAGGACCTCAACGAGCAGCTCCGGGCCGCCGTGGCCGAGGGCGCGAACCTGCGCGTGGGCGGCGAGCTCTCCGAGACCGGCGCCTACGTCTCGCCCGCCGTGATCACCGACATCCCCCGCGGCTCGGACTCCTACTACCAGGAGTTCTTCGGCCCCGTCGCCGAGGTCTACCGCGTCTCCTCCGACGAGGAGGCCGTGGAGCTGGCCAACGACTCCCAGTACGGCCTCGGCGGCGCTGTCTTCGCCTCCGACGAGGAGCGCGCCCGCCGCGTCGCCGCCCGCCTCGAGGTCGGCATGGCCAACGTCAACACCCCTGCCGGTGAGGGCGCCGAGCTGCCCTTCGGCGGTGTGAAGCGCTCCGGCTACGGCCGCGAGCTGGGTCCGCTGGGCATGGACGAGTTCGTCAACAAGCAGATGTACTACGTGGCCAAGTAGCCGGTACCCGCCCGCGCCGCCCGGCGCGGGCGTCGGCAAGCAAAAAGGCGCTCCCCGCGACGGGGAGCGCCTTTTCGACCCTCAGGTCACTGCCAACCGGCGGGGACCAGGCCCAGGATCGTGCCCACGGAGTACAGCCCGGCAAGGCCGTAGACGGCGATGATCGTCCACTGGATCAGCGGGTGAGCCGACCAGCCGACCTGCCACGCGGGCTCGCGATCACCGCGCGCCCGGGAGGCACGCAGCAGCATGACCGGCACGATCGACATGACCACGCCCGCCAGGCCGCCGGCGTAGCTGAGCGCCGAGACGAACCCGCCCATGCCCGCAAAGCAGATGATCAACGGCGGCACCGCAGTCAGCGCCACGGCCAGACCACGCTGCCAGCCGTGCTGGGGCCAGTGGGCCATGTCCAGGATGTTGCGCATCGTCGTGTAGCCGATGGCCATGAAGGACGTGAACATCGCCAACAGAGCGAAGACGTTGGCCAGGTAGTAGGCCGCCGGACCGAGCTCCTCGCCCCAGGACAGGGTGACCACCTCGGAGACCTTCTCACCCATGAGGCCGAGCGCGGCGAAGGGCACCAGCGAAAGGGTGAAGCCCGTGATGACCATGCCGGCGATGATCGCCTTGGAGATCTGCGCGGAGTGGTCCTGCTCCAGGCCGCGGACCATCTCCGGGACCACGTACTGGGCCATAAAGGTGAACACGGCCAGGTTCATGATCGGGATGATGAAGTAGGGGTGCAGCACCACGACGTTGGCCATCTCGATGCCCGGGCCGATGAAGGTCCAGCCGCAGAGGATGAGGATGATCGTCGCCATGCCGGCGGTGATGAGCATCTCCGTGACGCCAGTGGCCTCCAGGCCCTTGTACATGATGGCCGTGCCGATGGCGAAGAAGATCAGCGTGCCCACGATCTCCGGAGCGCCGGTCAGGTTGTGGATCAGCTCGCCGGAACCGGCGGCGTAAGCGATCAGGGCGCCGATGCCGTTGACCATGATCGCGATGAAGACCGCCCACCGGCCCCAGTTGCCCAGGTAGTGCTCGGCCAGGCCGGAGAGCTGCAGCGGGCGCTTCGTGCGCAGGGAGACCTCGGCGACGTAGAACATCGAGATCGTCGTCAGCGTGCCCGCGATGAGCAGCGCGAGCACCAGGGCGAGGAAGCCACCGTTGCGCCCGGCGTAGGGCAGGCTGAGGATGCCGGCGCCGATGTTGGTCCCGAAGATCAGCGCCACGCCCTGCAGCGGGGTGATCGTGCTGGCCCGGTAGTCGAGGTCCTGGTCCGTGTCGGCCGGGGTGGCTGGGTTCGCCGCGCCTTTCGGCTTGCTGACGCCCTGCGGGGGCGTGGCCGAGGCGGCGGGCAGATTCTGGGTGGCTGTCATGGTCTCGGTGTCCTTGCTGGTTTACGGTGTCGTGGGTGGTGGGTCCTCGGTGGCCGATCGCGTCGCGCCCGATCAGCTGGCGCTGATCGGGCGGGTCGGCCGGGTAGAGGTGGGGCGTGGCGGGTGGCGCGCGCCCCGCCGGGGTCAGAGGGCGACGTAGCGGGTGTCGAGGTACTCCTCGATGCCCTCCGTTCCGCCCTCGCGGCCGAAGCCGGACTGCTTGACGCCGCCGAAGGGCGCCGCGGCGTCCGAGATCATTCCGCGGTTGATGCCGACCATCCCGGCGGTGAGCTCGGTGGCCAGGCGTCGGCAGGTGTCGATGTTGTCGCTGAACCCGTAGGCCGCGAGGCCGTACTCGGTGTCGTTGGCCAGCGCGATGCCCTCGTCGAGGTCCGCGAAGGTCACCACGGTGGCGACCGGACCGAAGATCTCCGCGTGGAGGATGCGCGCGTCGGCCGGCACGTCGGTGAGCACGGTCGCCGGGTAGAAGTGGCCGGGGCCTTCGGCGACCGCGTCGCTGCCGCCGCCGGTGAGCGCGGTCGCGCCGGCGGCCAGCGCGTCATCGACGAGCTCGGCGATGCGGTCGCGCTGCTTGGCGGTGATGACCGGGCCGAGGGTCGAATCCTCCTCGAGGCCGTGTCCCGGCCGCAGCGCCGCCATCGACTCGACGAGCCGACGGGTGAACTCCTCGGCGACGTGCTCGTGGACGAGGAAGCGGTTCGCGGCCACGCAGGCCTCGCCGCCGTTGCGCATCTTGGCCTGCATGGCGCAGGTAAGCACGCGGTCGAGGTCGGCGTCGGCGTTGATGAGGAACGGGGCGTTGCCGCCGAGCTCCATCGAGCTGCGCAGCAGGTTGTCCGCGGATTGACGGACCAGCAGCTTGCCGACGGCGGTGGATCCCGTGAAGGTGATCTTGCGCAGTCGCTCGTCCGCCATCAGGCGGCTGGACAGACCGGCGTCGTCGGTGGTCGGCAGGATGCTCACCAGCGCCTCTGGTGCAGCGGCCTCGGCGAGCACGTCGGTGATGATCTTCCCGGCGAGGAGCATGGTCAGCGGGGTCTCGCTGGCGGGCTTGACCAGGATCGGGCAACCGGCGGCCAGCGCCGGGGCGATCTTGCGGGTGGCCATGGCCAGCGGGAAGTTCCACGGGGTGATCGCCAGCACCGGGCCGACCGGGGTGCGGGTGACCAGGATGTCGCCCGCGCCCGAGGGCGAGGGGGAGAACCTGCCGGGCAGGCGTACCGCCTCCTCGGCGAACCAGCGGAAGTACTCGGCGCCGTACGCGACCTCGCCGCGCGCCTCCGCCAGCGGCTTGCCCATCTCGAGGGTGATGGTGCGGGCGAGGTCCTCGGTGCGCTCAACGAGGGCCCGGTACATGTCGGTCAGGATGACCGCGCGCTCACGGGGGCTGACCTTCGCCCACGCGGCCTGTGCTTCGACGGCAGCGGCCAGCGCGGCGTCCCACTCTTCGGCGGCGGAGTCGTGGACGTGGGCGACGGTCTCCTCGGTGGCGGGGTCCCGGACGTCGAAGTAGGGCTCCGCGCCGGTGGGGATGTCCTGGGGCAGGTGCTCGGAGAGAATCATCAGGCACGCTCCTTCGCCTGGGTGTTGATCGCCTCCGCCATGATCTCGAGGCCCTCGACCAGGAGGTTCTCCGGGATGGTCAGGGCGGGCAGCAGACGGATGACGTTGCCGTCCAGGCCGCAGGTCAGGATGAGCACGCCGGCGGCCTTACAGGCGGCGGCGACGGCGCCGGTGATCTCGCCGTCGACGAGCTCGACCGCGATCATCGCACCGTGGCCGCGGACCTCTCGGACCACATCGAGCTCGAGCAGCGGCTCGAGGTGGCGGCGGATGATCGTCTCCATCTCGCGGGCACGGCCGGCGAGATCGTGGGTCTCCATCTCCTCGATGGCGGCCAGCGCGGCGGCGCAGGCGACCGGGTTGCCGCCGTAGGTGCCGCCGAGGGCGCCCGGGATCGGGGCGTCCATGATGTCGGCGCGACCGGTGACCGCGGAGAGCGGCATGCCGCCGGCGATGCCCTTGGCGGTGGCGACGACGTCCGGCACCACGCCCTCGTGGTCGACGGAGAACCACTCGCCGGAGCGGCAGAAGCCGGCCTGGACCTCGTCGGCGACGAAGACGACGTTGTTCTTGCGGCACCACTCGACCAGGGCGGGCAGGTAGCCCTCGGCCGGGACCACGAAGCCGCCCTCGCCCTGGATCGGCTCGATGACGACGCAGGCCAGGTTCTCCGCGCCGATCTCCTGCTCGAGGACCTTGATGGTGCGCTCGGCCGCCTCCGGGCCGGTGAGCCCGTCGTGCAGCGGGTAGGACGACGGCACGCGGTAGACGTCGGAGGCAAACGGCCCGAAGAGGGTCTTGTAGGGCTTGTTCTTCGCGGTCATCGCGAGGGTGAGGTTGGTGCGGCCGTGGTAGGCGCGGTCGAAGACCGCCACCGCGTTCTTGCCGGTGTAGGAGCGGGCGACCTTCACGGCGTTCTCGACGGCCTCGGCGCCGGAGTTGAACAGGGCCGACTTCTTGGCGTGGTCGCCCGGGGTGAGCTCGGCGAGCTTCTCGCACACGGCGATGTAGGACTCGTAGGGCGAGATCATGAAGCAGGTGTGGGTGAACTGGGCGGCGGCCTCGGCCACGGCGGCCGCGACGCGCTGGTTCGAGGCGCCGACGCTGGTCACGGCGATGCCGGAGGCGAAGTCGATGAACGAGTTGCCGTCGGCGTCGACGAGGACGCCACCGTCGGCGGCGACGACGTAACCGGGCAGGCCGGGAGAGAGGGCGCGGGCGACGGCGTTCTGGCGACGGGCGTCGAGCTCGCTGCTGACCGGGCCCATGCCCTGGGTGGAGATGGTCCGCTGCTGCGGAACGTGGTAGTCGAGATCCTTCATTGTGGGCTCCTGTTCACACGGGACGTTGGCTTGGTTCCAGTGAGTATGGAGCCTGATTAGTGATTCACGCCATGTACGCTGTGGCGAAGATATTCCACCAATTTGTACAAGGCGGCGATTGCATGGATCTCAGCTTCGGGTGGTTGCTGGCGCAACGGTCACTCTCCCTGCGACAGCTGTGTCGCCCGACGGTGGAGACGTTCAGCTTCGTCCAGCCCAGCGAACTGGAGGACGCCTCCGAGTTCATCCAGCCGGATTCGCTGGTCCTCACCGTCGGCATCGCCTTTCAGGACCGCCCCGAGCAACTGCCCCGGTACATCGAGCACCTCATCGACGCCGGCGCCGTGGCCATCGGCTTCGGCACCGGCGTCGGGTTCCCCACGGTTCCGGAGCAGGTCCTGACCACCGCACGGCGGCGCGGTGTGGGTGTGTTCGAGGTGCCCCGGCACGTCCCGTTCATCTCCATCGTCACGACCGCCGGCCAGGAGCAGCGGCGGCGCGAACAGCTGGAGTACCAACGCCTGGTCGACGCACAGGCCCGATTGACGACGACCGCGGTGACGGGCTCGCTGCGTGGGCTGCTCACGGCAGGCGCCGAGCTCCTGGCCGCCCGGCTGGTGCTCAGGAACGCCGACGGGGAGATGATCGACTCCGCGGTCTCTCCGGAGCTCACCCGCGCGGAAACCGCGGGCGAGCGGACCTTCTATTCCGCCTACAGAATGGCCTCCCGCGCCGACCGCCACCACAGCCTCGAGGTCAGCTCGGCGAAGGCGTTGAACACCCAGGACCAGGCACTGGTGCGGCACTGCACCGGCCTGGCGGACATGTTGCTCGCCCGGCCCGCGGACCTGCGAAGCGCACGCAACGACATCAACTCGCTCGCGCTCGCGCTGCGCCTTGACCTCTCGGACGGCCCACTCCAGCTACCCGCGGACCGCGACTGGCCCGTCGACGCCGAGGGCATGACCCGACCGGTGGTGGTGGCCGCCGACAACGCCCGGCTGCTCGCCCGGGCCCGGCACGCCTTCGACGCCGCATCGGAGCAGCAGGGCCGGTTCCTCTATGCGCTGAACGTTTCATCCACCTGTTTCATCGCACTGTGCCGGCCCGGACAGTCGGCGGAGACCCTTTTGGACATGTTCGGCCCCACCGCCACCAAGGTGCGCATCGCGATCGGGCGACTCGTTCCCGTCGACGAGATCGACGCCGACTACGTCAGCTCTCTGGCCACCCGCGCCTTCCACCTGGGCGTGGGTGAGCATCTGGGCCCGACGGACACGGACATGTCCTGGCTCGCCGAGCCCGCCGTCCGCTCCGCCTTCCGCGCTCGAGCGGCGGAGATCTTCGGGCCTCTGCGTGAGCACGACGCCACCCACGGCACCGAGTACGCCCGCACCTTGACCGTGTATCTGCGCCACGGCGGTCAGCTCTCCGCCACCGCGGAGGCCCTCGGCGTGCACCGGCACACCACACGCAACCGGATCGCCCAGATCCAGCGCATCTGCGAACTCGATCTCGGCGATCCGGCAGTCTTCGCGGAGGCGTTCTTCGCCGCCGCTACGCCCGCGAGCTGACCTTCTCGTCAATCCCGTCGGCGTCTCCGAGGTCTTCACCCCGGTCCAGGGTCGGCGCATGGCCGGAGCCGATGTTCCGGTAGATATGAGGCCGGCGGTAGCGCAGGAACTCTCCCCGGATGTAGCCCGCGACGCCGCAGGCGAGGATGATGCCCGGGATGATGAAGACGAGGTACCACAGTCCTTCGTCTCCGATGAGCTTGTTGAAGTTCGCGAGAACGACGAAGAACATCGTCCCGAAGCCGACCGTCGCGATCGCCGGCGCAATCGTGGTGATGAACACGGAGTAGGAGTTGTCGTTCTTCCGGAGGTAGAGGATCACCGAGATGCTCGTGATGAGCAGAAGGAAGATCAACCCGAACCCGCCGGCGTTGCTCATCCACGAGAACACGATGTCCGCGGGGAAAGCGTCGCCGTAGCCGATGATCTTTTCTGCAATGTACGCGAGGACGATCGCGCAAGCGCTGAAGACCGACAGAGCCAGCGAACCGTTGACGGGCGCTCCGCCCTGCCCCATCGTCCCGAGCTTCGGCCAGATGACCCGCTCACGACCGAGTGCCATGAAGTACCGGGCCACGGTGTTGTGGAACGAGGTAACCGCAGCGAAGAGGGAAGTCAGAAGCAGCAGCCGGATGAACGGGACCAGTCCGCCAAGGCCGTTGTCAGCGAGGAAGTTGAAGAAGAGGTCCGCTCCTTCATCCTGAGCCGCCGCGATGATCGATGACTCGCCCACGCTCTGCGCGATGGCCCACGCAGAGAACGAGTAGAAACCGGCCATCAGGGTGACCGCGATGAGTGTCGCCCGCGGGATGGTCTTCTCCGGTCGTTGGGCCTCCTCGGAGTACATCGCGGAGCTCTCAATGCCCATGAACCCGGCGATCGTGAAGGCCAGCACGGTACCGGTGCCGGCACCGAAGAGAGCAGACGGCATCAAAGTCGATGTGTATATGCCTTCAGCAGGCCGACTGAGCGAGACCACGCAGTAGATCAGGACGGCGAGGAATTCCAATGCGAGCAACACTCCGAGGATGCGGGAGGCGACGTCCACGGAACGCACCCCGAGAAACGCCACGCCTGCCGCCGCCAGCAACGACCAGATCACCCAGGAGATGTTCACGCCCGCGACTGAGGCGATAAGGCCTTGGGCCGTGAACCCCAGAAGCGCGTAGAGCGCGGTCTGCATCGCGATGTAGGAGACGATCGCGAGCCAGGAAGCAGCCAAACCGTGGCTTCGCCCCATACCTGCCGACACGTAGGAGAAGAACGCTGCGGTGTTGGGGATTTCGCGGGCCATCGCACAGAATCCGACAGCAAAGACCGCGACAAGTGCCCCACACAGCAGATAACCGACCGGCACACCCGCCATCTCGGAGGTGGCATATGCCGCCGTCGCGCCCGCAGAAACCACCGTCAACGGAGCCGCTGCGGCGACCACGAGGAAGACGACATGGTGCGTCTTCAGGCTGCGGCCCGAGTCTGGCGTCGTCATGACGCCACCTCTCCCAGCCCCGTCGAGGCTTCGCTGAAGTAGGCCTCGCGCGCGCGATCCAGGTGCTCGCGCTGTTCAGCTGTGATTTCGGTGCGGATCTGCCCGTCGACGATCGACGCGTACGCGTCGTCGAAGCCCGCCGATCGCTCAGTGAGGGATTCCATGGTCGCCAGCCCGCAGAAGGGGACGTAGTACTGGCAGTAGCCGCCTTCCTGGATGAAGACGAGCTTGCCTGCACAGAGACGCTTTGCAGCACCGATCATCAAATCGGTCATCTCCCGGTAGCCCTCGGTGGTCACCATCATCCGACCGAGCGGGTCCATCATGGCCGCGTCATAACCGGTCGCGACGACGATCAGATCCGGCTGGAACTCCTCGAGAGCCGGGATGACCGACTCCTTGATCGCAGCCAGGTAAACCTCGTTGCCGGCACCTGGAGGCAGCGGAATGTTGAAGTTTGCGCCAAGGCCCTCGCCGGCACCTCGCTCTTCGATGAAGCCGGAGTCAACCGGGAAGTTGCGGTCCTGGTGGATCGAGACCGTCAGGACGCGGGGATCCTCCCACCAGATGTCCTGGGTGCCGTTGCCGTGGTGGACGTCCCAGTCGATGATCGCGACTTTGGAGACCTCGGGCCGCTCGAGAGCGTCAGCCACCGCCACCGACGAGTTGTTGAAGAGGCAGAAGCCCAGGGAACGATCGCGCTCCGCATGGTGTCCGGGCGGGTTGATCAACGCGTAGGCGCGGTCAACCTCGCCGTCGAGCACCGAGTTGACCGCGGTGATCGCTCCACCCGCCGAAAGCTGCGCGATCTGCAGGGCATTGTGGCCGAAGGGGGACCCGCCGTCACCGCAGTCACCACCCTTGGGCAGTTCCGACTGGGAGACGATGTAGTCGTAGTGGCGCTTCGTGTGCGCCCTCAGGATCTGCTCCTCAGTGGCCGGAGTGGCCTGGAGATGCGTGAGATGCTGACGGAGATCCGAGACCTGGATGATCTCGTTCAGTCGACGCTTCGGCCCCGGAGCCGAGAAGTGTCGGTTGACCGGCTGAAGTCCGCGGGCGGGGTCAGAGGGCTCGTCGCCTCCCGAACCGGTGTCGTGCCAACCGTAGAGCGTCTCCCAGAGGAAACCCACACGGGGCTTGTCAAGGTTGTCGGTAGTCATGTCAGCACTTCCTTCCGAAAATGAACGGCCGTCATATTGTGATTGCCGACATAGTAGATTCCCAACATGTTCATTGTCGCTGGCCATTCGCAAAAGCCGGGCCCAACCCCCCCACACACTTCGCCGCCGACCGCATATTCTCCGGCGAAAATATCGAATTGTCTGGAAAAATAACGATCGCCAATAAAGCCTGAATCGATTGGCAATATCACCCCCATCTAGGGGGCATGCCACCCCAGCCCCGGGGTCATCGCGTCACCGCATGCAAACGCCGACCCGATCGCCGGTCGAGCATGCCGCCAAACCAAAAACCTCCCCCGGTCACGATCCGGCCTCATCCCACCCCCGCCCCTTGCCCCCGTCCCACATCCGGGCTACCGTTGACCCTAATGCAAACGTTTGCACACCACCCCCACGGCACGGGAGATGAGGAGTCGACATGACCGTCAGCCGCACACACCGCCCGACGTTGAAGGACGTCGCACGCGCCGCCGACGTCTCCGTGTCCACCGCCTCCCGCGCCCTCTCCGGCAGCGACCGCATCTCCCAGGCCACCCGCGATCTCGTCGCGCAGGCCGCCGCCGAGATCGGCTACCGCCCCAACATCCAGGCCCGCGCACTGCGCATGTCGCGCTCCACCACCATCGCCGTGGTCGTGCCCAGCCTGGTCAACCACTACTTCGCCGCCATGGTCACCGCGATCCAGGAGCACGCCGCCACCCGCGGGATCACCACCATCGTCGCCGCGACCAACGAGTCCGCCGAAGAGCACTCCAAGGCCCTCGACGCCCTGACCGACCAGCGCGTCGCCGGCATCATCTGCGTGCCCCACGAGGACTGCGCCGCCCAGATCCGCGCACTCGCCGCAGGCGGCACCCCCGTCGTCCTCGTCGACCGCACCCTGCCCGACCCGGCACCGCCGACGTCGGACACCGCCGAGGACGCGGCGTCGGCAAGCAGACCTGGACCACAGGCCACGCCCGCCATCCCCACGGTGACCTCGGACCCGCGCCCCGGCATGACCGCCGCCCTCGAGCTGCTCGCCGACGCCGGCAGCCTGCCCGTCGGCTACCTGTCCGGGCCGATGTCCACCTCTACCGGCCGCGAGCGCCTCGAGGTCTTCACCTCCGCCGCAGCCGGGCTCGGCCTCGATACCAGCCACGTCTTCCGCGGCGGCTACGAGCAGGAACTCGGGCGCCGCGGCGCCGAGGAACTCATCGACCAGGGCGTGGCCGCCCTCTTCGCCGGCGACTCCATGATGACCGTCGGCGTCATCGAGGCCTGCCACCGCCGCGGCCTCGAGATCGGCGTCGACATCGCCGTCATCGGATTCGACAACCAGCCCCTGTTCGACCTGCAGCCGCGCCCCATCACCGTCATCGACCAGGACGTGCGCCGCATGGCGCTGACCGCCCTGCAGATCCTCGCCGACCTCGTCACCGGCGCCCCCGGCGACACCACAACTGAAACCGACCACACCGGCCGCCCGGCGCACATCCGCGTGCCCACGCGCCTGATCACCCGCCGCTCCGTACCCAAATCCAACTGAACCCAGAACACCGACCCCACTCTCCCCACCATCAGCCCCCACCCCAGGAGGTGAACGATGACCGCCCCAGACACCGCGCCGCTGATCGAGCTGCGCCACGTGAGCAAGTCCTTCGGCCCGGTCCGAGTGATTGACGACGTCTCCGTGGCCGTGCGCCCGGGCCAGGTACAGGCCCTGCTCGGCGAGAACGGCGCCGGAAAGTCCACCATCATCAAGATGATGGCCGGCGTGCACGAACCCGACTCCGGCGAGATCCTCGTCGACGGAAAACCCGTGCGCATCCCCGACACCAAGACCGCCGAGTCCTTCGGCATCGCCACCATCTACCAGGAACTCAACCTGGTGCCCACCCTGTCCGTCGCCGAGAACATCATGCTCGGGCGCACCCCGGCGCGCGGCGGACTGGTCAACTTCACCGAACTGCGCCGCCGCGCCGCCGAGGCGCTGGACCGCGTCGGCCTCGAGATCGACCTGGACACCCCCGTCGGCGAGCTGTCCGTGGCCCGCCAGCAGCTCGTCGAGATCGCCAAGGCGCTGTCCACGAACGCGCGCATCCTCATCCTCGACGAGCCGACCGCCTCGCTGACCGGCCACGAGATCGACCAGCTCTTCCGCGTGGTCGACGAGCTCAAGGCCGCCGGCGTGGGCATGATCTTCATCTCCCACCACCTCGACGAGATCGCGCGCATCTCCGACTCCGTGAGCGTCCTGCGCGACGGCTCCTTCGTCGCCGAGGTCGCCCCCGACACCGAGGAGGCCGAGTTCGTCCGCCTCATGGTCGGCCGCGACATCGACGACCAGTACCCGCGCCAGGCCGGCACCCCCGGCGAGCCGCTGCTCGTCGTCGAGCACCTCTCCTCGGCCGGCAAGTTCGAGGACGTCAGCCTCACCGTCCGCGGCGGCGAGGTCGTCGGCGTCGCGGGCCTGGTCGGCGCCGGGCGCACCGAGCTGGTCCGCGCCATCGCCGGGGCCGACTCCTACGACTCCGGCACCGTGACCGTGCGCGGCAAGAAGCTGCGCAAGGGCGACGTCAAGGGCGCGATCGACCACGGCGTGGGTCTGGTGCCCGAGGACCGCAAGAACCAGGGCCTCGTCCTCGACGCCTCCGTCGGCGAGAACATCGGCCTGGCCACCCTGTCGTCCTCGGCGACCGCCGGTCTGGCCGACCTCAAGGGCCAGCGCACCCTGGCGAGCTCCGTCGCCGAGAAGCTGCGCGTGCGCATGGCCGGCATCGACCAGCCCGTGCGCGATCTGTCCGGCGGCAACCAGCAGAAGGCCGTCTTCGGCAAGTGGGTCATGGCCAACTCCATGGTCCTGCTGCTCGACGAGCCCACCCGCGGCGTCGACGTCGGTGCCAAGGTCGAGATCTACAACATCATCAACGCCCTCACCGAGACCGGCGGCGCCGTGCTCATGGTCTCCTCGGACCTGCCCGAGGTCCTCGGTATGTCCGACCGCATCCTCGTCATGTCCGGCGGACGCCTCGCCGGCGAACTGGCCCCCGAGGCCACCCAGGACGAGGTCATGACACTGGCGGTCTCCCGCCTCTCCGACACCACCGCCGGCCCCGCCGACACCACCACCGCCACCACCGCCAGCACCGCCACGACCGACACCTCCGGGCGCACCGGCACCGACACCGCCGAGAAGGAGAACCAGCAATGACCACCACCACAACCTCCCGCGGCGCCACCGCCGCGGCGGAGAAGTCCCCCTCGTTCGGCCGCCGCCTGGGCAACTGGGCGATGGACAACGGCGCCCTCGTCGGCCTGATCGCCCTGATCGTCATCCTGGTCATCGCCACCCCGCATTTCCTGAGCGTCGACAACCTCATCAACGTCGGCGTGCAGGCCGCCGCCATCGCCATCCTGGCCTTCGGCATGACCTTCGTCATCGTCACCGGCGGCATCGACCTGTCCGTCGGCGCGGTCGCCGCCCTCGGCGGCATGGTCACCGCCTACTCCTTCGCCGAGATGGGCCTGCCCGGCTGGATCACCCTGATCCTCGGCCTTCTGACCGGCCTGGCCTGCGGTGCCATCGCCGGCGCCTCCATCGCCTACGGCAAGCTGCCCGCCTTCATCGCCACCCTGGCGATGATGTCCATCGCCCGCGGCCTGACCCTGGTCGTCTCCGAGGGCTCCCCGCAGCCCAGCCCGGACGCCGTCAACTGGATGGGCACCGACCTCGGCTTCCTGCCGATGCCCATCGTGATGATGCTGCTGGCCGGCCTGATCTGCTGGTTCGTGCTCTCGCGCACCGTGCTCGGCCGCTCCATGTACGCCATCGGCGGCAACATCGAGGCCGCCCGGCTGTCCGGCCTGCCCGTGCGCCAGATCCTCATCGCCGTCTACACCCTCTCCGGCCTCTTCGCCGCCTGGGCGGGCCTGGTCATGACCGCCCGCCTGTCCTCCGCCCAGCCCCAGGCCGGTGTCAGCTACGAGCTCGACGCCATCGCCGCCGTCGTCATCGGCGGCGCCTCCCTGTCGGGCGGCCGCGGCAAGGCCACCGGCACCTTCGTCGGCGCGCTGCTGCTCGCCGTCATCCGCAACGGCCTGAACCTGCTCAACGTCTCTTCCTTCTGGCAGCAGATCGTCATCGGCATCGTCATCGCCGCCGCCGTCGGCTTCGACGTCATCCGCAACAAGACCATCGCCCAGTAGAGGCCGCAACCGGAAAGGACAGAGGAGCACAACATGTTCACCTTCATCAACCGGTCACGCGGCCGTCGGACGGGCGCAGCCCGTCCCGCCCGCCGGGCCGCAGCGTTGGTCACCGCCGTGGCACTCGCGACGTCGTTAAGCGCCTGCGGGCGCGGCGAAGCCGAGCAGGAGATCACGCTGGCGCTGTCCACGCAGTCCAACCCGTTCTTCGTACAGGTACGCGACGGCGCGCAGCAACGCGCCGAGGAGCTCGGCATCCCGCTGAACATCCAGGACGCCGGCGACGACGCCCTCAAGCAGGCCGACCAGCTCAACAACGCCGCGGCCATGCACACCGGCGTGGTCATCGCCAACCCCGTCGACTCCGACGCCGTGGCCAACTCCGTGACCGCGCTCAACCAGGCCGACATCCCCGTCGTCGCCGTCGACCGCACCTCCAACGGCGGCGAGCTGACCTCCTACGTGGCCAGCGACAACATCGCCGGCGGACGCCAGGCGGCCGACGCCATGGCCGAGGCCATCGGCGGCAAGGGCAAGATCATCGTCCTGCAGGGCATCGCCGGCTCGTCCTCCTCGCGCGACCGCGGGCAGGGCTTCAAGGAGGGCATCGCCAAGTACCCCGACATCGAGATCGTCGGCATGCAGACCGCTGGCTTCGACCGCACCAAGGGGCTCGACGTCGCATCCAACCTGCTGCAGGCCAACCCCGACGTCGTGGGCATCTTCGCCGAGAACGACGAGATGGCGCTCGGCGCAATCGAGGCCGTCGGCGGGCGCGCCGGAAAGGACATCGCCGTCGTCGGCTTCGACGGCACCCTCGACGGCCTCGAGGCGGTGGCCGCCGGCACCATGGCCGCCACCATCGCCCAGCAGCCCGACCAGCTCGGCGTGGCCGCCGTCGACCAGGCCGCCCTGCTGCTGCAGGGCAAGGAGGTCGCCGACGTCCTGCCCGTCGACGTGGTCACCGTGACCGCCGAGAACGTCGCCGAGCACCAGTAGGCACCAGTAAAGGAGAACACCATGCTCAAAAAGGGCATCCTCAACGCCCCGCTGGCCGGGCACCTCGCCCGGCTGGGCCACACCGACACCGTCGTCATCGCCGACTGCGGCCTGCCCGTGCCCGCCGACGTGCCCGTGGTTGACCTCGCGCTCGTCTTCGGCATCCCCCGCTTCGTCGACGTCCTCGACGCGCTGACCGACGTGCTCGAGATCGAGCACGCCACCATCGCCACCCAGACCCCGAAGGAGATCCGCGCGATCGTGCCCGCCGAGGTCGAGCTCGACGAGGTCGACCACGAGGAGCTCAAGGCCCGGGTCGCCGACGCCAGCTTCGTGGTCCGCACCGGCGAGACCACGCCCTACGCCAACGTCATCCTGCGCAGCGGGGTGCCGTTCTAGAGACCTGGGCCGCCGGGGTGCCTCGACTCCATGCGTCGGGGTGCCCGGGCGGTCCCCTCTCTTTTTGTTGTTTCCGGGGGTTGGGGCGGCTGTCAGCCGGGCCCGGGGCCGCCTGCCCAGCAAGGCCCCGTATAGCAAGGGCGGTTTTCGACCCAGCAAGGCGTGCCCTTGCTATGCGCGAGCTTGCTGGGTCGAGGGCGGGCAGGGGTAAGCAGACACAGACGAGGCTGCCCGGGAGAGCCAGGCGGGAGGAATCCGCGGGGCCGGGCCCGCTACTTCCCGGCGACGCTCGTGATGTCGCTGATCAGGCGGGCGGCCACCTTCGCGGTGCGGTTGTCCACGTCGAACTCGGGGTTGAGCTCGGCGACGTCGACCAGGCGCAGCTTGCCCGAGGCCGCCGCCGCGCGCGCCATCGCCCGGTAATGCGCCAGGCTCACGCCCACCGCCGCCGGGGCGCTCACGCCGGGCGCGACCGAGGCCGGCAGCCCGTCGAGGTCGATGCTCAGGTGCACGTGATCCGCATCCGCCACGGCCTTCGCGACCAGCTCGCCCGCCTGCTGCGGGGTCATCTCCGCCAGCTCGTCGTCGAGGACGGTGTGCACGCCGAGGGCCTCGGCGGTCTCGAAGAGGACTCGGGTGTTGTTCGGCTCCGAGATGCCGAGCACCGTGTAGTCGAAGTCGTGTGATTCGGGCCGGCCGGCGGAGTCCGGACCGGCGGCGCCCTGCTCCGCAGCGGGTCTCGAGTCCGGGATCGGGGCACCTGCCGCCGGACCACCCGCGCCGTGCAGGCGGGCGATCTGCAGGAACGGCGTACCCGAGGTCGGCCGGTCGGCGGCGCGCAGGTCGAAGTGCGCGTCCAGGTTCACCACCGCGATCCGCTCGCGCTCGCCCGCCGGCGCGGGTGCGGCGTCGTCTCCCTCCGAACCGGAACCGGCGGCACCGGAGCCCGCAGCGCCGGAACCGTCCGCGCCGGAGCCCTCAACACCCGAACCGGCCACCGCCTCGAAGAGACCGCGGTGCGTGGCCCAAGCGATCTCGTGGCCGCCGCCCAGCGCGACCACCAGGCGCCCGGCGCGCACGAGGTCACGCACCGCGTCGGAGAGCTCGCGCTGCGCGCCCTCCAGGTTCGGGTCCTCGGTGCGCACGGTGCCGGCGTCGGCGCGAGCCACCTCGTCGTGGACGGCGAGGCTGGCCAGCGCCTTCCGCAGCGCCGCCGGGCCGGCGGCCGCGCCCCGGCGCCCGCCGTTGCGCTCCACGCCCTCGTCGCTGGCGAAGCCGAGCAGCGCGAGCCCGGCCGCGCCGGCCCCGGTAATCGCACCGGCCCCGGAAGCCACACCGGCCCCCGCACCGGACCCGGAGCCGGACACTCCGGCGCCCGCACCGGTCCCGGCACCCGAGGCCTCCCGCGGGTCGAGGCCCTCGATCACCGAGTGCCAGCGGGCGTGCTCACGCCCGGGTCCGTCGTCGCGTCCGGTCCAGTCTGCGGGGTCAAAGGGGGTGTACATGCCGCGCACCCTAGTTCCCGCGCGCCCGGCGCGCCGCGCCTCGGCCCACCGGCGCGTCTCGGATGCGAGACTTTGACCCATGGCCCAGGTCCCCGCCGCCCGGAACACGCTGCGCATCCTCGCGCTGCTCTCGCGAATCGACGTGCCCGTCTCCGCCGCGCGCATCCGCGCCGAGCTCGACCTGCCGCGCTCGAGCACCTACCACCTGCTGCGCGAGATGGAGGCCGCCGGATTCGTCATGCACATCCCCGGCGAGCAGACCTACGGCCTGGGCGTGGCCGCCTACGAGATGGCCCAGGCCTACACGACCCAGCAGCCGCTGGTGCGCCTCGGCCAGAAGCGGCTGCGCGAGCTGGCCGTGCAGGCCGGCGGCTCCGGGCACCTCTCACGCCTCGTCGGCCCCGAGATCGTCTACCTGGTCGAGGTCCGCTCGCCCGGCGCGCAGGCGCTGATCACCGACGTCGGCGTACGGCTTCCCGCCCTGCGCACCGCCTCCGGCCTGGCGATGCTCTCCGTGCTCAACGACGCCCAGGTGAAAGCCGTGCTGGCCAGCCTTCCCGACATCCCGTCGGGCCCCGCCCCGGTTCCCGCACCGTCGCTGGCGGGCGGCGCGGACGCCGCCGCGCCCGGCCCCGACCACGACACCGACCACGCCACCACCCCCGCCTCCGGCGACTTCGCCGCATCGACCGACACCACCCGCCCCACGCTGCGCCGGCTGCTCGCCGAGCTCGACGCGATCCGCACCCGCGGCTTCGCCCTCGAGCGCGAGGCCGTCGCCCGCGGCCAGGAGTCCGTCTCCGTGCCCGTGCGCGACCACCTGAGCCGCCCGGCCGCGGCGATCACGGTCACCCACCCGGTCGACAGCCTCGACGAGGCCGGCCGCGCGGGCCTGGTGCGCAGCCTGCGGGAGGCCTCGGCCGCGCTCGGCGCGGCCGTCTTCGGCGCGCGCTGAGGCGCGCGGCCGGGCGCGCCCAACCCCCGCGACAGAACGCACGCCCAGCCCCCGGCACCCGCGCCGACGCCCACGCCGCCCCGCGCCCGCCCGCACGTCACCGCCGCCGGCGACCACCGGGACGTCGGCAATTTAACCGCGCTTGCCTGCACTGTCTCGAATACCAGACACCACCCCCTCGACGAATCTACCGCGCCACATGTGACCGCCGTTACCGTCACGGACACAGTTGATCCACGACATAGCGCGCCGCACCGGCCGCGCCTGGATGTCGCCGACCCGAGGAGGAACAGTGACCGAGCAGAACACCGACACCACCCAGTCCGGCCCGCGCACCGTGCGCGCCCCGCGCGGCACCGAGATCAGCGCCAAGAGCTGGCAGACCGAGGCGCCGCTGCGCATGCTGATGAACAACCTCGACCCCGAGGTCGCCGAGCGCCCCGAGGACCTCGTCGTCTACGGCGGCACCGGCAAGGCCGCGCGCAGCTGGGAGGCCTTCGACAAGATCGTCGAGACCCTCAAGGACCTCGAGGAGGACGAGACCCTGCTCGTCCAGTCCGGCAAGCCCGTCGGCGTGCTGCGCACCCACGAGTGGGCCCCGCGCGTGCTCATCGCCAACTCCAACCTCGTCGGCGACTGGGCCAACTGGCCGGAGTTCCGCAAGCTCGAGGCCGAGGGCCTGATCATGTACGGCCAGATGACCGCCGGCTCCTGGATCTACATCGCCACCCAGGGCATCCTGCAGGGCACCTACGAGACCTTCGCCGCCGTCGCCCAGAAGCGCTTCAACGGCACGCTCGCCGGCACCCTGACCCTGACCGGCGGCTGCGGCGGCATGGGCGGCGCCCAGCCCCTGGCCGTCACCCTCAACGGCGGTGTCTGCCTGATCGCCGACGTCGACGAGACCCGCCTGAAGCGCCGCCAGTCCAAGCGCTACCTCGACGAGGTCTACACCGACCTCGACGAGGCCGTCGCCCGCGCCCGCCAGGCCAAGGAGGACAAGGAGGCCGTCTCCATCGGCATCGTCGCCAACGCGGCGGACGTCTTCCCCGAGCTGCTCAACCGCCACCGCGCCGGCGAGATCACCGTCGACGTGGTCACCGACCAGACCTCCGCGCACGACCCGCTGAGCTACCTGCCCAGCGAGATCACCGTCGAGGACTGGCACCGCGAGGCCGCCGACGACCCGGAGACCTTCACCAAGAAGTCGCGCGAGTCGATGGCCATGCAGGTCCAGGCCATGGTCGAGTTCCAGGACGAGGGCGCCGAGGTCTTCGACTACGGCAACTCCATCCGCGACGAGGCCCGCCACGCCGGCTACCACCGCGCCTTCGAGTTCCCCGGCTTCGTGCCCGCCTACATCCGCCCGCTGTTCTGCGAGGGCCTCGGGCCCTTCCGCTGGGTGGCGCTCTCCGGCGACCCGGCCGACATCAAGGTCACCGACGAGGCCCTCAAGGAGCTCTTCCCCGACAACGAGCACCTGCACCGCTGGCTCGACGCCGCCGAGGAGTACGTCGAGTTCGAGGGCCTGCCCGCCCGCATCTGCTGGCTCGGCTACGACGAGCGCCAGAAGGCCGGCGTGCGCTTCAACGAGCTCGTCGCCGAGGGCAAGATCTCCGCGCCGATCGCCATCGGCCGCGACCACCTCGACTCCGGTTCCGTGGCCAGCCCCTACCGCGAGACCGAGGCGATGATCGACGGCTCCGACGCCATCGCCGACTGGCCGCTGCTCAACGCCCTGACCGCCACCTCCTCCGGTGCGACCTGGGTGTCCATCCACCACGGCGGCGGCGTGGGCATGGGCCGCTCCATCCACGCCGGCCAGGTCTCCCTGGCCGACGGCACCGAACTGGCCGCCCAGAAGCTCGAGCGCGTGCTCACCAACGACCCCGCCATGGGCGTGCTGCGCCACTACGACGCCGGCTACTCCCGCGCCAAGGAGGTCGCCGACGAGCGCGGTGTGCGCGTGCCGATGGACTTCAACCAGCGCGACTGATCCGATTGCCGACGCCGCGCGTGCCCCACGTCGGGCGCGTCGGCTGCGGCGTGGGCGCCGCGTCCCGGTGGCGCAGCGCGCCGGTGGCGCGGCGCTAGTGGCGCAGCGCGCACCCCGCCGGTGGCGCGAACCCGAAGAAGAACCGAGAGACACGAAGACAACAGCAGCAGACGACAAGCCGCAAAGCCGCAGAGAAAGGACCGAGACAATGGCCGGACGTTACCCCGAGGGCGACTTCTACGGATTCGAACAGGAGCTCTCCGCCGAGGAGCGCAGGATCCTGCTGAAGGTGCGCGACTGGGCGCAGAACACCGTCAAGCCCGTCGCAGCGGACTACTGGAACCGCTGGGAGTTCCCCCACGAGCTGATGGACTCCATCGCGGACCTCGACATCATCAGCCTGGTGCGCCACAAGGGCCGCAGCCGCCTGCTCGCCGGCCTGGTCACCGCCGAGATCCACCGTGCCGACGCCTCGGTGGGCACGTTCTTCAGCGGCCACGACGGCCTGTTCACCGGCTCGATCGAGCTGCTCGGCAGCGAGGAGCAGAAGCAGCGCTGGCTGCCGGACCTCTACGCCGTGCGCAAGACCGGCGTGCTGGCCATCACCGAGCCGGAGGCCGGGTCGGACGTGGCCAAGGGCATGCACACAACCGCCGAGAAGGTCGACGGCGGCTGGAAGCTCAACGGCACCAAGCGCTGGATCGGCAACGCCACCTGGTCCGACTACGCGGTCATCTACGCCCGCGACATCGCCGACGACCAGGTCAAGGGCTTCGTCGTCGACACCTCCGCGGAGGGCTACCGCGCGGAGCTGATGGAGAACCGCATCGCGCTGCGCGCCGTGCAGAACGCGGAGATCCACCTGACCGACTGCTTCGTGCCGGACGCCGACAAGCTCGAGGGCGCCAACACCTTCAAGGACACCAACAAGGTCTTCAAGTCCGCCCGCGCGACCGTGGGCTGGCAGGCCGTCGGCCTGCAGATGGGCGCGCTCGACGCGACCCTGGACTACGCCGATGAGCGCGAGCAGTTCGGCAGGAAGATCAGCTCCTTCCAGATCAACCAGTCGAAGCTGGCCACCATGCTGGGCAACCTCATCGCCTCCGAGTCGATGATGTACACCCTCAACCGCATGCAGGACCGCGACGCCGACCACAACGAGCACTCCGCCCTGGCCAAGGCCCAGGTCACCCACCTGATGCGCGAGACCGTCGCCCTCGGCCGCGAGGTGCAGGGCGGCAACGGCCTGGTCACCGACTACCACATGGCCAAGATCTTCTGCGACGCCGAGGCGCTCTACTCCTACGAGGGCACCTACGACATCAACCAGCTGATCGTCGCCCGCTCCATCACCGGAGAGTCCGCCTTCGTCTAGCCACCCCCTCGAGCCCGCCGGCCCGGACCGCACCGCAGTCCGGGCCGGCGGGCCCTACGGCATCGGGCCCCGCCCGCGGCCGACCGAAAGGAGACCACCATGACCACCGCCGGCCACCGCAGCGCGCTCGACGGCATCCGGGTCCTCGACATGTCCCGGGTCCTCGCCGGACCGTTCTGCGCCTCCATCCTCGCCGACCTCGGCGCGGACGTGATCAAGATCGAGACCCCCTGGGGCGACGACTCCCGCGAGTTCGGCCCGTTCTGGGAGGACCACTCCGCCTACTACCGCCTGTTCAACCGCACCAAGAAGGGCATCACCCTCGACCTGAAGTCCGACGAGGACCGCGAGACCCTCATCGAGCTGGCCAAGCGCGCCGACGTGCTGGTGGAGAACTTCCGCCCCGGCGTCATGGAGCGCCTCGGCATCGCCCCGGAGGACCTGCTCGAGGCCAACCCCGGCCTGATCATCACGAGCATCAGCGGCTTCGGCCAGACCGGCTCGATGAGCAAGGCCCCGGCCTACGACCTCGTCGCGCAGGCGATGAGCGGCCTGATGTCCGTCACCGGCTGGCCCGGCGGCCGCCCGACGCGCACCGGCGTCAGCCTCGGCGACCTCATCCCGGGCCTCTACGCTGCGATCGCCACCCTCGGCGCGGTGCTCGAGCGCAACCACTCCGGCCACGGCCAGCACGTCGACCTGGCCATGTACGACTCGCTGGTCTCTGTCCTGGAATCGGTGGCCATGCGTGAGCTCTACGAGGACGAGACCCCCACCGCCGTGGGCAACGACCACGCGATGACCGTGCCCTTCAGCACCTACGCGGCCAAGGACGGCGAGGTCGTCATCGCCGTGACCAACGAGACCCTCTTCGGCCGCGTCGCCGACGCGCTCGACCTGGAGTACATGGTCGACGACCCCCGCTTCAACACCAACGCCGCGCGCCGCGAGCGCCGCGACGAGGTCCGCCGCCTCTTCGAGGAGAAACTGGCGGACTACACCGCCGACGAGGCGCTCAAGCACCTCGCCGAGCACGGCGTCCCGACCTCGCGCGTGCACGACGTCCACGACGCCCTCACCGGCGAGCTGGGCCGCGAGCGCGGCGTCGTCGCCGAGGAGTCCGACGGCTTCCGCACCCTCGCCTCCCCGATCAAGCTGCACGGCTCCGTCGCCCCGCGGCCGGCTCCGGGGCTCGGGGAGCACAACGACCTGATCGCCGATTGGCTCGCCGAGCCTGAGCGCGTCCCCGACGAGTCCGGTTCCGTCGACCGCTGACCCGGCCCATCCCCGAACGGAGGACACCATGTCCGAGAACTCCACCGCTGATCCGGTGCGTCCCGAGGAGGCGCCCACGCAGGCGCCCGGCGCGCGCCGGATGGACAAGCCCGTGCGCGGGCGCTGGCGGTTTTTCGTCTACAGCGCGATCGGCATCTTCGCCTTCTTCGTGCCGTTTTCCTACCAGGGCTCCAACTCGATCCTCCTGGACCACCTGGTGACGGTCATCGACGACCTGCTCGGTGACGCCAACAAGTTCGTCGCCTACGCGATCATCCTGGCCGGCACCGTCTTCCAGTTCGCCTCCGGGCGCTGGAAGCAGTCGATGGCCCGCCGGGTCTTCGCCTTCCTCAACGTCCTGGGCTCGGCCGTCGCGACGATGCTCGTGTTCAACTTCGGCCCGGACTTCCTCTTCCGCGAGGACCTCGGCCCCTTCCTGATGGACAAACTGGTCATCCCGGTCGGCCTGCTCGTCCCGGTCGGCTCCGTGTTCCTGGGCCTTCTCGTCGGCTTCGGTCTGATGGAGTTCATCGGGGTGCTCGTCCAGCAGATCATGCGGCCGGCCTACCGGGTGCCCGGGCGCTCCGCGGTCGACGCGGTGGCCTCCTTCGTGGGCAGCTACTCGCTGGGACTGCTGATCACCAACCGCGTCTACAAGGCCGGCGGCTACACGGCGCGCGAGGCCGCGATCATCACCTCGTGCTTCTCCACGGCCTCGGTGACCTTCATGGTCGTCATCGCGCGCACCCTGGACCTCATGCCGATCTGGGGCATCTACTTCGCCGCGACGTTCATCATCACCTTCATCGTCAGCGCGATCATCGTGTGGATCCCGCCGCTGTCGCGCATCCCGGACGAGTACTACCCCGGCTCCCACCCGGACCCGGAGGAGCAGGTCACCTCCAACCGCCTGCGCCGCGCCTGGGGCGAGGCCGAGGAGGTGCTCAAGCGCTGCCCCGGCGTGCTGCGCGTGCTGTGGGTCAACTTCGCCGACGGCGTGCTGATGACCATGCAGATCCTGCCGGGCATCATGTCGGTCGGCTTCATCGGCCTGACGCTGGCCTTCTACACCCCGGTGTTCACCTGGCTGGGCTTCCTCTTCCTGCCGTTCACCTGGGCACTGCAGGTCCCAGGCCCGCAGCTGGCCTCCGAGGCGCTGGCCATCGGCCTGTCCGAGCTATTCCTGCCGGCCACCCTGGTCGCCGGCGCCCCGAGCGAGACGCTGCGCTTCATCGTCGCCGTGGTCTCGATCTCACAGATCTTCTTCTTCTCGTCGATGATCCCGGCCGTGCTGGGCACCGAGATCCCGATCAAGATCTGGCACATGGTGGTCATCTGGTTCCAGCGCGTCGTCCTGACCCTGATCATCACCGTCCCGGTCGCGTTCCTCGTCACGGGCGGATAGACCGTAGGTGTGACCCCTGTTCCCTGACCCTCGTCCCCGCCCCCTTCTAGCTCCCGCGAACCCCAGAAAGGACCCCATGACCTCCACCCTGTTCACCAACATCGGCGAGCTGCGCACGGTCTCCGAGCGTGGCACCCTCAACGACGCCGCAATCGTCGCCGAGGACGGCGTGATCACCTGGATCGGCGAAGCCGCCAAGGCCCCCGAGGCCGACCGGGCCGAGGACCTCGGCGGGGCAGCCGTGCTGCCCGGCTGGGTGGACTCGCACACCCACATGGTCTTCGACGGCAACCGCGCCGAGGAGTTCGAGGCCCGCATGTCCGGCGGCGAGTACGCCGCCGGCGGCATCGCGGTGACCATGGAGGCGACCCGCTCGGCCGGGGCGGAGCGCCTCGACGAGCTGGTGGCCGCTCGCGTCGCGGCCGCCCGCGCCGGCGGCACGACCACCCTGGAGACCAAGACGGGCTACGGGCTGGACACGGCCAGCGAGAAGCAGGCCGCCGAGATCGCCGGGCGCCACGTCGACGAGGTCACCTTCCTGGGCGCGCACCTGGTGCCGCCGGGAGCCGACGCCGGCGAGTACGTCGACCTGGTCTGCGGCGAGATGCTCGACGCGGTGGCCCCGCACGTCGGCTGGATCGACGTCTTCTGCGAGCGCGGTGCCTTCGACGAGGACCAGTCGCGCCGGGTCATCGAGGCCGGCAAGACCAAGGGCCTGGGCGTGCGCGTGCACGGCAACCAGCTCGGCGAGGGCCCCGGGGTGAGCCTCGCCGTGAACTACGACGCCGCGAGCGTCGACCACGTCAACTTCCTCACCGACGCGGATGTCGAGGCGCTGGCCGCCTCGAAGACGGTCGCGACGATCCTGCCCGCCTGCGACCTGTCGACGCGCATGCCGCTGGCCCCGGCGCGCCGGTTGCTGGACGCGGGGGCCACGGTGGCCATCGCCAGCAACCTCAACCCCGGCACCTCGTACACGTCGAGCATGAACTTCTGCGTGACCACGGCGGTGCTCCAGCAGCACCTCTCCCTGGACGAGGCGATCGCCGCGGGCACCCACGGCGGTGCGGTGGCGCTGCGCCGCCAGGACGTCGGCGGCGGCCGTGACTCCCAGGGCCGCCCGGCCGTGGGCACGCTGGTCGAGGGCGCGGCGGCGAACCTACACGTGCTGCGCTCGGCCACCGCGATCGACCTGGCGTACCGCCCGGGCATGCCGGTCACCGCTGCGACCTACCTCACCGGCGAGCGCGTCGCCTGATCGCGGGGCGTTCCACCCGGCTCCCCGGCAAGGCCCCGTATAGCAAGGGCTCTTCCGTACCCAGCAAGGCGTGTCCTTGCTGGGTACGAGCTTGCTGGGTCGGGTACTCGCCGGGGCTCCCCGGAAGGCTGGTCGAGCTAGGCAGCGCTCCCCACAGGCCCCTTCCTCGGTGAACAGCCATAGATGGGCTGAAGATGTGCTGCAGAACCGCCGGAACCGTGTCCTGATCGCAATCATCGCGGTCCTCCTCGTCTTGCTCGGGATGCTCGCCACCACGGCGTTCTCGCGCAAAGTCATCGACCCCGACGTCTTCGCGCTCGGCTCCGACGACATGCCCGACATCGGCGACTACGTCTCGCTGGGCGTCCTCGAGGTCCGCGTCGACGAGATCACCGAGGAGGATCCCGCGGGCGCCGAGGAGGCCGCCGCCGGTTACCGCACCGTCCTGGGCGGGGCCGCCATCGAGGCGGTCACCGGCTGCCTCGCCGAGCCCGGCGCGAGCAGCGAAGGCGGCGGCGAGGGCACCGTCACCACCGGCACCACCGACCTGGTGATCATGAAGGTCACCCTGCGCAACAACGGCGACTCCCCGGTCGACTTCCGTCAGACCACGCCGCCGACGATGAGCCTGCAGACCGTCGGCGGCACCCGCGCCACGCCCGCCTGCGGCACACTCATCGAAGCCGGCCCCGAGGACCAGGTCGCCGAGCCCGGCGGGGCGATGCCCGGCATGGCCGCCTACCGCATCCCCGCCGGCGACGACCCGGGCTGGGTGCGCTGGGCCGACCCGGCCACCGGCGAGACCGCGACCACCGACGTCGGCGGCGGCGAGGACGCCCCGGGCACCTGCGAGGCGGCGGACCTCGACCTCTCCGAGACCGAATTCGGCGCCTACCTCGCCGCCCTGGAACTTCCGCTGGCAGACAGCGGGTTCACGCACCTGTCCCACCTGCGCGTGGTGGACAACCCGTTCGACCCGTGCGCCGAGCTGAGCTGGGTGACCGTCACCGGCATGCCGATGCGGGACACGCGCGGCGACCCGTACGACGATGAGCGCACGGCCGTCGTCTTCTTCACCGACGAGCATCTCGTGGACTTCGACATGAGCGTCTACCGCGAGATCGGCGAGGTCTGACGCACGGCCCCCGACGAGGTCACGCTGAGCTACAACGCGTATCTCAACAGGCCCGACCCCTTCGTCACCGTCCCTTATACGACCGCGGGCGCGAGCGATCCCGACGAGCCGCCGCGCGAGAACGGGTGCATCGACTTCGCCCCGGAGGCGCTGCCCGATGTCTCGGGTCCCGGCTCCCGCGTGCCGATCCCCTTCGGCAACGCCCACACCGCCGAGCCGCTCACCGAGATCTGGTCCTTCCCGGACGGTACCGAGGGGGACGCCGCCAGCGCGATCTTCACCGAGGTCTCCACCGCGATCACCGATTCCCCGCGGATCGAGCTCAAGCCCGGCCTCGCGCCCGCCGAAAGGAACATCGGGCATCCCCACGTCTTTCCCCCGGGCTCACGGGTGCTCGTCGACTCGGTGTTTGTCGTGGACACCACCGACGGCGCCGTGCGCATGTTCTTCGCCACCCGGGACAACGCGCGGGAGTTCCGGATCGACGAGACCCAGGTCCAGGACCTCCCGCTCGACAATTCGGCGAACCCCTACGGCCTGGACGCCTCCCGCTGGGCCTGAGCGTGGCGGCGCCGCGCCCCGGGGTCTGCCCTCCGAGGCCCGGCGCGCGGCCGACCGGGCCCCGCGCTCCGGGCCTTACCCCTGGTAGCTCGCCGCGTTCGCGGTCAGCCGCACGGTCTTGCCCACCACCGACGGGTCGGCCGGCGAGCCGTCGTCGGGGGTCTGCGTGGTGATGGTCAGCCCGTCCGCCCCAGCGGTGACCCGGTAGAAGCCGTAGGCCACCAGGGTCTCGCCCGGCTGCAGCTCGACGGTGCGCGCGTAGCCCCCGCCGCCCTGGCCGTCGTGGACGTCCACGCCGCCGCCGGTGAAGGAGAACGTCGCCTGATTACGCGCGGTGCCGGACTCGTCCGGCCACACCGCCGCATCCGCGGTGCACACCCCGCTAGCCTCGGAGGCCGAGAGACTGCAGGTCACCGTGTGGCCTGCCAGATTGACGACGATCGCGTCGCGCGCCGAGGCCGTCTCCGGCACCGTGAGCGTGCGCTCCCCGGTGCCACCCGCCTGCGACGCGCCCGCCGGGCCGGTCCCGGCGCCCCCGGAGCCGGTGCACACGCCGGACTCGCCCGCGCCGTGCCCTGCGCCGTGCGCGGAGTCGGAGCCCGGCGCCGCGGTGCCCGTGGCACCCGGCGCGCAGTCCTGCGCGCCGCCGGTCGGCCGCGGCGCAGCCGCGGCCTCCCCCGCCGACGTCGTCGGGTGCGCCGAGGTGTCGGACGGGACGTCGGAAATCGAGGGCGACGGGTGCACACTGGCCTCCTCGGCCTGGGGGGCGGGCGTGGGCTCGCCGGAGGGCGAGGAGCACGCGGTGAGTGCCGCGACGGCGAGCAGCGCGGCGGTGGCGAGGGCGGGGCGGGCGTTCATGGCACCAGCGTAACGCCGCGGCGGGCGGTACAAACGGGACCATGAGTATCTTGAACGAACCGTTATCGCTGGGATCACTCGAGATCCCGAACCGGATCATCATGGCGCCGCTGACACGCAGCCGCGCCGTGGACCAGGTGCCCACCGCGCTGATGGCCGAGTACTACCGGCAGCGCGCCGGCGCCGGGCTGATCATCTCCGAGGCCACGGCCGTCACCCCGATGGGGGTGGGCTACCGGGACACCCCCGGCATCTGGAGCGACGAGCAGGCCGAGGCCTGGGAGCCGGTGGTGCGCGCCGTGCACGACGCCGGCGGGCGCATCGCGCTGCAGCTCTGGCACGTGGGGCGCATCTCGCACCCGGACCTGCTGGGCGGGATGACCCCGGTCGCGCCCTCGGCGGTGCTGCCGGCCGGGCGGGTGCGCAGGCTGCGGCCGATGCGCGGATACGTCACCCCGCGGGAAATGACGCTCGACGAGATCAACGCGACCGTCGCCGACTACGGCGCGGCCACCGCGCGGGCGCGCGCGATCGGCTTCGACGGCGTGGAGATCCACGCGGCCAACGGCTACCTGATCGACCAGTTCCTGCAGGACTCCACCAACCGGCGCACGGACGCCTACGGCGGGCCGATGTCGAACCGCGAGCGCTTCCTGCTCGAGGTCGTCGGCGCGTGCTCGGACGCCTGGGAGCCGGGGCGCGTCGGCGTGCACCTCGCGCCGCGTGCCGACGAGCACGACATGGGTGACAGCGACCTCGCCGGACTGTTCACGCACGTGGCGGGCTCGCTGGCCGGGAAGGTCGGCTACCTGTGCGTGCGCGAGCACGAGGCGGAGGATTCGGTGGTCGGGGCGATCAAGGAGGCCTTCGGCGGGCCGGTGATCGGCAATGAGCGGATGAGCGCGGCGGACGCCCAGCGCCTGATCGAGGCCGACACGGTGGACGCGGTGGCCTTCGGCAAGGCGTACATCGCGAACCCGGACCTGGCCGAGCGGGTGCTCGCCGCCGACGCGCGCGGCGGGGTCGGGGCCGGGGCGGCCGACGCCTCGGGCGACGGCTGGCCGCGCCGCGTCGGGTCGGTGGAGCTCAACGAGCTGGTCACCGACACGATCTACCCGCCCTACGAGAACCCGCACGCGCACCTCGAGCGCGGCTACACCGACTACCCGGCGGCGCAGCTGTAGGTGGGCGACCCCTAGGGGTAAGACCGGGATGCTCCCCGATGCATTCGTCGGCGGAAATTGGTTCACTGGGAAGTGAACCGGAAAAGGAAGCCGCAACCGGCGGATTCGCCCCCGGTCGGAGCCAGAGGAGGCCCACCATGTCCAACTCCCGTCTGCACCGCTCGCCCGTCGACCGCTGGATCGGAGGTGTGTGCGGCGGCATCGCCGAGACCTACGGCTGGGACCCGGTCATCGTGCGGCTGGCTGTCGCCGCCCTCGGACTGGCGATGGGCTGGCCGATCCTGTTCTACATCGTCGCCTGGGTCGTCATTCCGCAGGCCTAGGCGCACCCCGGCGGGGCCGGGCCGGTGTGGCCCGACCCCACGGGCCGCTAGGCGCTCTGCCAGCTCTCCAGTGACTCCGGATCCGGCCACCGCGACTTCGACACCTTCACCGGAGGATCCGTCTCCTCGACCGGCCCGCCGAGGGTTGCCGAGTAACCGATGGAGTTGCTGCCCACCGTCAGCCCGGGGCCGTGGGTGCTCAGGACGTACGGGCCGAACCTGATCACGGACTCGTCCGGCAGCTCCTCGCCGCCGTCGGACAGGCTGCCGTCCGCGGCGTAGGTGCGCGCCCCGCCGCCGAGACCGAGGGCCACCTCGAAGCGGTTCGCCGGTTCGCCCTCCGGGGTGTCGTTCTGCGGCCCGGACAGCAGATCCTTCGCCGTCCAGTTCTTGCCGTCGGGTGCGTCACATGCCACGGTCACCCGCCCACCCAGCCGGCAGTTCAGGTAGGCCTCCCCGTCCTCGCCGACGGGCACACGCACACCGTACGTCCCGCGGCCGTCCCAGTCGATCCGGTAGTCATAGGCGGCATTGCGGGCGTTGCCCAGGTAACCGATGCGCGCCTCACCGGGCGTGACCTGACGATCGAAGTCGATGCGCGGGTAAGCGTCGTCCCCGTCCCATGCGCTCTCGACCAGCTTGTCGCCCTCGAGCCGGTAGTCGACCGTCGTCGTCGGGGCGTCCGAGCTGGTTCCTCCCTTGACACCGACGCTCACCGCGTCCGCGCCCTCGCGGGTGACATCCATGACCTTGGAGCCGGTGAGCGGGGCGGGGTCGGTGACCAGGTCGGGACCGTGGAAGAAGACCACGGTCTCAATCGGCTCGAGCCGGTCGCTCTCCAGGTGCACGGTCACCCAGCTCAGCGGCGCGCAGGGGTCGAACTGGTTGCTGAGGATCTCCGCCGAGAGACCGCGGCGAGGCCGATCGACCCACAGCCTGCCCGACTGCAGCCAGTACCCGAGCTCGGTCTCCATCAGGTCGAGGTTGTACTCCTCGCACTGCTCGCCACCGCCGGCACCCAGGTCGACGACCTTGCGGTCCTCGATGCCCTGGTCGGCCCCGTTCAGGCCGATGCTCGAGGGGCGTTCGTCCTCGGGCAGCTGAAAGACCCACAGGATCCTCAGCATCAGACCGTTGCAGTCGTTGCCGTCGTCTCCGTCGACCCGCTCAATCACGAGCGCGTTCAGTCCCGACATCGGCCGATAACCGCTGGCGGCGACGGTGGACAGGTCCGCGTGGATGGCCAGCTGCACGCCGGGCTCCACCGACTGCCCCTCGCCCAGGCACACCGATGCGGGGATGACGCCGAAGCTGCCGCCGTCCTCGGCCTCCATCTTCTCGGTCGGCGGGGTGTCACCCTCGCTTGCCGACGTCGCGTCTGCCCCACCGTGGGCGCCGGAGTCACCGTCGTCGTCGCGGTCCCGCGGGTCGTCCGAGCTGCCTGAGTCGCTGTCCCGGTCCTTGTCGGAGTCGCTCGAGCTTCCCGAGCCACCGTCGCCGCGCGTGGCCGTCGTGCCGTCGGCGAGGGTCGGACGCGGCCCATGGGCCGACGCACCCGAGTCGGATCCGGAGTCCGATCCACGGTCGGAACCGGACTTCGAGTCGGAATCTCCGTGCGACCCCGAATCGGAGTCTGAGTCAGAGTCCGAGTCGCGCTCAGGGCTGCGGTCCGAGAGCGTGGTCACGGCCGCGCGGTCCACGAGGTCCGGGATGTCGTAGTCCGCCGGATCGAAGCTGCGGCGCTGGTCGACGTCGTCGACGCGCACCTCGAGATCGCCGACCGAGACGAAGTCTCCGATGGTGGGCATGTTCGGGTTCGGGGCGGCCAGGATCTCAGGTTCCTTCGGGGCGGACGAGCAGCCCACCACGATGAGCAGGGCGCTCACCGCGGCGAGGACCGCCGCCGGGAACCTGCGGCTGCGAGTAGTGTCCATGCCCTAAACACTAACGGGCACGCGCGACATCCTCCCAGCCTCCGGGGAGCATTCTCCGCGCGGACGGCCATCTCTCAGTCGTGGCGTATGGACGCTTTCCGGAAGCGGAGCATTCTCCGCGCGGACGGCCATCTCACTTTCCGCGGACGCTAAACTCCCAGACAGAAAGCCAGCCGTCTCACCCCCAGGAGCCCCATGCGCGTCCACCGGATCCGCCGCCGCGTGACCGCGGCCGTCGTGCTCTCCCTGACCGGCCTGCTCGTGGGGTGCGGGAGCGGCGGTCTCGCAGGTCTCGGCGGGTCCGGTGACGCGGTGTCCTCCGCCCCGCTGACCACCGTCGCGAGCCCGGGCGACGCCGGCATCGGCGACGAGGTCTCCTTCGACGACGTCGCGGTCACCGTCACCGACGCCTACTTCGCCGGCGAGATCCAGCTGGGCGAGCCGTCCCAGTCCGGTTCCTCGCCCGCCTCGACCGCGATGGCCCCGGGCGGCCAGCGGTTCCTGATCCTGAACATCAAGCAGGTCAACCGGGGCAGCCAGCCTCTCACCCTCCTCGGCGCCGGGGCGCTGGACGTCAAGGTCACCGACGTGGCGGGCTCCCCGCACGCCTCGCTCGGCGAGCCCGAGCGCATCACCGGCAACCCGACCGACGGCGCCGCCGTCAACCCCGGTGAGCAGGGCAACGTCGCCCTGGCGTTCCTGCTCTCGGAGAACACGGAGGCTGAGAAGGTCAGCTTCGCTCCGGCCGGCGGCGGTCCGGCCCGCGCCAGCGTCTCCCTCGGCGGGAAGGCCTAGGGCGGGCCCTGCCCTGCCGCTCCCCTGCGCGCGCTCGCGGAATCCACCCCTGCCCAGGCTCCGATACGATGGAGCACAGGTGCCGCCAAGCTTGCGCCGGAGGGGTGCCCCCCTCCCCGGGCCCGGGACCGTCCCCGTCCGCCGACCTGAAGGACCCACAGTGAAACGCCTGCTTCTCGCGCTCGCCGCCGTCGCCTCCCTGACGCTCGCGGGATGTGGCGGGGGCGGTGATTCCGATGCGCCGGCCGACACCGAGACCACGTCGAGCACCCAGGCCGAGCACACCGTCGGTCAGATGGTGGAGGCCGAGGGCGTCGCGCTCCGCGTCGACGCGGTGACCGAGACCGACACGATCGAGCTCCTCAGCGATCACTCCACCGCCGACCCGAACGTCACCGAGAAGGTCCGCGAGGGCGGCAAGTACGTCGTGGTCGACACGACCGTGCGCAACGACGGCACCCAGGACATGGACCTGACCTGTTCCTTGGGAGTACAGGCGAAGCTGGTCACCGAGCCGCAGGCCGAATACGGGCCTGAACACGAGTTGCACCGCGTGCCCGGCAACCCGGGATGTAGCGATTACCTCGGTGCAGGCTTCGACACGACCATGACCTGGATTTTCGTCGTACCGAAGGACCGGAAGGTCACGGCGCTCGGCTTCGCGAACCCCGAGTACTCCTTCGACGACCTGACCTACATCTCCATCGACCGCATCGACTCCGAGCGCCCCAAGGGCAAGGGCCCGCACCCGACGACGGGTGCCGACGCCGCGGAGTCCGACGCAGGTGCGGAAGGTTCCGCGTCCACCTCCACTCCGACCGCGGAGGAGAACAGCGGGGACGCCGGCGGCTCCGACAGCGCGACAGGCGCGGCCGCCGGCGGGGCGCCCGCGTACGGAGTCGGTTGCTCAGCCTCGCAGGTGGGCATGCCCGCGCGCGACGGCGCCGGCGAACCGCTGGTCTGCACCTTCATGGGCGGTTCGAAGTACACGTGGGTCTACGGACCTGAGCCGCAGGGTGTCGGAACGGCCGAGGTCGGCGGCGAGTGCGTCGACGGCGAGCACGGCGGCCAGGACGCCGCGGGCCACGTCCTTCTCTGCATCGGCGGCGAGTGGGTCGCGGGGCCGTAGCCCGGCCGCGAACCGAGTCATGGCCCACCGGTGGGCAGCTACCACCGGCGGTCCCCGTCCTAATCAGATTGTGCGACGTCTAGGTCGCACATTCTGACGCCCCGATTTTCGGCGAAGCTCTGACCTGCGGGTTTTCGCGTAACGGTCGTGTGACCGTCAGAGTGTGCGACGCTGTGGTCGCACACTCTGACAGCGCTCCACCGACAAGACCCCGGGAGCGCGGCAAACGGGGCCGAAACCGCCCCGAAACCCCTGTCCCAACCCGGAAAGCCCTGGTCCGGCACTCCCGGCGCCGCCGAAACCGCCCCGGTCCCCCGTCCCCTACCGGAACGGCACCTCACCCATCGTGCGGCGCAGCTTGCGGGTGTGCAGCTTGGTCGGGTCCTTGGCCAGCCGCTCCATCGCGCGCACCGCGCACATCACGTGCGCCTCCTTCGAGGAGGTGTAGAAGGCCTGCGCCTGGGCGGGCAGCTTCGGCACCGCGTGCAGCGGCAGGTCGGAGACCGAGAGCAGCGTGCCGTAGGGCACCCGGAAGCGGTAGCCGTTGGCCGCGAGCGTGCAGGACTCCATGTCCACGGCCACGGCGGTCGAGCCGCGCAGCCACTCCCACAGGTCGCGCGGGGTGTGCCACTCCCAGTTGCGGTCCCCGGTGGAGAGCACCGTGCCGGTACGCATCAGCGAGCGGTCGCCGCCGTAGATGTCGTTGACGGAGGCCTCGAGGGCACGCTGCACCTCGGGCACCGCGGGGATCGGCACGTCGCGGGCGATCCGGGAGTCCAGGATGGAGTCCTCGCGCTGGTAGGCGTTGCCCAGGATGAGGTCGCCGATGCGCATGCGCCCGTCGAGGCCCGCGCAGTGGCCGATCATGATCCACGCCTCGGGGCGCAGCACCGCCAGCGAGTCCGTGATGGTCTTCGCGTTGGAGGGCCCGACGCCGATGTTGATCATGGTCAGCCCGTCGCCGGCCTCGGTGACCAGGTCGTAGCGGGGCATCTGGTGGCTCGAGGCCAGGTCCAGCTCGTCGAGTTCGGCGCCGTGGCCGGCCTCGAGCACCTCGCCGTTGGGCAGCAGCAGGCGGGTGTAGCGGGAGTCCGGGTCGTCGATCTCTCGCAGCCCGAAGCGCACGAACTCCGAGGTGTGCATCGCGTAGTTGGTGAACAGGATGTACTTCTGCACGCTGTCGACGTCGATGCCGGTGTAGTGCTCGATACGCGCGCAGGCCAGGTCGAAGCGCTGCGGTCCGAACTGGAAGAGCGGCTTCTCCTCGCCGTGGAAGGCGTCCCAGTGGCCGTCGACGATGGCGTCGTGGACGTCGTCGAGCGTGGGCCGCGGCACGGCGTCGCCGAGGTCCCCTGCTCGGCGCGCCTCGTCGATGTTGCCGACGCCGCGGATGTACTCCGGCGGGATGCGCGTCTGGCTGGGCCCGACCTGGATGCGGCAGGGGTAGTTGCCGGTCAGGGCCTCGAGCTGCTCGAGCAGGTAGCCGCGCAGCAGCTGCGGCCGGGCGAACTCGGCGACGTAGCGGCCGGCGGCGTTGACGTATCCGAAGGGCTCGGAGCGGTCGATGGGCCGCCACTCGAGCACGTTGACGGCGAGCTTGGGGTAGACCACCTCGTTCCACGAGACGTAATCGCCGCTCGCCAGGATCTCCCGGGCGCGCGCCGTCGCCGTCTCGTACAGCTCGACCAGCTTGTCGACGGCCGCGCGTGCCCCGTCGACCTCGACCAACTCACCGTGGGCTCCAGTCATGCCCCCGAGCGTACCGGCGTGCGCCCCGCCCGTCCGGGCGCGGAAAGCGAATCCCGGCACGCGCGCGGCCGGGCGCCTCTATCCTCGTGGCCATGGCTGAGGACCTGCGCACCGAACTCGTCCGCCTGCTGCGGCGTGCCTGGCGCAACCTGCCCGTGGAGAAGCTGCCCGGCACGCCGCACTCGATGAAGATCCCCGACGAACTGGCCCGACGCATCGCCGACGACCACCCCGACGCCACCCTGGACCGCGGGGCCAGCGGCGTGCCGCTGCTGTCCCGCCTGCGCCCCAACGGTCGCTTCGAGGACGACTGGCGCGCCCGGCCCACGAAGAAACGGCCCTGGCCGGTGGTGCTGGTGCACGGCACCGGGGCGACCAAGGGCGACTGAGAGGAGCTCGGCGCGGACCTGCGCGCGGACGGCTGGGCCGTCTTCGCCCCGGACCTCATCGGGCGCGCGACCGGCCCGCTGGCCGAGACCGCCGGTCACCTCGGCGCCTACATCGACGCGGTCCTACAGGTCACCGGCTCGCAAAAGGTCGTCGTCGTGGGCCACTCGCAGGGCGGGCTGCTGGCCCGCTGGTGGCTGCGCTTCGGCGGCGGCGCCGGCAAGATCCGCCACCTGGTCTGCCTGGCGACGCCGAACCACGGCACGACGATGGGCGGGATCGTCAGTTCGGCCGTGCGCGGCCCGGTGGCCGCGGGCCTCATGCGCGAGCTGGTGACCAGCTGGTTCGGTCCGGCCGGCTTCGACCAGATCCGCGGCGACGCGGGCAGCGGAGTCGTCGAGGCGGTCAACGCCGGCGACGAGCTGGTCGAGGGCGTGACCTACACGTGCCTGGCCACCCGCTTCGACACCCTGATCCAGCCGCCGAACTCGGTGTTCCTGCGCGACCCGGGCGACGACACGGTGCGCAACCTGTGGGTCGACTCGCTCGACGAGACCGCGGTGATCACCCACGACCAGATGACCCGCGCCCGCCCGGCGCGCCAGCTGGTGCGCGCCGACCTGGACCGGCTCTGCCGCGTGGGCGACCCCTGGACCATCTGCGACTCCCGTGCGCGCGACTCCCGCACCGGTAAACCGCGGGCCTGACAAGCGGGGCAGCCTGCGCGGACGTCCACTTTCCCGAGGTACAGGACACAACAGGACCAAGACCACAGAGGTAAGACGACGCGGCGTCGTCAAGCAACCCACGCAGGCACGCGACCTGCACAGATGCGCACCACGCACGCACCCGTCACGACACTCGAAGCCCGCGTCCAGCCGGCTTACACCGCGGCCTAAGTTGCCTCTGCCCCTGGTGAAGGGCGGATAATAAGCCGCGATGACTTCCACACCCCAAGACCCCAGACAGCCCGGGTCCGGCGATCCGGCGGCTGACGCCTCGCACGCAGACGCCGCCGCGGACCCGCACGCCCACGACGCCGCGTACACCGGGACCCACACGGCCGGCGTGCACGGCGCGGGCGCCGCCACCACCGAGTCCGCCACCGACGCCGACTCCGGCTTCCACGGCAGCGACGTGACCTCCCTGACCGCCACGGTGAAGAAGAGCCGCAAGTTCCTCGGCCAGCCGTGGGGCCTGGCCAACCTCTTCGGCATCGAGATGTGGGAGCGCTTCAGCTTCTACGGCATGCAGGGCCTGCTGACCTTCTACCTGTACTACTCGGCCTCCGAGGGCGGCCTCGGCATGTCCGAGGCGGAGGCGGTCTCCCTGGTCGGCGCGTACGGCGGCTTCGTCTACGTCTGCTCGCTGGTCGCCTCGTTCGTCTCCGACCGCCTGCTCGGCGCGGAGCGCACGCTGTTCTACTCGGCGATCCTGGTCATGTGCGGCCACATCGCCCTGGCCCTGATCCCCTCCTTCGCCGGCCTGGCCATCGGCCTGGTGTGCATCGGTGTCGGCTCCGGCGGCGTCAAGACCGCCTCGCAGGTCGTGCTCGGCGACCTCTACGCACGTGAGGACCCGCGCCGCGACGCCGGCTTCTCCATCTTCTACATGGCCGTCAACATCGGCGCGTTCTTTGGCCCGCTGCTCACCGGCTGGGTCTGGGGCATGCAGGGCTTCCACTGGGGCTTCGGCCTGGCCGCCATCGGCATGGCCGCCGGCCTGACCCAGTACATCCTGATGCGCAAGACCACCATCGGCGCCGCCGGCTCCGAGGTGCCCAACCCGCTGCCGCGCAAGCAGTACATGCCGTGGGCCGTGGGCACCGTCGTCGTCATCGTCGCGGTGAGCCTGGCCATCGGCACGGGCCTGATCAAGGTCCAGTGGCTCTCGACGATCATGGCCGTCATCGCCTTCGTCGCCGCGGCCGTGCTGCTCGTCGAGATGTGCATGTCCCCGCTGACCACCGCCGTCGAGCGCTCGCGCCTGATCGGTTACATCCCGCTGCTGATCGGCGGCGTGCTCTTCTTCGCCATCTTCCAGTCGCAGTTCACCGTGCTGGCCGTCTACTCCGACCAGCGCCTGGACCGCAGCCTCTTCGGCTTCGAGATCACCCCGAGCCAGGTGCAGGCCTTCAACCCGCTGTTCATCATCATCTTCGCGGGCGTCTTCGCCGCGCTGTGGACCAAGCTGGGCGACCGGCAGTGGTCCTCGCCGGTCAAGTTCGGCGTGGCCAACCTGATCATCGGTGTCTCGCTGGTCTTCTTCCTGCCGTACTCGTCCGCCGGCGAGAACGGCACCCCGCTGCTGGTCATCGTGTGGATCCTCTTCCTGTTCACCATGGGCGAGCTGCTGCTGTCCCCGGTGGGCAACGCGCTGGCGACCAAGGTCGCCCCGCAGGCGTTCAAGTCGCGCCTCTTCGCCGTGTGGCTGATGGCCGTGGCCATGGGCACCTCGCTGTCGGGCGTGCTGGGTCAGTTCTACGACCCGACCGACCCGTCCGCGGAGCGCGCGTTCTTCATCACGGTCGCCATCGCCGCGATCGTGCTCGGCGTCATCCTCATCGCGCTGCGCCCGTGGGTGCTGCGCAAGTTCGTCGACGTGCGCTGACGCCCTTCAATTGCCGACGCCCCGCACATCACCGGTGTGCGGGGCGTCTCGGCGTCTGCGGGGCCGGGTGGCGGTTTCCCCGGGCGGGGCTGTGTTCGGGGCCGGGCGGCGGTTTCCCCGGGCGGGGCGGACCCCCGCCCTAGGCGGAGATGAAGCGGTTGACGAAGCGGGCCGTGCGGTCCGGGCTGACCGAGCGCGCCCAGTACATCGCCTTGTCCAGCAGCGAGACGCCGTAGTGGATCTTGCCGCGCTGCCAGCGGTTGGCCGGGTGGGTGGCGTCCCAGATGACCTCGGCGATCTGCTCCGGGGTGATGTGCACGCCGAGGCGGCGCACCGAGGTCGCGTCGTTGTCGCTGAGCTTGGTCTTGGCCCACAGCGGCCAGATGTCGATCACGCGGATGCCGTCGAGCTCCCACTCCAGGCCGAGGGCCTCGGTCAGCCCGCCGACGTAGGACTTCGTCGCCGAGTAGACGGCGATGTCCGGCTGGCCGTAGATCGCCGAGGCGGAGGCCATGTTCACCAGCTGCGAGCCCTCGGTGGCCGCCAGGTAGCGGTGCGCGGCCCGCGCGCCGAGCGTGACGCCCAGGGCGTTGACCTGGATCTGGGCGGCGACCTTGGTCGCCGGCAGTGAGGCGAGCGCGCCGGCGGCAATTACCCCGGCGTTGTTGTCGAGCACGTCGAGCGTGCCGCCGGTGTGGGCGGTGAAGTCGGCGAGGGCGGCGTCCCAGCTCTCGACGTCGGAGGCGTCGAGGTGGCCGGCGACCAGGTTCGGGTGGGAGTAGGAGACGGGGGCGATGTCGTAGGCGCCGACGGTCCAGCCCTCGGTGAGGAAACGGTGGGCGACCGCACGACCGATTCCCTCGGCGGCCCCAGAAATGAAGATGGATGACATATAGTCAACGATATGACAACCATCACAGTTGTGTCCCCGAGTTCCGGCGCGGAACTCGGCGAGGTCACCGCGCACACCGCCGAAGACACCCGTCACGCCTTCGACCGCGCCCGGCCCGCACAGCGGCGCTGGCAGGCGACCTCCGTCAAGGAGCGCCGCAAGGTACTGCTGAAACTGCACGACCTGGTCCTCGAACGCCGCGACGAGATCCTGGACCTGATCCAGGACGAGACCGGCAAGAACCGCACCAGCGCGTTCGAGGAGGTCATGGACGTCGCCATCACCGCGCGCCACTGCGGCTACGCCGCCGGGCGGCTGCTGCGCCCCAAGCGCGCGAAGACCTCGCTGCCGGGGCTGACGCGCACCCGCGTCGAGCACGACCCGGTGGGCGTGGTGGGCATGATCTCCCCGTGGAACTACCCGTTCTCCCTGACCGCCGGCGACGCGATCGCCGCGCTGGCCATGGGCAACGCCGTGGTGCTCAAGCCGGACTCCCAGACGCCCTACACCGGCCTGCTCGTCGCCGACCTGCTGCGCGAGGCGGGACTGCCGGAGAACGTCTTCCAGGCGGTCACCGGCTCCGGCTCGGTGGTCGGCCAGGAGATCGTCGCCCAGTGCGACTACCTGATGTTCACCGGCTCGACGGCCACCGGCCGGATGCTGGGCAAACAGGCCGGCGAGCGGCTGATCGGCTACTCGGCGGAGCTCGGCGGCAAGAACCCGATGATCATCGCCGACGACGCCGACCTCGAGCGCACGGTCCCCGGTGCGCGGGCGGCGTGCTTCTCCAACTCGGGCCAGCTGTGCATCTCGATCGAGCGGCTCTACGTCCACCGCGGCATCGCCGACGAGTTCATCCCCGCCTTCGTCGACTCGGTGGCCGGCATGCGCATCGGCGGCGGGCACGACTGGGAGACCGACATGGGCTCGCTGATCTCCGAGGAGCACTGCGAGCACGTCGCCGCGATGGTCGACGACGCGGTGGCGAAGGGCGCGCGCGTGCTCACCGGCGGGCGGCGCCTGACGGACCTGGGCCCGGCCTTCTACGCGCCGACGCTGCTGGCCGACGTGCCCGAGGACGCCGAACTCTTCCGCGAGGAGACCTTCGGCCCGGTGGTTGCCATCGAGGTCGTCGACTCGCTCGACGAGGCCGTGATCAAGGCCAACGACACCCGCTACGGGCTCAACGCCAGCGTGTGGGCCAATCCCGTGACCGGTTCGAAGCTGGCCTCGCGGCTGCACGCGGGCACGGTCAACGTCAACGAGGGCTTCGCCGCCGCGTGGTCCTCGGTGGGCGCGCCGATGGGCGGCTGGAAGGACTCCGGTGTCGGCCGCCGCCACGGCGACGGCGGCATGCTCAAGTACACCGAGGCGCGCACGGTGGCCGTCCAGCATCTTATGTCGATCTCGGGCAACACGGTGGTGGACCCGGACGTCTTCGCCAAGACGGTGACGGCGGCGCTGAAGTTCGGCAAGCGGATCCTGCGGTAGGCGCGGCCGCGGCTCGCCGGGCGCGAATCGCCGCTGCCGCCGCCCTTCGGCCCGCGGTCTCCGCGAGGCCGCGGAAGGTTCAGCTGACGAAGACACTCACACTCCGATAAGTTGTGGGACAAATTCCCCACAACTTATCTAGGAGAGCCTTGTGAGCCGACCAGGTGGATGGCAGGACCAGCCGGGACGCCCCGGCACCCCGGACCAAAACGCCTTCCCGGGCGGATCCGGGTACCCCGCAAACCCCTCGACTCCCGGCGCGCCCGTCGGCCCCATCGGTGCGGGCGCCCCCGGTGGCCCCGCGGGTCCCGGCGCGCCCGCCCAGGCCGGCGCGGGCTCCGGCGGCTCCTCCGATTTCGTCGCCGCGGCGATCACCGGTGTGCTCGCGATCTTCGTCGCCCTGGCGGCGTTCCTGCCGGTCAACACGACCATCCTGTCGATGTTCGGCGTGGAGGTCAAGGTCACCCAGAACGGCTGGAACAACGTCTCGTCCGAGCTCACGGGCTCCTTCGACATGGGCGAGATCGACCCCTTCGAGGGCCTCGAGGACTACGGGTCCGGCCTCGGTTCCGACCCCTTCTCCGATCTCGAGTCCGAGTCCTTCGGCGACCTGGACTCCTACGGCGGTTCCGACAGCTTCGACTCGAGTGAATTCGGCTTCGGTTCCCACGGCTCCCCGGCGCCCTCCTTCGTTCCGGTGCAGCAGGACCCCTACAGCGACGATTTCGGCGAGGATTCCCTCGAGGGCTTCACTGACGGCCTGAACCAGCAGCTCGAACAGGAGATGCAGCAGTACCAGGACCAGATGGAAACGGAACTGGAGCAGTCCCTCGAGGAGGAGTCGGGCGTCGGTGCCGGCATCGTCGCCATGATCCTGATCGTGCTCGCGCTCATCGCCGCGGCCGTGCTGTGGGCGCTGCGCCTCCGGCTCGCCGCCGCGATCGTCACGATCGTCTCCGGCGTGGCGCTGGCCGGCTACTACGTGTTCCTGATGGCCGGCACGAAGGCCTCCATCGAGGCGGATCTCTCGGAGATCACCACCGACACCGGCGGCATGGACTACACCTACGACCTGAACCTGGGCGCGTGGCTCATGCTCCTGCTGGCCGTCGCGGCGATCGCTTGGGGCGTCATCTCCTTGCTCGCGTGGCCGGGCGCTCTCAAGAAGAAGAGCCACGCCGCGGCGACCGCTCGGCCCGGCCCCGGCGGTGCGCCGTTCGGCGGCGGCCAGCCCGATCAGCCCGGTCAGCCGGCTCGGCCCGGCCCCGGCGGTGCGCCGTTCGGCGGCCAGCCCGGCGGCTTCCCCGCGGGCGGCCCGCAGCCGGGCGGCAACCCCGGCTGGGCGGGCGGCTCCCCGCCCGACGGCCCGCAGGGCTGGTCCGGCCGCCCGTAGTCCGGCGACCAACAACCACCCACCACCTACTAGACCGACCGGTCCATCACTGACAGTCCGAGCGGTACGCCCCGGTCCTCGGACCACCGCCCGCCCCGCGTAGACTCCGGAGCCATGGCCACCACTGAAGCCCTGTACACCGAGACCCTCGACCTGCTGCGCGAGCTCATCCGCAACGCCTGCGTCAACGACCTGACCGCGGACTCAAGCGAGGAGCGCCGCAACGCCGAGACCCTCAAGGCCTTCTTCGCGCAGACCCCGAACGTCCGCGTCCAGGAGTTCGAGCCGCACCCGGGCCGCGTCTCGGTCATCTTCACCGTGCCGGGCACCGACCCCGACGCCGAGCCGCTGACCCTGATGGGCCACACCGACGTCGTGCCCGTCGACGAGGACGCCTGGGAGCACGAGCCCTTCGGCGCCGAGATCGTCACCAATACCGCCGGCGAGGAGGTCCTCTACGGCCGCGGCTCGGTGGACATGCTCTTCATCACCGCGACGATGGCCGCGGTCACCCGCGACGTCGCTAAGCGCGGCGGCGCGCGCGGGGAGCTGACCTTCGCCGCGCTCGCCGACGAGGAGGCGCGCGGCGGCCTGGGCGGCAAGTGGCTCTCAGAGAACGCGGCCGAGGCGTTCAGCTGGCGCAACTGCCTCTCGGAGACCGGCGGGGCGCACCTTCCGGTGGCCGACGGCTCGGACGCCGTCGTCGTCTACGTCGGCGAGAAGGGCGCCGGACAGCGCCGCCTGACCGTGCGCGGCGAGGCCGGCCACGGTTCCACACCCTACGGGCGCGACTCGGCGGTCGCGAAGATCGGCGAGGTCGCCGCGCGCATCGCCGCCATCGAGCCGCCGGTGACCGACAACCCGATCTGGCAGGGCTTCGTGCGTGCCTTCCGCTTCGACCCGGTCACCGAGAAGGCCCTGCTGACCGGCTCGGACGCCGCCGACTACGCCGTCTTCGGCGACCTGGCCGGCTACGCGCACGCCTTCTCCCACCTCACGCTGGCCCAGACCGTGCTGCGCGCCGGCGGGGCGATCAACGTGCTGCCGTCGAAGGCCAGCCTGGAGATGGACATCCGCCCGCTGCCCGGGCACACCCAGGAGGGCATCGACGAGCTGATCCGTGAGGGTCTGGGCGATCTCGCCGACGAGGTCGAGATCGATCACCTGATCACCGAGCCGGCGACCGAGTCGCCGGCCGAGGGCCCGCTGTGGGACGCGATGGTGGCCACCATCCACGAGGAGTTCCCCGACGCCGTGGTGGTGCCCGTCTACGCCACCGGCGGCTCTGACCTGCGCTTCGCCCGCCGCCTCGGCGGCAACGGCTACGGCTTCGCGCTGCACGCACGCGGCCGCGACCTGGCGGCGGCCAACCGCCAGCTGCACGCCCACGACGAGCACCTGCACCTCGAGGACCTGCGCCTGACCGTGGGCGCCTACTCCCGTCTGGTGGAGCGCTTCCTGGGGGCGTGATTTCCGACGCGCGCGGGGACCGGGTGCGCGCACTATCCTTGAGCACCATGAACGGCGCGCAGTCCGCCGGTGGTGACCGCCCCGGCCCAGGCTCGGCGGACTCCGCCCTGACGGCGGACGAGCTCGCGGCCGCCGACGCGCGCACCCGCCCCTCGCGCACCCGGGTCATCGCGCCTGCAACCCGGCCACACCCAACCCGACGCCACCCGCCCCTCGCGCACCCGGGTCATCGCCACCGCGGCGGCCGCCGCGGTGCTCGGCGCCGGCATCGCGGCCGGCGGCGCCTTCTTCAAGAACCCGGTGCCCGCGGCGTCGGAAATCTCCGTCGACTTCGCACAGACCGCACCCACGGCGCGCGTCGACGACCCGGACGGTCTGCTCGACGCAGGTGACCAGGACCGCCTGCTCGGAGAGGCGGCGCGCCTCGAGATGCCCGAGGTGGTCCACGAGCTGCGCTTCATGGTCTTCGAACAGAACGAGTACGAGGTCATCGGCACGGTGGTCGACCACCTGCGCGGCGGCGAGCCCGGGCTGATCGACGGGGACCGCTTCGCCGACGGCGTCCTCATCGTCGGCGTCGGGCTCAGCCCGCGGCAGTCCTTCGTCTTCGCCGGTGACGACGTCGCCGACCGGCTGGGACTCAACGCCGGGGACGCCCACCTCGACGCCGCCCTGGAGGCGATCAAACCGGACGTGCGCGCGGGCGACCTCACCGGCGGACTGCTCGCCGGACTGGGCGAGGTCGTCGACCCCGACGCCATCGCGCAGGCCCGCCACGACGCGGCCGCCGAGGAGCGCCTGCGCGCCACCGGGGTCTCCGGGGCGGTGGGCCTGGTCCTGGCGGGTGGCTCGGTGGGGCTCATCGGCACCCGCCGCCACATCCGCGGCCGCCGCCTGACCCGGACGCGCGCCGAACTCGACGTGATCACCGACGAATACGCGCCGCTGGCCGAACGCCTCGACCGCGTCGACGCGCAGGTGGGCGCGCTCGCCTCGGCGCTGGCCGACGAGACCATGCACCGCCAGTGGGCCGAAGTGCGCGACCGCTTCCACGACGTGGGCCCCGAGATCGACCGGTTCGTCGGTCTGGAGGCCGCCACGGATCCCGACGGGGAGGACGGGCGCGGGGAGGCGCCGGCTGACGAGGCCCCGCACGATCGTCCCGGTCAGCCCGCGGGCGCGGAAGAAGGCGTCGCGCGCCGAGCGGCGCCGGCGGCAGGCCGCCGACGGGCCTTCCACGACGCCCGCGGGGAGATCGCGCAGGCGGCGCGCACGGTGCGCGACCTGGGCCGGGCCGCGGAGAGCATCGGGCGCATCGACCTGATGGAGCGCGGGGACACCACGACGCGCCTCGAGGAGCTCGACGACCTGCGCGACAGCGTCGTCGCCGCGCAGCTGGCCGCCCCCAACGCCACGCACGACTCCGCGCCCGAGGAGGAGACGGCGGTCCACCGGGAGCTGGTGGGGATCCGCAAGCGGACCGCACGGCTGCGCGGCACCGTGACCCGTCAGGCCGACGCGCAGGGTCCGGCGGACGCACCGAGTCAGGTCAGCGTTGAGCTCGACAGCGCGTTCCTGCGCGCCTACGTCGCGCTGCTCGGCGACTACCGCGCCGCGCTGGACCGGCTGCGCGAGGCCAAGTCTCCCGGCTCGAAGGCGACGCCACCGCACTCGCCGGCGCTCTTCGAGGAGGGCTACCGCCCCGGCTACCCAGCCGTCGGCTTCGTGCCCTTCGAGGCGATGAAGAAGGCCTACTCCTGGCGCGCGCCCGGCGACAGCACCAACACCGGCGAGTCGGGCGGCTCGTTCTCCGACTCGGGGTTCTCCGGGGCGGGCGGCTCCTCCCACTTCTGAGGCCCCGCCTGCCGACCCCTGCGCCGCCCCGCCCGCGGCGCTACTCTTTTCCCATGAACGCGGAGGACAACCCCAGAAGAGCCCGGCGCGCCCGGCGCCAGGAGATCCGCAGGCAGGCACGCGCGGACCGCCGGGAACGCTCCCAGGCCGTGCGAGCGGAGCGGGCCCGGCAGCACGACCGGCAGGAGCGCCGCGACCAGGCCGGCGACACCGCGCAGGCCACTCCGGAGACCGCGCTGACCGACGAGGAGTACCAGGCCGCCACCAAGGGAGTCGGCGGCTGGCGCGGCCGCTCGCTCGCGGCGTTCCTCGGCGCGGGCATCGCCGGGGCCGCGCTCGTCGGCGGGCCCATCGCGCTGGGCATCGACCGGCCGGTCCGGGAGGACTACGTGGTCGCCCCGGCGGCCCAGGAGCTGCACGCGGAGGTCTCGGACCCGGACGACGTGCTCTCGGACGACGAGGAGCGCGGCATCGTCGCCGACGCCGCGCGCATCCACGCCCCCGAGGTCGTGCGCGAGCTGCGCTACCTCGTCTTCGCCAAAAACGACTCCAACGTCAACGACACGGTGGAGAACTACCTGCGCGACAACGAGCCGGAGCTCATCGGCGAGGACCACTTCGCCGACGGCGTGCTCGTCGTCGGCGTGGGCCTCGACCCGCGCCAGGCGTTCGTCTTCGCCGGTGAGGACGTCGCCGACGATCTCGATCTGAGGGACGACAGCGACCACCTCGAGGCGAGCATTGAGGCGATCAAGCCGGGTGTGAAGGACGGCAACCTGCGCGGCGGGCTCTTCGCCGGCGCACACGAGGCCGCCGACGCCGAGACCGCCGGTGAGCGCGCCTACGAGACCGCCCGCGAGGACCGCACCGTCGGGGTCGTGCTGGGCTCGGTCGGCGGCGCCGTCGGGGGCATGACCGCCTCCGGGCTCTTCATCGCGGGCCGCAACAAACGCGCCCGCGCGCTCGCCCAGGCCCGCGCCGAACTGGACCTTCTCACCCGCGAGTACGGCGAGCTGGCGGGGCGCCTCGACGCGATCGACGTGCGCGCCCACTCTCTGACCTCCCCGCTGGTCGACGCCACGATGCGCCGCCAGTGGGAGGAGGTGCGCGACCGCTTCCTGTCCCTGCACGACGACGTCGACCGCCTCGGTGCCCTGCAATTGACGACGCCCGCGCGGCCCGGCGCGGGCGGTTCCCGCGCCGTGGGTGCGGGCGATTCCCCGGCCATGGGTGCGGGCGCAGGTACGGCCGCCGGGCACACCGGCCCGGCGGCGGACCGGCGCGCCGCCGAGGAGGCGGACAAGGCGCTCTACGAGCGCCGCGGGGAGATCACCGAGGCCGCCCGGGCGGTGCGCCGGGTCTCCTACGCCGAGGACAACATCGACCGACTGTTCCGCATGGAGAACGGCGACGCCACGGTGCGCCGCGAGGAGCTGCAGGCGCTGCGCGAGGACATCGTGGCCGCCCAGGTCGAGATCAAGGACGCCGGCTCCGGGCTCTACCGCGAGCTGCAGACGCTGCGCGAACGCGCCGAGTGGATGGACGCCGACCTGGCCACGCGCGAGGGCGACGGCACCGGTGCGGTAGCCTCCCCCGCGAACGAGGACGCCGCGTTCCTCGACTCCTACATGCAGCTACTCGGCGATTACCGCACCGCGCTGGCCCGGCTTAAGGACGAGAAGTTCGACGACATCGACGAGTCCGAGGCCACCGAGCTGCGCGCCCCGGCCATCTACGAGCCTGACTACCGGCCCGGCTACGGCGTGTACAATTTCGTGCCGTTCTGGACCATGGCCGCCTGGCACACCTCCAACACGCAGACCCAGGCTGCCGCGGGCACCTCGGGGGCGGTCAACACCTCGTTCTCCTCGGGGTTCTCGGGCGCGGGCGGCTCGTCGAGCTTCTAGGCGTAACCGGACGGTCCTCCGGGCGCGGGCGGCTCGTCGAGCGTATAGGCGCACCAGGTGGGTGCGCCTAACGGCCGGTCGAGCCCCTGTCCAGCAGGCCCGGGACGACGCTGACCGCCATCGCGCAGACCGCGACGACCAGCCAGGTGCCCAGCGAGAGGTCATTCCATCCGCGGGTCCAGGCCACGCCGAGCAGAACCGCCGCCGGCAACGCGAACAGCGCCGTGGCGCCGACCCACATGCGCCGCGGGCCCGCGTCGGTGCGCCTCCGGCTCAACACCAGGCCGACGACCGGCACGACGACGGCCAGGACGAGGACGACGAGCATATGCAGGCTCATGGTTGCCTCTCCACCTCAGCGCTCCAGCCAGGCCGAGTCGAGCTCGCCGTGGCGGGAGCAGCGCGCCGACCAACCGTCCGGACGCACCTGCACGATCATGCGCCGGCCACACAGCCCGCAGTAGCGCGGCGGGTCGAACCCGGCCCGCACCCCGGGGTTGGTGCCCTCGTAGGCGCCCAGGTAGGCGGCCTGCCAGGCCTCGGGCAGCAGGCGACCGGCCGCGTTGCGCGGTCCCTCGCCGAACTCCGGCGCAGGGTCCACGCCAACAGCGCCGGCCGCGTTGCGCGGTCCCTCGCCGAACTCCGAGGCTGAGGCGGCGCCTTCGGCACCGGCAGCGCCGGCGCCCTCGTCCACACCGGAACCCGCGCCCGCGGCGACGGACGCAGCTGGGGCGGCAGGCGCGGCGTCGTCAATCTCGAGGCGCACGCCGGTGAAGAGGTCGAACGGCAGGCGCTCGCCGGCCAGCACGGCGGCGGCGAGCTCGTCGGAGACCTCGCGCAGTCCCCTAGACGACACGGTTGAGCACCTTCAGCGGCAGCTGCATGCGGCCGAGCATGTCGAGGTCGCGCTCGGCGGGGTCGCCGAGCGTGGTCAGGTAGTTGCCCGCGATCAGCGCGTTGATGCCGCCGAGCAGGCCGGCCTCGGTGCCGTCCTGACCCAGTGCCAGCTCACGGCCGCCCGCGTAACGGATGACGGCCTTGGGCAGCGCCAGGCGCAGCGCGCCGATCGCACGCAGCGCGTCGGGGGTGTCGATGACCTCCTGGTCCTCGAGCGGGGTGCCCGGGCGCGGGTCGAGGAAGTTGATCGGCACCTCCTCGGGGTCGATCTCGGCGAGCTGGGCGAAGAACTCGGCGCGCTGGGCCAGCGACTCACCCAGGCCGACGATGCCGCCGCAGCAGACCTCGATGCCCTCGGCGCGGACCAGGTTGAGGGTCTCGCGGCGCTCCTCCCAGGTGTGGGTGGTCACGATCTCGGGGAAGTAGCTGCGCGCGGTCTCGACGTTGTGGTTGTAGCGGTGCACGCCGCGCTCGGCCAGGCGGTGGGCCTGCTCGGGGGTCAGGATCCCGATCGAGACGGAGATGTTGATGTCCACCTCCGCGGCCACCGCGTCGACGGCGGCCTCGACCTCGCGCATCAGGCGCTCGTCGGGGCCCTTGACCGCGGCGACGATGCAGAACTCGGTCGCGCCGGACTTCGCGGTCTGCTTGGCGGCCTCGACCAGCTCCTCGATGTCGAGGCGGGCCGCGCGCACGGGCGACTCGGAGAAGACGCCGGACTGCGAGCAGAAGTGGCAGTCCTCGGGGCAGCCGCCGGTCTTGAGCGAGATGATGCCCTCGACCTCGATCATGTCGCCGCACCAGCGCAGGCGGACCTGGTGGGCGAGCTCGAGGAGAGCGGGGATGTGCTCCTCGTCGAGCTGGAGGATCTCGAGGATCTGGGCCTCGCTGAGGCCCTCGCCGCGCTCGAGGGCGAGCTCGCGGGCCTTGGTGAGGATGGCGGGCTCGGGGCCGGCCGCGGTTTCCGGAGTGGACACGGTGGTGCTCCTTAGTGACGAGAAAGCGAGTCTTCACGGTGCAGCATACGACTGCGCCAGAACGCTGTTCAATTCGACTTGAACAGAGTTCACCCCTGGTTGCGGTCATGCGGAAGATGGAGCGGGGCGGGCCCGGGCTGCGGGCGAGGCGCGAGCGAACGAGGACGGGCGCCGCGCCCCTACCCAGCAAGCCCCTACCCAGCAGGCGGACGCCTTGCTGGGTAGAAAACCGCCCTTGCTATACGGGGCCTTGCTGGGTCGAGCCGGAGGAGGCGCGGATCGGCGGACGACACCAGCGCGACCCGGCGGCCCGACCCTCCGCCCGACCCGCCGGCACGCCACACCCCACCGCCACGCCACACCCCGCCGGCACGCCACACCCCGCCGCCACCCAAAGGAAAGCGCCCCCGCCACCTCGCGGGAGGTGACGGGGGGCGGGACGGGGAAGACCCCGGAAGGCGAAGCTACTGAAGGGCTACTTCGCGGCCTTGACAGCCTTGTCGGCCTTCTTCTCGGCCTTCTTCGCGCGCTTCTCGGCCTTCTTGGCGCGGGCCTTGTCGTTCGGCCACAGCAGCAGCGCCGCGCCGATGGCGACGAGCCAGGAGTCCTTGGCCAGCGCGGTGCCCTCCTGCGAGGGGCGGATGCCGTCGGACTCGGTCATGTCGTCGTTGCCGAAGTACATGGTCAGCAGGCCGGAACCGAAGGTCGTCAGCGCGGCGCCGGCGAGACGGTTGGAGACGAACGGGGCCAGCAGCGCGGCGCCGACACCCATCTCGGAGTAGGAGATGAACTTGCCGAAGGTGTCGGCGTCCATGTCCTTCAGCTGCGGGATGCCGGTGGCGGCCATCTCCTGCAGGCCGCCGGCGGCCTCGGCGGGCAGGTCCTTCTTGTTCCAGCCGGAGTTGAGAATGAACGCGCCGGTCACGGCGCGCAGGATGGTCGATGCGATGCTCATTGTCTGGGGATTCCTCTCGCGGGTGCGTCTCTACCGGGCGATTGCCGACGCCGCGCCCCTCCCCCGCGCGGTAACGGCGCGCGAGGCGGTGCGCGGCGTGGCGCCCGTCCACTCCTTTATAGGTTAATTCGGTTGTGTTGACACGTCAACTACCAGGTGCGATACGCCGCCCCGGCGCGCACCGGCCGGACGGGCGCCGCGCCGCCCCGGCGCCGCACGCAGGCCGGCCGCGCGTCTGCGCCGCGCCCGCCCGCGCCGCTCCCGCCCGCCCCAGCGGATCAGCGGATCAGCCAGGGCGCAGCCCCCGCGAGGATCGCCTCGGTGCCGCGGTCCAGGCTCGGCTGCAGGTCGGGGGCGAACTGCGGCGAGTGGTTCGACGGCGCGTTCTCCCAGTCGGAGAAGCCGCCGAGCGCCCAGAAGCAGTACGGCGCGCCGAAGGCGCGCGGGATGTTGGAGAAGTCCTCCGAGCCGGTCCACCGCCCCGGCTCGTGCACACCCGCCTCGCCGAACGCCGAGCGGAAGGAGCCCATCACGGCGCCGGTGACCGCGGCGTCGTTAGTCGTCAGGGGCCCGCGGCCCTCGACGGTGAACTCGGGCTCGCGCTCGGCGCCGGCCGCCGCACACTCGGCGCGCACGATGCGCTCGACGGAGGCGAGCAGGCGGGCGTCGACGTCCTCGTCGTAGGCACGCGTGCTCAGCCGCAGCGTGGCGGAGTCGGCGACGGTGTTCGGGGCGTCGCCGGCGTGCACGGAGCCGACGGTGACCACGCCGAAGGTGCCCGGCTCGAGCTCGCGGGAGACGATCGTCTGGATCCGGCCGATCACCGCGGCGGCGATGACCACAGGGTCGATCGTGGTGTGCGGCATCGAGCCGTGGCCGCCGCGGCCGTGAATGACCACGCGCAGCTGCGTCGTCGTCGACAGCGCCGGCCCCCGGCGCGCGCCGACGGTGCCGCCGGGCAGGGTGGAGAAGACGTGCTGGCCGAGCACGACGTCGGGGTGCGGGACCTTCTCGGTCAGCCCCGCGGCGACCATCTCGGAGGCCCCCTGGCCGATCTCCTCGGCCGGCTGGAAGAGCGCGATGAAGGTGCCCCGCCAGGCGTCGCGGTTCTCCACCAGCGCGCGCACGGCGCCGAGCAGCGCGGTGGTGTGCAGGTCGTGGCCGCAGGCGTGCATGCGACCCAGCTGCGGGTCGGCCGCGTAGTCCTTGCCGGACTCCTCGGCGCACGGCAGCGCGTCGAAGTCGGCGCGCATCATCACCACGGGGCCCTCGCCGTTGGCCAGCACGGCGACCTTGCCGGTGGTGCCCACACTGACCGGGGAGAGCCCGAGGGCGGAGAGCTCCTCGCCGATGCGTCGCGAGGTCTCGTACTCAGTGAAGGCGGTCTCGGGGTGCCGGTGGAACCACTTGTAGAGCTCCTCGCGCTCGGCGCGGGTGGGCCCGAGGGCGTCGAAGAGGGTGCGCAGGCGCGAGTCTGCGGTGTCGGTTGCGGCGGGGTCGGTCACGGGCCGGGTCCTTCGTGTCTAAAAGTTGTGGTTATCGGGGTGCGGGGCCAGGCCGGGCACCACTCCCCCATTGTGCCGCCGCGGCGTCCCGGGCACGCGGCGCGGGCGGGGCTCACACCTGGAAGTAGAGGTGGGTGTGCAGTGAGCAGCCCGGATTAAAACCGTGGGCGCACGCCGGGCACGAGTCTGTGGAGGAGTACTCCGTGTAATTCATCAGGTGCCCGCACACACCACACACCACGGCCGGCGCGTCCAGCGGCGCGCGCCCGAAGGAGTGGTTGCACGCCTCCTCGTGGCAGCGGTGGCAGGACCAGTACTTCCCGCAGGTCACACACAGATTTCCGACGACGTCCCTCGTCCCGCCGTAGTGCGCACAGCGCCCCTCGGCGTCGACGCCCCGGCCGTGGATGGCGGGGCGGGTGCCGCCCGCGCCACGTTCGATGTCCATGGGGCCATTGTCCACCGGGGCGTCGGTAACGTGGGAAACATGCGCAACGTCCTGATCCTCGGCGCCGGCGGACGGATCGCGCGGCGCCTGACCAAGCTCCTGGCAGATGACAACTCCGTGCACCTGACCCTGTTCGCGCGCTCGCGCGACCGGCTGGGCGAGGTCCCCGAGGGTGTGGACGTCATCGAGGGCGACGTGCTCGACAAGGAGGCGCTCTGGGAGGCCGTCGGCGGCCAGGAGGTCGTCTACGCAGGCCTGGTCGGCGAGGTCGACAAGATGGCCGAGGCGATCGTGACCACCATGACCGGCCGGGGCGTGACCAGGCTGATCTTCACCGCCGCGCTCGGCATCCACGACGAGGTGCCCGGGGAGTTCGGCGAGTGGAACCGCGAGCAGCTCGGCGGGGCGCTGGAGCCGTACCGCAAGGCCGTGGAGGAGATCGCGGGCTCAGCGATCGACTACACGGTGCTGCGGCCGGCGTGGTTCATCGAGGGCGACGAGGTCGATTACGCGGTAACCAAACGCGACGAGGAGTTCCGGGGCACGGTGGTCACCCGCCAGTCGGTCGCCGCGCTCGCCGCCGAGATCATCCGCGATCCTGCGTTGTACAGCCGCGAGGACCTCGGCGTGGGCAAGCCGGGCACCGAGAAGGTGCGCCCGGTGTTCGCCGCGGAGAAGAAGGACGCGGAAGAGAAGGCCGGGGAGCAGAAGGCCCAGGAGGACCGGACAGCTCCCGAGGGCGGGACAGACCCCAAGGGCGAGGCCGAGAAGAAGTAAGGGCCTCGGATGAGCGGCCCGGCCGGCCCGGTGGGCGTGGTCGGCCGGCCACTCCCGTGGGCAAAATGTGCACCTTTGTCCCGCGCCGCTCTCGACCACCTGGGCAAACGCGGCAGGCGAACGGACATACGTCGACATTTTGCCCACGACCCCGGCGCGCCCGAACCACATCCAGCCAACCGGCCCCACAAACCCCACCAGTCAGCCAACCAGCCCCACTAACCCCACAACCCAAACCCACCCACCGAAAAAGACCCCCTCGCACTCCCGGAGGAGCGCGAGGGGGTCTCGCTGTGGGCGAAGGGGGACTTGAACCCCCACGTCCCGTAAAGGACACTGGCACCTGAAGCCAGCGCGTCTGCCAATTCCGCCACTCGCCCAAACAAGTGGCCGCGTTTGCGACTGCACTAACTCTAGACGGCCACGCCACCGCTCACAAATCGCCAGTTCAATGGCCATTTCCACGCGCCCGGGAGGCTCAACGTCTATCAGCTATGCGCTACCTGCCTCTATACTGGATCCATCGTGTGGCCGGACGCGGGTCGCCGCCGCGAGGCGCCGCCTCGACTCCGCGACGCACGGAAAGTCCAGACGCCAGAACATCAGCGCAGAGAACATGAGGTGGGAAGGAGGCCCCGATGGCGACGCTCGACCGTTTCGCGCGGTTCGACAGCACCCTGCAGCGGGGTCTCGACAACGCCTTCGCCCTCGTCTTCGGCGGCCGGCTCGTCCCCGCCGAGATCGAGGAGCTGCTCAAGCAGGAGATCGAGGACAACCTCTATCACGAGGACGACTACACGGAGGCGCCCAACGTCTTCCAGGTCGGCATCTCGCGGACGGACCTCGACAATCTCGCGGAGTCGCACCCCACTCTCCCGGAAATGTTCGCCGAGCAGCTCGCCCGCTACTGCCGCAACCAGGGCTGGGTGCCCGCCGGGCCGATCTCGGTGGTCCTCGCCGAGGAGACCGGCATGCGGACGGGCCAGCTGCGCGCATCCTCCTACTCCGACCCGTCCCCCGCGCAGGGCTGCGGTTTCGATGCGATTGACGACGCCGCGCCCGCGGACGTCGCAGGTACCGCACCCGTGGCGGACGACGACAGTGAGAACCCCGCGGGGCGGCACGCCTCCCCGGTTCAGGAAAGCGAGAACATGAACGCTCCGCACCAGGACAACGAGAACTTCCCCGCCACCGAGGTCCGCCAGGCCGCCGGCTGGGGCGACCCGCGCCAGGCGCAGGGCTGGACGAACCAGCCCAGCCGGCCCGACCAGGCCGACCGGGCCGACCAGGCCAACCGGGCCGCCGAGCAGGTGGGCCCCGACGACCAGTGGCACACCGGTCCGGGCGAGTCCGCCCCGGCCGGCGCCTCCGCGGCGGACGCCTCCGCCGTCGGCGCCGCAGGTGCCGCCGGCGCCGCCGCCGCAGGTGGCGCGGCCGCAGCCGCCGCCCCCGCCGACCAGGCCGGCTCCTCCGGGGCCTCGGCCAGCACCGCCGGCCGCTGGCGCGAGGAGCCCACGGACTCCGCCGCCCGCTCTGAGCCGGCGCAGCCGGCCGCCGCGACCGCGACGGTCTCCCTGCTGCTGCAGGACGGCTCCTCGCGGACCTACCACGTCCACGAGGGCTCCAATATCCTCGGCCGCTCCACCACCGCGGACTTCCGCCTGCCGGACACCGGTGTCTCCCGCGAGCACGCCGAGCTGTCCTGGAACGGCCACGACGCGGTGCTCACCGACCTGAAGTCGACCAACGGCACCACGGTCAACGACACCCCCGTGGACAACTGGCTGCTCGACGACGGCGACGTGATTACGATGGGACATTCCCGAATCGAGGTCAGGATCGTCCGCCCCGGAAACTGAGGCGGCGCGCCCGGGCTTCCCCCGACGTCCGGCGACCGACAGGACCGCGACGCGACCGACAGGAACGCACGGACCGACGAACACAGACTTTCACAGACGGACTGACCCTGACCCGGGTGGCACGCGTGCAGCGCGACCACCGCAAAGGAGGCTCCACACATGGACTCGCTCGTTCTCACGGGCTTCCGCATCGGCCTGCTGGTGCTGTTGTGGCTGTTCATCTTCCTCGCGCTGCGCGCCATGCGGCGTGACACCGCCGCCGTCGCCGGCGGCGCCGCCCGCAACGGCGCGGGCCGCAAGCGCACCCGCGGCTCCCGTGGCCAGGGCCCGCGTGCCCAGGCGCACCGCATCGCGATCGTCGAGGGCCCGCTGAAGGGCTCGCACATGGAGCTGACCGGGGTCAGCGACATCGTCCTCGGCCGGAACAACCAGTGTGACTTCGTCCTCGGCGACGACTTCGCCTCCGGGCGCCACGCGCGCCTGTTCCGGCGCGGCTCGGACTGGTTCATCGAGGACCTGGACTCGCGCAACGGCACCTACGTCGCCGGCGTGCGCATCGATCAGCCCGAGCGGGTGGGCACCGACACGGACATCCGTGTCGGCCGTACGACAGTGAGGTTGGTCCCGTGACCCTGCGACTTAACTACACCGTGGCCTCGGACCGGGGCCTGGTCCGCGGCAACAACGAGGACTCCGCCTACGCCGGTCCGAACCTGCTGGCGCTGGCCGACGGCATGGGCGGCCACGCCGCCGGCGAGGTCGCCTCCTCGGTGATGATCAGCCACCTGGAGGTCCTCGACGCCGACCCGGGCGACAACGACATGCTCGCCCTGCTCGGAGGCGTCGCCGACGACGCCAACCACGCCATCGCGAACGAGGTCGGCGAGCACCCGGACCACCAGGGCATGGGCACCACGCTGACGGCCCTGCTGTTCAACGGCTCCGAGCTGGCCATGTGCCACGTCGGCGACTCGCGCGGCTACCGGCTGCGCGACGGCGAGCTCGAGCAGATCACCGTCGACGACACCTACGTCCAGTCGCTGGTCCAGGAGGGCAAGCTCGCCCCCGAGGACGTCTCGACGCACCCGCAGCGCTCGCTGATCCTCAAGGCCTACACGGGCGCGCCCGTCGACCCGACGCTGACCTCGCTGGAGGCGCGCGAGGGCGACCGCTGGCTGCTGTGCTCGGACGGGCTGTCCGACCCGGTCAGCCCCGAGACGATCCGCGACGCCCTCGCCGAGGGCTCGCCCGAGCACGCCGCGCAGCGCCTCATCGAACTCGCGCTGCGCTCGGGCGGCCCGGACAACGTCACCGTGGTGATCGCGGACATCGTCTCCGACGATTCGATTGACGACGCCGCGCGTGCGACGTTGCCGGTTACCCCCGCCGTCGCCGGTGCGCTGCTCGGCGAGGAGGACTACCAGACCCACCCGGAGACCCCGGCCGGCCGTGCCGCGGCGCTCAACCGTCCCGCGGGGGCGGGCGCCGCAAGCGGCGCCCGCCGAGATGCGGACGGACGCGGCGAGAGCTCCCGGCGCGCCGTCGCAGGCGCCGGTGCAGCAGGTGCCGGCGCGGCCGGCGCAGCAGGCGCAGCCGCGGGCGACCGCGGGGCCGAGGCCCGGACCGGCGCCGGTGCACGCCGCGACGCCCACGGGGACGCCCCCGAGGGCGAGGACGACGAGGACACCGACTCAGACGCGGACCGCGACGACTCCCGCCGCGGGGTGCGCTGGGGCGCCCTGATCACCGCCCTGGTGGTGGCGATCGTGCTCATCGCCGGCGGCTGGTGGGCCGTGGACAAGGCCCGCGGCACCTACTTCATCACCGCGGACGACACCGGCCGCCTGCTCGTCGAGCGCGGCCTGGACTACTCCGTCTTCGGCCGCGACCTGCACAACCCGCACCAGGCGGCCTGCCTGGCCGAGGACGGCACCGTGACCCTGGTGGCCGCGGACGCGGACGCCGGCGGCTCGGACTGCCGCCCGTTCGCCCTGCAGGACCTCCCCGAGTCCACCCGCTCGCAGGTCGACGCGCTGCCCTCGGGCAGCTACGGCGAGGTCAACGGCCAGCTGCGCCGCCTCGGCGACGAGGCCCTGCCCGTCTGCGTGACCCGCCCGGCCGGCGAGAAGGCCGCGGACGCCGGCAAGGACGCCAAGGACGCCAGGGACGGGGCCGACAAGGCCGTCGCGGACAAGGACGCCCAGAACTCCGGCACCGCCGACGGCGGCGACAAGGACGCCGACTCCGGGGAGAAGGCCGGCGAGGACGGCGCGCTCGGCCGTCCGGGCGTCGACTGCCGGGAGGCCGGCCGGTGAACGCACTGAAGAACCTGCTCTCGCGGCGCACGGAGATGGGCCTGCTCATCGCCTCCGCCGTGATCATCGCCGTCATGCTCGTCAACCTCGAGCTCTCCCAGGGCAACACCCTGACCACCGAGCTTTTGTGGGTCATCGGCGGCTACGTCGCGATCTTCACCGTCGCCCACCTGACCCTGTGCCTGGTGGCCAAGGACGCCGACCAGATCATGCTGCCGATCGTCGCCCTGCTCAACGGACTGGGCCTGGTGACCATCTACCGCATCGACATCGCCCGCGACTTCACCATGGTCAACCGCCAGGTGCTGTGGACCATGGTCGGCGTGGCCATGCTCGTCGCCGTGCTCGTCATCGTGCGCGACCACCGGGCACTCAGCCGCTACTCCTACCTGCTGGGCCTGCTCGGCCTGATCCTGCTGGCCCTGCCGCTGGTCTGGCCGACGTCCATGAACGCCGACGCGCGCATCTGGATCTCCATCGGCCCGTTCTCCGTGCAGCCCGGCGAGTTCTCCAAGATCCTGCTGCTGCTCTTCTTCGCCCAGCTGCTGGCCACCAAGCGCGCGCTCTTCAACGTCGCGGGCTACCGCTTCCTGGGCATGGAGTTCCCCCGCCTGCGCGACCTCGCACCCATCCTGACGGTGTGGGCCGTCGCCATCGTGATCATGGCCGTCTCCAACGACTTCGGCCCGGCCCTGCTGCTCTTCGCCACCGTGCTGGGCATGATGTTCCTGTCCACCGGGCGGGTCAGCTGGCTGATCATCGGCGGCGTGCTCGTCGCCGTCGGCGGCACCGCGGTCTACCTGGTCTCCTCGAAGATCCAGGAGCGCGTGGCCAACTTCATCGACCCCCTGGCCAGCTACGACTCCACCGGCTACCAACTCTCCGAGTCGCTGTTCGGCCTGTCCTGGGGCGGGGTGACCGGCACCGGCCTCGGCGAGGGCTACTCCGCCGAGATCATCCCGGTCGTCTGGTCCGACTTCATCCTCTCCGCCGTCGGCGAGGAGTTCGGCCTGATCGGCCTGTCCGCCGTGATCATCCTCTTCGCCGTTCTGGTCACCCGCGGCTTCCGCGCCGCGCTGTCCGCGCGCGACTCCTACGGCAAGCTGGTCGCCTCCGGGCTCTCGCTGACCATCGCCGTGCAGATCTTCGTCGTGGTCGGCGGCATCACAGCCCTGCTGCCGATGACCGGCCTGACCACCCCGTTCATGTCCGCCGGCGGCTCCTCGCTGATGGCGAACTACATCCTGCTGGGACTGCTGCTCCGAATTTCCGACGCCGCGCGCCGACGCGAGAGCGCACCCGCCGGCGCCGCGGCGCCGGCCGTGGCGGCGGCCGGCGACAACCGTAAGGAAGAGACCGCGCTGCGGAGCACGACGTCGTCAAGCGGCCCCGAAACCGGGACGTTCGCCCAGTTCAGGGAGGTGCGCTAGATGAACCGCGCCATCCGCTGGGTCGCCGTCTTCGCGCTGCTGCTCGTCGCGGTGCTGCTGGTCAACCTGAGCTACATCCAGGTCTTCCGCGAGGACGAGCTGGCCCACAACCCGCTGAACAAGCGCGAGTTCCTGCAGACCAAGGAGATCCCGCGCGGCCAGATCTCGGCCGGTGGGCAGGTGCTGGCGTCCTCGACACCCGACGAGGCCGGCCTGTACCACCGCTCCTACCCGACCGACCCGGTCGAGCTCTCGCACGTGACCGGCTACCTCTCGGACCGCTTCGGCGCCGCCGGCGTCGAGCAGTCCTACAACGGGGTGCTCAACGGCACCGAGGTCGGCGCCGGCCAGTGGCTGGACAAGCTGAGCGGCAACGTCGAGGCCGGCAACAACGTCGAGCTCACCCTGCTCCCCGAGGTCCAGCAGGTCGCCTACCACGAGCTGGCCGACAAGGGCTACGAGGGCTCGGTCGTCGCACTGCGGCCCTCGACCGGCGAGGTGCTCGCCATGGCCTCGACGCCATCCTACGACCCCAACGCCGTCTCCGACACGGACCCGGAGACCTCCGGGGCCGCCTGGGAGCAGCTGCAGGCCGACGAGGGCAAGCCCCTGCTCAACCACGCCACCCAGGAGACGCTGCCGCCCGGCTCGATCTTCAAGATCATCACCACCTCGGCGGCGCTCGAGGGCGACTTCACCCCGGAGAGCACCGTGACCGGCGCGCCGTCGATCACGCTGCCCAACACAGAGACCACGCTGACCAACTACGCCGGGCAGCCCTGCGCCGGCGGCGGCGACGTCAGCCTGCGCACCGCGTTCAAGCTGTCCTGCAACACCGCCTTCGTCCAGGTCGGCGAGGCCGTCGGCGCCGAGAAGTTCGCCGAGACCGCCAAGGCCTTCGGCGTCGGCGAGACCTACGACCTCGGCCTCGAGCAGGCCGCCGGCGGGGTGGGCGACCTGCCCGACGAGGCCGCGCTGGGCCAGTCCGCGATCGGCCAGCGCGACGTGGCGATGACCGCGCTGCAGGCCGCCGTGATGGCCGGCACCGTGGCCAACGACGGCGCGCGCATGAGCCCGCACGTGGTCAGCCGCATCACCGCCCCGGACCTCAGCGAGGTCAAGAAGATCGGCGACAAGAAGCTCAACCAGGCCATCCCCGAGGAGGTCGCCGCGCAGGTCACCGACCTGATGCGCGACTCCGAGCGCAACACCTACGGCGCCACGGGCGCGGACATCGCCTCCAAGACCGGCACCGCGGAGCACGGCGACGAGAGCACCCCGCCGCACACCTGGTACGTCGCGTTCTCCCCGAGCGAGGACGCCGACGTCGCCGTGGCCGTGGTGGTCAAGAACGGCGGCGGCGAGGGCGTCGGTGCCACCGGCGGCAAGATCGCCTCCCCGATCGGACGCGCGGTGCTCGACGCCGCGCTGCGGGCGACGCGGTAGGGCGTGAGGTGACCACAATGGGACCCAGACCGGTAACGGCAGCCACCGCAGCCACGACAGGCTCCACGACCACCACCGGCACCGGAAGAACGACAGGCACGACAGGCACGACACGGAAGGGAGCGCGACGATGACCGAGCACGACGACGTCGAGGGCCGCGGTCGCGCCCAGCGACTGATCGGCGAGGACTACGAGCTGCGCTGGATCATCGGCCGCGGCGGCATGTCCACCGTCTGGCTGGCCGTGGACCACACCGACCCGGACAACCCCCGCGAGGTGGCCGTCAAGGCGCTGCGCCCGGAGTTCTCCAACGCGCCGGAATTCCTCTCCCGGTTCCGCAACGAGGCCGCCGCCGCGGAGTCCCTCGACTCCGACAACGTGGTGCGCACCTTCGACTACCGCGAGGTGCCCGACCCCTCGGGCACCGTCTTCTGCTTCATCGTCATGGAGTACGTGCGCGGCGAGTCGCTGGCCGACCTGCTCGCCCGCGAGGGCAGCCTCGAGGAGTCGCTGGCCCTCGACGTGCTCGAGCAGGCCGCCCACGGCCTGGCCGTCATCCACCGCAAGGGCCTGGTCCACCGCGACATCAAGCCCGGCAACCTCATGGTCACCGAGGACGGGGCGACCAAGATCGCCGACTTCGGCATCGCCAAGGCCGCCGAAGCCGTCCCGCTGACGCGCACCGGCATGGTCGTCGGCACCGCCCAGTACGTCTCCCCGGAGCAGGCCCAGGGCAAGGAGGTCACCGCCGCCAGCGACGTCTACTCGCTCGGCGTGGTCGCCTACGAGACGCTCTCGGGCCGGCGCCCCTTCACCGGGGACTCCTCGGTGTCGGTGGTGCTCGCCCACATCAACAACCCCGTCCCGGCGCTGCCGAACTACGTCAGCCCGCAGACCCGCGAGCTGGTGACCACCGCGCTGCGCAAGGACCCCGCCGGCCGCTACGCCGACGGCGACGAGCTGGCACTGGCGGTCTCCGCGGTGCGCCGCGGCGAGTACCCGCCCCAGCCGAAGTCCGCCGGGCTCGCCGGCCGGGCCCCCGAGCCCTCGCCGACGGCGACGACCGAGGCGCTGGCCTCCGTCGCCCAGCCGACCACCGTGCGCCCGCAGGCGCCCGGACCCCGGCGCGCCGACGTCGCCGCCGGGCCCGTCCGCCACCGCCCCGCGCCGCGGGACACCCGGCCGCCCAAGCGGAGGAAGGAGGGCGGCGGCTTCGGCACCGGCCTGCTCATCGCGCTGGTCATCGCGCTGGCCCTGGGCGTCGGCGTGCTCGCCGCCGCCTCCGGCCTCCTCGACGGCCTCTTCGGCCGCGGGGGGACGACCACACCGACCACACAGGAGGAGACCATCGTCACCGAGACGGTGACCTCCTCGGAGGAGCCCGAGGTGCTGACCACCACCCACCGCGAGCCGGAGACCGAGGAGGAGGACACCCCGGAGCGCGAGACCACGCACCGCGACCGGGAGACCTCCCGCGAGCCGCTGCCCGAGCCGCCCAGCCAGCCGGAGCAGCCGACCCAGCCGACCCAGGACGGCGGGGAGATGCCCACGCTGCCGGACACCTCCGAGATCGAGGAGGACCTCAACGACCTGCTCAACCCCAGAAACGGCGCCGCCGACACCGGCGCGGGCACCCGCGGCACCACCGGCACCGGAGGTGCGCTGTGACGCTGATCGCGGACCGTTACGAACTCGGTGACGTCATCGGCACCGGCGGCATGTCCGAGGTCTTCGCGGCCGAGGACACGCTGCTCGGCCGCGGCGTGGCCGTGAAGATGCTGCGCCCCGAGATGGCCCGGGACCTCAACTTCCGGGAGCGCTTCCGCCGCGAGGCGCAGAACTCCGGGCGGCTGAACCACCCGGCCATCGTCGCCGTCTACGACACCGGCGAGGCCGAGATCGACGGCCTGGGCGTGCCCTACATCGTCATGGAGCGCGTCTTCGGGCGCACCCTCCGCGAAATCCTGCACGCCGACGGGCCGATGCGCCCGGCCGAGGCCGCCCGCATCCTCGAGCCCGCCTGCCGCGCGCTGACCGCCAGCCACGAGGCCGGCATCGTCCACCGCGACATCAAGCCGGCCAACATCATGATCACCAACACCGGCCAGGTGAAAGTGATGGACTTCGGAATCGCCCGCGCGCTCGACGACTCGACCTCGGCGATGACGCAGACCTCCGCGGTCATCGGCACCGCCCAGTACCTCTCGCCCGAGCAGGCCCGCGGCAAGCCCGCCGACGGGCGCAGCGACATCTACGCGCTCGGCTGCGTCTTCTACGAGCTGGTCACCGGCCGCCCGCCCTTCCAGGGCGAGACCCCCTTCGCGGTGGCCTACCAGCACGTTCAGGAGGACCCGGTCCCGCCGTCGCACCACATCGCGGACCTGACGCCGACCGAGGCGGTCAACGTCGACTCGGTGATCCTCACCGCGATCGCCAAGCACCCGGCCGACCGCTACCAGAATGCCGACGAGCTGGCCTCCGAGCTGGAGCTGCTCTCCCGCGGCGCGGTCACCCAGGCCGCCCGCAGCCACGTCAGCCCGGCCGCCGGCGGCGACGGCTACGCCGACGGCGACCGACGGGACGTCGGCAATCAGGCGGCGACCACCGTCATGGCCGCCGGCGGCGCCCACGCCGCGCAGCGCCCCGCGCCCGTGGCCGAAGGCCGGCCGCGGCGCCGCGACGACCGCGCGCGGCACCGGCGCGGCCCGTCGAACTGGCCGCGCTGGGTCGCCGCGGCGCTCGCCGTGGTGGTGCTGGCTATCAGCGGCGCGTTCGCCTACGACTTCTTCGCCAACGACGACGATGGCGGCGGCACCTCGAGCTCCGCGGTGGCGGTGCCCGACGTCGTCGGCTGGCAGCGCACCGACGCCGAGCAGACCCTCGAGAAGGCCGGCCTGCGCGTCGACGTCAACGAGGAGCCCAGCCCGGACGTGCCGCGCGGGCAGGTCATCCGCACCAACCCGGGCGCCGGTTCGCGGCTGCAGCCCGGCACGGCGGTGGAGCTCATCGTGTCCTCGGGACGCGAGATCACCGACGTTCCGGACCTGAGCGGGATGACGCTCGACGAGGCCCGGCGCACCCTGGAGAAGGCCGGTCTGGCGCTCAAGGGCCAGGTCGAGGAGGAGGAGTCCGACTCCGTGCCGGCGGGCCAGATCATCTCGCAGAACCCGGCAACCGGCAGCCAGATCTCCAAGGGCACCGAGATCGCCGTGACCGTCTCGACCGGCAAGAAGCAGGTGCGCGTGCCGGACCTGAAGGGGCTCTCGCTCGACGAGGCCCGCTCCACCCTGGAGTCGATGGGCCTGCGCCTGGAGCCGAACTACATCGACTCCCACGAGCCGGAGAACCGCGTGCTCGCCGTCGAGGGAACGGGCAGCGAGGTCGACGAGGGTTCCTCGGTGACCGTGACCATCTCGAACGGACGCCTGATCGCGATGCCCTCGATCACCCGGATGAACCGCGCGCAGGCGCTCGCCGCGCTGCGCGAGGCGGGCTGGCAGGGGCCGGACTCCGCGCTGACCGTCGGTGAGCCGGTGGCCACGGGCGCGCTGACCGACCAGGACAAGATCGCCGTGTCCACCCCGGCCGCCGGTGAGGACCTGCTCCGCGACCAGTCGGTCGAGGTGCGGCTCTGGGACTTCCGCCCGGAGGCGCTGCTGCCTTAAGCGCGGGGGTGCGGCCGGCCGGGTTGTCGGCCGAGGGCGGAGCGGCCGGTGGCGTCTTCGGGGCGTCGCCGGCCGTTTCGCATGCGGGGCTCCGGGGCGGTGGGACGGGCTTGCGCCGGGTGGCAGGGCGGGCTTGCGCCGGGTAGCCGCCGCGCCGCCGACGTGGCCTGGGGCGGCGCTGCTGCTAGACTGTGCGGGTCAAGATCCCCTTACCGACGTTCCATGCATGAGGTGACCCGGCAATGCCCAAGGCGAAGATCACGAAGAGCCAGCCGCTGGCGCCCTCCACGGGCGGCGCGAACGCGAACCGTACCCCGGTGAAGATCAACACCGGCGGCACCCCGGTCTGGTACAAGACCATCATGTTCGCGCTGATGCTGCTCGGCCTGGCCTGGCTGGTGGTCAACTACCTGGCCGGGCCGAGCATCCCGTTCATGGCCGAGCTGGGCCCGTGGAACTTCGCCATCGGCTTCGGGCTGTTCATCGTCGGCCTGCTGATGACGATGGGCTGGCGCTAGTCCGTACAGCCCGGCTGCGCCCGCGCGGCCGCAGCCACATAAGGAAACCGCCCCGGTTGATCCCGGGCGGTTTCCGGCGTTTCCGGGGGTCTCCGGAGGACCGGTGCGCGCGGTGCCGGGGCTCATCCGCCCGGCGTGGTGCTGAGCCCAGCAAGGCCCTACATAGCAAGCGGACGCCTTGCTGGGGCGGGAAACGCCCTTGCTATACGGGGCCTTGCTGGGTCGGAGCGCCAGGCCGAGGCAGACCCCCACTCAGCGCGCGGTCACCCGCCCCATCAGCCGGGCGGCGGGCGCCAGCAGCATCGGCCGGGCGGCCAGGGTCGCGCCGGCGGTCACGAGCATCGCGACGACGAAGAGCACCGGGCCGAGCCAGCCCGTGGAGTCCTGGGCGGCGAACATCCCGTTGAGGTTGGCGATGACACCGGTGGTCAGCACCAGGCCGACGTGCACGACGGTGAACACGCAGAAGTAGATCATCACCGGGAAGTGCACGGCGCGCGCGACGGTCAGCGGGTAGATCTTCGAGGCGCGCTTCCACCTCATCGACCACCAGCCGCTCATCCGGAAGCCGGTGGCGATGGCCAGCGGCGCGGCGACGAAGACGGTCAGGAAGTAGAAGATCTGCTGCAGGCCGTTGTAGTGCACCCAGGCGTGCTCGGTGGGCCAGTCCAGCGTGAGGTACTGCAGCCCCGCGGAGACCGCGTTGGGCAGAACCTCCCAGCTGGTGGGCACGATGCGCATCCACTGGCCGGTGGTGAACAGCAGGACGATGAAGACGACCCCGTTGAGGATCCACGCCAGGTCCACGCACAGGTGCAGCCACAGGGTGATCGAGATCTTGCGTTTGTGGTCCCAGTGCGGCGTCCAGTAGGCCGGCGCGCGCCGCTCGCTGCGGATCTGCACGCCGGTGCGCACGATGAGCGCCATGAAGAAGATGTTGAAGAAGTGCGCCCAGTTCAGCCACGCCGGGAAGCCGACGGGCGTGGACTCGGGCGTCGGCGCACGGCCGGGGTAGCGCTCGATGAAGTCGGCGACGGGTCCGGTGCCGACGAGCCAGCGCGCGAAGAGCACGACGAGGCCGAAGACGACGGCGAGCCCGACGACGGTGCCGGCCCACTTGGCCCAGCGCGGCAGCGCGAACTTCCGCTTGCCGACGTCCCGTTGCTCACCCTCGGCGGTATCCGCCGCCGTCGCGGCGGTTGCGGCGGCCCCGGTGGTAGCGGCCGCGGCCGAGACCCAGGGAGCCGGTGCGCCGGGACCGGGTGCGCTGGCGGCGGGAGCGCCAGGAGCGGCGGCGCCGGGGGCAGCGGGAGCCTGAGCACCCGGGGCGCTCGCACCAGGGACAGCGGCTCCCGGAACGGCGGAACCAGAGGCGGCGACGCCAGGAGCCGCGGCACCAGGGGCAGCGGCACCCGGAGCAGCCGTGGCTGCCGGGGTCGCAGGGGCACTCGCCCCCGGAGCGGCGGCGCCGGGAGCACTTGTGCCCGGGGCGCTGGCGCCAGGAGCTGCAGCGCCCGGAGCAGTAGCCGACGGGACCGCGGCACCCGGCGCGCTCACGCCCGGTGCGGCGGGGGCCGAAGAGGCAGCGGGGGCTGCCGGAGCGGCAGGCGCCGGAGGAGCCGCCGGAGCAGCCGAACCAGGGGCGGCGGCGCCGGGCGCGCGGGCACCGGGGGCGACGGCGCCCGGAGCGGCCGCGGCGGGCACACCGACCGCCGGTGCCGAGGGAGCAGCCGGCGGCGCAGGAACAGCGGCACCAGGCGCAGCGGCGCCGGGAGCCACGGCCCCGGGCTCGGCCGGAGCGGCCGGCGCCGAGGGAGCGGCAGGAGCCTCCGGGGCCGCAGGAGCCGCCGGGGCAGACGGCACGGCGGAACCGGGGGCGGCGACCCCCGGGGCGACCGCACCGGGGGCCTGCGCCTGGGGCGGGATCGCCTCGTCGTCCGTGGTCCGCGGCTCGCTGCCGCGCGACGGGTCGGAGGGCGAAGACATGGCGCCTGCTTTCTGGGATCGGGGTGCACTCGGGAAAGGGACGCCGGCGCAGATCCCGCGGCCACCGCGCCGCGGAGCGGCTGCGGTGGCCCGGGCCAGGACCTTCATGCCGGGCGTCCCGGTTAACCGCAAGGATAATAGGACGCGTACGCAGGGCCGAACCGCGCCTGCGGATTCATTCGCCCACGACCACGCCCCGACCACGCCCCGACCACCCGCTACCGCCCGCCCGCCTGCAACCGGACCCCACCACCGGCCTCCCACCTGCCCGGTCGACCCCGACGGACAAAGAGACGGGAATATCCCGGACTTCCCCTGGGTTACACCGGAATGTATGCTAAAAGACCCAGTGGTCTGATGAGTATAGACAGAGCAGTACAGAAAGTGTGACGGGTAAGCCCGCACACACCGCCACAACCACCAGAACCAACCGCGCGGGACTTCCGGGCCCCGTGGACAACTAACCAAGACCTTCGACGGGAGCCTCATCCATGAGCGAGAAAGAGACGGCGCGCGCCACAGACGCCGCGCCTGTGCGCGGCGACGGAACGGACGCGGCGTCGGCAAGCGACAACGGCAACCAGCGCAAGGGGCGCCTGCCCGGCTGGGCCACGGGCTTCGGCGCGCAGGTCATCGCGGGCCTGATCGTCGGCCTGATCCTGGGCTTCATCGCCCGCGGCCAGGACGGCGGCTCCGGCGAGGGCTGGCTCTCCGGCCTGCTCACCGGCGTCGGCGCGGCCTACGTCCAGCTGCTGAAGCTGATGGTGCCGCCGCTGGTGGTCGCCGCCGTGATCACCTCCGTGGCCAACCTGCGCAAGGTCACCGGTGCGGCGCGCCTGGCCGTGAGCACGCTCATCTGGTTCGCGGTGACCTCGTTCCTGTCGGTGGTCCTCGGCGGCATCCTCGTCGCGCTCGTGCTCAAGCCGGGCGTGGGCACCTCCGTGGACGCCGCCTCGGCCGCCGAGCCGGAGAACACCGGCAGCTGGACGGCGTTCCTGCAGGGCATCGTGCCCGAGAACATCTTCGGCCTGCACGCCGGCATGAGCCACGGCGAGCCCACCTTAAGCTTCTCCGTGCTGCAGCTGCTGGTGGTCTCGCTGGCCATCGGCATCGCCGCGGTCAAGACCGGGCGGGCCGCCGAGCCGTTCCTGAACTTCATGGAGTCCTTCCTGGAGATCATCCAGAAGATGCTGTGGTGGATCATCCGCCTGGCCCCGATCGGCACCGCCGCGCTGATCGGCAAGGCCGTCTCCACCTACGGCTGGGACGCGCTCGGCTCGCTGGGCAAGTTCGTCATCGCCATCTACGTCGGCCTGGCCATCGTCATCGGCGTGATCTACCCGGCCGTGCTGGCCTTCAACAAGATCCCGGTCGCCGGCTTCTTCCGCCGCGTGTGGCCCGTGACCAGCCTCGGCTTCATCACGCGCTCCTCGATGGGCGTAATGCCCGTGACCCAGCGTGTGACCGAGCGGCGCATGGGCGTGCCCACCGAGTACGCCTCCTTCGCGATCCCGCTGGGCGCGACGACCAAGATGGACGGCTGCGCCGCGGTCTACCCTGCCATCGCCGCGATCTTCGTCGCGCAGTTCTACGGCATCGACCTGAACATGACGCACTACCTGCTGATCATCTTCGTCTCCGTGATCGGCTCGGCGGCCACGGCCGGCACCACCGGCGCGACCGTCATGCTCACCCTGACGCTGTCCACCCTGGGCCTGCCGCTGGCCGGCGTGGGCCTGCTGCTGTCGATCGAGCCGATCATCGACATGGGCCGCACCGCCGTCAACGTCACCGGCCAGTCCGTGGTCGCCACGATCGTGGCCAAGCGCTCCGGCATCTGGTCGAAGCAGACCTTCGAGGCGGGTGCCGACGGCGAGGTCGAGCACTCCCCGACCATGGCCGAGGTCGCCCCGCAGGCCGTGCGCGCCTGAGTTCTGTGCAGTTGAAGCCCCGGGTCGGTGACCCGGGGCTTTTTCGTGCTTGACGACGCCGCGTCAGTCCAGCACGGAGGTTCCCTCCGGCGTGGAGCGGTGCACGCGGTGGCCGTGGGCGAATATCGTCGGGTAGGCGGCCTCAACCAGGGCGCGGTCCATGCCGTCGGCGTCGTCGGCCACCAGGCCGGCCACGAGGTCGACGCCGTGGTCGAAGAGTGCGGGGGCCAGCGGGGCGGAGGGGCCGATGACGGCGCAGTAGGACTCGGCGGCCAGCTCGATCAGGCGCGGGGCGGAGCCGTTGATGAACGAGGAGCCGGAGATGAAGACCATCTCGCAGCGCGGCACGATGAACTCGGCGGCCGGGGGCAGCTCGTCGAGGCCCTCGGGGATCTCGAGCATGTGGAAGTCGCTGGCCGAGTCGAGCGCCGACGGCGCGCCCGGGTGGTGACCGATGACGGCGACGGTCTTGCCGGCGATGACATCGCGGAAGGGATCGAAGACCTGGCCCCACTCGGCCTGCCCGCCGCCCGCACCCGCGGTGGGCACGAAGCGGTTGGCCCTGGCGGTCCCGGCGTGGGAGTACCAGGCGTTGATGGCGGCGACGGCCAGGGCACGCTCGGCGGAAGTCCCCGCGCCGATGAGGTCGGTCGCGACCTCGCGCAGGTTCCTCCCGGTCAGCCCGGCGGCGGCCGGCGCGTCGAGCGGGTCGGTGGGGGCCACGCGCGCCATGGCGGCGTCCCAGGCACGCAGGCCCGGGCCGCCGCAGTAGGCGATGCCGATGGAGGCCACCCCGTCCAGGGAGGCGGTCACGCGCGCCCACAGGCCGGTGGTGGAGGCGGACTCCACGGTGGCGGTCTGCGGGATCGCCTCGATCAACTCGCGGTAGAGGGGCTGCAGGGCCATCTCGCACTCTCCTTTCGGTCCCGGTCCCCTCCCCCTCCCCCGGCTCCGGGCCGGCGTCGGAGCGGGCCGGCACGGGTGCCGCGGGGCTCCGGGGCGTCTCGGGGGTCCCCGTGTGCCCGGGGTCTCTGAACGCCTCGGAGCCTTGCGAGGCGCCGCGGGGTCCGGTGGGGGACCGGTTGTGTAGCGACCAGGCGGTCGACGTTGGAACACCACCGATGATAGCCGCGCTTCACCGGGTGGGGAGCCGAGTTATCCACAGGGTGTGGAGGACTCTGTGGAAGTTGTGACGAAAGCGCGTCTTTCCACAGCGGTGGATGGGGACGAGGGAAAGCGTCCACCTGCTCCACAATGCGAACAAAAGTTCGTTTCGCTGGGGTTTCCGCGCAGTCCACAGGGTTTTCCACAGTTGTGGATCTTCGGGGTATTCGGGAAATTACAAAACTGTAGTTATCCACAGTGTGGATAAGCCTGTGGATGGTGGTGAAAGAAAAAGTCACGGTGTGTGGACTGTGGACGACACGCCGCAGTCTTCCCCATCCCCCAGGTCGCAGACCTGCCGTCGTGGACCGTGATTCCCACCCCGTGGTCACCCCCGGACCGGCGCGCAGGTGAACCCCGCGTTGTCCGATCTCCCCCGTGCCCCCGGGCTTCGGGGGCGCTTTCACCCGCAGGATGCCACAGGGCCCCGGGACACGCAGCGCAAGCGCGGTGAATCTCTCTCAGGTGACCACTGTGGTGGTCACCGCATTCCCGGGGCTCTCCCCTCCCCCGGCTCTCCCCTCCCCCGGCGCGCCCCTCCCCCGGCGCGCCCCTCCCCCGGCGCGCCCCTCCCCCGGCTCTCCCCTCCCCCGGCACGGCGGGGCCCGTCAGTAACCGCCCGTGACGACGTAACCGGCCAACGCGGCGACGACGGCGGTCAGCGCCGCGACGAACCCGGCCCAGCGGAGCCCCGGGCGGCGGGTGACCAGCAGCAGCGCGACGACCGCACCCGCGGCCAGCCCGCCGAGGTGTCCCCACAGCGAGACGTTGGCCGCGATGAGCGTGTAGACGATGTTGACGCCGACGAGCGCCAGCGGCGCGCGCAGGTCCGCCTTGTTCTTCGCGGCGAGTCCCACCAGCACCGCCATCAGGCCGTAGACGGCGCCCGAGGCGCCCCCGGTGGGCGCGAGCGGGTCGAGCATGAGCACCGCCAGCGCCGAGCCCAGCCCGGAGATCAGCCAGGCGGCGGCGAAGACGCCCGAACCGTAGGCGCGCTCGATCTCGCGGCCGATGAACAGCGTCATCAGCCCGTTGAGCAGCACGTGCGAGGCGTCCATGTGGACGAACATGAAGCCCAGCGCGCGCAGCGGGCCCAGGCCGGTGAGGAGCTCCGGGCCCCAGAGCATCCAGGCGCGGGCGAGCGGGGCACCACCGGTGGCGGTGATCGAGCGGGCCTGCAGGGCGCAGACCAGCCACACCGCAAGCAGGGCGGCGGTGATGCCGGTGGTCACGGGCACGTCGCGGAACCAGCGGCGCGCGATGTCGACCGGCCCGGGCGGGCCGGGGCGCCCGGGGGCAGGGTTGCGGGCCGGGCCTGGCTGAGCCACCGACCCGGGCTGTCCCGGCTGGCCGGGCTGTCCCACCGGGCCGGGGCCTTCCTGCGGTGCGAAGTCCGGACCGCCTGACGACTGATCCTGCATACCCAGAAAGCTACCGCAACGGCTCAGACGCGGCCCGCCGCGACGGCCTTCGCCATCCGGTGCAGGGTCGCGGTCGCCTGCGCGTAATCGGCCTGCCGGTCGGCCGACTCGCCGACCAGCTCGGCCGCCCGCAGGATCGCGGCGTTGAGCAGCGAGAAGTCCAGCGGGGAGACCCCCGGGCACAGCTCGTCGAGCACGGTGGTGAACCCGGCGTGGGAGGCCTGGACCTTCTCGTCGGTGAAGGCCTCGGGGAAGTTCTGCACGGCGACCATCAGCGGCCCGTGGGAGCCGTTGGCGAAGAGGTCGAGCGCGGCGTCGACGTAGGCGCAGATGCGCTCGGCCGGGTCGGCGGGCACCGTGCGCAGGCGCGCCTCGAGCTTCTCGTTCCAGGTGTCGGTGGCGTTGACCAGCAGCTGGACCAGCAGGTCGTGCTGGGAGGAGGCGTAGCGGTAGATGCTCGAGCGGGCCAGGCCGACCTCGGCGGCGACCTCGCCGACCGAGGGCATCCTGCCGTGGCCCTGAACGATCAGCCGCTCGGTCGCCTCGAGCACCGCGCGGTGCTGCACGCTGCGGTGCTCGGCGACGGTGCGCCCCTGGGTCTTCGGCATGGGCCCGAGTCTAGATGCGGCTCAGGCGACCGGGCTGAGCCGGCCGTCGACCATCTCGAAGACGCGGTCGCAGTGGCCGAGGACCTCGTGGTCGTGGGTGACCATCACGCCGGCGACGTTGAAGTCGTGGCACTCCTTGGCCAAAAGGGCCACGATCTCCTGGGAGCGGTGGCGGTCGAGCGCGGCGGTCGGCTCGTCGACGAGCAGGATCTGCGGGTCGCCGACCAGGGCGCGGGCGATGCCGACGCGCTGGCGCTCGCCGCCGGAGAGGCTGCCCGGGCGGTTCTTCGCCCGGTGGGTCATGCCGACCTTCTCCAAAAGCTCCGCGCCGGTGTGACGGCCCCAGCCGCCGGCCACGCGGGCGGCGAGCTCGAGCTGCTGCTCGGCGGAAAGCGCAGAGGGCAGGCTGCCGGAGGACTGGAAGACGAAGCCGATGTGCTCGCGGCGGACCTTGGCCAGGGCCGTGTCGTCGAGGCCGGTGACCTCCACGCCTGCCACGGTGACCTTCCCGGTGGCCGGGGTGGTCAGCGCGCCGGCGACGGCCAGCAGGGTGGACTTGCCGGAGCCGGAGGGTCCGACCACGGCGACGAACTCGCCGGGGGCGACGGTGATCGAGACGTCGTCGAGGGCGGTGACCTGCGAGTCGCCGTCGCTGTAGGTGACCGTGACGTCGGAAAGTTGCAGTGCTGTGCTCATCGGTTCTCTCCCAGGGCTTCCAGCGGATCGGTTCGGGTGACGCGCACGACCGCGACGAGCGCGCCGATGAGGCCGGAGACGAACAGCAGCGCGCCTCCGCCGAGGACGGGGCCGAGCTCGGTGGCGTAGGGCATGGCCGTCGACTCGAGCAGGCTGCCCAGGCCGACCGCGATGAGCAGGCCGACGAGGATGGACACGGCCAGGACCACGACGGCCTGGCCGAGGCTGTCGCGCAGCAGGAAGCCCCTGGTGGCGCCCATGGCGCGCAGCGTGGCGATGCTCCCGGCGCGCTGGATCGTCCAGACCAGGAAGAACGCGCCGGTGACGAGCGCGGCGATGACGAAGAGGAACCACGTGATCATCGACAGCGTCATGGTCTCGGCGGCGTAGCCGGGCGAGGAGTCGAAGCTCTCCTCGAGGGTGCGCACGTCCAGCCCGGAGGCCTCGGAGAGCGCCTCGGTGTCGGGCTTGTCTGCGGTGCGCGCGGCGATGACGGAGGCCTCCCCGTAGGCCGCGGGGTCCACGGCCTCGCCGTGGCGGGCGCCGGCGTGGACCTCCTGCCAGACGTCGAGCGGCAGGTAGGCGATGTCGACGTGGCCGAAGGTGCGCTGGCCGTCGGTGAAGCCGACGACGTGCAGCGGGATCTCGAGGCGGTCGATGGTCACGGTGTCGCCGACCGACACGCCCTCGTCCTCGAGGGTGGAGGAGACCACGACGTCGTGCGGGGTCGCGGTCGGTGCGCCGGGGTGGGCCTCGGTGCGCATCGCCGGCAGGCCCTCCGGTGCCAGGAAGGAGCCGGGCTCGACGCCGAAGAGGGTGAGATCCACGGCGGTGCCGTCCTGGTTGTGGGCGTTGACGATGGACAGCCCCAGCGGGGCGGCCGCGGCCACCCCGTCAGTGGCGGCGAGCTCCCGCGCGTCGGTGGCGTCGACGACGGAGCGGGTGAAGGCGGAGTCGGTCTGGGTGCCCTCGGCGAAGGCGATGACGTCGCTGTCCATCGCCTTGATGCCGGAGACGCCGTCGTTGACCAGTCCGGCCGTCAGCCCGGAGATGATGACCACGAGCATGGACATGAGCGCCAGGACGACGCCCATGAGGAGAAAGCGGGCGCGCGCGAAGAGCATTTCGCGCCAGGCTAGGTACATGGTGAAACTTCCTGGTCGGGGGGTGCGGTCACGGCCGTGCGGCCGTTGCCGGAGCATGTTAGCAACACTATGTCGCTATCTTAGCGACAGGGTGTCGCGTTCCGCGACCGGCGGCGCCCCGGGCCCGCACCCCGCACCTCCCCCGGCCCACCTCAAAGACCCCCGACACGCAAAAACCGCCCTCCCGCACACGGCGGGAAGGGCGGTCGGGCCGGCGTCAGCCGGCCCACGCTCCGACGGGTGGGGCGCGCCACGGGTGTGGGCGCGGGCGTCGGAAATTGACGGCCTTAGGCCTCCTGGACCTCGATCGACTCGATGACCACATCCTCCTTCGGACGGTCACGTCGGTCGGTGGCGACCGCGGAGATCTCGTCGACGACCTTGCGGGAGGCCTCGTCGGTGACCTCACCGAAGATGGTGTGGTGGTTGTTCAGGTGCGGGGTCGGCGCGACCGTGATGAAGAACTGCGAGCCGTTGGTGCCGGGGCCCGCGTTGGCCATGGCCAGCAGGTAGGCGCGGTCGAATCGCAGCTCCGGGTGGAACTCGTCCTCGAACTTGTAGCCCGGGCCGCCCATGCCGGTGCCGGTCGGGTCGCCGCCCTGGATCATGAAGCCCTTGATGATGCGGTGGAAGATTGAGCCGTCGTAGAACGGGCCCGAGGTGGTGCCGGCGGCGTTCTCGCTGCTGTAGTCGATGGATCCCTCGGCCAGGCCGGTGAAGTTCGCGACGGTCTTCGGCGCGTGGTTGCCGAAGAGCTCGACGGTGATGTCACCGTGGTTGGTGTGCAGGATCGCGGTAGCGGTCTTGAGAGTCATGTCGGCCAGTGTAGATCACTCGCCCGCCCGCGCGTGTCGCGCCGCGTGGCTACCCTGGGAACCAAAAGCACTGACCGCAGCCGACCACGCAAAGGATCGCCCCGATGAACACCTCGACGTTGAAGATGGCTCTCGCCGCCGGAAAGGACGCCTGGGAGCGCTACAGCGACTTCCGGGACCGGAAGGCCTCGGAGGCCTACGACGCGCTGCTCGGCGCGGCGGACAACTACGACGACGTCGCCGGCGACGTGAAGAAGGCCGGCAAGGACGCCGTGGCCAAGCTCGGCGACCGCGCCTCCGACCTGGCCGACGACGCCGGCACCCTGACCGCCGAGACCCGCAAGCGCATCGAGAAGGCCCTCAAGGAGGCCCGCGAGAGCTCGCACGATTACCTGCAGGACGCCGCCGACGCCCAGGAGTCCGCTGCGCTCAAGGCGAAGAAGATGAGCAAGCGCACCCGCCGCAAGGCGCTGGCGGCCGGCAACAAGGCCGCCGAGAAGGCCCAGAAGAAGATCGACAAGATCACCGGCAAGGCCAAGAAGGACAAGCGCCGCCGCACCTGGCTGCTCGTCGGCCTGGGCACCGCCCTGGCCGCGGTCGGCGGCGGCCTCTACTACTGGTTCAGCCGCGAGAAGCAGGACCCGGCCGGTCTGATCCCGCCGCGCGTCGAGGAGCACGCCCAGACCCGCGGCGACTCGAAGCTCGTCTACTCCACCGAGACCGGCGACGACGCCCCCGCCGCGCCGGCCGAGGCCCCGCGCACCCCGCAGGAGGAGACCGTGCTCAAGGCGCAGGCCGCCGAGGGCGGGCTGACCAAGGATGGCGAGGAGCTGCTGGCCTCCCTCGACGAGCAGCTCGAGCGCCACCGCTCCGAGAACGAGGTCATGGACCGCACCGCCCGCGCCGACGAGGCCGTCGAGGACGCCGAGGACTCCGCCAAGCACCGCCTGGTCGAAGACGAGCCCGAGGACGGCAACCTCGACGCGGTGACGGTCTCCGAGCCGGAGGTCGACAACGAGGTCAGCCAGCACTACGTCCGCGAGAACGACGCCGACGCCGCGCCGGCCGGCGGTTCCCGCAGGCTGACCGACGCCGAGGCCGAGGCCGCCAAGAAGGCCGCCCGCGACAACGACGCCCGCGACGCGAAGGCCGAGCACGACGCCGCCGCCAAGCGCGACGCCAAGGAGGACGGCCGCGCCTAGGCACGCCCCCACCGCCGCGACGCCCCGCCGGACACCCCCTGTCCGGCGGGGCGCTTGTGCATGTGCAGACGGCTCTCCCGGCCGTCCCGGCCGCGCCTAGGCCCGCAGCTGCTCGGAGATCTCCTCGAGCTCCCCGCCGCCGGACATCTCGAGGGTCAGCTCATCGAGGCTCGTCTCGTCGTGAGCGGCGTCCATGGTCTGGCGGCCCAGGTTGAGCAGCACGAACCGGTCGCCGACCAGCCACGCGTGGTGCGGGTTGTGCGTGATGAACACGACGCCCAGGCCCCGGTCGCGCGCCGCGGCGATCAGCCGCAACACCATCCCGGACTGCTTGACACCCAGCGCGGCGGTCGGCTCGTCGAGGATGAGCAGGCGCGCGCCGAAGTGCACCGCGCGCGCGATCGCGAGCACCTGGCGCTGTCCGCCCGACAGGGAGTCGACCGGCACGTCGACGTCCGGGATGTCGATGCCCATCTCGACCAGCGCGCGGGCGGTGGTCTCGCGCATCTCGTCGACGCGCAGCCAGCCGAGACGGCCTTTCAGCTCCTGGCCGAGGAAGAAGTTGCGCCACACGCTCATCTGCCCGACGACGGCCAGGTCCTGGTAGACCGTGGCGATGCCGTGGTCCAGCGCGTCGCGCGGGCCGGAGAAGGTGACCTCCTCGCCGTCGATGAGCAGCTGCCCGGAGGTCTGCCGGTGCAGCCCGGCGAGCACCTTGATCAGCGTGGACTTGCCGGCGCCGTTGTCGCCGAGCACGCAGGTAACCGACCCGGCGCGGACGGCGAACCCGACGCCGCGCAGCGCGTCGAACGGCCCGTAGGACTTGGTGACCTCGCGCAGTTCAACCAGCGGCTCACTCATGGGACTCTCCTTCCGGATTGACGACGTCGCGCTGCTTCCCCTCGCGCGTACCTGCGGCGTCGCGCGCCCCGCGCGCGGCGGTGCCGCGCGCGTCGGCTCCCTCGGGCGCCGTGCGTGGGGCAGGCGCGGCGTCGTCAAGCGTGCGGGGCTTTCGCCCCGGCAGGCCGGCGGCGGCCCAGCGCGTGAACGAGTTGTTGGTCAGCACGGCCCACAGCAGCATCGCGCCGAGGAAGAACTTGAACCAGTCCGGGTTCCAGCCGGCGTAGACGATGCCCTGGTTGGTCATGCCGAAGATCAGCGCGCCGATGGCGGTGCCGATCGCCGTGCCGCGCCCGCCGGTCAGCGAGCAGCCGCCGATGACGGCGGCGATGATGTAGATGAACTCGTTGCCCACGCCCTGGCCGGCCTGGATCGAGTCGAACATGAACAGGTTGTGCATGCCGACGAACCAGGCGCAGAAGGCGACCGTCATGAACAGGCCGATCTTGGTGGCGCGCACCGGCACGCCCACGGCGCGGGCGGCCTTCTGGTCGCCGCCGACGGCGAAGATCCAGTTGCCCACCCGCGTGCGGTAGAGCACCACGGTGGCAACGGCCACGAAGAGCAGCCACCAGAAGACGGTCACGCGCACCTGCACGCCGAAGACGCTCACCGAGGAGGCGAAGAAGGCGCGGGCGGAGTCGAAGCCCTCCATGTCCGAGATCGTCGGGGTGGCCACCTGGCCGGTGACCAGTTTGGTGATCGCCAGGTTCAGGCCCTGCAGCATCAGGAAGGCGGCCAGGGTGATCAGGAAGGACGGGATTCCGGTGCGGGTGACCAGGTAGCCGTTGAGCGCACCGATGATCAGCGCGGTGGCCAGCGAGATCGCCGCGCCGACCCAGGAGTTCAGCCACAAGTTGTAGTTGAGCATGGTCGCCACCAGCGCGTAGGTGGTCACGGCCACGCCCGAGGAGAGGTCGAACTCGTCGCCGATCATCAGCAGGCCCACGCCGACGGCGATGATACCGATCGTCGAGGAGGCGTAGAGCACCGTGGCGAACGCGTCGAGGCTGCGGAAGGCCGGGGCGACGGCGAAGAAGAGCGCGAAGATCAGGATCGCGCCGAGCAGGCTGGACAGCTCCGGGCGGCGCAGCAGGGACTGCAGCCTCGTGGAGGTCTGCAGGCGGTCGTCGCGGGAGACGCTCTCCGCGCCGGCGCTCTCCGCACCCGCGGCGCGGGGCGCGCCCGCGGTGCCGGGCGCGGCGTCGGAAATCGGGGTGGCCTCGCTCAACGCAACCCCTCCTTGGCCGCCTCGGCGATCTTGTCGACGTTCGAGGCGTCAACGAAGCTCGGGCCGGTGTAGACCGGGCGCGCGCCACCGGGCGCGGAGCCGTTGCGGTGGGCCAGCCACAGCGTGTCGACGGCCAGGTAGCCCTGCAGGTAGGGCTGCTGGTCGACGGCGAACTCGACCTCGCCGTCCTCGATCGCGCCGACGAGCTCGGCGTTGGTGTCGAAGGTGGCGATCCTCGCCTCGGCGCCGGCCTGCTCGCGCGCGGAGACCGCGGTCAGCGCGACCGGGGCGACCAGGCCCATGACCCAGTCGACCGAGCGGTCCTGGGACAGCTTGGCCTGCAGCGTCGACTCGACGGCGGTGAGGTCCATGCCGTTGACGTAGAGCAGCTCGACCTGGCCGCCCGGGGCGGTGTCGTTGAGGCCCTCCTTCAGGCCCGCACAGCGCGACTCCTGCGAGGAGTTGCCCTGCTCGTGGATGACGCAGAGGACCTTCTTCGCGCCCTCATCGCCGAGGCGCACGCCGGCCTTGCGCCCGGCGACCTTCTCCTCCTGGCCGAAGAAGGCGGCCATGCCGAAGTCCTGGTAGCGGTCCATGCCGGAGTTCAGGCCGACGGTCGGGATGCCGGCGTCGACGGCGGTCTGGACCACCGGGCCCAGCGAGTCCGGGTTCGGCATGGTCACCGCGAGGCCGTCGACCTGGGAGTCGACGGCGTTGCGGATCAGGTTGGCCTGTTCGGGAAGCTCGGGGTGCGAGGAGTAGCGCAGCTCGATGTTGTCCTTCTGCGCGGCGTCCTCGGCGCCCTTGCGCACCAGGTCCCAGAAGGTGTCGCCCGGCGCGCCGTGGCTGACCATCGCGACCGTCATGCGCGGGGTGTCCACTCCCCCGCTGCCCGCGCCGTCGCCGCCGCGGTTGCGCGGGGCACCGCCGGTGGCGGAGCAGGCGGTCAGGGCGAGGGCGGTCACGACGGCGACGACGGCCGCGAGCGCGCCGCGGGTGGCGCGCGCCGTGTGGTTGCCGCGCGCGCCGCGGGCGGGTCGGGGGCCGGTGGCGGACCGGGCCGCGCGGCCAGTGGAGCCAAACCTTGCAGAGTTCATCTGGCAATCATAAGACCAGGTCAGAGCGGGTAAGCAAACCGAAATCGAAAGCCTTTATCGATACAGCGGCCCCGAACAGCGGCGATATCGGGACAATTTCCGGGCTGCGCGAGGAGGTTTCCGCGCGGCGGCGCGCGAGCGGTCGCGGCCGAGGGCACCGGCGGCCGGCGGCGCGCCGGCGCGCCGGCTACAGCCAGCCGGCCTCCTCAGCGTGGCGCACCGCCGCGTGCCGGTTGGCGGTGCCCGTCTTGCCGATCACCGCCGACAGATGGTTGCGCACCGTGCCCGGGCTCAGGTGGACCCGCGCGGCGATCTCGCGGACCGAGGCGCCGTCGCGGGCCGCGCGCACGATCTCCAGCTCCCGCGGAGTCAGCGGGCACTCCGGGGTGAACAACGACTCCTCGGCCAGGGTGTGGTCGACCACCCGCAGCCCGGAGTCCACCCGGCGCACCGCCTCGGCCAGCTGCTCGGGCGGGGTGTCCTTGACCAGGAAGCCGCTGACCCCGGCCGCCAGCGCCTGACGCAGGTAGCCGGGCCGGCCGAAGGTGGTCACGATCAGCGAGCGGCAGCCCAGGTCGGCCTCGTGCAGGGCCGCGGCCGCGGCGATCCCGCCGCCGCCGGGCATCTCGATGTCGATCAGCGCCACCCGCGGGCGCGGGTCCGCCGCCCGCACGGCGTCGACGACCTCGTCGCCGCGGCCACACTCGGCGACGACCTCGATGTCACGCTCGGTGTTCAGCAGGGCGGCCAGGGCGCCGCGCACGAGGTCCTGGTCGTCGGCGATGAGGATCGGGATCACGCCGGCGGCCCCGGCTGCCCGACGCGCCGCGCATCCTGACGGTCCGCGTCCTGCCGGCCCCCGCGCGGGTGCTGCGCATCCGGCGCATCCGCGGCGTCCGGCTGCTTCGGCGCCGGCAGCAGCGCACTGACTTCGGTGCCGCCCGCCTCGCCGTCGGCGACGGTGAAGGTGCCACCCATCGCCTCCACGCGCCGGGCGAGCCCTGCGAGCCCCTCGCCGTCGCCCACGGCGGCGTCGCCCATGCCGCGACCGTCGTCAAGCACCACGACGCCACGGGGTGTGACGGTGATGCGGCAGTGGCTCGCGTGCGCGTGGCGCACGACGTTGGTGACGGCCTCACGTACCACGGCCGCGGCGAAGGGCGGGGCCTCGTCGACGGCGGTGATCTCGGTCTCGACGCCGGCGGTCTCCAGGGCCCGGCGCGCGGCGGCCAGCTCGCCGGCCAGGTCGGGACGGCGGGTGCGGGTGACGGCCTGGCGGACCTCGGCGAGCGCGGTTCGCGAGAGCTCGGCGACCTGCTCGACCTCGGCACGCGCGCGCTCGGGGTCGGTGTCCATCAGGCGGCGGGCGACCTCGGCCTTGAGGTTGACCACGGTGAGCGTGTGGCCCAGGACGTCATGGACGTCGAGCGCGATCGTCTCGCGCTGGCGGGTCAGCTCGAGCTCGTGGGCGAGCTCCTCGGCGCGGTCCTGGCGCTGGATGACCTGGGCGAGCAGCAGCAGGAAGGCCGGGACGATGATCGTGGTGCCCGAGAAGGCCTCGACGGCGCCGTCGCCGTAGAGCGCGGTGATGCCCACGCCCGCGGCGATGATGGCGCCCACGGCCAGGATCGAGTGGGAGAGGCGCAGGTGGAAGGCACAGAAGACCGAGAGATACGGGGTGAAGAAGACGACCAGGGCGCCGACGAACGGCCAGGCGGCCGCGGCGCAGAGCAGCATCGCCGCGACCCAGATCCCGCAGCGCGCGGGCCTGCTCCAGCCGAGGGGGCGGCGGTCAGCGAGCCCGAAGCCGGCGGCGTAGACCACGCTGAACGCTCCCACGGCCACGAGCGCCGCGACACCCGTGAGCGGGCCCTCGACGAAGCCACGGTAGACCGGGAAGAGCAGCAGGAGCAGCCAGACCGAGGCGTAGCTGCTGTCGCCGCCGCGGAAGTCCGCGCGCCACTCGGCCGGCTTGCCGCGGGCGCCCGGGGCGCGCGTGCCGTCGCCGGTCACCTGCGGGTCATCCTGCGACGCAGGATCAGCCACGCCGCGACGAAGATCGCCGTCCATACCCCTATATTTACCAGCGCATACCACAGTTCGTGCTGCACGAAGTTGGGCTCCTCGGCCAGCAGCTGCCAGCCGTCCGTGAGCGGCCAGCGCGCCAGTGCGGTCGCCCCGTAGAGCGGGGTGAACCGGGCGAAGTTGAGCAGGGACTCGGTCAGGGGCATGAACATGTTCGCCGCGAAGGCGAGGACGACGACGCTGGTCGTGGCGATCGAGATCGCGTTGGGGCTGGCCCAGGCCGCAGTGATCGCCAGGCCGTAGAAGCCGAAGGGCACCGAGACCACCACGGTGATCAGCGCGGCGAGGATCCACTCGTCGGCGGGCATCTCCACCGTGGTGAGAAGGCCCGCGATGTTGACGGCGACAACGGGAAGGATCGTCGCCGTGACCACGCAGCACAGCTGGGCGAAGAGCGCCTGGGCGGTGGTCAGCGGGGTCAGCGCCAGCTGGCGGGCCCAGCCGGAGGAGTACTCGAGGTGGACCTGGCCGGTCACCGAGATCGCGCCCGAGACACCGCCGTAGAGTGCCATGCCGATCATGACGCTGGCGGCGACGTTGCCGTCCTGGAAGGGAATCTCGGCGTAGGACATCGACGCGCCGAAGATGAGGTAGAAGACCACCGGCAGGCCGACCGTGAAGAACATGGTGGTCACGTCGGCGAGCGTGCGGTAGACCTGCCAGCCGGTGAAGCGCAGGTTGATCGGGCTGCTCATCGCGGGTTCTCCTCTTCATCTTCAGCGGCGTCATCGGCACCGGTCAGGGCGACGAACGTGTCTTCCAGCGAGTTCTGCTCGACGGTCAGGTTGCGCCCGCCCAGCTCGCCGAGCAGGCGCAGCGCCAGGCGGTCCGCGCCGGGGGCGTCAGCGTGCACGCGCGCGCGTACGGTGTCTGTGTTGTCGGCGGTGGCGGTGTCTGCGTCCGCCGCGTCGGCGCGGCGGACGCCGCCGGGCTCGGCGACGATCTCGGCGCCCTCGATCCGGGCGGCGACCCCGCGCGGCACGTCAACGCACACGGTGCGGCGCGCGGTGAGGTCGCGCAGCTCGGACGTCGGCGCGTCGGCAATCACCCTCCCCTGCGCCAGCAGCACGGTGCGCTCGGCGAAGTGCTCGGCCTCCTCCAGGTAGTGGGTGGCGAACAGGATCGTGTGCCCGGCGCGCGCGAGCACCTCCATGCGCCGCCAGAAGTCGCGGCGCGCGGTGGTGTCCATGCCGGTGGTCGGCTCGTCGAGGATCATCAGGTCCGGGTCGGCGAGGATCGTCAGCGCGAACCGCAGGCGCTGGCGTTCGCCGCCGGAGAGCTTGCGCACTCGGCGGCCGGCGAGTTTGGTCAGGTCGGCGTACTCCAGGAGCTTGTCGACGTCGCGGTGCTCGGCGTAGGTGGTCGCGAGCATGCGCACGGTCTGGGCGACCGTGAGATCGTCGAGCAGGCCACCGGTCTGCAAGGCGGCGCCGACGCGGCCGTCACTGACGGCCTTGTGCGGGGTGCCGCCGAAGACCTCGACGTGGCCCGCGGTGGGGCCGGCCAGGCCCAGGATCTGGTCGATGAGCGTGGACTTGCCCGAGCCGTTGGGGCCGAGCAGGGCGACGATCTCGCCGCGGCCGATCTCCAGGTCGACGCCGCGCAGGGCGTGCACGGTGCCGCGTTTGCCGCCGAGCCCGGCGGTGGGGAAGTCCTTGCGCAGGCCGCGGGTCCGGATGACCGGGATGGTGTCGGCGTTGGCGGTGTTGGCGGTGTTTTCGGGCTCGCGGCCGGGGCGCGGAGGCGGCCCGGCTCGGTGGGCTGGCGCTTCCATGAGTCTCAGTCAACGCCGCCGGGTGGGTGTGTGTAGGGCGGGAGTGTCATGAATCCGCCATGACATTTGTCATGGGTGGGGTGGGGGACAAATTACCGAACCCTAGCCTCAAAATGCCCTCTCACCTGCACTTATGGCAGCCTATGCGCCCTTGCGTGGGGGTGAATTCGCACGCATGATTGAGTCATGAACGCCACAGCTGACCCCCGCAAGAAGCCCTGCCGGACCACCCCCGCCGACTCCGCCGAGCCCGCGGAGCACACCGGGGAGTGTCCCTTCCTCTACGACCCCGACGCCCCTCCCGGCGAGGAGCCAGAACGCCACCCCGAGGACGCCGCGAGCGGACTGAACGAGAAGCTCAACCGCCTGCGTGCGGGTGTGCTCGGCGCCAACGACGGCATCGTCTCGACAGCCGCGGTGGTCGTCGGCGTGGCCGCGGCCGGCGCATCCACCACCGGGATCGCCACCGCCGGTGCGGCCGCGGTGCTCGGCGGCGCGATCTCGATGGCCCTCGGCGAGTACGTCTCCGTGTCCAGCCAGCGCGACACCGAGCGCGCCCTGGTCGACGAGGAGCGCGAGGACCTGCGCACCCGGCCGGCCGAGGAGTTCCGCGAGCTGGTCGACATCTACCGCGGCCGCGGCCTGTCCGCGGCCACCGCGCGTGCCGTGGCCACCGAGCTGACCGCGCGCGACCCGCTGGCCGCGCACCTCGACGTGCACTGGGGCATCGAGGAAAACGAACTGGTCAGCCCGTGGGCCGCGGGTGTGGCATCCTTCGTCTCCTTTCTGCTCGGCGCGCTGGTGCCGATGGCCGCGATCCTGCTCGGCCCCGAGTCCGGGCGCATCGTGCTCACGGGCGTGGTCACCCTGGCCGCACTGGCTGCGACCGGCGGGCTGGCCGCCAAGCTGGGCGGGGCGGACCCCGCCAAGGCCGCGGTGCGCGTGACCGTCGGCGGAGCGCTGGCGCTCGTGGCGACCTACGGAGTGGGGTTGCTGTTCGAGTAGGAGGTGAGGTGCGGTTGCGGGGTGGGGCCGGAAAATGTGGACCAACTTTCCGGTGGCCCGCTGTTTCCCCAGGTCAGATTCGGCGGCTCCGCAACTCGGTCCACATTTTCCAGGGCTTTCCTACCCACCTCCGGACCGGATCTCGGCGGGCCGTCCCCTCAGCCCTCGTGGGCCGCGAGCGTGCGGGCCAGGTAGGGCCCGGTCACGGACTTCTCGTCCGCCATGACCTGGGCCGGGGTGCCCGCGGCGATCACCCGGCCGCCGTCCGCGCCGCCGCCCGGTCCCATCTCGATGACGTGGTCGGCGTTCGCGATCAGGTCGAGGTCGTGTTCGATGACCACGACGGTCGCACCCCGGTCGGTGAGCTTGCGCAGCACGCCGACCAAGGTCCGCACGTCGAGGGGGTGCAGGCCGACGCTGGGCTCGTCGAGGACGAAGACGGTGTCGCTCTGGTCGCGGTGCATCTGGCTGACCAGCTTGAGACGCTGGGCCTCGCCGCCCGACAGGCTCGGCGTCGCCTCGCCCAGGGTCAGGTAGCCCAGGCCGAGCTCCTCGAGCCGGCCCAGCTTCCGGTGCACCGTCGGCCGGTCCGCGGTGTGCCCGAGGGCCTCGCGCACCGTGCAGTGCAGCAGCTGCGGCAGCGACATCCCGCCGCGCAGATGGACCCCGGCCTCCGGCGTGTAGCGGCCGCCGCCGCACTCGGGGCAGGTGATCTCCACGTCCGGCAGGAACTGCACGTCGAGGGTGACCTGGCCGGTGCCCTCGCAGCGCTGGCAGGCCAGCGAGCCGGTGTTGTAGGAGAAGTCGGAGGCCGAGAGACCCGCCGCACGCGCGGTGTCGGTGGCCGCGTACGCCTTGCGCAGCTGGTCCATGACCCCGCTGTAGGTGGCCACGGTGGAGCGGACGTTCTGGCCGATCGGGGTAGCGTCGACGACCTGCACCTTCATCCCCTCCGGCGCCTCAAGCGCGCGCACGTGCCCCGGTGCGGCCGCGCGGTCCTGCAGCGCCGGCACCAGGCTCTCGAGCAGCAGCGTGCTCTTGCCCGAGCCGGACACCCCGGCGATCGCGGTGAGCCGGCCCAGCGGGAACTCGACGTTGAGGGGATGCACGGTGTGCAGCGCGTCGGTCTCGAGCCGGATCGCGCCGCGGTCGAAGACCTCCCCGGCCTCGGCACCCGGCTGGACCACCGGGTCCTCCGACCCGTCCAGGAACCCCGACAGAAGCGAGCCGGCGGACTCCGGCAACCGCTCCGGCTCTCCCTGGGCGATGACGCTGCCGCCCTCGGTACCCGAGCCCGGGCCGATCTCGATGAGCCAATCGGCCTCGCGCAGGATCTGCACGTCGTGGTCGACGAAGACCACCGAGTTGCCGTCGGCCAGCAGGTCGCGCATCACGCCGAGTAGCCCGTCGACGTTGACCGGGTGCAGCCCGATCGAGGGCTCGTCGAGCATGTAGAGCACCCCGGTGGTGCGGTTGCGCACCGCGCGGGCGAGCTGCACGCGCTGGCGCTCACCGGTCGAGAGCGTGGAGCCCGCCCGGTCCAGGCTGAGATAGCCCAGACCGAGCTCGACCAGGCGCCGCGCCATCCCGGTCAGGGTTTCCACCAGGGCCTCGGCCATTGGGCGCATCTCGGCCGGCACCGTGTCCGCCACCCCACCGGCCCACTCGAGCACCCCGTCCAGGGTCATGGCGGTGACCTCGGCCAGGTTCAGCTCCCCGATCCGCGGCGCGGGCGCGGCCGGCGCCAGCCGGGTGCCGCCGCAGTCGGGGCAGACGCCCTCGCGCAGGAAGCGGCTGACCCGCTTGAGCCGCTTCTCGGTGTCCGCGCGCCGCAGCTCCTCGGGCCCGTCGAGGACGATGTCGCGCTCGCGCTCGTCCAGCTCGGACCACGGCACGTCGGTGCGTACGCCGAACTCGCGGGCGATGGCCGGCTGCACGTTGAAGCCGAACATCTGCCACGGCACCACCGCGCCATCGTCGATGCTTTTGCCGGGGTCGGGGACCAGCGCGGCGTCGTCAACCATACGCACGGTGCCGGTGCCCTCGCAGGTGGGGCACGCGCCGGCGGAGTTGAAGGCCAGCTCCTCGGCGCCTGGCGCGCGCACCTCGGCGCCGCAGTCGGGGCAGGTGAAGGCGGTCTCGGCGGCGACGTCGATCGTCGGCGCGACGCGGTGGCCGTTCGGGCAGACGTGCGTGGCCAGGCGCGAGAACATCAGCCGCAGCACGTTGAGTAGCTCGGTCGAGGTGCCGAAGGTCGAGCGGATGCCGGGCACCGCGGGGCGCTGGCGCAGGGCGAGGGCGGCGGGGACGTGCTCGACGGAGTCGACCGCCGCGCGCGTGGCCTGCGACATCCGGCGGCGGGTGTAGGTCGACAGCGCCTCGACGTAGCGGCGCTAGCCCTCCGCGTAGAGCACGCCGAGCGCGAGCGAGGACTTACCGGAGCCCGAGACGCCGGCTACGCCGACGAGCCGGTGCAGCGGGACGTCGACGTCGCGCAGGTTGTGCACGCGCGCGCCGCGCACGCTGATGGGTTCGGGGCCGTGGGTCCGTGTCTCTGTCATCGTTCGTCCGCCTCTGCGGCGGTTCCGGCACTCTCGCTCATGGCTTCATGCTACGAGCCGGATCCGCCGCTTCCCCCGGAGCGGGCTCGGGGCCCCGGGTCCTGAGGTTCGGGGACTGGGTCATTGGGCCGTGAGGCGTGGGTCCGGGTGGGCGTGGGCAAAATGGGTAGGTCTGTCCCGGCCGGCCCTGCGTTTGCCCAGGTCGGTTCTCGGCCGCGCACACAAACCGAAACAGAATACCCACGGCCGGGTCAGCTCAAGCCGGGTTGGAGCGGATTGGAATGGGGCCACCTGGAAAATGTGTCATCGCAGCCGAGAGGCCCGAAAATGACCTGGGGAAACGGCGGGTGCCGTGGCTACCATGACACATTTTCTCGGTTATCCCCCGTCCGGCCCGGCCGATCCCACCTGAAACGGCCGATCCCCGGCCCCGGGACCCCGCTCCCCCGGCCGATCCATGGCCCGGCAACCGACCCCACACAAAAAACGGCACCGCCCAGGCCTCTAAGGCCCGGGCGGTGCCGGTTGACCGTGGAGCATAGGAGAATCGAACTCCTGACCTCCTGCTTGCAAAGCAGGTGCTCTACCAATTGAGCTAATGCCCCAAGGTGTTCTGGTGGGCCTAGCAAGAATCGAACTTGCGACCTCATCGTTATCAGCGATGCGCTCTAACCGACTGAGCTATAGGCCCGTTGAACGAGAAATCACTTTACAGAGCGCCCCGAGAAAAAGGCAAATCGCCTTCTCACCTGCGTTTTTACCGGCGGCACCCACGACGTCGGCAACAAAGAAACCCCGCACCCAAAGGTGCGGGGCCTGGCCGGAGAAACCTGCCGGAGAAACCTGCCGGAGCCTGGTTCCCGGAGCCTAGTTCTCCTGGACCTCGACGACGAGGCCGCCGAAGAGGTCGACCACGGCGTTGTAGATCAGCGCGCCGACGGGGGCCAGCGCGGTGGTCAGCAGGGCCAGCACCGCCCCGCCCAGGGCGGAGAGGCTGATGACCATGCCGTAGCCGATGATCCCGTCGCCGCCGATGCCGCCGATGACGGAGTTGACGTTCTCCCAGACCCCGGCCGCGGCGAGGCCGAAGTAGAGGATCGTCACGCAGACCAGCCACGCCACGAGCGCGACCAGCGAGAGGGCCAGTGCGACTCGGAAAGCGGACATGGGCGAGACCCGGGTGAGCACTACTTCCTTCTGTGCCACGGTCAGTTACCGGTCCTTTGCTTCTCGAACTTGTCGTGCTTGTCGGGGCGGCCGACGGCCCGGGATCCAGCTCCCGGACCGGCGCGGCCGGTCATGGCTTGGCGCGACCAGGCCCAGTCCCAGACTCATGCCTGGTCCGTGTCCTAGTCCTTGTCGGACCCGGCGTCGTCGGAGGCGCCGTCACTGCCGTCGGATTCTACCCCGGGCATGTCCTCCAGCGAGGGCTCATCGCCCTGCTGGCGGTCGGCGGGTCCGGCGACGTCGCCCTTGGCCACGGCCTCGGCGGTCTCCTCACCCTCGTGCTCGACGTTCTTGTCGATGGCGAAGAGCTCGACGTTCTTGTCCAGGTCCACCAGGCGCACGCCCATGGTGGCGCGCTGCGAGGGCCGGATCTGGTTGACCTCGGTGCGGATGACGCCGCCGGAGGTCGTGATCGCGAAGATCTCGTCGTCCTCGTCGACGGCCAGCGCGCCGATGAGCTTGCCGCGCTTCGGGGTGTACTTGAAGGTCACCACGCCGAGGCCGCCGCGGCCCTGCACGCTGTACTCGTCGAGCGAGGTGCGCTTGCCGTAGCCGCCGGAGGTGGCCACCAGCAGGTACTCGCCGTCGCGGACCACGCACATGGCCAGCAGCTGGTCGTCGCCGCGGAAGCGCATGCCCTTCACGCCGGCGGTCGCGCGGCCCATCGGGCGCAGCTGCTCGTCGTCGGCGGTGAAGCGGATGGCCTGGCCCTCCTCGGAGACCAGCAGCAGGTCGTCCTCCTCATCGCAGAGCGCCACCCCGATCAGGCGGTCGCCCTCGTGGAGGTTGATGGCGATCAGGCCGCCGGAGCGGTTGGACTCGTAGTCGGCCAGGCGGGACTTCTTCACGCGGCCCTGCGCGGTGGCCAGGACCAGGTACGGGGCGTCCTCGTAGCTCTGGATCTGGATGACCTGGGCGATCTTCTCCTCAGGCTGGAACTCCAGGAGGTTGGCCACGTGCTGGCCGCGGGCGGCGCGGCCGGCCTCGGGCAGCTCGTAGGCTTTGAGGCGGTAGACGCGGCCGAAGTTGGTGAAGAACAGCAGCCAGTCGTGGGTGGAGCACACGAAGAAGTGGCGCACGACGTCGTCCTGCTTGAGCTCGGCGCCGCGCACGCCCTTGCCGCCGCGCTTCTGTGAGCGGTAGGCGTCGACCTTGGTGCGCTTGGCGTAGCCGGTGGAGGTGATGGTGGCCACGACGTTCTCGCGGGCGATGAGGTCCTCCTCGGAGACCTCGCCGGTGGCCGCGACGATCTGGGTACGCCGCTCGTCGCCGTACTTCTCGACGATTTCCTCGAGCTCCTCGCGCACGATGCGGCGCTGGCGCTCCTCGCTGGCCAGGATGTCCTTCAGGTCGGCGATCTCGCGCTCGACCTCGGCCAACTCGTCGATGATCTTCTGGCGCTCCAGGGCGGCCAGGCGGCGCAGCTGCATGGCCAGGATGTGGTCGGCCTGCACCTGGTCGACGTCGAGGAGCTCCATCAGGCCCGTCCGGGCGATGTCCACCGTCTGGGAGCGGCGGATCAGGGCGATGACCTCGTCGAGGGCGTCGAGGGCCTTGACCAGGCCGCGCAGGATGTGGGCGCGCTCCTCGGCCTTGTCCAGGCGGAACTGGGTGCGCCGGACGATGACCTCGATCTGGTGGGCGACGTAGTAGCGCAGCATCTCGTCGAGGCGCAGGGTGCGCGGCACCCCGTCGACGATCGAGAGCATGTTGGCGCCGAAGTTCGTCTGCAGCTGCGAGTGCTTGTAGAGGTTGTTGAGCACCACGCGCGGCACGGCGTCGCGCTTCAGCGTGATCACGATGCGCATGCCCACACGGTCGGAGGACTCGTCCTCGATCTTGGAGATGCCGGCGAGCTTGCCGTTGGTGACCTGCTCGGCGATCGAGGAGATGAGGTTGTCCGGGTTGACCTGGTAGGGCAGCTCGGTGATCACGATGATCTGGCGGTTGCCCTCCTCCTCGATGGAGGTCACCCCGCGCATGCGGATCGAGCCGCGGCCGGTGGTGTAGGCGTCCTTGATGCCCTGGTCGCCGACGATGAGGCCGGCGGTCGGGAAGTCGGGGCCCTTGACGCGTTCCATGCAGGCGCCCAGCGCGGTCTTCTCGTCGGCACCCGGGTTGGCCAGCAGCCAGTAGATGGCGTCGGCCAGCTCGTTGAGGTTGTGCGGCGGGATGTTGGTCGCCATGCCGACGGCGATGCCGCCGGAGCCGTTCATCAGCAGGTTCGGCACGCGCGAGGGCAGCACGTCCGGCTCGGAGGTCTTGCCGTCGTAGTTCGGGGAGAAGTCGACGGTGTTCTCGCGGATGTCGCGGACCATCTCCATGGCCAGCGGCGTCAGCTTGCACTCCGTGTAACGCATGGCGGCCGGGCCGTCGTTGCCGGGCGAGCCGAAGTTGCCCTGGCCGTCTACCAGCGGGTAGCGCATGTTCCAGCTCTGGGCGAGGCGCACCAGGGTGTCGTAGATGGCGATGTCGCCGTGCGGGTGGAACTGACCCATGGTGTCCGAGACCGGGCGCGCGGACTTCACGTAGCCGCGCTCCGGGCGGTAACCGGAGTCGAACATCGCGTAGAGGATACGGCGGTGCACCGGCTTGAGGCCGTCGCGCACCTCGGGCAGCGCGCGGCCCACGATCACGCTCATGGCGTAGTCGATGTAGCTGGTCTCCATCTCCTCGTTGATGTCGATGGGATGGATGCGATCGCCACTCAGAATGTCGTCGCTCATGCTCACCTTTCTCTGAGGCCTTAAACAAGTCCATCTTACGCGCCACAGGGCCGTGTGAGCGATTTTCCGCACCGGTGCGGTATCACAGTGGTACCGTCTGCCCCATGGCGATGACGTTGCGGCTCTCGGCCGAGGAGGACCGCGCGCTCGCGCTGCTGGCGCGCGCGCAGGGTTCGAGCAAGAGGGAGGCGGCGGTGCGTGCCATCGTCGCCGCCGCCGCGCGGACGCTTGACGACGCCGCGGTGGTCCAACTGGCGCGCGAGTCCGTGCGCGAGTACACCGCAGCCGAGGAACGGCTGCGGTGAATGGGGCGGAAGGCGCAGTTCAGGACGGTGCCGCTGTCGCCGCGGGCGGGGATGGCCGGGCTGGCGGGGCGCTGCGGCGGATCCGCGGCCTGAGCTTTGAGCAGGTGGTGCTGGTCGCCGACGAGGTCTGCGCGGCCACCGGCGCGAGCGTGCGCGACTACCCGGGGCTGGCCGCCCTGGCCGGGGCCACGGCGCCGCGGCTGGCGGGCGCACCCGTGCACGCCGACGGCGACGCGCAGGCCCGGGCGGTCGCGGCGCTGACCCGGAAGGTCGTTCCCCTGACGCCGACGCGCTCGGCCAACGAGGTGCTCGCCGCGGTGCTCGTCGACGTGCTGGCCGCGCGAAACGAGCGGCCGGCCGGTTAGATCGGTCTAGATCCCGTTGTCGGAAAGGAAGCGCTCGAAGCGGTCGGCGACGATCTGCGGCTCGCGCGCCCAGCGGTTGTGGCCCAGCCGGCCGGGCAGCTCCTCGCAGGCGACCTTCGCGTTCGGCAGGTGCCCGGCCAGGGCCTGCGAGGAGGCCAGCGGGCACATCTCGTCGTTCTCGAAGCGGGTGAACAGCACCGGGACCTCCACCCCGGAGAGGGCCGTGCGGTGGTCGGGGACGCCGTGGCCGCTAAAGACGTTCTCGAAGCTGTTGTGCAGGGCGAGGTGGCGCCAGTCCGCCATGAGGCGGGCAGGCTGGCGGCCGTAGCCGACGGGGTCGATGCCGGCCATCGCGCCCGGCCAGTGGCCGAAGAGCCGGTTGCCCAGCGCGAAGAGGGAGGCACCGACGCGGATGCGCACGCGGGTGTTGCCCTCGAAGATGCGGAAGTACGGCGAGCCGCTGCCCACGCCGAGGAGGCCGGCGACGCCGAGCAGCGGGGCGTCGTCAAGCGCGAGAAAGGCGGTGGCGACCTGTCCGCCGAGGGAGTGGGTGAGAAGCACGGTCGGGTGGGACTCATCGAGGCCGAGTTCGGCCTTGGCGGCCTCGATGGCCAGGCGGTAGTCCTGAGTGGCCAGCTCGAAGTAGCCCCAGTCGGCGCGGCGACCGGCGCGGGCGGTGCTCGCTCCCTGGCCGCGCAGCTCGCCGATGGCGGCGGGGAAGCCGCGCGCGGCGAGTTCGGCGGCGATCGGGCGGTAGTAGGTGGCGCCGACGCCGAAGCCGGGCCAGAGCATCACCAGGGGGCGGTCGCCGCCGAGGAAGACGTTGACCGGCGTGCGGGAGCCGTCGGGGATGTCTGCGTCGACGATGATCGGTTCAGTATGGTGCGTCACAGTCGCTGATGGTACGGGGCGCGCGGGTGCGCCGCGGGGTTTTCCGGGGCCCGGGCTCCGCACCCGAGCACGGGGGTGGCGGGGCGGGCGGAGAAGTCCAGGAAGACGGCGGGTGAAGAGGTTTCGGCGCCGGTATGGTGGGCGGCGACCGGGCGGCCATGTACAGTGTGAGACTGTTGTGGTTGCAGTTAACTGATGTGACTATTGAGTCCTCGGGTGACTGTGGCGGAAGAGCCGCAACCAAGCTTTGAGCGGAAGGACGTTGAGCTCATGCAGAACGAGCTGGCGCACCTTTTGGCGAGCCGGCACCGCGCCGGGCTCGTCGCGGACCTCGGCGAACTCGCCGAGGAGACCATCCGCTCGCGCACCGGCGTCAGCGGGGTCGCGCTGCGCACGACCATGAAGGCCGCGCGCGCCGTCGACCGCGACGTGGTGGTCAAGGTGATCGACCGGATGATCCCGGACGTCCTCGGGGCGCTGACCCCGCAGTGGACGGAGTTCTGCGCGGGGCGGGAGGATGCCTCGGGAGGCGACCCAGGCGCGGAGGCTGACACGGCTGACGCCGGTTCGCGGCCCGACGCCACCGTTGATGCAGCCAACAATAGGGATAAGCAAGCAGACATAACCGCAGGTAACCGCTCCGTGGAGACCGGCCAGGACTTCGCGGAGTTCCTCGACGCCCGCCGTGACACCACCGCTGAGCAGTTTCTGGCGGTCTCGGACTCGTGGGCGGACCGGGTGGACTTCCCGGCGCTACTGACGATCTACCGCGGCGTGCGCGGCCGGGCCCACGGGTTTATCGTGCCGGCGGTGCCGGAGCTGGGCCGGATCATCCAGCGCCACGCCGACAACAGCTGAGCCGCCGGGCTGAGCAGGCAGCCCCCAACGGCCCAAGCCCGGCAGCCCGCCCGGAGACAGACACACCAAAAGGGGGCCGCAGCACAGTGCTGCGGCCCCCTTTCTCGCGCGGGCGCGACCCCGACGCGCTCGGGCGCGGCGCGGGCCCGCCCGCCGCGCCCGAGCGCGACGTCGGCAAGCCCGAGGCGCCAACCCTAGATGTCCAGGAAGCGGACGTCCTTCGCGCGGCGGGTGATGAAGGAACGGCGGGCCGTGACGTCGTCACCCATGAGGATGGAGAACAGCTCGTCGGCACGCTGCGCGTCGTGCAGGTCGACGCGGCGCAGGATGCGCGTGGTCGGGTCGAGCGTGGTCTCCCACAGCTCGTTCGGGTTCATCTCGCCGAGGCCCTTGTAGCGCTGGATGCCGTCGTCGGTGTTGATCTTGCGGCCGGCCTCGCGGCCCTCCTCGAGCTGCTTGTCGCGGTCGGCGTCGGAGAACGCGTAGCCCGGCTCGCCCTTCTGCCACTTCAGCTTGTACAGCGGCGGCTGGGCGAGGTAGACGTGGCCCTCCTCGACGAGCGCCGGCATGAAGCGGAAGAGCAGGGTCAGCAGCAGCGTGGCGATGTGCTGGCCGTCAACGTCGGCGTCGGCCATGAGCACGATCTTGTGGTAGCGCAGCTTGTTGATGTCGAACTCGTCGTGGATGCCGGTGCCCAGGGCGGTGATGATGGCCTGGACCTCGGCGTTCTTGAGCACGCGGTCGAGGCGCGCCTTCTCCACGTTCAGGATCTTGCCGCGCAGCGGCAGGATGGCCTGGTACATCGAGTCGCGGCCCTGCTTGGCGGAGCCACCGGCCGAGTCGCCCTCCACGATGAACAGCTCGGAGCGTGTCGGGTCCTTGGAGCGGCAGTCGGCCAGCTTGCCGGGCAGTCCACCCAGGTCGGTGGCGGACTTGCGGCGCACCAGGTCGCGGGCCTTGCGGGCGGCCTGGCGGGCGTGGGCGGAGGAGATCGCCTTGTTGACGATGACCTTGGCCTCGGCCGGGTTGGCCTCGAGCCAGTCGCCGACGTGCTCGTAGGTGGCCTTCTGCACGAAGGAGCGCACCTCGGTGTTGCCCAGCTTGGTCTTGGTCTGGCCCTCGAACTGCGGGTCGGCCACGCGCACGGAGATCACGGCGGCGATGCCCTCGCGGCAGTCGTCGCCGGTGAGGTTCTTGTCCTTCTCCTTGAGCAGCTTGTGGTCGCGCGCGTAGCGGTTCATCAGGGAGGTCAGCGCGGAGCGGAAGCCCTCCTCGTGGGTGCCGCCCTCGACCGTGTTGATGGTGTTGGCGAAGGTGTGCACCGACTCCTTGAAGGAGTTGTTCCACTGCATGGCCAGCTCGAGCTCGTGGCCCTCGCCGACGGCGTCAAACGCCACGATCGACGGGTGGATCGGCTGCTTGGAGTTGTTCAGGTAGTTGACGTAGTCCTGAAGGCCGTTCGGGTAGTGGAAGACCTTCTTCTTCTCCCGCTTCTTCGGCGTGGCGGGGGCCTCGCCGGCGTCGGCCTTCTCGTCGACCTCGTCGAGGCTGGTGGCGGTGTCGCCGCCCTCTGCGATCGCCTCGAGCTCCAGCTCGGCATCGGTGGCGCGCTCGTCGCGCAGCGTGATGGTCAGGCCCTTGTTCAGGAAGGCCATCTCCTGCAGGCGCCGCGAGATCGTCTCGAAGTCGAACTCGACGGTCTCGAAGATCTCCGCGTCCGGCCAGAACCGGATGGTCGTGCCGGTGCCGCGGGCGTTGCCGCCCTCGATGATCGGGTCGGGCAGCGCGTTCTGGAAGTTCTGCAGCCAGTGCTTGCCGTCGCGCTTGATGTCGGCCTCGACGCGGGTGGACAGGGCGTTGACCACGGAGATGCCCACGCCGTGCAGACCGCCGGAGACCGCGTAGGACTCGGAGTCGAACTTGCCGCCGGCGTGCAGCTGGGTCATGACGACCTGGACGGTGGGCACACCGGAGGCGTGCATCTCGACCGGGATGCCGCGGCCGTCGTCGACGACCTGGACGCCGCCGTCGGCGAGTAGGGTGACGTCGACCTTGGTCGCGTACCCGGCCATCGCCTCGTCGACCGAGTTGTCGACGACCTCCCACACCAGGTGGTGCAGGCCGCGCTTGCCGGTCGAGCCGATGTACATGCCCGGGCGCTTGCGGACGGCCTCCAGCCCCTCGAGGATCGTGATCGATGAGGCGTCGTAAGCGTGGTGCTCAGCGTTGGTTGCCACGTGAACCTGTTACTCCTCGCTGAAGTTACGTTGAGATCCGGCCCCCGCGCCGCCGCCGATCGTTGACCGGCGGCCGCAAAAGGGTCAGATTTCTTTTAGACTGCCCCAGTCTACACCCCGGTACCCGCCCCCCGGCAGACCCCTCGCGCGCGTCGTAGGGCCTCTCACGGGCCGTGTATGGCGTTTGCCCAGTTCAATTTCCGACGTCTCGCCTGCACCCGTCTTCGTCACACCTCGCCGTGGGGCGCCTGCGCGCCCCGGGTGCGCGTCCCTTGTCTGGGGTGCGCGTCCTTGTGCCGGGTGCGCGACGAAGTCGCGCACCCTATCCGTAGGTGTCGCGCGGCCCGCGCCCCTTGACGTGCAGCGGGCCCTTGCGCCAGCTCGGCGCCTTCGGACCGAAGATCTTCAGCTGGGTGATCACGTTGGGCCCGACCTTGCGGGCGATCTCCTGGAGGATCTGGCGCTGCAGGTAGCGCAGGTTCGTCGCCCACGACGTCGAGTCGCAGGAGATGAAGACGGTGGTCTCCTTGATCATCTCGACGCGGGTGTGCTGGGCGATCTTCTCTCCGACCAGCTCCTCCCAGTGCCCGGAGACCCAGCCGTCGGCCAGGTGCCCGGTCCAGCCGCGGCGGTGCATCTCGCGGCTGAGCAGGCTGCCCACATTGTCGACGTCGCGCCGGCGCTGCACGATGTAGCCGTCCGCGCCGGTGGGAATGCCGCGTTGACGCCTCGTCCTCCCGCGCCGGCCGCGCCCGGTCCGCTCGGGCTCCTTCAGGCCTGGAACCTTGGCCTCGGAACGGACGTTGGCCTGGAACTTCAGGCTCGGCGCGTGCCGGTTGCCGGCGCCGGCGCGACGACGCAGATTGCCGAAGGCCTCCGCGATGATGTCGCCGCCCACCTGCGGTTCGGCGGAGTTCTCGCGTTCGCTGTCCCTCACTCGGGCGCACCGCCTTCCTCTTCCTCGGTTTCTTCTTCGCCGGCCACTTCGCCCGCCGCGGCCCCACCGGCACCCTTTTCCTGGGCGCCCTCTTCTTCGGCGCCCGCATCTTCGCCGGCCACTTCGCGCGCCGCATCAGCGGCGGGCGCACCACCGGAGACGGTGCCGTCTTCCGCATCGGGGTGGGGCGCGGCGTCGAGAAGCGAAAGGTGGTCGTCGTCGAGGGTGATCTCGTGGCGCGCGACGGTGAGTCCGTCGAGGTTGCCGGGCAGGTCCTCGTCGACGGCGGCGGTGATGAGCACCTGCTCGACCTCCTGGGCGAGCGCGACGAGCTGGCGGCGGCGCTGCGCATCGAGCTCGGCGAAGACGTCGTCGAGGATCAGGATCGGGTCGGTGCCCTCGGCACGCAGCAGCTGGAATTCCCCGAGGCGCAGCGCGATGGCCACGCTCCAGGTCTCGCCGTGGCTGGCGAAGCCCTTGGCCGGGCCGTCGCCGAGGGTCACCGAGAGGTCGTCGCGGTGCGGGCCCACCAGGCTCATGCCGCGGTCGATCTCCTTGTCGCGGGCGCGGCCCAGGTGGGCGAGCAGCTCGGCCTCGATGGTCGCGACGTCCGCGTCGGGTTCGACCTCGGTTCGCGGGGCGTAGGTGACGTGCGCGGCGCGCGGGCCCGGGGCCATCTGCGCGTAGGCCGCGGTCACGTGCGGGTCGAGCTCGGCGGTCAGATCCATGCGGGCGCGCATGACCTGCGCGCCGAGGGCGGCCAGCTGCGCGTCCCAGGTGTCCAGGGTGACCAGCGCGGCCGCACCGTCCTCGGAGCCGTAGCCGCGACGCAACGCCCGGCCGGCTGACTTGAGCAAGGCGTTTCGCTGGCGCAACACCTTGTCGTAGTCGGCCTTGACCCCCGCGAGCCGGGGCGTGCGCGTGGCGATGATCGCGTCGAGGTAGCGGCGCCGCTCAGCCGGTTCGCCGCGGACCAGCGCGAGGTCCTCGGGGGCGAAGAGCACGGTGCGCACCACGCCGAGAACCTCGCGCGGGGAGCGCAGGCGGGTGCGGTTGATCTGCGCCTGGTTCGCCCCGCGGGGTTTGAGCAGCAGGTGGGCGGTCAGCTGACGGCCCTCGTTGATCGCCGTGGCCGAGACCCGGGCGTTCTCCGCGCCGGCGCGGACCAGCGCGGCGTCCGAGTTGACCCGGTGCGAGGACAGGTGGGCCAGGTAGCCCACGGCCTCGATGATGTTGGTCTTGCCGTAGCCGTTGCGGCCGACGAAGAGGGTCACCCCCTCGTCGAGGTGCAGGTTGAGCTGCGGCCAGGAACGGAAGTCGCGCAGGGAGAGTTCGCTGAGGCGCACCCCGGCCCGCCTAACCCGGCAGGCGCACGGGCATCAGCAGGTACGTGAAGTCCGTCGCCGGAGTCGGGAAGTTGCCCTCCGCGTCGGCCTCGGGAAGCTCCTCGGGCTCGGGGATGAGGATCGCCGGGCGCGAGGGCTCCGTGAAGCCGAAGACCACGCGGTCGGTGTGCACCACGGCCAGGCCGTCCTTGAGATAGCCCGGGTTGAAGGCGATGAGCAGCTCGTCGGCGCCGGTGAAAGCGCAGGGCATGGACTCCTCAGCGTGGCCGGAGTCGGTGCCGGCGGCCGAGAGGATCAGCTCGCCGGAGCGGAACTGCATGCGGATCTGCGCGTTGCGGTCGGTGACCAGGGAGACACGGCGGATCGCCTCCTGCAGCGGGGCGATCTCCACCGTCGCGATCGAGGTGTGCGTCTTGGGCAGCAGCGGCGTGATGTTCGGGAACTCCGCGTCGAGCATGCGCGTGGTGGTTTCGCGGTTGTCGGTGTGCACGCCGAAGAGGCCGGCCGCGCCGACCTGGTCGCCGGTGCCGACGGCGATGTCCACCGGGTCGTTGCTGACCTGGTTGTCCAGGGTACGGGCGTTGTCCTGCAGCGTCTTGGCCGGGATGAGCAGCGTGGCCTCGACGCCCGGCGACTTCGGCTGCCACTCCATGGTGCGCCGCGCCAGACGGAAGCGGTCGGTGGCGGCCATGACGACCTCGGAGCCGTGGATCTCGACGTGCACGCCGGTCAGCATCGGCAGGGTGTCGTCGCGGCCCGCGGCGGCGGCGACCTGGCCGACGGCCTCAGAGAACAGCCGCGGGTCGACGGTGCCGGTGACCTCGGGCAGCTCGGGCAGCTTCGGGTAGTCGTCGAGCGGGATCAGGGGCAGCTCGAAGTGCGAGGCGCCGCAGTCGACCGAGACGGTCGTGTCATCCAGGCGCACGTCGACGGGCTTGTTCGGCAGCGAACCGGTGATCTCCGCGATCAGCTTGCCGGCCACGGCGATGACGCCGGGCTGGTCGACGTCGGCCGCCACGCGCACCCGCGTCGAGACCTCGTAGTCGAATCCGGCCAGCTCAAGGCCCTCGTCGCCTGCGGTGATGACCATGGCGCGAAGCACGGGCTGGGCCGCCTTGGTCGGCAGGCTGCGGGCGACCCAGGCGACCGCGTCGGCGAAGTCGTCCTTGGCCACACGGAACGAGACCCCTTGTGACTCCATTTTCGGCACCTGCTCCCTCGTGATCCCGGGCCGCCGGCCGCGGGGACGGCCGGGGCAGCGAATGACAACAACTCCAAACTACCGGTTCGGTCGGGGCGACGGAACTTCATGTCATTTGCCGGGCGGTCTTTGACGGCCGGCGAGGCTGGCTCGTCCGGGCCCCTAGGCGCCGCGTGGCGCCCAGGGGCCGGTCCGCTCGATCCTCAACCCCCTCTTTCTTCTAGAGAATTACAAGTAATTTTCTTGGTAACCGCAGTAGGTCCTGTTGAGTCTGTGGATCGAGGCGCCCCGGTCGAGGTAAACCACAAAATCGTGGATGTGCGTGGCCGTGTGGACGGTCTGTGCATAACTCGGGGTCCCTGTGGACAACTTCCGGGGAGGTCTTGTCATTCACAATTCATCCACCGGCTCTCCCCCGCCGGCGGGCCATTTGTCCACATCCGGCGACCTGGGTTTTTGTGGTTCCGCAGGTCGGCGGCGCGGGGTGCCGCGGAGGGGTCCGCGGCGTGACCGGAATGACAGGAATCTCTGACTTACATTCTTGTAATTACACGGTTGTGGAGAACTCTGTGGACACTGTGGATAATCGGGTGGGTGGGCGGTGAGTTAGCTGGTGGGTAGGCTGGTTGGGTGGGCTGGTAGGTGGCGCGTGCTCGGGTGGGCCGGGGTGCGGGGTTTGCTCGGGGGTTGTGCGGGGGTCGAACTGACTTTTTGTGTCATACCGGGATCGGGGGTCGATTTTGACCTGGGCAAACGGCGGGCGCTCTTCACGCCATGACACAAAAAGTCAGGTGCTGCTCTCTCCGGGGCTGTCCTCTCCGGGGTCGGTGGAGACTCGTCGATCCCGGGACCCGGTGCCGGCCCCGGACCGGGACCGGTGGCGGGGTCTGCATCGGATCCTGGTCCGGGTTTTGGTCCAGGGCGGGGATGCGTGGGCATTTTGTGTAAGTCTGTCGCCGGCGCTCGGTTTTCACCTGGGCAAATGCCGGACGGCCCCGACAGACCGTCACAAAATGCCCACGGAAGGCCCTCGCTCAGGCCCTGGACCGGACCTGGACCGGGACCGGCTGGCCTCGGGAACCCTCTCCCCTGCCCCGCCAGGCCCACCGGCCTCACGTGCACCGCGATCCCCAGGCCCCTCCCCCGGGCACGCGAAAACCCGCCCGGATCGTGTCATCCGGACGGGTTTCGGTGGGACCGTCGGGGCCAGCAGGCTTGGAGGGTCGGCTAGGCCATGCCGGCCCCAGCCCAAGCCAGACCGGCCCAGCCCCCAGCCAGACCGGCCCCAACCCGATCAACCCCGCTAGATCGACGCGCGCCCCGCGTTCTTGATCTTCTGGGTCAGCGACTGGATCTCGTCGTAGGTGTCGCGCTTCTCCGTCATCTCCTTGCGGATCTTCCGGTCGGCGTACATCACGGTCGTGTGGTCCTTGCCGCCGAACTGGTCGCCGATCTTGGGCAGCGACAGGTCGGTCAGCTCGCGGCACAGGTACATGCCCAGCTGGCGGGCGTGCGTGACCGCGCGGGTCTTGCCGGTGCCGCACAGCGTGGCCGTCGAGATCCCGAAGTGCTCGGCGGTGGTCTCGATGATCGTCGAGGCCGTGATCACCACGTCCTGCGGGTCGGGCAGGATGTCGCGCAGCGCGACCTCGGCGTTGGCCAGGTCGATCGGCTCCTTGATCAGCGAGGAGTACGCCGAGACCCGCACCAGGGCTCCCTCGAGCTCTCGGATCGAGCTCTCGAAGCGGCTGGCGATCAGCTCGAGCACGTCGCGCTCCACACGCGTGCCGTCGGCCTCCGCCTTCTTCATCAGGATCGCGATGCGCGTCTCCAGGTCCGGCGGCTGGATGTCCGCGATCAGCCCGGCCTGGAAGCGGGTGCGCAGCCGGTCCTCGAGGGTGGTCAGCTCCTTGGGCGGGCGGTCCGAGGACAGGATGATCTGCTTGTTGGCCTGGTGCAGCGCGTTGAAGGTGTGGAAGAACTCCTCCTGCGTGCCCTCCTTGCCCTGCAGGAACTGGATGTCGTCGACCATCAGGATGTCGAGGTTGCGGTAGCGCCGCTTGAAGGACTCCTGCCGGTCGTCACGCACCGAGTTGATGTAGTCGTTGGTGAACTCCTCCGAGGAGACGTACTTGATGCGCAGGCTCGGCTGCAGCAGCTTGGCGTAGTTGCCGGCGGCGTGCAGCAGGTGCGTCTTGCCCAGTCCGGATCCGCCGGAGATGAACAGCGGGTTGTAGGCGCGCGCGGGGTTCTCGGCCACGGCGACCGCCGCGCCGTTGGCGAAGCGGTTCGACGAGCCGATGACGAAGGACTCGAAGGTGTAGCGCGGATTCAGCGAGGTCTCGCGGTTGGGGTCGTGCGCCGGCTGTTCGCGCGGCAGCCGTTGCGCGGACTCGCCGCTGTAGCTCTGCCGCCAGCCGCCGGCCTCGGTCTGCCGGGGTGCGCCGTTGATTGCCGACGCCCCGCCGGTCCCCGTCGCCGCCTCCTGCCGGGTGGGCGTGGGGGCCGGGGCGCCTGCGGCGCCTGGGCCGGCGTATCCGGAGTTGAAGTCGTTCTGCCTGGTGGGGGCGCCGCCGTAGCCGTCGGGCTGCTCAGTCCCGTATCCCGGGGCGAAGCCGGTTTGCTCGCCGTAGCCGGGCACCTCTGTCTGCTGCGGGGCCTCGGTGCGGCGCTGCTCCGGTGCCGGGGCCGCCGGGGCGCCGGCCGGGGCCTCCGGGTCGTGGAAGGCCGCAGGTGAAGAGGTCAGGTCGAAGGCCTCGCTCTGGTACGGCGCCTGGCGCTGTTCGGTCGGGGCCTCGCCACCCGGGAACCCGCCGGCGGAATCACCGCCGAAGCCGCCGGCGTTTTTCCCGGCGTTGAAGCCGGCTGCGGCGGCGCTGCCTGCCTGGCTGATCTGGCCGACCTGGCCGGCATTCTGCGGGGCGGCCGGGTTCTGGCCGATCACCGAGTCGACGGGCGCGGAGGCCGCGTCGGCCACGGCGTGGGCCTCCTCGGTCCCGCGGTGGGCGGCCTGCGGGTCGACCGAGACGGCCAGCGAGCAGGGCCGGTGCATGCGCTCGCTGAGTACCCGGGTGATCTGCTCGCCGAGCTCGTTCTCGACGACCTGCTTGGCCATCTGGTGCGGGGTCGCCAGCAGCACGTAGCCGTCGACCAGCACGATCGGCTTGGCCAGCGCGAGGAAGGCCCGCTGCTTGTGGTTCAGCGGCGGGATGCCGGAATCGGGGCGCTCGGAGGCGCCGACGAGTTCCGCGACGACCTCCCGCCACGTCTGCTCCAGTGCCTGCTTTCCCTCAGCCACGTCTCTCCCGTCTCGTCGTTCTCCTCCGCGCGGAGACCCGCACGGACCACACGGCGGGCGGAGGATCCGCCCGCCTGCACGCGGCGGCCGAAAATCCCACGGACCCGGGCTCCGGGCCCGTGGGGGCCACCGCGCACCGCCGCGACGAGGTGCCGCGGCTTCGCGTCTTGCTCATGAACTTGTCATTTCGAGGTCACTCGTTGTGCACCGGGCGCCCCACAGGACGATCTGTGCGCCGACCTCGTATTCCACACCGTTATCCACAGGTGTGGACAGCGGTGCGGGCCAGAGTTCTCCACAGGCCTCACTCTAGCCTGTGGAGAATGTGATTCTCCCAAATTAGAGCCATGACCTGCGGATTCCTTCCGACCCGCGGAAACCCTCAACTCCATGTTGAGAGTTATCCACAGCCGGGTGATTCACCGGCCTGTGGGAATTGTGGGCGATAGCCCCCATTGTTCCCCATCGCCCCCGATCACGAGACATCGCCCGCCTGTGGAGTTTCTCGCGGCGTGCCGCCGGGGGCGCGACGCGCCGTGTGGCCTGCCCGCGGGCCGGAGCGGAGGGGAAAATTACAAGAAAGGAATTACAGGGGCCCCCGTCTGAGCGGCGGGTTCTCACCGGCGTGTCGATTTGGCCTGGGCCTGCGATCTCCCGTAGTCTGTCATGGTCTGTCGCACCGGCTAACCACGTGCCAGCGGCCCGGGTTCCTCCGGGACCGGAGGTCCCCCGGACCGAATGGCCGACGGTTTGTCCCGGTGCGCTCTTACGGAGCCCGGCCGCCTGCGGCGCCGCTCCGGAAGTCATGTACGCACGGCTCCCCTCCGGGAGGGGCCGGGACAAAAACTTTGAGGAGACCACTGTGAGCAAGGGCAAGCGGACCTTCCAGCCCAACAACCGCCGCCGCGCCAAGAAGCACGGCTTCCGTACCCGCATGCGCACCCGCGCCGGCCGCGCCATCGTCGCCGCCCGTCGCCGTAAGGGCCGCGCGAAGCTGACGGCCTAAGGTGCTGCCCCGGCACCTCAAGCTGACGTCCCCCGCGCAGTTCACGCGGGTGATCCGCGGAGGGACCCGGGCCGGAACCAAGACACTGGTCGCCCACCTGGGCGACCCCGAGACCGGGCCCCGGATCGCCACCCACGGCGGTCCGCGGTTCGGTCTCGTCGTGTCTAAGGCCGTCGGCGACGCCGTCACCCGCCACCGAACCTCGCGCCGGCTGCGCCACATCTGCCGGCGCCTCGCCGAGGACGGCACCGTCGCCCCCGGCGAGGGTGTGGTCGTCCGCGCGCTGCCGGCCGCCGGCACGGCGGACTCGCAGCGTCTGGAACGCGACCTGCGCAAGGCGATCGGCAAGGCGCGCGGGCGCGGGCGTCGGCAAGCGGAAGGCACCCACGGTGCCTAGTGCTGCCACGCGGGCCGTGGCGGCGTCGATACGCTTCTACCAAAAGTACATCTCACCCCTTAAAATGGTGGCGACCTGCCGTTTTCAGCCCAGCTGCAGCGCCTACGCCCTCGAGGCGGTCCAGACCCACGGAGCGGTCAAAGGCACGGCACTCGCGCTCGCCCGGCTGGCCAAGTGCGGCCCCTGGCACCCCGGCGGCATCGACCCGGTCCCACCTCCGACCCCCAAGGAGCCCTGAACCTTCGTGCTCAACTTCATCTACTGGCCGATCTCCGCGGTCCTGTGGTTCTGGCACAAGATCTTCGCCTTCCCCTTCGGCGCGGATTCCGCCGTCTCGTGGATCCTCGCGATCATCTTCCTGACCTTCACGCTGCGCATCCTGCTGTTCAAGCCGATGCTCAACCAGATGCGCTCGAGCCTGAAGATGCAGAAGGTGGCCCCGAAGATGCAGGCCATCCGCGAGAAGTACAAGAACGACCAGCAGAAGATGATGGAGGAGACCCGCAAGGTCCAGAAGGAGATGGGGGTCAACCCCGTCGCCGGCTGCCTGCCGGTCCTGGCCCAGATGCCGGTGTTCATCGGCCTGTTCCACGTGCTGCGCTCCTTCAACCGCACCGGTGACCAGGCCGGCGGGCTGGGGCTGAGCCCCGAGGAGAACGCCAACATCCCGAACTACATCTTCGGGGTCGACGAGGTGCAGTCCTTCCTGGGTGCGAAGCTCTTCGGTGTGCCGCTCTCCGCGTACATCTCGATGCCGCAGGAGATGTACGCCGCCTTCCCGGACTCCGAGTCGCTGTCGCGCGGGATGATCATCGCCGTCGCCGCGCCGCTGATCGTCATCATCGTGCTGGCCACGCACTTCAACGCACGCCAGTCCGTCGAGCGCATGAACCGCCGCCGCGAGTCCGGCAAGACCGCCGCGCCGAGCAACGACATGGCCGCGATGCAGACCCAGATGATGTCCAAGATGATGATGTGGGTCATGCCGGGCACCATCCTGTTCACCGGCTTCATCTGGCACATCGGCCTGCTGTTCTACATGGTGGCCAACAACATCTGGACCTTCTTCCAGCAGCGCTACATCTTCGCCAAGGTCGACGCCGAGGAGGAGGCCGAGGAGGCCGCCGCCCTGGAGGCCAAGCGCGCCACCGCCCCGAAGGTCGGCCAGAAGCCGAAGCGCAACAAGGGCAAGGGTGCGGCCAAGGCGAACACCGTCGGCGGTGCCACCGCCACCAAGACCGACCCCGCCAACGCCGGTAACGCGGGCGCGGCCAGCAAGCCGCAGCCCGGCCAGAAGCCGCAGAACGACAAGGGCGGCAAGAAGAAGAACAAGAACAAGGGCAAGAAGGGCGGCAAGCGGTGAGCCAGTCCCCCGAGACCGCCGGGAGCGCCCAGGGTGCCGCCGCGGACAACGGCTCCGACGCCGGCGCCCTGACCGGCGACCTGGCACGGGCGGCCGCCGGCGTCTTCGGCGACCGCCTCGACCTGGCTCGCGAGTACCACCGGATGCTGGCGACCACCGGCTCCGAGCGCGGCTTCATCGGCCCGCGCGAGGTCCCGCGCCTGTGGTCGCGCCACATCCTCAACTGCGCCGTGGCCGGCGAGGCCATCGAGTCCGGCGCGCGCGTGACCGACGTCGGCTCCGGCGCCGGCCTGCCCGGCATCCCGCTGGCCATCGCCCGGCCCGACCTGAAGATCGTGCTGCTCGAGCCGCTGCTGAAGCGCTCCAACTTCCTTCACGACGTCGTGCGTGAGCTCTCCCTGGACAACGTCACCGTCGCGCGCGGGCGCGCCGAGGAGAAGAACATCCGCCGGGCGCTCCCGGCCGCCGACGTGGTCACCTCCCGCGCCGTGGCCCCGCTGGGCAAGCTGACCCGCTGGTCGCTGCCCCTGGCCAAGCGCGGCGGCGCGATGGTCGCCATGAAGGGCGCCAGCGTGGCCGAGGAGCTCGAGCGCGACGCCCGCGAGATCGCCGCCGCCGGCGGAACGGACGCGGAGATACTCACCGTCGGCGAGGGTGTCCTCGACGAGCCCACGACGCTGATCCGCATCGTCCGCGGCGCCGACCGCGTGCGCTGACGCCGCGGCGCGCAGGCGCCCGCCCCGGCTCCCGGCAGGCCCGCCCGGTGTCCCCCGCCCGCCCTGCCGGGTACCACCCACCCGCCCGTGAGCGGCGGGCGCGGAGTCACCTCTCGGGCACCCGGCACGAGCGGATAGAGTGGGGTGGGTAATCCGCGGCCGGCGCCGGTGCGGGGGCATCCCCCTCCGGCGTCCGCCGCGGCGCGATCGCAGCGAGACGGAAAGGGGCAGATGCACCAGCATGGCCGATGAGCACAGCGCGCCCGAGGCCGCCATCCCGGAGCGCGCCCGCCTGGAGCGCCCGGAGCGCCCCCGGCTGATCACCGTGGCCAACCAGAAGGGCGGGGTGGGCAAGACCACCTCCGCGGTCAACCTGGCCGCCGGCCTGGCCAGCTGCGGGATGAAGGTCTTGGTCATCGACCTCGACCCCCAGGGCAACGCCTCCACCGCGCTCGGCGTCGAGCACCGCGCCGGGACCACTTCCAGCTACGAGCTGCTCATCGGGCAGGCCACCGCGCAGGAGGCCGTCCAGGTCAGCCCGCACCACCCGAACCTGCACTGCATCCCCGCCACCATCGACCTGGCCGGCGCGGAGATCGAGCTGGTCTCGATGGTGCGCCGCGAGTACCGCCTCTACGACCAGCTCAAGGGCGGCGTCCTCGGCGAGCGCGAGTACGACTACGTCTTCATCGACTGCCCGCCGTCGCTGGGGCTTCTGACCATCAACGCGATGACCTTCGTCGAGGAGGTCCTCATCCCCATCCAGTGCGAGTACTACGCGCTCGAGGGGGTCGGCCAGCTGCTCAACAACATCTCCATGATCCGCGAGCACCTCAACCCGATGCTGCACATCTCGGCGATCCTGCTGACGATGTACGACGCGCGCACCAAGCTCGCCGAGCAGGTGGCCGCCGAGGTCCGCGAACACTTCGGTGACGTCACCATGCGCACCGTCATCCCGCGCTCCGTGCGCGTCTCCGAGGCCCCCGGCTACGGCATGCCGGTGCTCGCCTACGACCCGTCCTCGCGCGGCGGGATGGCGTACGCGGCGGCGGCCGAGGAGTTCGCCAAGCGCGGTGACTACACCCCCGGCGAGGGCACGGGCCCGATCGGCGTCAGCCCGGCGACCGCCGAACAGCTGAAAGGTAGCGAGGAATGACGAAGGCGCAACCGAACCGCCGCGGGGGCCTGGGCCGTGGCCTGGCCGCCCTCATCCCCACCGGCGCGGAGAAGCCGCACCTTTCCGACGCCGCGGCCGACGCCGTGCTGGGCCGCTCCCGCCCGGCGCGTGACCCCCGCGACCCGGACCTGCGGGACGCGGATCCGCGTGACCCCCGCGACCCCCGGGACCCCGACCCGCGTGACGCCGCGACGGGCTCCGAGACCGACGCCCCCGACGCCGCGGGCGAGTCCGCCGAGAACGGCAAGAACGGCAAGGGCGCGGGCAAGGCCAAGAAGAAGGCCGCCAAGGACAAGGCCGCCAAGCCCGGCAAGGCCGGGAACGACCGCGCCCCGCACGCCCCGCACGTGACCCCCGGACCGGCCACCCCGGGCCTGGACCGCCTGATCGCCGAGGCCGGCGACCGCGACCCCGCCCCGACCACCCGGGACGTCGGCGCGACCTACCAGGAGATCCCGGTCGGCGAGATCTACCCGAACGAGCGCCAGCCGCGCCAGGTCTTCGACGAGGACGACCTCTCCGAGCTGGTCCACTCCATCCGCGAGTTTGGCCTCCTGCAGCCCATCGTCGTGCGCCCGGCCGACCACGGCTTTGAGATCATCATGGGCGAGCGCCGCTGGCGCGCCGCCGGCAAGGCCGGGCTCGGCCGCATCCCGGCGATCGTGCGGGAGTCCGACGACTCGACGATGCTGCGCGACGCGCTGCTGGAGAACATCCACCGCGTCCAGCTCAACCCGCTCGAGGAGGGCGCGGCCTACCAGCAGCTGCTCGAGGAGTTCGACGTCACCCAGGAGGAGCTGGCCCGCCGCCTGGGCCGCTCGCGCCCGACGGTCACCAACACCATCCGGCTGCTCTCGCTGCCGGTGCCGGTTCAGCGCAAGGTCGCCGCGGGTGTGCTCACCGCCGGCCACGCCCGGGCCCTGATGGGCCTGAAGACCGGCGCCGAGGCCCAGGAGGCCCTCGCCGAGCGCGTCGTCGCCGAGGGGATGTCGGTGCGGGCCACCGAGGAGGCCGTCACCCTGCTCAACCGGGGCGACCAGCCCAAGAAGCGCGCCGCACGCTCCCAGGTCGAGCAGCCCGAGGCGATGACGCACGCCGCCGAGCGGCTCGCCGACGCCTTCGACACCCGCGTGACCGTCACCATGGGCAAGCGCAAGGGCAAGATGGTCATCGAGTTCGGCGACGAGGCCGACTTCGAGCGGATCATGGCGTTGATCGAGAAGCGCTGAGGCGATGATCCCCCGGCTGGCCCCCGTCGCGCAGGAGACGCTGACCTCGGTGCACCCGCAGGCCGCGCGCAGCGTGTTCTGGGAGCTCGGGGACCTCGACGCCGGTGACCCGCTGCTCGAGAAGGAGGCGTGGCTGACCACGGTCCTGCTGACCTTCGGCACCTGCGGGTTCAACCTCGACGCCGGCTCCGGCCTGCGCGGCAGGGCCCGCGCCACCGTGCTCTTCTGTCCGCCGGCCGACGCCGCCGGCTGCACGCGCATGCCCAGCGGACCCGTCAGCGCCGACGCGCTGGTGCTGACCAGCCTCTTCGTCGACCCCGACCTCACCGTCGGTGCCAGCCACGTGCTCGTCGACGCCGCGCTGGCCGAGCTGACCGCGCGCCGCACCCGGGTCGTGGAGGCCTTCGGCTACCGCGACGGCGTGGAGTGCTCCACCCTGCCCGGCTCGCTCGTCGGCCTGGTGGCCGACCCGCAGGCCGTGGGCCTGCTGCCGGCCGAACTGCTCGCCGCGACCGGCTTCGAGGTCGTCGCCGAGCACCCCGTCTTCCCCCGCTTCCGCCTCGAGCTGCCGCCGCCCAACGGGCTGCTCTCCGCCGCCGAGGCCGAGGAACTCCTCGCCCCGGCCTAGCACTCCGACCTAGCGCCCACGGCGCCCAACGGTGCCGCCTAGCGCCCGCGGCGCGCGCAGCGCGCCGCACACGCACAGGAGCCACGCCCGTGCGCGCACGGGGTGCGACGGGACGTCGGCAATTGAAGAAGGTGCCTAGCTGCTGCGCTTCTCGTCGCGGAGCAGCTCCGCGAAGCGGTAGGTGCCCGTGCGCTGGGTGTCGTTGTCCAGCAGGTAGAGGCGCTTGACGGCCACCACGACGGCCTCGGCGATCGCGTCGCGCTTGGCCGGGTCGGTGATGATGGCGACGTCGCCCGGGTTGGTCAGGTAGCCGGCGACGACCTCGACGGTGGGCATCCGCGTCAGGCGCAGCACCTCCCAGGTGCGGCCGTGGTTGCCGCAGTTGGTCAGCTGCGTGCGCGCGACGATCTCGCGCTGGATGTAGCCGGAGAGCGTCTCGCCGGTCAGCGAGTTCGCGCCGATCTCCGAGCCGAAGTAGAAGGTGGCCACGCCGGCGGCCTTCTCGTTGGGGTAGCTGTCGCAGGCCAGCGAGATCATCAGGTCCGCGTCCATCGCGTTGGCCATGTCCGCGCGCGCCTTGGCCGGCGGGTCGTCCTGGCGGGTGCGCGAGAGCGTGGCCTCCATGCCGGCCCTGGTCATCCGGTCGCGGATGCGCTCGGCGAGGTCCCAGAGGATCTCCTCCTCGGTGATCCGCCCGTAGCGGCCGTCGACGGTCTGGCCCTGGCGGCCGTTGCCCAGCGCCGGGTCGATGACCACGCGCTTGCCGGCGAGCCGCGGCCCGGCCTGGCGGACGTGCTCGCGCTCGCGGATCGCCTGGGCGGAGCCGCCCGTGATGCGCCGGCCGAGCAGACTGAGCGCGCGGGCGGTCTCGGGGCCGAACTCGCCGTCGGCGTCGATGCCGGAGTTGAGCTGGTAGGTGCGCAGCGCGCGGACCGTGTCCGGGCCGAAGTGGCCGTCGATGCGGTCGGAGTAGAAACCGAGTTCCTGCAGCTGCTTCTGCAGCTGGGCGACGTCGTCGCCGAGCACCGGTTCGGAGTCGTCGAAGCGCAGCACGCGTTCGCCCAGCGTGTAGGAGGCGCCGCGCAGCTCGCGCAGCGTGATCTCGTCGATGTTGCCCGTGGGCATGATGCCGCGGGTCTGCTGGAAGGCCTTGATCTGCTGGGCGAGGTCCTTGTCGAAGTAGGTGTCCTCGTCGGAGTACTGGCGTGAGGACGCCGAGGTGTCCGGAATGTCACCGGCGTACCCGCTCAGCAGGCCCAGTCGGGCCAGCGTCATCCTCGCCTCGGCCACACGGGGGCTACGGTCGCCGACTCGGAGAACGTCGGTCACGGCACTCCTTTCCAGACGTCGCACGTCTGTTACCCGGGCGTCGGGGCGCCCGGTCATCGGGCGCGGTCGGCCCGCCTTCCAGGCGCCGGGGCGCCTGTCTTAAAGATTAGCAGCTACAGAATCTTTTCCACGCGCCGGAGGATCTCGCCGGCCGGGCGGGCCCCGGTGAACTCGTCGACCTGCTTGCCGCCCGAGTAGATGACCACCGTGGGGATCGACAGGACCTGGAACATGGCCGCCAGGCCACGCTCCGAGTCGACGTCGACGGAGACGACGCGGGCGCGCTCGCCGAGCTTGTCGGCGACCTTCTCGAGCTCCGGGCGCAGCGCCTTGCACGGCCCGCACCACTCGGCCCAGAAGTCCACGAGCACCGGCACGTCCGACTCGACGACCTCCTCGCGGAAGGTCGCCTGGGTGACCGGGGTGACCGCGGCGCTCACGCCTCAGCCTCCGCCCCGAGACCCAGGGTCTCGATGTAGGCCTGCGCGTCGAGCGCGGCGCGGCAGCCGGAGCCTGCCGCGGTGACGGCCTGCTGGTAGTGGTCGTCGACCAGGTCGCCGGCGGCGAAGACACCGGGCACCGAGGTGCGCGTCGAGGGCTCCTCGACCTTGACGTAGCCGGCCGGGTTCAGCTCGACCTGGCCGTCGAGGAACTTCGAACGCGGGTCGTGGCCGATGGCGACGAACAGCGCGGTGGCGTCCAGCTCGCTCTTCTCGCCGGTGACGGTGTCGGTCAGCTCGAGGCCGGAGACCTTGCCGTCGGCCTCGTGGATCGCCGAGACGGTCTTGTTGACCAGGAAGTCGATCTTGTCGTTCCGGCGGGCGCGCTCGAGCATGATCGGCGAGGCGCGGAACTCCTCGCGGCGGTGGATCACGGTGACGGACTCGCCGAAGCGGGTGAGGAAGTTGGCCTCCTCCATCGCCGAGTCGCCGCCGCCGACCACGGCGATCTTGTGGCCCTTGAAGAAGAAGCCGTCGCAGGTCGCGCAGGTGGACACGCCGCGGCCGGAGAGCTCCTCCTCGCCGGGGACGCCCAGGTGACGCGGGGCCGCACCGGTGGCCAGGATGACCGCGCGGGCGCGGACCTCCTCGTCGCCGACGTGCAGCACCTTCTCCTCACCGTCGAGCTCGACGGAGTCGACGAGCTCCTGGCGCAGGTCGGCGCCGAAGCGCTCGGCCTGGCTGCGCATGGTCATCATCAGGTCGGGGCCCATGATGCCGTTCTCGAACCCGGGGTAGTTCTCCACCTCGGTGGTGTTCATCAGCGAGCCGCCGAACTCGAAGCCCTCGAAGACCACCGGTTTCAGCTCCGCGCGCGCGGCGTAGAGCGCGGCGGTGTACCCGGCGGGGCCGGAACCGATGATCGCGAGGTCGTGAACGGTCATTGATGTCTCCTTGATGGACGCGTCTGTGCCGAGGAGCCATCCTACCGTGCGCCCCTGGAAGCCCGTGGTTGACGACGTCGCGCGCGTGCCGCAGCTGCGCTGCGGCACCGTG
>NZ_JASODI010000059.1 GCF_030211955.1 Corynebacterium frankenforstense | reverse complement strand
AAGGTCAGCATCAATCCCCCTCCATTCCGCGTATGCTGCGAATCCGATAAAGAACAAAGACGCGATGGTCAGAAGCAACATCAGCGTCCCGGCCACCGCGATTGCGAAGTTAAGGAACGTAATCACTCGGAAACCTCCTCCTTCTTCTTGAACTCGATAACAGCCATACGCACCGCTAGGCCGAGCGTCAGCCACGCGACAATAGCGGTTGGGATCAGAATGATCGTGGCCAAAACTTCAAGCATGTCAAATCTCCTTCTGTGATTGTCAGTTAGTATTCCGCGAACTCGCA
>NZ_JASODI010000058.1 GCF_030211955.1 Corynebacterium frankenforstense | reverse complement strand
AATTATAAAGCGACTGCTAATATGCGTTTCATTGATGATTTAGAAGAAACATATAAAAAAATTTTAGAGTTGCGATTCGGCAGGAGAAGTCAAAGTGGCTTAACTAGAGAATTTTTTGTGATGTTTACTAAATTCAAAATTAACGGTGATACTGACGAACCTTATGTAGATATTCAAATTTTCGAAGATGCACTTCCTCTGTTAAATGACTTAGATTCTTGGGTTCGCCACTCATTACAACAATTCAATGAACTACAAAGTAGTTATTCTAAAACCATGTTTCGTTTATTGAA
>NZ_JASODI010000057.1 GCF_030211955.1 Corynebacterium frankenforstense | reverse complement strand
ATTCTTGATTGATTTCTTTGACATGTTTGTCCAGGTAGTTTTCATAGTCCGAGAGAAGGACCTGATTGTCGTGGTGTAAGATCTGGTTCTGGCTGATGAGTGTGTCTAATTGGTCTTGTATCCGTCTGTTTAAGTGCTTCAACTCGTTCTCGATTTTTTCGCTCAGTTCGTTCTGATGGTGTTTCTGTTGCTTGTCGAAGTTGGTGCTTAAGGTCTGAAATTGCTGTTCCCATTCTGAAATCAATTGGGGAATCTCTTCTTGGATCGTGCGTAATTTCGTCACTTCCTCGACTAAAATCGCTCGTTCTAAGTC
>NZ_JASODI010000056.1 GCF_030211955.1 Corynebacterium frankenforstense | reverse complement strand
CTCGGTAGCAAACGGCTGAGTCGCAGCCCAAGCAGCGAGCGTAGCCATAAAGCCAACCACCGTAGTCACAAAATTAGAGTGCTGCTGAAACCACGACTGCTTTTCAAGCAGGTTGCGAAGCGCAGCGCCAGTCGCAGAAGTGTCACTACCTACTGCCATTACTTAGCCCCTTCCAGGTTTGCGACTCGGCGTTCAAGTCGCTCAATCGCCTCTAGAATCTTGTCCGTGTTCGCTCGTGCAACAAACGAATGCGCGTCCGCGTTGAGCAGAGCGTCAATCGGTCGCATAGTCACGTTCGAGCCAGAAACACGGGACTTGTATCGTGTCTCGATATTGTCGAAAGCCA
>NZ_JASODI010000055.1 GCF_030211955.1 Corynebacterium frankenforstense | reverse complement strand
CCGAAAGCACCATCGCAATCCCGACCAGTGCCCCCTGGATCTGCCCCATCGATTTACGTGTGGCTTCGCGAGGAGTGAGTCCTTCCTCACTCATAATACGTTCGACGTTTTCCACCACCACGATGGCATCATCCACCAGCAGACCGATCGCCAGCACCATCGCGAACATGGTTAAGGTGTTGACACTGTAACCGAAGGCGTAAAGCACGGAGAAGGTTCCCATCAACACCACCGGCACGGCGATAGTGGGTATCAGCGTGGCGCGGAAGTTTTGCAGGAACAGATACATAACGAGGAAAACCAGAGCGATAGCTTCCAGCAGCGTTTTCACCACGTCTTCAATGGAGGCTTTAACA
>NZ_JASODI010000054.1 GCF_030211955.1 Corynebacterium frankenforstense | reverse complement strand
CAACCTCAAAATGGTCATACACCTAACGCAGCTGCGATTTTCATCGCAACTTCATGAAAAATAAATAAAAAAGAAAAAATACAGGGATTGTGGGTATTACCGGGGTAATAATGTTAAGCGCCAAGACAATGAAAATTAAGGCGATGCCGGTATTACTCCGGTAATATCCACAACGGAGCCATTACGCACCGTCCTGCTGCTCATTCAGGCGCGCTGACAGGCTTCGGTAAAGGCGTTCCGCATCCTCATGGAGTTTCTCGCAGAAATCAGCCTCATGATCCAGATCCAGCTCATTAAGCCTGTCCAGAAGAAGCAGGGACTGATCCTGGATGAATTTAGCCATGTTAACGGCAGTCTTTTGTTGTTTGTTCATGAAGGCCC
>NZ_JASODI010000053.1 GCF_030211955.1 Corynebacterium frankenforstense | reverse complement strand
CAACCGCACCGCGAGACACGCTCACGCTCGAATCAGGACGAGGATCATCAACGTTGTTAGCGTGATGCGCAGCCAGTCGGACAGCGCCGATAGCAGCGATCTGATTCGCCACCGCCAACGTCTCGCTCGGGATGCTCGTAGACCGAACAAGAACCCGGTTAAGCCCCTCCTCGTCGTAATGCCACTCTAGATGCGCCACTACGCCCTCCGGAGAGTGTAATCATGATGATGCGTTCGATTAGAGGCCCGATACTGAGTGCGGTCACCAAACACCGACCACATCTCGCCGTCGATCTCCACCTTCGACTGAGCACCAATCTTCACACCCATGTCCTTCCGCAGAAGGCGCATACGAAGCACACGCTCGGTCTCGTAACCCTCGTTATCCTGCTCCGCAC
>NZ_JASODI010000052.1 GCF_030211955.1 Corynebacterium frankenforstense | reverse complement strand
TAAATCAGGATCGTCTAATAGAATCCATACGCCTAAATCCTTATGTTCTTTTTCAACAGCATATTTGGCGTTTAAGATAATGCCAATAAAGCGCCGCATTTGTTGTGGGGTACGGCACCAAAAGCTAAGTAGTTGCACTGCTTCTGGTTCTAAGAAGACCGGCAACCCATTATCTTCGTCAGTTAAGAACTCATCAGCATGTTTTACTAAATCCCGATTTTGGGCTTCAATTTCAGCTGGTGAAAAATTGGTTGTGGAAAAGTCCAACTTTTGAGTATCTATATCGTATCTATTAGTATCTATATTATTTTTATAGTCTTTATATAGATTGCTTTCGATTTTCGAAATTCCGCTCGTAGCAAGGGTTTGAGGATTGTCGTCAACGAAGTCATGCGGACTTTCGATTTT
>NZ_JASODI010000051.1 GCF_030211955.1 Corynebacterium frankenforstense | reverse complement strand
GCGCATGCACGCCGATACGATTACCACTTGGTCAGGGCTTCACCCCGACACCCCGCATCAGTGCGTAAGTGCTCAATGTGGCTTCCGGTTCTCTTCCGCTTCCTCGTCGATTCGCTCGCTACGCTCGGTCATCGACTTGCGGCGAGCGGGATCACCTCTCGCATGTTGTCGGTGATCCCGGTGTTGTTCTTTTGGGGATGAGTCGCCAGATAGCCCCTCAAACGCGCTCAAAAGCTCTCAGACGCACGAAACGGGTTTTAGATGCCCGCCAGGGCATGGAAGGCGCGAAAAACGCTTACAGAGGCTCTCAGGAGGTCAAGCGCGCCGATACCCCTAACCAGGGGCTTTCAGGTCGCCAGGAACCGCGCCAGCCCCCTGCAAAGCCCATTTGCACGGAACAGGCAGCCATGCGGTTGGTAGGTGGTCGTAGACCGTCGGTGTT
>NZ_JASODI010000050.1 GCF_030211955.1 Corynebacterium frankenforstense | reverse complement strand
GCGATACCGTGAGGTGGAGCTAATCCTTTTAAAGCCGGCCTCAGTTCGGATTGGGGTCTGCAACTCGACCCCATGAAGTCGGAGTCGCTAGTAATCGCAGATCAGCAGTGCTGCGGTGAATACGTTCCCGGGCCTTGTACACACCGCCCGTCACGTCATGAAAGTCGGTAACACCCGAAGCCCACGGCCCAACCCTTGTGGGGGGAGTGGTCGAAGGTGGGATCGGCGATTGGGACGAAGTCGTAACAAGGTAGCCGTACCGGAAGGTGCGGCTGGATCACCTCCTTTCTAAGGAGTTTTTCTTATTTTTCTCTCAAATCCGGGTGGACGCACGCCACGTTGGCGGCGGGCAACGGTCACAGATTCAGGGGCCACCACAAAGACCCGTCCTGTCCGGTTCGGGGTGGGTGGTACGTCAGCGCGCTGTCGGGTGTCTGGCACGACAC